>NZ_KB905550.1 GCF_000380965.1 Paenibacillus ginsengihumi DSM 21568 | reverse complement strand
TGACGCTTGTTTCACGCTCGTCCTTTACTCGATAACGCTCTCGGTCCCGTTGCTCCAGGATCTGCTGATCCAGCGCCTCCAGTACCTGCTTCATCGCACGAGCGAATTCCTCCTGCATTTTCCGGAAAATCCATTGCTCAATCTCTTTCATCGTCGGCATTGTTGTGGTAAAGTGGCTCACAGGAGCTTCCTCCTTCTTGGTGTGTTGTGCGCAAACATCACTTTACCAAGGGAGAAGCTCTTTTTCTATATCCGCTTTTTCCAATTCCTACACCCACAGAGATTTTACACTATCTCGGCTTCGGAACGGCCCCCGTTGGCCCCGGGCATCAAGCCCGCCGCACTTGCTTGCGGCAAACCGGCGCGCTTGCTCGCAGCAAAAATCAGGAACCGAAATCCCCCCAAAATTTTCTCAGAAAAATTCGCCAAAACCCTTGACTGCGTGCCCGCTTCCTGCTATTATACTAATTGTCGCTGCGAAGACAAGGCGATGTTCGATTAAGACCTGTTAGCTCAGCTGGGAGAGCACCATCTTGACAGGGTGGGGGTCAGTGGTTCGAGCCCACTACAGGTCATACTGAAAAGCCCTTGAGCAATCAAGGGCTTTTTCTGTTTTTGGCGGATTTCCGGAAAGCAAAAAAGTACCCCGCACAAATCGGGGCAAAGCAGCGTTAAGCGTCTATCTTTTAGGCATAATCCGCAAACAGCGATTTTACAAATTCCTCGAAGCTTTTTTCTTCCCGGTAGTGAACGGACAAATCGTCGTCGTGCCATATTTCCACAAGGGCCCAGCCGTCCGTCGTCAGAAATCCTACAGGGTCGCCGCTGCAATTATCGCCAAACAGCAAAATATCCTTTAATTCCGGGCAGGAATCCTCTTCGTCATAGAGGTGGCCCAAGATCTCGTCCACTTCAACCAAGCCGCCATAAAAAGCGAAACCGTTGCCGCCGACCGTCCCGTGGCCGATCTCCCGCAAAAAATCCAGATAATCTTCCGGCACCCCTTGGACAGCCTCTCTTTGCAGTTCGGCCTCGGATAACGGTTCGAAGCGGTGCTTGTCGGGCGACTTGCGAATCATCTCCAGTTCAGCTAGGTATCTCATGATCGGCTCCATTCCAATTTAATATCGCAAATCTTGTTCATATCGCAAACCCTATTGCCGGCAGCCCGTTAACATCCCCCTGACATTAGGTAAAAATCAATGATTCAATGATAGCAACGAAGCTTGCTTCCCGTCTCGTCATCGACCGGAATCGATAATTCGCTTCTGAGAAATTGGATGAACCGAACGGCCTCTTCCTCCGACAAGGCTTCTCCGTCCAACGTCAGCGTAAATTTGTCGAGAATGTCCTTCTCATTCAGATGCAAAGAATCGACCAGCAGCTGAATTTCTTCGTCAGCAACCTTTTTCATTCCGCAACCTCCATCCATCATCATTCGCAGCATCTTATGTGATGTAACATCCGAAGATATTATAAATATTGGAAACAGATGCAACAGTATAATACCATGGGTTGCCTAATTTTGTCGAATACTATTTTAAAATGATCGCCTGGAATTATCCGTATAGTCTGAAAGTATCATTTGTACAGATGCGCTTCTTCATTCGTGTCGATTAGTGCCGCTGACTTGTTTTCTTTAATAATATCGTTCTCGAGCAAATATGTCTTAATCTCCTCCGTGTCGATCGGCACGGGCCAGCCGCTTTCCTTCAGCCTTCGCTCCGCCCACAGCTTGACGATGCCTTTGATTTCGGAACGAAGCTTTTCCGTCGGAAACATTGAGCGTGCAATCTTTGACTATTTTTTTCACATTGATTTTCAATTCTGCGCGAATTTCAATTTTCACCGTTTATGCACCTCTCCGACCTTAAGTACTACAAGATATGACGCTTCCTGGAAAAGTGCCCCTCCCGATTGCTAAACCGCTGGAGCGAAGGAAAGCCGCGTACGGCGCGCAAAGATACAAAAAGACCCGAGCGACGGGTCTTGTAGGCATCGTTTATCGTAAAAAGCTATTCCTCGTATTTCTTCAGGACGATCACTGCATCGTGGCCGCCAAACCCGAAGGAGTTGGACAAACCGATCTTAACCTCGGCCTGCCGCGCCGCATTCGGCACGCAGTCCAGATCGCACCGCAGGTCCTTCTCCTCTTGATTGATCGTCGGCGGAATCGTGCCCGTCTCAAGGCTTTTTGCCAGCGCCATCGCCTCCGCTCCCCCGGCTGCACCGAGCCAATGGCCAAGCATCGACTTGTTGGCCGTCACCGGAATGCGATAGGCCCGCTCTTGGAACAGCCGCTTGATCGCCAACGTTTCCGACAAGTCGCCGGTCTCGGTGCTCGGCAGCGTCGCCGCGGCGCGGCGGCGAAAGCGTAAGGTCAAGCCCGGCGGCTTAAGCGCTGCTTCTCCCCTTCCCGAACTCGCGCCTTGATCCCGCGGGACGGGAGTCCCCGTTCCGCCGCAGCCGCGGGAGCTATCGCTTTCGCTTGCCCCGCGAGCTCCAGTCCAGCGACTTGTCGGCAGGGTCGGTAATATTGATATTCTCATTGCGGACGGCCTGCGACAGATCGGCAATCGTCTTGTCGAGGAGCTCCCCCTTATGCCGGGAGAACAGCCGCCGCCGCTCTTTCATCAAAATGTCGAGAATCAGCTTCTTCTGGCTTTTGCTCAGCAGCATGTCCTTCCTTCCACTCCCTCTCTAGGCTACGAGCCCGCTGGCTGGAAAAATTCGATCCATTCCCCGTCCGGTCCGTGAAAGAAAAAATAGCGGGCGCCGTTCGGCAGCGTCGTAATCTCCTGATCGATCAGCTTGACCGGCAGCGAGCGGATTCGGGCGAATTCCGCCTCGACATCGTCCACCGTAAATGCGATATGATGCACCTTGCCTTCCGTCGGCAAGCTGCTGTGATATCCTTGAATAAGCTCAACCTCCGTCTCCCCGCTTTCGCCAAAGCCGAGGAACGCGAGCTTGATCACACCGTTCGTATGATCAAGCGTCCCTTTGAGCTTAAGGCCGACCACTTCTTTGTAAAAGGCGATGGACGCCTCCATATCGCTTACCATTACGCCGACGTGCTCGATTTTTGTGCGCGCCAAATTCGATCTCTCCTTTTCCTTGGCTTGTCCAAATGATTCCATGGTCTCATCCTATCGCCGGATGATGTGTTCCGTCAAGTGCGGCAGGCCAGGCTCTTATGCCGCAGCCTTGCTTCTTTTCATCTTGAACCATTCGTACCCATTTGGCAAGCATCAGGATACAGGGAGCAGCCGCGAAGCAGGACTGGGCACCACAAACAACCAGGCCTGCTCCGTACGAAAGCGGCGAAGCAGGCCTTCTCGCTTGGATCATCTGCGTCCCCGCAGCAGCTGGCGAACATGCTTGACACGGGTCTCCGCCCGGATCGCCCGCACGCTTCCGGCCTGCAGCAGCGAAGCCGTCGACAAAGCGAGAACCTGGACTTGCCCGACGCGAATAACCGGATCGGCGTTCACCGTACCGACCTGCAGAGGCTCGTGAACGATAGGCGGCGGAATCGGCCGCGTAAAGATCATATATTCGGAAAAACGCCCTTCGTTCCCGATAAAGCGGGGAATTTCCCGCATCACGGCGATGGCCCGCGTAACGGGCGAGAAATCGACCAGATCGCCTATAAATACGGTGGAGTCGAACTGAATCTGGTCGACCTTGATTCTGCCCACCATGGAGGTTCGCGGCTGAAACGCAGGAACGCTCATCGCGACGGGCCAACCGGCCCGGCTAGCGGTACGAGCGGACCGATGATCAGCGACTCGGGCGGCGTATCGAAAATCGAAGACAGCGTGATGACCTGGGTATCCCCGACAAGCAGCGAGGAGGAGCTGGTAATGCCGAGCACCCGAATGCTGCCGACGGTCAGCTCCTTATTCTCCACCTGCAGAATCATGACCCTCTCATTCCTTTCCTTCGGGCTTATAATGGCTTACGAACTGTTCGACGCCGGCCCGAATATCTTCTATCACGCGGCGGGCTATTTCCTGCTCGTCGTCCGGCGTCAAGATGTGCTGGGGACCTTTCATCAGCGTATCCATGTAATGCTCGATTCTTAGCCCAGCCTGGTTTTGCAAATCCGCGATTATTTTTTCGCGCAAATCTTCATCCAGCCTGATGGAATATTTATTCTCCAGCTCGCTTAGCTCGTCGGGACAATCCGCCTCCAAATATGTCAAAACGATGTTCTGGATGCGCTCATAGCTTTCCGACCGGGACGTATTCGTATGAATGACCTGTCCGCCGACGGCGAGCTCCTCGACCGATTGGTTTCCGAGGCCGGAAGGCGACAGCCCGATGCTCATCGAGCCTTCCAGCTTTTCCACTTTGAGCTGGTCGAAGTTGTATTCGATTTTCTCCACGGTAATCGCCCTCTGCTGCTTGAGAGCCTCCAATCGTTTTTCCAGCAAATCGACCTTCTGCTCCAACTGCCGAATTCGGTCCGTTTGCCATTGCATGTACCGATGGAGCTGCGCGAAGTAGGACGAATTGAAGGACGAATGCATGGACATACCTCCGTTATCTAGCGCCCGGACCCGCCAGAGGAACGAGCGGCGTAGAAGTTGCGGGTAGCGGAGCCATAGGCAGCGGCGCCGGCCCGGTAAATCCGCCGGTATTGTACAAATTGGACAGCGCTTTGACGATTCCGGCCGTTCCGATCTGCAGGACGGACGAATTGCTAACGGATTCGACCCGCAACTGGTGAATGACAATGCTCTGATGAACAGTCAACTGCATCGCTTAAAGTCCACCTGCCTTATCGAAGGAGATCGGCGAGGAATCGATAACATCTTTGTCGAGCACGTTCGTGCTGCTGTAGTGGTTATAGATGCGCACATAATCGCCCGTAATGAACGAGCCCGCCCCGGCGTACGTTTTGGCCGAGCTCCTCGGAGCGAGCTGGACGGAATCGCCGATATGAACGATGGAGCCCGAGCCGATAGTCAAAATTTTCAATGCGCCTACGATGGCCGGCATGGTCGAACACCTAATTTCTCGTAGAGGTCATTTCATATATATGTACGGGATTTCAATTTTATGTGCTCGCACGATCTATCATCGTTTGGCTCCCTGCTTCATATCATAAGTAGCAAGCAAATGGGGAGGCGAGCGCGCGATGGATCAACCGAAAAACAACCCGTTCTTCGATTTCAACTGGCGCAACTTCGAAGAATTTTTTGGGGGCAAGCTGCCGGTGCCTCCGGTCGGAAAAGGGGACAGCGCCTCGTGGATAGAGGAATATGTGCAAAATGTGCTGAAGCAGGCGCTGCCGACCGTCAATTTGGCAACGGTCAAGCAGCGGACTTACCATACGGAATTGTTCGATACGCACAATAACGTCATCGTCAAAGTGCACATCCCGGACAAAACGCAGGCCCGCAAAGTGCGCGTCATGCTCAGCTCCAATCAGATCAGGCTGGAAGGGACCCCCGACGATACGGCGCAAACCATCCGGCTCAGCAGCCTGGTCGTTCCGTCCAGCTGCAAAGCGGTTTACCGAAACGGCGTGCTTCAGCTTCATATGCGCAAGCTCGTCAACGACAATCTGTTCCACGAAGTCGACGTTCGTTTTCCTTAATCGCCGCTTGAAGCTATACGCCGATACGCCGCAAGGAAAAGGACCGCGCCATGAACAGCGCAAGCCGGTCAAATGGCAGCCGGTGTCGCTGTTGTGGCACGGTCCTCGGTCCTTCACGGTCAATTGTTGGCGGTATTGCTTGAGTCGATAGCATCCGTATCAAGCGTGTTCGTCAAGCTCACCAGCGAGAACGTAACCGTAAAATCGCCGGTCACGTTGCCTCCCGATCCGGAGTACGATTTTTCCGTCGTTTTGGGATTCACCTGCAGCACATCGCCAAAGACGACTTCCCCGGCGGCTCCCACAATCTTAAATGGCGCCAGGATAATGGACGGCATGGCAATCACCTCATAGGGGATAGTGATTTATTATATGGCCGGAGAACGGCGAATATCCCATCAAAGGTTAATTTGCTGAAGGAAACATAGGGTGCTTCTGCGAAGGCCGGGCCCATTCCAGCAGATCGGTCGCGCGGTTAATTCCTTTGTTTGAAAGCGATGCGCACGCGAAAAAACGCCAGGCTACCGTTAGTCTAACGATAGGCTGGCGCCTTGTTGCGAGCTATGCCGAAGACCGGGCTCGAACCGGTACGGTAGTCACCTACCGCAGGATTTTAAGTCCTGTGCGTCTGCCAATTCCGCCACTTCGGCACTGGATGATGGGCCCAGAGGGACTCGAACCCCCGACCAATCGGTTATGAGCCGACCGCTCTAACCAACTGAGCTATAGGCCCTCGCGAAGATATTGGTTGCGGGGGCAGGATTTGAACCTGCGGCCTTCGGGTTATGAGCCCGACGAGCTACCGGACTGCTCCACCCCGCGTCAGTTGGCAAGATGCTGTCAAACAGCGACAAATCTAACTATACACCAACTGCCTTCTTCGCGTCAAGTATAAATTGCATGCATGGCTGTAAAATGTTACAGCATATATCGTACGCCGAAGCGTCCTTTTTTGGAGCGGTATACTTGTACCTCTGTCGGACATTCGTAGCCGTAAATCCACCAGTCTTCTTCCATGCGTTTTGCCAAACAGCCTGCCTGAAACTTGCTTTCATACAATTTGGCCCAATAAATCCAATTCACGAGCGCTCACTCCAACACACATTGTATGTTTTGTTCGGGTACTCGTATTGTAACCAATCGAAATACGCCTTATTTTCGAATGGGGTCTCCTCCAGATCATTCCATGGAAGCCGAATCCGCACCGGGCGCCGAAGCCGGCGTGCCTTCTTCCCGGTCCCGCTGCTGATGCGCCAGCCTTCCGGAAGCCGCCGCGGCAATGCCTGCCACCAGATCGTCCAGAAACGTATGAACATGGCTGCCGGCCTTCGTATCCAGCTTGCGGATAATGCCGGATTTACGTTTGTCCAAATAGCCAAACGTCG
The DNA here is from genome assembly GCF_000380965.1 of Paenibacillus ginsengihumi DSM 21568. GTDB lineage: Bacteria > Bacillota > Bacilli > Paenibacillales > NBRC-103111 > Paenibacillus_G > Paenibacillus_G ginsengihumi. The sequence continues at coordinate 170,390 of NZ_KB905550.1, read as the reverse complement.
TAACGGCAATGCTGCCATAGCCGAAGACAGACCCGAGAGCTAACGTTTCGTCGCACCCGAACAAACCTTCATCCGAGCTTACAATCGATTGAATCGGCTCGGACAGCAGTCCCCGTTCGGCAAGCGAGTCGAGCTCGATACCGATGAGAATGGCATGCTGCAGCTCTCTCTTGTTCAGTACGGCATGAACGGATTCGACACAGGCCGCAAGCGTCAACAGCGGATTATAGGCAATTTGCATTTCCATGACGATGCGGGCTATTTCCTCGATGCCGACTCCGCGTTCCTGCAGCTTCTGATAGACGGCATGCTTGACATCTTTGCTGTGTACGCGGCTGTCCATATGCGGGCTCCTCTCTCAATCAACGGGTTTGATGGGGATATAGCATAATATGAAGAAATGTGTCGGAACGTGTAGATCGTTGACCGGCAGGGGCAAAAATAAGCCGCGCTTGGCTTCATCGCGAAGAAAGCGGTATAATGTATAAAGCAGAGCAGTTCAGACACACACTGAATGCGGGAGGGATACGTATGCAGTATGGCATCGCCGTGTTTCCGCCGGAAGAGATTCGAGACTTTGCCAACCATTACCGAAAAAGATACGATCCCCATTATCCGTTCATCGCCCCGCACCTGACGGTCCGCGAGACGGAATTGTGGTCGCAAGAGAAACGGAAGGAAGCTGAAGCGCACCTGGAACGCGCCGCAGCGCAAACCCCTCCGCTCAAGCTTCGCTTCAATCGCTTTTCCAGCTTTTATCCCGTTAACCATACTGTCTATTTGGCGCTCGCCGATCCCGGTCCGATGCTGGAGTTGTACCGCCGCGTCTGCAGCGGGCCGCTTGTCGAAACAGGCAAGCCTTATGTATATACGCCTCATTTGACGGTTGCCCAGCGGCTCACCGCAGACGAGATGCACGACGTGCTTGCCAGTTTGCGGCACAAGCCGATCGATCTTGCGTTTACGGCCGATCGCATGGAGTTGCTTGGCCGCGAGAACGACGACAGCCCCTGGCAATCGGTTCGGACCTTTCTCTTTGAAGGCTAACATGACCGTCAATGAAGAAGCGCTGTGTCCTTCGTTTAAGCGAAGGCACAGCGCTTCTTCTTCATGATGATGGCTCCTGGTACGCCGGAACGCCCAGAAGAGTGGCCAAATCGACCATCTCGAATCCTTTTTGCCGCAGCGTCTCGATCACGGCGGGCAGCGCCGCCACCGTTGAACCATTGCCCTGGCTGCTGTGCATCAGAATGATTTCTCCGTTGCGGGCGTAGTTCTGCACATTGCCGACGATTTGCCGTTCATCCTTCGAGGACCAATCCAGCGTATCCAATGACCACAAGACGATCGAATAACCGAGCCGTTCTGCGGCCCGCACAACCATATTATTCGTCTCGCCGTAAGGCGTTCTGAGCAGCGCCGGTATACGCCCGATCACGGCCTCAATCGCCTTCCCCGCCTCCTGCAGATCAGCAGCGACGTCAGATTCCGCAAGCTGTATCAGCTGTTTATGGCTGTTGCTGTGGCTCAGGACGAGATGGCCGCCATCGTAAATTTGCTTAACCGTTTCCGGATATTGCCGGACGCGGTCGCCGACGAAGAAAAAGCTCCCTTTCACCTGATACCTGTCCAATATGTCCGCTACGGCCAGCGTATTTCGCTCGTCGGGGCCGTCGTCGAAGGTCAATGCGACCTGCTTCCGGTTCGGCCCGTTGATCCATACCCGGTTCGGATAGACGCCGGCAAAGGCGACGATTTTCTTGCGCCACGCCGTCATGCTCTCCCAGGCGGAGGCGGACAAACGATCCGATTCGCCCTCGATCGCAAGAAGATACGGATCTGCCTCCGCCGGCGGACGGAATACGGAGATATGGTCGACTCTGCCGGTCGCAGCCGGAATGACGAACTTAAGCAGAACATTCCCGTCGACGCGGTACGTATAAATGGCTTTCTCTCCGTGAGCCGTCTGCTTCGCAGGCTTGCCCAGCGCGTCCTCAATGGCCGGCGCCGTCAGCGCCCGCAAGGAAGAATCGAAGGAACGCAGAGCGAATACCACTCCCGCCTCATTGTATCCGACAGCGATGCCTTGTTCCGGATAAACCGCGTAATAGCCGGAGCGTTCCTGCCGGATTCGAGCGGCCTTGCCAAGCTGCCGTTCCACTTCCCGGATCGTCGTCTGCCCGACGACGAACTTCGCTATAGGCAGAGAGCCTTCCTTCGCATAATTCATAATCTGAAGCGGAAGCGACTCCACGCTTTGCTCCGTTTGTGCCGCGGCAGGACGATCCGCAGCGCTGTCCGGCGCATAAGCAGGCGATTCCGCCTTGATGCTGCAGCTGGCGAACAGAAGCGCGCACAGCGCCAATGCGCATATAAGCAAGGCTTGCCGTTTCCTGGACAAGGGAATATCTCCTTTCCTCAAGCCCTGTTTCTAGTGTGGGCCAATGTCTCATTCATTAGACCGAGCAAGCGGCGGAAAGGTTCATTCCACGGAAAACAGCAAAGGCCGAAGCCTGGCTGCTGCCAGGGCTTCGGCCCGCAAGTTAATGCTGTGCTAAGGATAATGCTATCTTATCTGACGAATTCCGTCAGCAGACGCTTCGCTTCTCCGTTATCGGTCGTGAACACCTCGAAGATTTTGATCGTAATCGGCGAGTCGAACTGCTCCGAGGTGCCGTTGAACACGATGTTGTTTTCACCCGAAACCATACGTCCTGCCCCGATCAGCGGGTTGACGCTGGTAGCCAGCAGGCGGCCGCCTTGGTCATAAATTTCAAATTGCAGCTTCGAGAAGTTTTGGTCCACCTGGATTTGCTCTTCGCGTTTAATATCAAGGAAAAATTTCCCTTTATACGAATACGTTTGGTTCATCGCGTTGAACATGTAAGATACGTCCCAATTTCTTACCTTGATGCTGAACGGATATACGCTGAAGCTGTCGCCCTTCTTCTTCTCCTCCAGCTCGGCGCGGTAAGCGGCGATCGTCGATTTGTACGGAGCGGCGGTTTTCGTATCCTGAATTTTGAATGCGAGCCCTTTGCCCGTCTCCGACTTCGGAACGGTGACCGAATAGTTGACCACGACGCCGGAATTCGGCAGGATGGACGCGGTCGACATGCTTTGGCGCTGGCCGCTGTATTCGTAGCCGTCGGAGCTGAGCAGGTCGAGCTGGAATACCGGAACGGCGAGCGGACGGTCGCTCTTGTTGAACAGCTTGACCTTGGCGGTGACGGTATTGTTGCCCTCTTCCTCGTTCTCATGCATCTGGAATTCGACCAGCGACACGTCGATATCCGGATGAATCAGCTCGCTGCGCATATCGAACACCATCGGCGTTCCGAGCTTATACAGGTCATAAGTGCTGGCAAGCGATTGCGCCGGAAGCAGAATATTCAGCCTTCCGACATTGTACTGCACGAGCCCCGCAGCCGCTCCGTCAGCCGTGCCGCCGCCTTGGGCGAACTTCTCCGGCGTCAGCAGATTCAGGCTGAGCAGCGACGTATCCTGATCGGTCGGGATGGCGTAATGAATGTACTTCTCTTCCTTCGCCTCCAGCGCGATCGCGCCTTCTTCGACCCGCTTCCCGGAATACACCTTCGTCTCCGTCCTGCCCTCGATCACGAAATCCGGCACTGTCTCCCGTTTGTCCGACGGGTTATAGGCAAGCAGCTGCACGACCTGCACCGTTCCTTCGGGAGTCGATTCCTTGCTGATGCCGACAGGCGTGTATTGAATCGGGGACTGCAGCGAAGGAATGACGAACGAGTCCGACCATTTCTTGATCGCAGCCGGGTCGGTAAAGACCGTGTCGCTGCCGTTCCATACCGTATCGGTTACCGGGATCGCCGTAATGAGCGTTTCTTTCTTCGGATAGACGTAATAATCGACATCCGTCCAGTTCACTTCCGCCAGCTTCACTTCATCCGTCCGATCGATAACGGACATGAAGCTCAGCTCCGAATTGGCCTTCGGCTGGATCGCCTTCGGGTTCGAGGCGCTCGGCTGCAGCGTATATTCGACGCCTTCCGCCGTTTTGACCCGCAGCTCGTATTCCGGAACGCGGGTAATGGCGTCGCCCTTGTTCTTCAAGCGGACGACGACGCCGATGCGCGTGCCCCCGAGCACCTTTTCATTCAGCACGCTTTTCAATTCCACATCGAGCAAATCCGTCAGCTTATATGTAGCGGCGACTTGCGCATTCGCATCAAGAGGCGTTCCATCTGCCAGGGCAGGGATGCTGCCCGTCATCAGCGAAGCGGTGATGACAACGGACGTTACGGTTCTTTTCCAGTTCTTGTTCACTTGCCGTTCCTCCTAAAGTCCGTAAATAAATGGGATGACATGAATAAATGCTTGCTGTTGTTGCAGCGAATTATTGCGATACTTGAACCTTCTCCTGATCTTTCAGTTGGTGCTGGCCGGAGACGACGAGCTGTTCACCTTCGCTGACGCCGCTGATGACTTCTTGATAAATGTCCTGCATGCGTCCAAGCTGCACTTTTCTTCTTTCGGCCGTATCGCCGTTCAGCACGAAGACGTACGTTTCGCCGGCTTCGCGGACGATGCTTGCGGTCGGAATCGCCACCACGACCTGCTCCTGTTCATCCGTCAGCAGCACCTGCGCTTTCATGCCAGGCTTCAGCTTGCGGTCGGCGTTCGGCACTTCCAGCTCCAGCGTGTACGATCTCGTCTCTGAGCTCATGACGTCCGCCAGGTAACTGATCTTCGCTTGCGTTTTGTCTACCACGCCCGGAACATAGAAGCTCAGCTCCGTCTTGCCGCGGACAAGCTTGGCTGCATCCTCCGTCAGCTCCGCCTTGATTTTGATCGGGTCCAGCTGCTGCACCTGGGCCGCCCGGAATCCGGCGGGCAGCGTCATGCCCACTTCGATCGGCAAATCCGTCAGCACGCCGCTGACCGATGCTTTGACCTCCATATTTTCCAAGGTCCGATCAAGCTCGCGCAGCGTCACGCTGGACGTCTCCAGAACCTGCTCGAGCTGGGACAGCTGATTGGTGTTTTCGAGCGTATGCAGCTTTTGTCTGGAATTTTCCAAATCAAGCTTCAAATTGTTCAGCTGCGTTTCCATCTGTTCCAGCTGGAATTCCGTCACGAGGCCGAGATCGTAATCGTTGCGCATTTTGTTATACGATTTCTCGGTTTCATTGACGGACGCCTCCAGCTTGGCAATGCCGTTGCGCAGCTCCTGCTTGGAGTTGGCCAGCTCTTCACGCGCCTTGATAAGCTGCGCTTCGCCGCTGCGCAGAGAGATCTGCGCCTTCTCCTTCTGAAGCAGCACATCGGTCGGGTCCATGCGGAAAATAACATCGCCCTTTTCCACCATGTCTCCGCGCTTCTTCAAAATTTCCTGCACATCGCCCCCCGCCTTCGTCGTGATGTCAAGCTGAATGGAAGAGATGACGTCGGCGACCTGTTCGATCGGATCGCCGATCGACTGCTTGGCGATCGGCGCCGTCTTGACCGTCTTAACCTGGTTTTGGGTATCGGCTGCGTTCGGCTGCGCGGCTGGCGGAGCGGAGCAGCCGGCCATCAGCGCGGTGCTGATGACGACGGCTCCCATAACTTTCGTACTGTGCTTCATCGTTTTCGCGATCGTCGGTTTCATGAGTGGCGATTCTCCCTTTCCCTATATATCTTTCGGATTCCCCGTATCTTTTTAGTTGGCAGCCGGTGCCGAATTCGAGTCGGCCGGAGCATTCGCTTTTCCTTTAAACAGGCGCGCAACCCGGTTTTTGAAGTTTTCGATCATCTCGTACACGATCGGCACGACAATAAGCGTCAAAATCGTCGATGTCGTCAACCCGCCGATAACGACAATGGCCAGCCCTTTGGAAAGCAGCGCGCCCTTGGAAAGCCCCAAAGCCATCGGCATGAGCGCGAAGATGGTAGCACCGGCCGTCATGATGATCGGTCTGAGACGGGCCATTGACCCTTCGACCAAAGCTTCGCGAACCGAGAGGCCTTGCTCGCGCAGCTGCTGCACTCTGTCGATAAGCACGATCGCATTCGTGACGACGATACCGATGAGCATCAGGAATCCGATGAGCGACGTAACATTCAACGATTCGCCGGTGACTCTCAGGCCAATGAGTCCCCCGATAGCCGCAAGCGGAAGCGAGAACAGGATAGCGAACGGCGCGCTGCCGTTGCCGAAAGCGAGCACCATGATCAGATAGACGATGAAGACGGCTGCCGCCATCGCAACGAACATTTGCGAGAAGCTTTCCTGAATATCGTCGGACACGCCTTTGACTTCCGCACGCACGCCGGGAGGCAGCTCTACCGTTCTGAGCGCCGCGCCTACCTGCGCGCTGATTCCGCCTTTGTTCGGGCTGTCGATTTTGGCGGTTACGCTGACGTACTGCTCTTCCATTTCCCGGGTAATGGAGGCCGGAGAGTCAACCTGTCTCACCTTGGCCACATCGCTTAACCGCACGGATGCGCCGGTAGGCGTCTTGATCAGGAAGCTTCCGATTTTGTCCAGAGAATCCTTGAAATCGGAATCGAGCATCACTTTCGTCTCGAACTTCTCGCCGTCCAGCTTCAGATCGCCGATATTTTCCTCGGCAAGCAGTCCGCTGACAGCCCCCACGATTTGAGTTGTAGACAAGCCGTAAATTCTGGCATTGTTCTGGTCGACGCTGATCTCCACTTCGGTCTTCTGCTCGCTCAAGCTGTCCTTGATGTCCTTCAGCTCAGGGAATTCCTTCATTTTCTCCCGGATCAGCTCGGCCCCGCGAATCAGGTTGTCCAGGTCGTTGCCTTTCAGCATATAAGAGAAATCTACGCCGGAAGACATGCCTGCGCCGGTGATCAGCGAGCCGTTCACCTCCGAGCCTTTCGGCAGGAGATACATGATTTTGTCCTTGTACTCATCAACGACTTTTTTGGCATCTACCGTCTTCGACGCGGCGGCGAAAAACTGGGACCGATACGGCACGCGGTCGGAGCTGTCGTTATAACCGATGAGGGATTCCAAAGTTTCGAAGACCGGGTTGCCCGCTTCGTCCTTCGCCCCCAGCATCATCTCTTCGATCTCCTTGACCTTCTCGTTCATCGTATCCATGTTGGTTTCGCGCGGCATTTTGATGGTGAAATACATCAGGTTGTCGCTCTCGCTCTCCGGCATGAAGGAGCTCGGCAGGAACGGCACCGTGCCGACGACCGTGACGATAAACAGAAGAATGGAAATCAAAAACGTCTTCTTCCGGTTGTTCAGCGACCAGACAAGAGTCCGCTTATAACCGGTCGACAATTTCCCAACAGGCGCCTCGTCATGATGCTTGATGTTTTTGTTGTTGAGCACCAGCAGCTTGGCAAGCACCGGAATGACCGTCACAGCCACAATGAGGGACGAGAGAAGCGATACGGCCAGCGTGATGGCGAACGGCCGGAAAATCTCTCCGAGAATGCCGCTGACCATCGCGATCGGAGCGAACACCCCTACCGTCGTAATCGTCGACGAGGTGATCGCCGAGGCGACCTGCGCGGTACCTACCTTGATGACTTCTTCGTTGCGTTCCTTCGAACGCTGCAGTTGGCTGTAAATATTCTCGATAACGACGATACTGTCGTCGACGACCCGGCCGACGGCAATCGTCATGCCGCCCAAAGTCATGATGTTGAGCGAGATGTCGAGCGGCGCCATGACCAGCAGCGTAATCAAAATCGATAACGGAATGGAGACCAAAACGATCGCGGTCATCCGAACGTTTTTAAGGAACACAAGAATCATGATCGATGCCAGGATCGCGCCGAGCACGCCTTCCTTCAGCATCCCGTTGATCGAGTTTTTGATATCGACGGCGGAGTTGTACAGCGCATGGAATTTGACATTCGGATAATCCTGCATCCACTGCGCCATCAGCTTGTCGGCTTCGTTGCCGAATTCGACGGCATTGGCCTGCTTCGTCTTGAACAGCATTACGCCGATCGCCGGCTTGCCGTTCAGGCGCGCCAGAAACTCCGATTCCACGACCGGCTCGACCTTGGCGACCTGATTAAGCAGCAGCGTATCTCCGTTCGGCGTCGAAATTTTCAAATGCTCCAGATTGTAAATCGAATTGAAATCGTTCTTCACCCGGACCATCTGGGTATTGCCGCTGAAGTCGACGGTGCCGGCCGGGCTGCTGGCCAGTGCCGCCTTGATGCTGTCAGACACCTGCTGCGGCGTCAAGCCGTAGCTGTTGATGGAATTAAAGTCAAGCTTGATGTTGAGGATCGTCTCCTGGTTGCCGATGGAGTCGACGTGGTCGATGCCCTTCATCGATTCGAAGCCTGGCAGAATGACATCCTTGTACAGCTTGTCAAGCTCCAGCTGGTTCATCCCGTTCTCGGCGTATACCGCCAGGTAATACACCGGCTGGGACGCAAATCCGAACGTCGAGACCTTCGGCCGCTCCGCGCTGGAAGGCAGCTTCACATTCGATATCAGACTCTCGATATCCCGCTTCGCTTCCTCAGGGTCTTCCCCGGATTCCAGCTCGACGGTGATTGTCGAGAAGTTGTCGCTGGATGTGGAGGTCATATTTTTGAGTCCTTCGAGCCCGGAAATCGCGCTCTCCAGCGGTTCGGTAATATCCTCCATCACATCGCGGGGAGGAGCTATGTATTGAGTGGTGACGAAGACCATCGGCAGCGTTACGTCCGGCATGCTTTCGACCTTCAGCGTCGACGTGGCGTAAGTCCCCCCTCCCGCCAGCAGCAGGATGATGATGAATATTGCGGTAATGTTCTTCATCGAAAAAGCGGTTAATCGGTTCATCTCTCTACTCCTCCATGAATAGCGTCACTGACTCTTAGACGCGCGAAACGTCCCTTCCCCTTCAGTATGATCGGAAAATTTTCGAAAAATTTTTTGCCTCTTTTCGTTCCACTCCTCCTCCAAGCCTTCCAGCTTGGCATTAATCATCGAGTACAGCTCGTAAATCTCGGTAAACCTCCTTTTCGCCGCCTCATATTCCGCCTTCTCGTCCGGTTCCACATGCTCGAGTCTGTGCAGCGATTCGATGGTGGCCGCCATTCGGTCGCTCATCTCATTGATCTTGCGAGTGGCGTTGTGAATGACGGTCAGGCTGAAGTTATCGGGAATATAATAGTAATCTCTGCGGTCATTGCCGACGGCCAGCTTCTGACACATGGCCACCCTCTCCAGCATTCGCGCCTGCACGCTGACGGCAGCCTTGGAGACGCCGAGTTCATCGGCGATTTGCTGCAGGCTTAAAGGGTCGGCTGCGAAGACCAGGAGGGTATATATTTTTCCACACAGCGGGCTGAAGCCCTCGGCTTCGAACGAAAGAGAGAGTTCGTTGATCACACTCCTCTTCAACTCGGAAAATGTATTCCCCGTCGTCATATTACTTTTCTCCTTGATCGAGTATTAATATCGTTAAGAAGGTTGTTAACGATAATAACATTAAATCGATCTGGCAAAGGTGTCAATCTTTTCTTAATCGTTCCGCCATAAATTCACAATTTAGACAAAAAGAACGCCCCCGCACAATTACTACAACGTAATTGCGGGGGGGACGGTTGCAATGGAAAGCGCTTCATTCTATCAAATTTTAGTAAAGTCGAATCAGTCCGTCGTCGAGAACCAGCGAATCTTCTTCGTAGCCAGCAGTTTTTTCTGGCCGTTGAACGAGTCGTAAACATTCAGACTGTAGTTGTTCTTCATGACTTCCACCAGGTAAATCAGATCGGGGTCCTGTTCCTTCACTTCAAAATCATCGTGCGATCCGAGCTTCAGCTTCCCGCTGCTGTTGTCGGAGCTGCCGCTGCCCTGCCCGTCTCCGCCCGAGCCGTCGAAATCCTTGAAGTCGTATTCGCGCGAGAAGGCGATCTTGTTCTGGTCGTCCTTCAGCTCCAGCACGATTTTCCGGCCTTCGTTGTTCGTCTCGACCATCAAATTTTTGCTCAGCTCGTAATTGAACTTCAGCGTAACGCCTTCCTGCGTCAACAGCGTGCGGACTTTGCTGATGGACAGGCGGAAAGGCGTCAGATCGATCTCCTTCAGGTTGTCCTGCACTTCCGAGCGCTCCTTCGGCAGCCAGAACGCAGCGGCATTGACGTAGGCGTCCGGCTTGCCGTCCTCCGGAGTCAGCTTGTCCTCGGTGACCGCTTCGCCGATCATAATATGCATGCCGTCCGTCGGCAGCCCTTTCGGCACGACAGCCTGCAGGAACAGGATCGCCTTGCCGTTCGGACTGACCTTCTTCTTGATGTTCGCGATCGTCGCCGGATAGACGGTGCCGTCCGTCGTCTGGAAGTGCGAGATGAGCCGGGTCACGTCGGTGAAACGCTTCTCCAGATTCGTCGCTTCCAATTGAACGACCAGCGTATCCGCCGTATCCCCCGTATATCTGTCCAGGACGCGGACCGTATAGGACGTGCTGCGGCCGATATTGTCGATCTTGTAGCTTTCGCCGATAAAATGGAACGGAACGTTCATCAGATCGGTGCGATGCTCGAACTCCAGCAGATCGGTCGTTTTGCCGGAGGATTCGCTTGTTCCCTCGCCGTTCGAATCCCCGCTGTCCTTCTCCTGCAGCACCAGCTTCACCTTGCCGAAATCGTACGTGTAAGGCATCTTGCCGATGAACTGGAACCGGGCCGAAGCGCCGGCCGGCAAGCCGATAATTTGATCCGTCCGGATCAGCTTCGCCTCCACCTTGACCGCGTCGTCCAGCATGAAGTATCCCGTCAAATCGGGAATCGGCAGCGACTCCTGCCCTTGATTCGAGAGCGTGAAATCCGCCGTTAAAATATCTTGATCCTCCCACGGCAGCCGCAGCAGCGAATTGAGCTGGGCGGTATAAATGCCGTCTTCGTTCGTGAACTGATACTGCTTGCCGACGGCGACCGTATCGGGCTCGCTGACCTGCGGCAGCGCAAACGAAGCGATCGGCAGGTTCAGCTTGAGATCCTCTGCTTTCTGCACGATGACCAGTTGCCATCCTTCTGTCGAGACGGATACGGGCACGGTGCCGGTCAGCTCGACATCCTTGTCCACCTGCGGATTAATCGCCAAATCCTTGATTCCTTTGGCCTTCAGCGGATACATGAGCCCGTCCGCCGTGCGAAGCAAATATTGGTAGTCGGGCAGCGTCACGCTGCGGCTGCCGACGTTCTGCAAATTCAGCACGACCGTAGGGGTGTAGTTCTTCTCGTTCTTGGTCATCCACAGCTTTTCGATCGTCGCCTTGATCGGGCTGCCGCCCATCGACACTTCGCGCGATTGCCCTGCGGCCGTCACCGTCGTGTAGTCCTGCGGCACCGCGACAGAGCCGATGATGCGCTCGTATCCCGGCTGGCTGAAATCCCATTTGATGAAATCAAAGGTGAGATCGTTCAGGCGGGTGGACGAGTTCACTGTGGCGTAAAAGTTGATGTCCTGGCTTGATTTCGCCGTGATCCGGTTCTTGTCCTTGTCCTGGGGCAGCGTATGCACCGAAATGCGGCTACCGTCCTTCGTGCGGATGCGCACCCAGTAATCGACGAAGAGCAGATCGCTCGCTCCGCCGTTATTGACGCGAACCGTGAAGATCACGGTATTGTTGTCAGTCTCCGGGTGCATCATGACATTTTTCAGCTCGAAATAGCTCTCGCCATTGATCGCGACCTTGCCGATCACCGGAGCCGTCCCTGTCGTGTAAGATGTGGAAGTGCCCGGAGCGTCTCCGCTGCCGTTCTCCGCCGCCATTGCGGGAAGAGCAGACGAGAATGTCAACGCGGCGGCAAGCAGCCATATGCAGCTTCTGTACTTTTTGCGGCGTTTACGCAGTTGCTTGTTCATCAGTCGATACCTCCGGTAGTAAAAGATAGGCGCCGATGACGAAAGCTTCTTCGTCATCGGCCGTCACCTGCGGCGCCGAGCGCACGCCGGTCATCCTGCAGGCATCACTACGGCTCCTCCGTCTTGTTCGACTGAGCCGTTCGGATTCTCCTTGAGCTGCTGAAGTAAAGCGTCGCCGTCCGTTTGCCATTTTTTCAGCGCTTCGCGCACCGTCATTTTGTTTTGCTCCGCTTCCTCAAACGCCTGGCGGCCGAGATCGTACACCTGATACAGGCCTTCCTTCTCGCGGTAAAGCTGGGCGTCGTACACGCTGGGCGCCGGAATCAGCGTCGTGAAGGCATCCACGTGGAATTCGACGCCGTCCTTCATGTTTTTAATATACTTTTTGCGGGCGACGAGGTTGTGCTCGCTGCTCGATTTGAGCCGTGCCCAGTCTTCGCCGTTGATGAATTTGATAAAGTTCCACGCATCCTCGGGATTTTGGGCCCGCGAGTTAATCCCCATGATGCCGTCCATATACATGCTGCCGCCGATGTTCGGATATTCCTGATGCACCGGCATCGTGACGACGTCCCAATCGATCGCCGTATAGCCCGGAATGTTGTCGGCGTTCTTGTTGGCATTGATAATTTCGCTTAGTCCGGAGAAATGAATCGGCGCCATCGCCACACGGCCCATCATGAAGTCGTTATGCTGGAACGGGTTAAAATCGTCCGATTCCATCGACTGCCGCAATTTCTCATAATCGATCGGCTCCGGAACGATCTTCTCGGTTTTCAGCTGCAGGATCGTTTTCCATACGTTTTCCCATTGATCCGTATCGACGGTCATTTTCTCGGCCTTGTCGTCAAACATGCGCAGCTGCAGCGGCTCGGAATAAGTTTGCGCCGCGTAGAACAGATCGTTTCCGGAATATGTCGAGAAGCCGAAGCCGTACTTGCGGTTTTCGCCTTCGCCCTTCGATACGCGGCGCGCCAGATCGAAGATTTCGTCCCAGGTCATTTTATCCTTCGGATACTCTACTCCCGCCTCGTCAAACATCTGCTTGTTGTAAATCAGCGCCGAGGCGCTGAAGGTCGGAGCCAGCGCGTACAGCTTGCCGTCGCCCTTCTGCTTCAGTCCGTCGATGACAGCGGGCACAATGTCCGACGTATCGAATTTGTCCTTCTGGATCATCGGATCGAGCTGCGTCAGCAAGTTTTCCGCGATCAGGCTGTCCAGCTCATCGAAGCTGACCATCGCGATGTCGGGCGGATTGTCGCCCTGCATCAGCTCTTTAAGCTTCTCCATCGGGTCCTGCGGCTTTTCGTCAGTGTTGCGCCTGCCGTAACCGTAGTAGTATCTTTCATCCATCGTCGGAATGATTTCGATCTTGACATTCGGATTGGCGAATTCGAACAGCTCCGTAAAGCGCTGGCGGAACCATTCGTCATTGGGTCCATACCCCATGCTGGTGGCGATGCGCAGCGTCCGCTCCGTATTCGAATTCGCGCCTGGCTGATTGCTGCAGGCAACGAGCGTCTGCGCCGCCAAGCCTGCGCACAGCGATACAAGTACCGCCTTCTTGTTTAACCGTTTCATCTCGGGATCCCTCCGATTTTCAATTCGAAAAGCTTTTATCTCTGTGTGACCGCCGCCCGCTCAAGCTTCCTCCAGCGATTTCGGCGTTCTGATAATGATTTTCTCTCCGTCGAATTCCATCGACGCTTTGCCGTCAATCCCGAGCGATTGCAGATACGCTTTCGGGATTTGCAGGCGGCCGACCTTATCCAGGACGACGTACTCCTCGTGCACGTCGTGGATTTTGCCGCCGCCCGCCTCATCCAGATTCGGATTGCGCTTGATGAACTCCGTGCTCGTCATCCCGTCGCGGATCGCGACGACCCGGTCCACCTTGCTGGCCAGAGCCAAATCGTGGGTAACGATGACGATGGTGACGCCAAGCTCCTTGTTCAGCCTGCGGAAGATGTCCATGATCATATCGGAGGTTTTCGTGTCCACCGAGCCTGTCGGTTCGTCCGCAAGGAGCAGCTCCGGCCGGTTGGCCAGCGAGATGGCGATGGCGACCCGCTGCTGCTCGCCGCCGGACAGCTGCTGCAGCCGGTTGCCCAAGCGGTGCCCGAGGCCGACCCATTCCAGCAGCTGCTTGGCGTAGGCGCGGTCGTACTTGCCGCTTAGCATCATCGGCATCTCCACATTCTCCAGCGCCGTCAAATAAGGCACCAGATTGCGCGCATTGTTCTGCCAGATGAAGCCGACCGTCTTGCGCTTGTACTGCACGAGCTCATCGTCGGTAACTTTGAGCAGATTCCATTCTCCGACGCGCACCTGTCCGGCCGACGGACGGTCGAGGCCGCCCAGGATGTTGAGCAGCGTCGACTTGCCGCTTCCGCTGTTGCCGATAATCGCCATCATTTCGCCTTTGGCCACCGAGATGTTCAAGCCCTGCAGCGCAACGACTTCGATGTCGTCGGTCTTATAGATTTTGACGAGTCCTTCGCAATGGATCACTGCATCACTTCTCCTCTCCCAGCTTGACCGCTTGATGCACGCGCAGGCGGCGAATATGCGCCATCAGCAGCACGGCGCCGGTCAGCATCATGAACCCGACGACCATGTACAGCTGATCGGTATCCCTGGCGTCGAAGACGACGCGGAACGGGGGCACCTGCGTCCTCACATTGTCCGCCGTTTGCAGAAACGGCAGGAACAGGTAGCTCGTCAGCTTGCCGATGGCAATTCCCAGGGCGATCGACAGTCCTGCCGTGAAGCCTTGCTCCAGCAGCAGCATGCCGGTCAGCTGCTTGCGGGACAGCCCCATCGCCCTCAGCACGCCGAACTGCACGACGCGGCTGGAGAGGTTGAAAAACCAGTACAAGATGTAGCCGATCAGCGAGATGAAGACGGAGACCAGAAATCCGAGACTCAAGATGCCGAATACGCCGCCTCTGGCCGGATGCTTCTTCTGGGAAATCAGCTCGTTGCGAACGTCGCGCACCGAAGCGATCTCGACCTTGTGCTCAAGCAGATTCTCCAGGAGCGGAGCGACCTTGGCGCCGTCCTCCATCTTGAGCCACACCTCGTACGGCAACAGCGGAGCCTGATCGTACACATAGTCCAAATTCGCGATGAAAAACGGCGTCTGATCCGGATACTGGGCCGGCCAGTAAGGGACCGTCGCGGCGATCACGAATTCGACCGGCTGCTGGGCGATCGTGATGCTTAGCAGGTCGCCCGGCTTTAACTGATGCTTCTCGGCAAAAGAAGTCGAGACGAGAACCGCCTGCTCGAACTGCCCGAGCGCGTTCAAATAATGATTCGGGTGCACCGGATACAGATCCCGGCGGAACCAGGCCACTTCCGCAAAGTCGCTGTTGTCGATGCCCATCAGCATGCCTTGGCCCGTCGATCTGCCGGAGACGACGACATTGCCTTTGGTCTGCAGCACCCGGGCTGCATGCTTGACGCCTTCCAGTTCGCGGAACACCTCGAACGGCGGCTCGAGATAGCGCAGCTTCGGAGGCGGCCCTTCGCCGCCCTGACCACCGCCTCCGGGACCTCCCGGCTGGCCGCCGTTTGGCCCGCCGCCGGAGCCGCCACCGGAGCCGCCGCCCTGCTGGCCTCCTCCTGGCTGGCCTCCCGACTGGCCGTCGTTTTGGCCGTCGCCCGGGTTCAAAGGCATCTCGTCAGCCCGCGTCTCCCACACCGCCTGCATAACGACATCCGTGCCGTATTTATACAAAATGCGGTCGGTCGAGTTCAGATCGATCGTCCGGGCCGCCGACGAATTGTAGACGCCAAGTCCCAGCGTCAAAATCAGCAGCAGCATCAGCGGATAGTAGGCCGCCGCCGAGCGCGACAGCTGCGTCAGCGTCAAGTAGAACGGCACCGGCAAGAACCGTTTGCCCAGCCAATTGCCCAAGCGCAGCAGCCACGGGAAGATCCGCAGGAAGAACAGTCCGAGCGCAAAAATCGATAAGGCCGGCACGAAAAACAGAAGCGGATGCACCTGCAGCTGGTCTGTCGTCAGCCCCGTTTGCATGGAAAGCATCTGCTGCTGGCTGAACAAATAATAGCCATAGCCGACCAAGGCGATCAGCAGCACGTCGACAAACCACTTTTGCCAGAACGGCCGTTTGTCCGAGCGGGCCAACTCCCGCTTGTAGCTGACGATGGACGAGCGGGCGAAGACGACGGCCGGGATGACGCTGGCCGCCAGCGCGATCAGCACCGCCGCGCAGCCGTACATCATCGCTTCCAGCGTAAAGCCGACCGGCACCGCCTTGCGGTCTACGAACGTGAGGAAGCCGCTGGACGACCCAATGCTTTTGGCCATCAGCCAGCCGAGCAGCGGACCGAGCAAAAGCGCGGTTCCTCCCAGAATGAGCCCCTCCAGCAAATAGATCCAGATGATCTGGCGGGTGCTTCCGCCGCGGCTGCGGATGACCGCGATGACGGTGCGCTGCCGGTCGAGCGCCTGGCGGGAATTCATCACGATATAATAGAAGACCATCGCGATCATCGGCGCCGCCAAGGTGAAGAGCAGCACTTGCAGCTGCAAGCTCTGCACCTTGAATTCCTGCAGCAGCGGAATGAATGAAATGTCGACCCGCGTGTTTTTCAGCTTCTGATACAGCGTAATGTCCAGCCGTTCCAGCGTTCTCTCCAGCGGCGACAGCTGGCTCGTCTGAATATCCCGCAAATCGAAGGCGTAATACCAGTTCGCCAGATTGAGCGGGATTTTTTTGTTTTGCAGCACATATTCCTCGAAGGTCTGATCGCTTGTAAACAAGCTCGTCAGCAGCGATTCCAAGCCCTGGAACCAGTACGGGTCCGTATCGAGCTTCGGCTTGAAGACGCCGACGACCTTCACCTTCAGCGGCGCAATGCCGAGACCTCCGGCGATCGGATAGTTGAAGACGTCTCCGACGTGAATGTCGTTGCGGAACATCGCTTCCTCGAAGATGACGACTTCCACGATGCCGTTCCGAGGCTGGTCCTTGAACCATTCGCCCTGCGTCAGCTCGACCTTGTCCTTAAGCCCGCTCTGGGCGCCCAAGGTCATCGTCCGCCGCTTGCTCGGGTCCACCTTGGACGGGTCCACCGGCGTCAAAGCGGCGCTTCGCAAGGAATAGCTGCGCACGTAGGTTTGATGCGGAAAGCGGATATCATTCGGGACTTGTTCCCTGATGTAAGTATCCGCGTCCTTCAGCGCGTTCAGATCGGCCCTCTCGCTGCCTGCGGCCTGATACCGGATCAGCACCGAGCCGGCGGGCATGCCATCGCTTTTCTCCTGCAGCGAAGCGGATACGACCCGCTTCAAGGCGCCGTCGGCATACATCGGAATGCTGGTCGTAAACGCCACCGCCATAATCAGCCCGGCCAGCGAGCTGAGTGTCAACCAGCGCGTGTTCCACATTTTGCGGAACAAGAATCGAAGCATCGGCATATCAGCGACCCACTACTTTCTGTCCCGGCGTAAGCCCTTTGAGAATTTCCACATCCGTCGACGTCTGCTGCCCGATCTCCACATCCACTTCCCTCTTGTTGCCGTTCTCGTCCACCACTTGAACGTAGTTGCGTCCTGCATATGTACGAAGAGTCGACGGCGGGATGACGATGGCATTCTCCTTGCGCTGGATAATGACGGATACGCTGAGCGGCGTGCCCCGGCTCAGCCCTTGCGGAAATTCGTCGAGCTGGACGATCAAATAGTCGTCGATGGATTCCCGCTGCTCATCTCCCCGCATCCCCGAGCCGCCGCTATTCTCGTCCTTCGGCACGGGAAGCTGAACCACCTTGCCCTTATGCTGTCCGGCGGCGTTGATATCGACGATCGCCTCCATGCCGACGGCGATCTTCTTCAGATCGTCCGCGCTGAATTTCGCGGCCACCGTCAGCTGAGACAGATCGGCAATCGTGGCGATCGCGTCGTACTGCTCCGCCGTATCGCCCTTCTTCTTGTTCACGGCCACGATCGTTCCGCTGAACGGCGCCGTCAGCTTGGCGGAGGCGACCGTCTGCTCCAGCTCGATCAACTTTTCCCGCTTCAGCTCGAAATCGATCTTCGCCTGCTCCAGCTGCTCCGCGCTCATCTCGTCGGACTTGCGCAAAGCCTCGATCATGGCCAGCTCGTCCTTGCGGGCCTGCAGCCTTTCCTGCTTCAGCTGGTTCTCCAGCTCGGTCACATCCAGCTCGGCAATGAGCTGCCCCTGCTGCACCGTATCGCCGACCTTGACAGCGATGTTCTTGATGCGCCGATTCCCGTCAACCGTAAAATACAGCACTTCCTCCACCGTCGAGAGCAGCCTGCCGGAGCCGCGAGCCTTCTGCTCCAGCGTCTTCGTCTTCACCTCGTACTCCGGCTTCTTCGAAAGCTGGGGCACCGTAATGGACGGCAGCACCTCCTCCTCCTCTTCCTTAGGCAGCAGCGAGCAGCCCGCTCCGACGACGAGCGAGGCGGCAACGCATGCGGCCAGCCACGGCTTGGCCTTTCCCTTAGCTTGCGATAAACTTTCCATCCACCATCTCGTAGACACGATCGGCTACCTCCATTATTGTCGGGTCATGGGTTGTCATACAGATCGTTATGTGCTCCGTGCGGATGATGTCGCGAAAGACAGACATCACTTGAGCGCCCATCTGCGAATCCAGCTCGGCCGTCGGCTCATCCGCGAGAATGAGGCTCGGCTTGTGCGCGATCGCCTTGGCGATCGCCACCCGCTGCTGCTCGCCGCCGGACAGCTCGAACGGACGGTGATCCATCCGCTTGGCCAAGCCGACAAGCTCCAGACAGTGCTCGACCCGCTGCTTCCATTGCGAGCGGGGAACGCCGGCCATGCGCAGGGCGAGCTCCACGTTCTCCCGCGCGGACAGCAGCGGCATCAGGGCGAACGATTGGAAAATAAAGCCGATTTCCTTGCGCCTGATGATTGTCCGCTCGTCGTCGCTGCAGCGGTGGAACGGATGTCCCTTGAATACGATCTCCCCGCGATTCGGCTGGTCAAGGCCGCCGATCAAATTCAGCAGCGTCGTCTTGCCCGAGCCGGAACGTCCCTTCAACATGACAAGCTGCTCGGGATAAAGCTCCATATTGATGCCGCGCAGCACGTGAAGCTGCGTTCCCCCTACGGAAAACGAGCGTTCGACTCCCATGACCGTCAGCAAAGGCTCAGACAGGTCGCGCTTGGCGCTAGTCGCTTCCTCGCCGCCGTCCGCCGCCGGATTCGCTCCGGCTGCCTGCTTTGGCGGCGTATCCGCCAGGAGCGCCTTCGACCCCGCACTTGCTTGCTCGCGCGCAGGCTTCTTCCTGCGCAGCCATCCGATCATCGGCCCCCTCTACTCCTTCCGACAAAAACTACTCTATTTTACTTTCCAGATTATAGACGGTTTTCCTTTGCGGAAAGTTACAAAAAAATAAATAATATTTAAAGATTTTTATGCAAAGCTCGAAAAAAGTCATTTGCTGACGACGCCGCGCTTGCCGGCATGCATAAGCCGCCGGCTTGTCGCCGTTCGGCCTGCGGCCGCGCAATCGATACCGGGCAGGGCATTTTTCTCGCCGCCAGAAGCGCGCTCTGCCGCGGGCTGCGCTGATTTCAGGCTGCGGCGCAAGTTTTGGAGCTGTTCCGGCGCTTCGGGCTGGTGTATAGTAACAGGAAATTCGGAGGGATCAGAAGGCAAAAAATACCCCGGCCATAAGGCACAGGGGCTTGATGTTCGTCACCGGCCCGAACGGAACCGCTGCGCGTATTCTTTCGCCTGCTCGACGGTCTTGATGCGATTGCGGCTCCATTCCAGCAAGATGCGATCGATATAGCGAAAATGCACCTTCCCCGCAAATACGGCTTCCTTGAGCCCGGCCAAAATGAGCTCCTCCGGGTACCCGTCGCGGTCAATCCAGTTCGTGATCGATTCCAGCTCCATCGGAGTCAGCGGCCGGCCGAATTCGTTCTCGAAGATCGTGAAAATGTCGCTGCGCTCCTGCTGCGTCGGCTGGACGTCCGCATCGCGCTGAAGCTCCTCGAGCCGGCATACAGCAAGCCGCTCCATGAGCGGCCGCCAATTGTATTTCTCGCCGTGAACGCCGGTAACCGGGTCGGCTTCCTCGTCGATCGCGAGCATGCCGCCCTTCATCAGACGCTGCAGCGCCGCGATCACCTTCTCCTGAGAGACCGACATGCGCGACTGCAGCTCCTCCAGCGTCGGGAAATCTTTTCCTTCTTTCTGTTTGAAGGCCATCACATGAATGATAAGCATGACGTCCAGCTCGTTCATGCCAAGCTCGGCGTAATACTTCAGCAGCCAGTAAGGCACGTCGGCGTTCCCTTCGTGCCAGGCCGCCAGCAGCACGGACGGCATATCGCTTGCGTCGTAATCGTTGCGTTTCATCCCAACCCCTCTTTCCAGAAGACGGCCTTTCTCCACTGGCCCGCACCGAATTTAAGGATACAAACGATATAAAAGACGCGGAAACGGAATCGTCTCCCGCACATGCTCCAGCCCGCAGATCCAGGCGACCGTTCTTTCCAGCCCGAGCCCGAAGCCCGAGTGCGGCACCGTGCCGTAACGCCGCAGGTCCAAATACCACTGATACGCTTCCTCGGACAGCTCGTGCTCCCGGAACCGCTGCTGCATCAAGACCGGGTCGTCGATCCGCTGGCTGCCTCCGATAATTTCCCCGTAGCCCTCCGGCGCAATCAGATCGGCGCACAGCGCCACCTCCGGACGGTTCGGGTCCGGTTTCATATAGAACGCCTTGATGGCGGTCGGGTAATGAGTGATGAACACCGGCTTCTCGTAATGCTCCGCGATGGCCGTCTCGTGCGGCGCGCCGAAATCTTCGCCCCACTCAAACGCATGGCCGTTCTCCTGAAGAAACCGGACGGCTTCGTCGTACGTTATTCTCGGAAACGGCGCCTTCACCTTCTCCAGCTTGGCGATGTCCCGCCCGAGCAGCTCCAGCTCGGGACGGCAATGGACCAGCACCGACTGCACGATGTGCTCCACGAACTGCTCCTGCACCTTCAGGTTTTCCTCGTGACCAACGAACGCCATCTCCGGCTCGATCATCCAGAACTCGATCAGGTGCCGGCGCGTCTTCGATTTCTCCGCCCGGAACGTCGGGCCGAACGAATACACTTTGCCCAGCGCCATCGCCGCCGCTTCCATATACAGCTGGCCGCTTTGCGTCAGGAAAGCGTCTTCGTCAAAATATTTGGTATGAAACAGGTTCGTCGTGCCTTCGCAGGACGATGGCGTCAAAATCGGCGGATCCACCAGCGTAAAGCCCCGTTCGTCGAAAAATCGCTGGATGGCGCGAATGATTTCCGCGCGAATGACGAGAATCGCCCGCTGGCGCGGAGCGCGAATCCACAGGTGCCGATGGTCCATGAGAAAATCGACCCCATGCTCCTTCGGCGTAATCGGATAGTCGGAGGCCAGCTGAATCAGCTCGATGCCGGTCACCGTCAGTTCGTAACCGCTCTTGCTCCGCTCGTCGGTCCGGACCTGGCCGGTAACGTACAGCGAGCTTTCCTGCGTCAGCTTCCCGCTCGCTTCCCATACTTCGTCGCTAACCTCGCTCCTCGCGACGACCCCTTGAATGTAGCCGGTGCCGTCGCGCAGCTGCAAAAATCGAATTTTGCCGCTGGAGCGCACCCGATGCAGCCAACAGCCGATCGTGACCGTCTCGCCCGTGCGCTTGCCCGCTTCGCGGATCGTGCATAATGAACGGCTCATGGTTAACCTCCTTCTGGCGTCTGGCCGGCCCTTGCCGGCGCCTGAAACGTTCGCCTAACGAAACCGAACGATCACCTGGATATGATCGTTCGGCCGAAGAAATGCTATCCACTTTATACTACATCATTTTGCTGCAAAATCAACTTGTGCGTTTCCCGCGCAATCATCAATTCCTCGTTCGTCGGAATGACCAGCACTTGAACCCTGGACTCCGGCGTCGTAATGGCCCGGTCCGCGGATTCGCGCCGGACGTTCGCTTCTTCGTTGAGCTCAAGGCCCAAATAAGTCAAATTGCGGCATACCGCCGCCCGCAGCGCGGCCGAATTTTCCCCGACGCCGGCCGTAAACACGATAGCGTCCACGCCGTTCATCGCGGCGGCGTAGGCGCCGATATATTTGCGCAGCCGGTATTCGTACATCTCGAAGGCCAGCTGGGCGTTGCGGTCCCCCGCTTCCGAAGCCTCCAATATTTCCCGCATATCGCTCGACAGGCCCGAGATGGCGAGCAGCCCGCTGTGCTTGTTCAGCATCGAGTTGACTTCGCCGAGCGTCAGCTCTTCCTTGGCCATTGCGTAAGGGACGATCGCCGGGTCGATGTCGCCGCTGCGCGTGCCCATCATCAGCCCCTCGAGCGGGGTCATGCCCATGCTCGTATCGACCGAGCGGCCGTGCAGCACCGCCGTGCAGCTGCAGCCGTTGCCGATATGGCAAGTGATCAGCTTCAGCTCGGCAAGCGGCTTGCCGAGATAGGCTGCGGCGCGCTCGCTGACGTACATATGCGACGTGCCGTGGAAGCCGTAACGGCGAATTTTATGCTTCTTATACAGAACCATGGGAATCGGGTACAAGTAGGCGACAGGCGGCATCGTCTGATGAAACGCCGTATCGAAAACGACCGCCTGCGGCACCTCGGGCATGTTCGCCTCGACGGCCACGATCCCGAGCATATGGGCCGGATTGTGCAGCGGCGCCAAATCGAACAGCTGCCTGATCTCGCGCTTGACCGCATCGTCGACCACGACCGACCCGGTGAAGGACTCCCCGCCATGCACAACCCGGTGACCGACCGCTTGAATCTCGCTTAAGCTTTTCAGCACGCCGTAATCCGAATGCAGAATCATATCGAGCACCTTGCGGATCGCTGCCGTATGGTCGAGGATTTCCTGCACCTCGCGCACCTCCGACCCATTGCTCGGCTCGTACGTCAGGATGGCGGAATCCATGCCGATCCGCTCGACGCGGCCTTTGGCCAGCACCGCCTCGTTGTTCATGGCGTACAGCTGGAATTTCAGCGAAGAACTGCCTGCGTTAATGACAAGTATGTTCACAATCGGTCACCGTCCTTATCGTACCGGAAAAAGCCCTGGCCCGTCTTCACCCCGAGATGCCCGGCGCGCACAAGCTGCTTCAGGCGCACAGCCGGGCGGTATTTCAGCTCGCCGAACTCGCGGAACATCCGCTCCATGGCGGCCAGCACCGAATCGAGCCCGAACCGGTCCGCCATCTCCAGCGGGCCGTAATGAAAATCGTAGCCGATCCGCATCGCCGTATCGATATCCTCGGCGCTCGCAACGCCTTCGCTCAGCACGTGCATCGCCTCGTTGATCAGCACGCAAATAAGCCGCGTCGTCACAAAGCCCGGCGACTCGTATACCTGGATGCCGTGCTTCTGAATCGTATCCTCCACAAACCGCTTGGTGCGCAGGAACGTCTCTTCGCTCGTTTTCAGCGCCCGGATGATTTCGACCATATGAATTTTCGATACGGGATATACGAAATGCAGCCCGATCACCCGCTCGGCCCGCTGCGTCGCCGCGGCGATCTCCGTCAAGCTCAGCGTCGACGTATTGCTGGCCAGGATCACATGCTCCGGGCATATGGCATCGAGCTGAACGAACAGCTCTTTTTTCTCTTCCAAATCCTCGGTGATCGATTCGATCACCATGCCGCACTCGCCGAGATCTTCCAGCGAGGGCGCCAGATGAATGCGGCCCAAAATCAGCTTTTTCTCCGCCTTCGTAATCGCCCATTTCTCCAGTTGCTTGTCCAATTGGTTCTCGATTCTTTCTCTCGCCTCGGCCAGCTTCTCCGCGTTCCGCTCGACCAGCACGACTTCGAGACCTTTGCCTGCCAGCATTTCGGCGATGCCTTGGCCCATCGTACCGCCGCCGACAACCCCGATAGTATGGTGTGCCATTGCCGCTCTCCGCCCCCCATGTACATTCTTAGCACGATTTCACCTACATTATATCGGAGCAACGCGCAAAAAGAAAAAGAGCCGCCCCACGCAAGGGACGACACTTTTGTGAACATCGACGGTTTTATGACATATTTCGTCAAAGCTCGCAAGTGGCGGGCCTGCCTCCCGGCACAAACGGATTACTGAGCCGCGTTGTAAGCCAGGCGCTCTTGATGAGCCGCCTCGTAAGCTGCGATCTTGTCCTCGTGCTGAAGCGTCAAACCGATATCGTCGAGTCCGAGAAGCAGGAACTGGCGGCGGTGCTCGTCAAGATCGAAGGCGATGCTCAGGCCCTGGCCGTCTGCAATCGTCTTGTTCTCCAGATCGACTGTCAGCTTGTAGCCTTCGTTTGCCGCCGTGCGCTGGAACAGTTCCTCGACCTGCTCCTCGCTCAGCTTGATCGGCAAAATGCCGTTTTTGAAGCAGTTATTGTAGAAAATGTCGGCGAACGACGGCGCGATCACCACGCGGAAGCCGTAATCCTGGATCGCCCACGGCGCATGCTCGCGGGACGAGCCGCAGCCGAAGTTGGCGCGGGAAATCAGCACCGAAGCGCCTTGATAGCGCGGCTGGTTCAGGCTGAACTCGGGAATCGGGTTGCCCTGCTCGTCGAAGCGCCATTCGTAGAACAGGAACTGGCCGAAGCCGGAGCGCTCGATGCGCTTCAGAAATTGCTTGGGAATAATCGCGTCCGTGTCCACGTTCACGCGGTCAACCGGCGCCACGAGGCCGGTATGCTGTTTGAAAGCTTCCATGTAGTTCGTCTCCTTTGGCTGATTTTGAAAAAGTTCCGCATCCGCGTTAAGCGAATGCCCCTTTTACGCTTCTCCTGCCCGCGCGATGGCCTGTCCACTCGCCAAGGCTGCAGCGCGCAGGCCAAGGAAACGCATCAACTCCGCGCCGTCAACCTCTTGATCTATACGGCTACGGCGCTTTTCGAAACCGGTATTTTATCGTTAAGCTTGCTGCTTGACTTTGAATTCCCAGCCGCGGACGTCGGTGAACCGGCCCTTGATCGCCGCAGCCGCAGCCATCGCCGGCGATACGAGATGCGTGCGTCCGCCGCGGCCTTGACGGCCTTCGAAGTTCCGGTTCGACGTGGATGCGCAGCGCTGTCCGGGCTGCAGCACGTCCGGGTTCATCGCCAGGCACATGCTGCATCCGGCGTCACGCCACTCGAATCCGGCTTCTTTGAAAATTTTGTCGAGCCCTTCCTTCTCCGCCTGCATTTTGACGCGGCCGGAGCCCGGTACGACGATCGCCGTCACGTTCGGCGCGACCTTGTACCCTTCGGCTACGGCAGCTGCCGCGCGCAGGTCCTCGATCCGGCCGTTCGTACAGGAGCCGATGAACACGTAGTCGATCTCGATGTCCGACATCGGCGTTCCCGGTGTCAGACCCATATATTCGAGCGCCTTCTCCGCCGCCTTGCGCTCGTTCTCGGTCGCAAAATCGGCCGGATTCGGCACGCAGGACGAAATGTCCGTGCCCATGCCCGGGCTCGTGCCCCAGGTAACTTGCGGGATGAGGCTTGTCGCGTCGAATTCGACGATGCGGTCATAGACGGCGCCTTCGTCCGTCGCCAGCTGCTTCCAGCTCTCGACCGCGCGGTCGAACGCTGCGCCTTGCGGCACGTATTGACGGCCGCGGAGATATTCGAACGTCGTCTCGTCCGGAGCGATCAGCCCTGCGCGCGCGCCCGCTTCAATGGACATGTTGCAGACGGTCATGCGCTCTTCCATCGACAGGCTGCGGATCGCTTCGCCCGTATATTCGATAACGTATCCGGTAGCGAAATCTGTGCCGTATTTGGCGATGATGCCGAGAATCAGGTCCTTCGCCGTTACGCCGGTCGGCAGCTTGCCGTTCACGCGCACTTCCATCGTCTTCGGCTTCGCCTGCTGCAGCGTTTGCGTGGCCAGCACGTGCTCTACCTCGCTTGTGCCGATGCCGAACGCCAGTGCGCCGAACGCGCCGTGCGTGGACGTATGGCTGTCGCCGCACACGATCGTTTTGCCTGGATGCGTCAGGCCGAGCTCCGGACCCATAACGTGAACGACCCCTTGGTCGATGTTGTTCAGGTCGAACAGCTTCACGCCGAAGTCGGCGCAGTTTTTGGACAGCGTATCGATCTGCTGCTTGGAGATCGGGTCTGTAATGTTAAAGCGATCCTTCGTCGGCACGTTGTGGTCCATCGTCGCGAAGGTCAGGTCGGGACGGCGCACCTTGCGGCCGGACAGGCGCAGGCCTTCGAACGCCTGCGGCGACGTCACCTCGTGAACCAGGTGCAGGTCGATATAGATGATGCTCGGCTTGCCCGGTTCGGAATGAATGACGTGGTTGTCCCAAATTTTCTCGAACATTGTTTTTGCCATCGGTTCCACCTCGATCGATTATGAATGCATAAGCATTAGTTATGTCAATAATACTAGCATTTCTTTATTCATTGTTCCAAGATATAATATCTATAAGCTTGATAGGATTCAAATATAAATACGCACTCCCCGAGTGCAGGGGCCGCCCGCTCTTCATGCGCTGGAGCAGACTGCCATTGCGACAAGACTGGAGCAGACTGCCATTGCGGCAAGATACGGAAAGGAGCTCATCTGATGGAGCTTAGGCAACTTCAATATGCATTGCAGATCGCCGTCGAAAAAAATTTTTCCCGCGCCGCCGAAAAGCTGCACATCGCCCAGCCCTCGCTCAGCCAGCAGCTGGCCAAGCTGGAGAAGGAGCTCGGCGTTCTGCTGTTCCAACGGACGACGAGCTCGGTGGAGGTTACGCATGCCGGCTCGCTGTTTATGGAGAAAGCGCAAAAAATACTCGACATGGTCGAGCAGCTGAAGCAGGAAATGGAGGACATCTCGCAAATGCGCAAAGGCCGGCTCGTCATCGGCAGCCTGCCGATCACCGGCGCGCACATGCTGCCGCGCGTGCTGCCGGTGTTCCAGGCGCGCTATCCGGAAATCGAGATCGTGCTGGTCGAGGAGACGACAAGCAATCTCGAGCAGCTCACCGCCAACGGCCAAACGGATATCAGCCTGCTCTCCCTGCCGCTTGCCGACGAGGCGCTGGCCTACGAGCCGCTTATCGACGAAGAGATCATGCTTGCCGTTCCGCCGCAGCATCCGCTTGCCGCCAGCGCCCCCCGACGGCCCGGCGAACCGGATTCGCCCCGGCAGGACGGGCATTATCCGAACCAAAAGGCGTCGGCGGTCGCTCTCCGGCATCTGCGGGATGAGCCGTTCATCGCCTTGAAGAAGGGACAAGGCTTTCGGCAAATTACGCTGGAGCTGTGCCGGAAAGCCGACTTCGCCCCGCGCATCGTGTTCGAGAGCAGCAACATCGAGACCGTCCAGTCGCTCGTCGCCGCAGGCATGGGCATCGCCTTCGTACCGCAAATGGTGTCGCGGGGCGCCTGGAGCGAGCTCGCCCCCGTCTACCTCCCTTTGTCCGGAAGACCGACGCGGACGCTGGTCGTCGCCTACCGCAAAGGCCGGTACTTGTCGAAGGCAGTCGAAGCGTTCCTTGCGACGTTCCGGGAGGTTATCGCCGCTAGCGGCGCAGCTCCGGGCACAGGCTGATTTCGGGGGCCGCCTCTAACGCAGCGCTGTCCGCTCCCCATTGCCGGCGCTGCTGCTAAATTGCCAGGGGCTGCTGCTAAATTGCCGGCGACCGCCTCCAAAATGCGCAGGCATCCCTCCCTGCCGGCTAATAAAGCGCCGGACGCCGGTCCTCGAATACCGGAATTTTGCCGCGCACCTCGGAAACTAGCGGCAGCTCGATCCGGGCCCGCACGATCTGCTCGCTTTCGCCGCCCTCGGCCAGCACCTCTCCCCACGGGTCGATCACCATGGAATGGCCGAAAAAGTCCGTCGAGCCGCTCGTGCCTACCCGGTTACAGGCGACGACGTACATTTGATTTTCGATAGCCCGAGCAGTCAGCAGCGTGCGCCAATGATGAAGCCGCGGATGCGGCCATTCGGCGGGCACGAACAGCACTTTGGCTCCGCCGAGCGCCAGCTTGCGGGCCAGCTCCGGAAAACGAATGTCGTAGCATATCATCATCGCCGCATCCGTGCCGTCGACGCTCAGCGTCCCGGCCCGCTCCCCGCTCTTCAGAAACTTCTCCTCATCCATCAAGCGGAACAGGTGGATTTTGGAATAATCCGCCGTCTTCCGCCCTTCCCGGTCGAACGCCAGTATCGTGTTGTATACGCCGTCCGCGCGCTTCTCGGCAATCGAGCCGGCGATGAGATTGACGCCGCGCCGGCGGCTGAATTCGCCGAGAAACGCCTCCGTTCTGCGGCCTTCCTCGTCAGCCAGCTCGTGAATCCGCTCCAGCGCGTAGCCGGTATTCCACATCTCCGGAAGCAAAATGACGTCCGGCCTCTCCTTATGCTCCATCGCTTCTTCCAGCATCCGCTGCAGCTTCGCAAAATTCGCATCCGGCTCGCCGACGGCAATATCCATTTGCAGCAGCGCGACATTCCAGCTCTGTTGTTCCAATCCGTTCACCCCGCAAGTTAATCTTCTGTCGTGATTGAGCGATGATTCTTGACTCATTTATATTACTTTAAATATCGCGTACTGCCTATGCCCAAAGATTAAAAGGCATGTATTGCAATATCACGATATGAATATTCTCGCTCTCGGAAGAGCGGGCGGAAAGGCTAGCACGAATTATTCTTATTTCACTCGAAACAACCGATTTGAAATCGTAACGCAAGTGAGCAGCCTTATTCCGCATTTTGGGCTATCCGATTCCGCGTTTTTGCCAAAATAGCGTTACTACGTTTCGTTACATTTTAAAAAAGGTCCGATTCAGTCAAATAGCGTTTGTCACTTGCGTTAAGTTTCGGAAGCTTCGGCGGGGAGCGCAGGAAGGGGCAGATCAGACGCCCATGCGGCTTGCACGGCACCATCAGAAGGATGAAAACGGGCCGCCCGCCCCGGGCGCTATTTTCAAGATAGCCCCCCATGCCGCTGGCGCGGCACCATCAGATGGTGAAAATGGGCAGCGGGCCCCGCGCTATTTTCAAGATAGACGCCCATGCCGCTGGCACGGCACCATCAGATGATGAAAATGGGCCACGTACCTTGGGCTATTTTCAAGATAGACTTCCCCGAGCGGCAAAGGCCCTTGATCTTGATTATAGAGGAAGTGGCGGGTATACACGCGGGTGCGATTCGTGATAAATTATTGTATTAGACGCTCGTGGCTAGCGAATGCTTCGTCATCCGTCGTCCGCTTTCGGTTACTGAGGCATTTGCTTGCGATCGGCAGCGAGAGCGGCGACATCGGCTGGCTGGAGCGGGCGGCGGCGGCCGTATGCGACGAGCCGGAGCCGTTTCGCCGGCTGCTGCCCAGTGCCATACGAAGACATGACCGCATGATTCGTGCAATTCTACAAGCATAGATGGAGTGAAAACGATGAATTCTACGACACGGCAAACGCCTTCCGCGTTTTCGATTCGGCCGGCCAACCGTCTGCAGCAGCTGCCGACGCAATTTTTCGCTAAGCTGGTGCGCAAGGCAAGCGAGCAGGTTGCCGCGGGGCACGATGTGATCAATCTCGGCCAGGGCAATCCGGATCAGCCGACTCCGCCGCACATCGTCAAGGCGCTGCAGGAAGCGGCGGAAAATCCGCAGTACCATCGCTACCCGCCCTTCAACGGCTATTTGTTCCTGAAGGAAGCGGTCGCATACCGTTACAAGGAAGACTATGGCGTTGAGCTGGACCCCGAGACGGAAGTCGCCATCCTGTTCGGAGGCAAAACCGGTCTTGTGGAAATCAGTCAATGCCTGCTCAATCCCGGAGACGTATGCCTTGTTCCGGACCCCGGCTATCCGGACTACTGGTCGGGTGTCGCATTATCCGGCGCTCGCATGGCATTCATGCCGCTTCTGGAGCAAAACGGCTTTTTGCCGGATTTCTCGGCCATCTCCCCGGATGATGCGAACAAGGCCAAGCTGATGTTCGTCAATTACCCGAACAATCCGACCGGCGCCGCCGCTCCGGCTTCCTTTTACGAGGAGACGATTCGCTTCGCGGCGAAATACGGCATCGCGGTGGCCAGCGACTTCGCCTACGGCGCGATCGGCTTCGACGGACGCCGTCCCGTCAGCTTCCTGCAGCTTCCCGGGGCCAAGGACGTCGGCGTTGAGTTTTACACGCTCTCCAAGACGTACAACATGGCTGGCTGGCGCGTCGGCTTCGCGCTCGGTAACCGCGAGATCGTGCGCATGATCAACCTGATTCAAGACCATTATTACTGCAGCCTGTTCGGAGGCATCCAGGAAGCCGCGGCCAAAGCGCTGACCGGTCCGCAGCAATGCGTGGACGAGCTGGTCGCCCGGTACCAGTCGCGCCGCGACGCCTTGTTCGCAGCGCTCGAGCGGATCGGCTGGCAGGCGGCCAAGCCCCAGGGCTCGTTTTTCTCCTGGCTGCCCGTGCCGAAGGGGTTTAGCTCGGAAGCGTTCGCCGATCTGCTGCTGGAGCAGGCCAAAATCGTCGTTGCCCCGGGCAACGGCTTCGGCCAATCGGGCGAAGGCTACGTTCGGCTCGGGCTGCTGACCGCCGAGGAGCGCCTTGCGGAAGCGGCGGAGCGCATCGCGAAGCTGAATTTGTTCTGAGGTGCCCGGGCACATGAGGCAGCGAATCCTGCAAAAAATGCAACATTTTCCGGATCTTTCGTGCAAGAGGAAGGGGAATGTTGCATTTTGTGCAACAATTCGGGTGAGATTGGCTTCAATCCCGGAAGCATCGCCCGAAATGTTGCACGTTGTGCAACATTGAGCCGCAATTAGGGTTTATCCCCCGTTTTTGCTGGACAAAATACAACATTTGCTGACGCTACCAGATGCGCTTTAACGCTTTGGCGAAGTTCAACTTTCCGCAACGTAAATAAAAGGCTATCCGTGTCGGAAAGCCTTTTTTCAGCGGGTGAGGACGACAACAAAGGCGTATGGCATCGCGCGCCGTCGATGTCAAGGTGCGGGCTGCGGCTGGGGAGCGTAATTGGCCGCAAAGTATGGCGGTGGGGTGCGGAGCCAGCCTCTTCGCGTCAGCAAATCTTTGAACGTGATCGAGAAAGCGGCCTTCTTCATCATAAACCTGGCAAACATCGCGGCGACGTCCGGGCGGACGGCCTCGGTCATGCCGCGGCAGGCATAGTTGATGCCAAGCACCAGATTGAATACGGTCAGATTGGCCACCTCCTCATCGGATAGACGCCCCCCTTCCGGAATGCCGCGGAAATCGCCGACCGGCTTGCCGGGCGTTCCTTGCGGCAGCGGCACCCCTTCGGCAGCCATAAAATCGGTCAGCTCCTGATACATGGGCTTGTGCACATTGTCAATCAAGTCCTTCAGCTTTGCCCTGAGTTCGTCGTCGTGAACCGTGTTGTAGGACACCTGCTCGCCGCGCATCGATTGCTCGGTCGCCAGCAAATAAAACCATAGATTCATCGCTTCCCCGACGTTCAGCGGCGGCTTCTTTCCGTCCAGCAGAGGCTTTATGGCATCCGTAAAAATCTCCATTAGATTCATAGGTCTCTAAAGCTCCCATCGTCTCTGGTTTATGTTTATAATGAACCGCTGTCAGCATTTTCATTCGCGCGCGATCCATTTTCCCGTGGGAAGACAGGCGCTCTAGCCGCGGCTGCAGCCGCCCTTTACAAACGAATGGCCCGATGCTATGCTAATAAGAAAAGCAAACGTGATGATGGGAACAGTAGGCAAGCGTATGGAGCGTTCAGAGAGTAAATTCCTTAGGCTGCGAGAATTTACCGCGAAGCCTTGCCGAACCCGCCCCGGAACGGCCAGCGACGAGTTGGACGGCCTCCCTGCCGTTAAGAGGGTGCGTGAGACGGATGAATCGCTTCTCGATTCATCAAGTAAGGTGGTACCGCGGAAGTCAAGGCTTTCGTCCTTAAGGACGGGGGCTTTTTTTGCGTTCGGACCGGTGCCGCCGCGAACGTCCCGGCTCCCGCCCGCTTCCGCACAAGGAGTTCGTAAGGAAAGAAGTGACAAGAGATGGAGCATACGATCGTAGTTAAAATCGGCAGCAGCTCGCTAACCTCCGACGAAGGCGGAATCAACCGCAGCCGGATCGCCTTCTTTGCATCCGAGATCGCCGGGCTTTACCGGCAAGGCCCGGTCATCTTGGTCACATCGGGCGCGGTAGCGGCAGGCTTCCGCGAGATGGGCTACAGTACCCGGCCGAAATCGCTGCACGAAAAGCAGGCCTCCGCCTCGGTCGGCCAGGCGCTGCTCATGCAGGCTTACCACGAGGCGTTCGCGGCGCACGGCATCGGCGTCGGGCAAATTTTGCTCACCCGCTCCGACTTTGCCAACCGCAAGCGAATCCACAATGCCCAAATGACGATGGAGGAGCTGCTCAAACGCCGCTACCTTCCCGTCATCAACGAGAACGATACCGTCTCCGTCGATGAGCTGAAATTCGGCGACAACGATATGCTGTCGGCTCTGGTGGCGAATTTGATGCGGGCCAGCCGGCTCATCATCATTACCGATACGGACGGATTGTATACAGACGATCCGCGCAAAAACGCCGACGCCCGCCGGATCGACCGGGTCACGGAGATCGGGGAGGAAATTTCCCGCATCGCCGGCGGCTCCGGCTCGTCGGTGGGAACCGGCGGCATGCGCTCCAAAATCGAGGCCGCCCGCATCGCCATGCGCGGCGGGGTCCCCGTCTTCGTCGGCCGGGTCGCCGAGCCCGGCGATCTGCAGCTGGCCGTCGACGGGGTCGGCAAAGGCACGTATTTTGAGACGAGCGAGCATAATTTGCCGATGAAGAAGCAATGGCTCGGCTTTCACTCCCAGCCGCAGGGCCGCATCGTCGTCGACCGCGGCGCCGTGCAGGCACTCGTCGTGGGCGGCAAGAGCCTGCTGCCGGCCGGGGTCACAGAAGTGCACGGCGATTTCCATCCCGGCGACGTGATCGAGGTCGTCGACGAAGCGCTCAGCCTGGTCGGCCGCGGCGTCGTCAATTATGCCGCCTGGCAGCTGACGGCGGCGGCTGGCCTGAGCAGCGACGAGGTACAAAAGCGCATCGAAGTCGCCCGTATCGAAGTGATCCACAGGGACGAATGGATCACGCTGGCCGGTCCGGCCCCGGCGAATGACCGGGCCCAATAACCGCGCCGGTCAGCGCATTTTCATCTCAATCTGATCAATCTGAGGAGGAGTCATAGATCATGTCCATGCTTAAACAGGAGACGGAAGCAAGCGAAGTTGTCGCCAAGGCGTCATTGGCCCGCCAAGCGGCGCCGCGTCTCGGCTGGCTGGCGACAGAGCAGAAAAACGAAGCGCTGCTGCGCATGGCCGATGCTTTGGAAGCCGAATATGAATCAATCGTAGCTGCCAATGCCGAAGATATAAGCCGCGGCCGGAAGAACGGCATCAGCGAGTCGCTTCTCGACCGGTTATCGCTAAGCCGCGAGCGGATCGCCGCAATGGCCGAAGGCTTGCGCCAAATCGTCGCGCTGCCCGACCCGATCGGCGAAACGCTGGCCGAATTCGAGCGCCCGAACGGTCTGAAGATCCGCCAGGTGCGCGTACCGCTCGGCGTCGTCGGCATCATCTACGAAGCAAGACCCAACGTTACGGTGGACGCGGCGGGCCTGTGCCTGAAGACCGGCAACGCCGTCGTTCTGCGCGGCGGCTCATCGGCCATCAGCTCCAACAAGCGCATCGTCGAGGTGCTCCACGAGGCGCTTCGCCGAACGGAAGTGCCGCAAGACGCGCTGCAGCTCGTGCAGGATCCAAGCCGTTCGTCGGTCGATCAAATGCTGAAGCTGAACGGCCTGCTGGACGTTCTCATCCCGCGGGGCGGCGCTTCGCTCATTCAGAACGTCGTTATGAACGCCACCGTGCCCGTCATCGAGACCGGGGCCGGCATTTGCCATACTTATATCGACGACAGCGCCGATTACGAGATGGCGCTTGCGATCGCCCTGAACGCCAAGGTGCAGCGCCCTTCCGTCTGCAACGCGATGGAGACGTTGCTCGTGCACGAGCAGTTCGCCGAGCGGCATTTGCCGTCGCTTGCGCAAGCATTTACCGAGCGGAACGTCGAGCTGCGCGGCGACGACGAAGCCCGCCGGCTCGTTCCTTCCATGAACAAGGCGGAGGCGGCCGACTGGGATACGGAATATAACGACTACATTCTCAATATCCGCGTCGTCAGCCATATAGACGAGGCGCTCGAGCATATTCGCAGGCACGGCACGAAGCATTCGGAATGCATCGTTACCGAGAACGCAGACCATGCCGAGCGCTTCCTGCAGGAGGTGGACGCAGCGGCCGTATACCACAATGCCTCCACCCGCTTTACCGACGGCTTCGAGTTCGGCTTCGGTGCGGAGATCGGCATCAGCACGCAAAAGCTGCACGCCCGCGGGCCGATGGGCTTGCCGGCCTTGACCTCGAGCAAATACCGCATCGTCGGGAACGGACAAATCCGGGGCTGACGACCGCGACCGCGTCGTCCCGGCTCGCCGGGTATCTTATGCTTTAATTAAGGAGCGTAAAAACATGTCTCGTACCTTAACCGCTTTATCGGAAGCAAAAATCGTCTTTGTCGGCGCCGGATCGATGGCCGAAGCCATGATTCGCGGGCTGGTGAAAGGCTCCGTGTGCCCGCCGGAGAGGATTACGGTAATGAACCGGTCGGACTCCGGCAAGCTGAAAACGCTGGAGGCCAAGTACGGCATATGTTGGCGCGAGGATGCCGAGGCCAACAACGCCGCCCTTGCGGAAGCCGACATCGTCGTCATGGCCTTCAAGCCGAAGGATGCGCAGGCGGGCTTTGAGCGCGTTCGCCCGTATCTGAACTGCAAGCAATTGATCGTATCCGTGCTGGCCGGCGTATCCATCGCGACCATGGATGCGCTGCTTGGAGGAGGCGGCCGGGCGATCGTCCGCACGATGCCGAACACCTCCAGCACGATTGGCTGCGGGGCGACCGGCATCAGCTACTCCCCCTCGGTAACGGAGGAGCAGCGGAAGCTTACGCAGGAAATGTTCGCGGCGATCGGCATCACCGCCGTCGTCGACGAACCGCTGATCGACGTCGTCACAGGCGTGTCCGGCAGCGGGCCGGCGTACGTTTACTATATGATGGAAGCCATGATCGAAGCCGGCCTGCGCGGCGGCTTGAGCGCAGACGAAGCACGGCGGCTGACGGTGCAGACCGTGCTCGGGGCTGCCCGGATGGTCGAGTCGACCGGCGAATCGCCGGCCGAGCTGCGGCGCCAGGTAACGTCGCCGGGCGGCACGACGCAGGCGGCCATCGAGACGCTTGACCGCCACGGGTTCAGTGAAGCGATGCTCAGCGCGATTGCCCGCTGCACCGAACGGGCCGGCGAACTGGGCAAGGCGATTGGCGACGCCGTTCGGACTTCGGCCCCATAATCCGCTTGCAGACGAGCCTCGCAGCAGCGAAGCAGCGAGGCAGCTTGTCCAATTCATTTACGAAGCAGGTGAATGCAGAAATGAACAACAACGCAGCAGGCGGCTACTGCCTGGCCACTTACCGCTGCTATGACGAAAAAGCCGATTTTGACAAAAAAGCACAAGGCATCGCCGTCGGCCTGACGGTCGGCAGCTGGACTGATCTGCCCGAAGCGAAAAAGGCGGCGATGGAGAAGCATCTCGGCCGCGTCGTCCAGGTCGATGTGCACGAGCCCGGCCCGGGCGAGTCCGCCTCGGAACGCTATGCCGACATCAAAATCGCTTACCCTGACGCCAACTTCAGCCGCGACATCCCCGCGCTGCTGGTGACCGTATTCGGCAAGCTGTCGATGGACGGGCGGATCAAGCTGGTCGATCTCGCGTTCTCAGACCGCTTCCTGTCCGCCTTCCCCGGTCCGAAATTCGGCATGGAAGGCGTGCGCCAACTGCTCGGCGTGCACGACCGGCCGCTGCTGATGAGCATCTTCAAATCCGTTATCGGCCACGACCTGGCGGCGCTGCGCGAGCAGTTTTACTCTCAGGCTGCCGGCGGCGTCGATCTGATCAAGGACGACGAAATTTTGTTCGAAAATCCGCTGACGCCGCTCGAGAAGCGCGTCGAAGCGTGCCTGGAGGCAGCCCGCCAGGCGGAGTCGGAGACCGGGCAAAAGCTGCTTTACGCCACGAATTTGACCGGGCCGACGTTCGGCCTGCTGGACCAGGCCCGCAAGGCGATCGGCGCCGGCGCCAACGCCCTGCTGTTCAACGTGCTGGCCTACGGCTTCGACGCGCTGGCCGAGCTTGCGCGCCATCCGGACGTGACCGTGCCGATCATGGCGCATCCGGCGCTGGCCGGGGCCTACTACCCGTCCCCGTACCACGGCATCGCGGCCAACGTCCTGCTCGGCAAGCTGATGCGGCTCGCCGGCGCAGATCTCGTCCTGTTCCCGTCGCCTTACGGCTCCGTCGTCATGCCGCGCGACGAGAACATGGCGATTAAGGACGCGCTGCTGACGAGCGATCCGCAGGCCTATACCTTCGCCGGCTTCGGCGGCGGCGCAGCCGGCGCTTCCGGCGCGGTTCCGCTGAAAGCGAGCTTCCCTGTTCCGTCTGCGGGCATTCACCCGGGCCTTGTGCCGCTAATTTTGCGCGATTTCGGCCGCGACGTCGTCGTCAACGCGGGCGGCGGCGTGCACGGGCATCCGATGGGTCCCGCCGCGGGAGGCCGCGCCTTCCGGCAGGCGATCGACGGCTGCCTCGCCGGCGAGCGGCTGGACGAGTATGCCGCGGAACGCCCCGAGCTGAAGGCCGCCCTCGACGCCTGGGGGCTGAAGCAATGAGCCGGAAGCGCGTCATCTTCTGCGATTTTGACGGAACGATCACCGTGAATGACAACATCGTCGCCATTATGAAGCATTTTCAACCGCCGGGAGTTGACGAGCTGATCCGCCAAGTGATCGACAAAGAAATCTCGATTCGCGACGGCGTCGGCCGCATGTTCGCCCTGCTGCCGACCTCCAGGCGCGAGGAGATCGTCAATTACGCGATCGGCAATGCGAAGATCCGCGACGGGTTCCGGGAGCTGGTTGAGTACTGCGCCCGGGAGAACATCGAATTTCTCGTGACGAGCGGGGGCATCGACTTTTTCGTATACCCTTTGCTGTCCGGATTTGCGATTCCGAAGGATCGCATTTATTGCAATGCCAGCGATTTTAGCGGCAGCACGATTCGCATCGAATGGCCGCATGCCTGCGGCCCCGAATGCAGCAACGATTGCGGCATGTGCAAGACGACGATCATGCGCCGCTACCCGCCATCGGCGTACGAGCGCATCCTGATCGGCGACAGCGTCACCGACTTCGAGGGGGCCAAGCTGGCCGACGTCGTATTTGCCCGCTCGCATCTTGTCCAGCTGTGCGAGGAGCTCGGCCTGAGCTACAACCGCTTCGAGACGTTTCATGATGTCATCCGGGGCTTGGCGGCAGCGGGTGTACGTTAATGCCCGCGTTCATCCGGGAGCCAGCAACCGGCGTACGTTTTCGCCCGTCCTCATCCGGTGAGCGACAGTCAGCGTGCGTTTTCGCCCGTCCTCATCCGGTGAGCGACAGTCAGCGTGCGTTTTCGCCCGCCCTCATCCGGTGAGCGACAGTCAGCGTCCGGGTGGTCGGCGGCCGGCAAGTGGCTCGCGGCGCCTGAATGAATGCCGTGCGGCATTTTACGGCAACCGGCCGGCCTCGCGAGGGCGGCCAACCGTACATGCCGCTGCAGCCGGCGCAAACTTCACAAAGTAGGAGATGAAAACATCGTGAGCTTTAACGAGCTTCGTTTGGAGGATAAGCAGCAGGCTTACGCCGAGCTGAAGGAGATCAAATCGGTATTGGCGGCCCGCGGCTGGTTCCCGGGCACAAGCGGCAACCTGTCGGTGCGGGTCGGCGGCTTCGATCCCGCCCAATTCGCCTTTGCCATTACAGCAAGCGGCAAGGACAAATCGGTCCATACGCCATCTGATTATTTACTCGTTGATGGAACCGGCCGCCCGATCGAAACAACGGGCCTCAAGCCGTCGGCGGAAACGCTCATTCACTGCGAAATATACCGCCTGACGGGCGCCGGAGCTATTTTCCATGTACATACCGTATTCAATAATCTCGTGTCCGAGCTGTTCTGGGAGCGCGGCAGCGTGCCGGTCGACGGCGTGGAGCTGATCAAGGCGTTCAACATCTGGGAAGAGGAGGCGCATATCGACATTCCGATCCTCCCGAACTATGCCGACATCCCGCGCATCGCCAAGCTCGTGGAGGGGGCGATTCAGCCGC
This sequence comes from Paenibacillus ginsengihumi DSM 21568, assembly GCF_000380965.1. Lineage (GTDB taxonomy): Bacteria > Bacillota > Bacilli > Paenibacillales > NBRC-103111 > Paenibacillus_G > Paenibacillus_G ginsengihumi. The sequence goes on along the minus strand of NZ_KB905550.1, from coordinate 132,297 downwards.
GCATTCCCGGCATTTTGCTGCGCAAACACGGCATCTACGCCTGGGGCGCCAACGCGTTCGAGGCGAAACGGCACCTGGAGGCGTTCGAATTTTTGTTCGAATACGTTTACCGCTGGGAGCTTTTGAAGAAATGATCATGCGCCTTGCGGCGCTTTGGCCGAATCGACGGCGATAACGAAGAAAACCCCCGCAGAACGAATTTTTTCGTCCACGGGGGTTTTATCCTGTCAGTCTGTCGTGATCATCACATAAAAATCGTAGCCCTCGAACCATAATCCGACTACCGTTTTCCCTTTAGAATAAAAGAGCATATGATCCGATGATGAATGCTCTTCAAAAACGTATCCTGCCGCTTCAAGCGCGGCATCATACTTTTGCAAGCCTGAGTCTTTAATATCCGTTACATCGTATTTATAAAGAACGGTGATGCCGTCCGACAGCTCAATGCGCTTTCCGTCGGGGATTCCTGCCACATACGCATAATTGGGAACATCCTGCGTATAGTCGCTATAAACCTGTTGCTGCTCTTTAACCGCAGGCACATCGATCTCTACCCGCTTCAGCTCCTCGTTCCACTTGTAGTTTACGCCCGTTATGTCGCCCAGTTTCGCTAACGGAATGTAGGTGCTCCCCTCATAATTTAAAATCGGATGTTCCGCATCGGCATACTCCGTTCCATTTACAAAGATCGGATAGGATGCATTCGTAAGCACGTACTGCTTTACCTCCGCATATCCCGCAGTCGCGCCGGCCATCAGCAGCGCCCCAATGAAAGTACCTGCCGCAATGTCTCTAATTTTTTTCAAAACGTCTCCCCCTCAAATCGCATATTGCTACATATTACCACAAAATGAGGGGATGTGCCTATTATTTTTTATGCGGTGCCGCCAAATTTGCTAGAAAGCGGGAAAATGTTGTATTTTGTACTCAATAAACGGAGCAATCAACCACATTAGCGGCTCAATGTTGCAGAAAGTATAACATTTTGGGCGATGTTCCCGGGTTAGAAGCCATTCTAGCCCAAATTGTTGCACAACATACAGCATTGCCCTTCCCCCTGGGCGCAGAGTGCGGATAATGTTGCATTTTTTGCAGGATTTGTCGTCTTATGTGCCCGGGTGTGCCTGTGGCGGGGCGTACAACCTGGCGATCGGGGAGCGAACCGTCTCATCGACCCGAGGTCAACGCCCCTGCTCACCACTTCTCCGACACGAGCTTCGCCTGGGTCAGCAGCAGCAAATAATCGCGCCCGCCCGCCTTGGAATCCGTCCCCGACATGTTGAACCCGCCGAACGGGTGAACGCCGACGAGCGCGCCCGTGCACTTGCGGTTGAAATACAGGTTGCCGACGTGGAAAGCTTCCCGCGCCCGCTCCAGATGCGTGCGGTCCCGCGAATAGACGGCGCCGGTCAAGCCGTAGTCCGTGTCGTTGGCAAGCTCCAGCGCCTGCGCGAAGTCGTTCGCCCGCATAAAAGCGACCACCGGTCCGAAAATTTCCTCCTGGGCGATGCGCGCCTTGCTGTCCACATCGGCGAAAATCGTCGGGCGAATATAATACCCCGCCGGGTCGCCCGCATCGCCGCCGCACACTAGCCTCCCCTCGCTCTTGCCCGTCTCGATGTACCGGAGAATGCGGCGATAGGCTTTCGCGTCGATGACAGGGCCCACGAAGCTTGCCGGATCGGCCGGATGGCCGACCGCCAGCCGCTCGGCCCGCTCCGCCGTCAGCTTCAGTACCTCGTCGTAGACGTCCCTATGGACGATCGCCCGCGAGCAGGCGGAGCATTTTTGTCCGGCGAAGCCGAAGGCGGAGGCGACGATGCCGTCCGCGGCAAGCTCCAGATCCGCGCTGCGGTCCACAACGATGGCGTCCTTGCCGCCCATCTCCGCAATAACGCGCTTGATCCACCGCTGTCCCGGCGCGATTCTGGCTGCCAGCTCGTTAATATGCAGGCCGACCTCCCGCGAGCCGGTAAAGCTGACGAAGCGGGTCAGCGGATGGCCGACAAGCGTATCGCCCACCTCGCTCCCGTTCCCCGGAACGAATTGCAGCACGCCGTCGGGCAGCCCCGCCTCCTGCAGCAGCCGGACGAAGCGGGCGGCGACGACCGGCGTCAAGCTCGACGGCTTGAGCACGACCGTATTGCCGGCGACCAGCGCCGCGCAGGTCATCCCGGCCACAATCGCCAGCGGAAAATTCCACGGCGGGATCACGACGCCGACGCCGAGCGGAACGTAGTACAGCTCGTTGTCCTCCCCCCGCGTCCGATTCAGAGGCTGCGGCGCCGCCAGCCGTTCCATCTCGCGGGCGTAGAATTCCAGGAAATCGATCGCCTCGGCGGTATCCGCATCGGCCTCCGCCCAGTTTTTGCCCGCTTCCCAGACCATCCATGCGGAAAATTCATGCTTTCGCCTGCGCAGCAGCGCAGCCGCTTTATACAAATAACGAGCCCGTGCCTCCGGCTGCACCGCGCTCCAGGACGGAAAAGCGTCCCACGCCGCCTGCACCGCCTGCGCGGCAAGCGAAGCGTCCGCTGCGCCCACTTTGCCGACGAGCAGCGATTTATCGGCGGGGCAGTACGAATCGATCCAGCGTGGCGGCGGCGACACCCGCTTTCCCCCGACGAGCGGCTCGTAGCATTGCCCGAGCTCACCCTTGACCGCGCGCAGCGCGGCGTCAAACGAGCGGCGGTTCCCGGCAACGGAAAAATCGGTGAACGGCTCATTGCGAAACGGTTCCATCATGCTCCTCTTCCCCTCCTGGCCGGCCAGCCCGGCAGCTTTCGTCTTATACCCTAAAGTATGCGCAGCATCGGGGCGGCATGATTTCGGCTGCGGGTAGGTCATCCGTACGGACAGCGGAATATAATGATAACCTGAAGTTCTCATGAGGCACGAGAAAAAAAGAAGGTGATGACGATGGATTGGAGCACCCGCCTGTTCCGGACGGCGCTGCTTGCCGTGGCGAATCGGCCATCCCTGGAGGCGTGGGCCGTCAAATACGGGCCGAAGCTCGGGGCGGACCGCTTTATTGCCGGAACGACGGCCGCGGAAGCGCTGGAGCAGGTCGCGCGCCTCAACGGACAGGGCATCGCCGCCACGCTCGATTATCTCGGCGAAAGCGTGCTCGAGCCGGATCGTGCCGAGGAATCCCGCCAGGCGTACATTGGGCTGCTCGCGGCGATCGACGAGCGGCGCCTGGACGCCAACGTATCGCTGAAGCCGAGCCAAATGGGCCTGGCGATCCGCGAGGAGCTGGCTTTGAACAACATCCGCTGCATCGTTCAGGAGGGCAAGCGGCGCGGCCTGTTCGTCCGCATCGATATGGAGAACACCCCCTACACGGACGCCACGATACGCCTCGTCCGGCAGTTGCATGCGGAAGGGCTCGCCAATGTCGGCGCCGTCATCCAGGCCTATCTGCGGCGGAGCGAGGCCGATGTCATGTCGCTGACCGAAGCGGGCATCAATCTGCGCCTGGTGAAAGGCGCCTACAAAGAGCCAGCCGCCCTCGCCTATCCGGCAATGTCCGACGTGAACGAAAGCTTGCGGCGGCTTATCCGGATGCGCCTCGATTCGGGCGTCTATACGGCCGTTGCTACGCATGACGATGCAATCATCGACTGGACCTGCGAATACGCCAAACGCCGCGGCATTGCCTCAGACCGCTTCGAATTTCAGATGCTTTACGGCATTCGCACGCCCCTGCAGCAATCGTTGGCCCGGCTTGGCTACCGGGTGCGCTGCTACGTCCCCTTCGGCGAACGATGGTACCCTTATTTCGTCCGCAGACTGGCCGAGCGTCCTGCCAATCTTTGGTTTGTCCTGAAAAACGGGATGAGAGGATAATTCGGAAATCCTCTCGCGGAAAGGAGCGAACAAAGCATGCGTCAAGACAAGCGAATACATGTGCTGCGCGTCCCGTTCGGCCTGGGCGCCGGCCGCCCCGGAACCGAACGGGGGCCTGAAGCGATCTGGAAGTCCGGCCTCGACCAGATGATGGAGGAGATCGGGCTCGACTGGACGATGACGGAGCTGACCGTGCCCGCATCCAGGGCCGAAACGGAGCGCGAGAGCCCGCTCCGCCATCTGGCGGAGGTGGAGGCGTGCGCCTCCGCGCTTGCTGCCGAGACGGCCGCGATCGCCGGCAGAGGCGATTTTCCGCTGATCGTGGGCGGCGACCACAGCATCTCGATCGGCACGCTGGCAGGGCTTGCCCGCAGTGGCCGGAAGCTCGGGCTCATCTGGTTCGACGCCCACGGCGACCTGAACACGGAGAGCACGAGCCCGAGCGGCAACATTCACGGCATGGCGCTTGCCGTCCATCTGGGCCAGGGAGCAGCCCGGCTGACCGGGATCGCAGGCTTCCAGCCGAAAGTAACGGCCGAACGCACTGTGATCGTCGGCGCCCGCAGCCTGGACGCAGGAGAGAAAGCATATATCCGAAGCGCCGGAATCGCCTGCTACACGATGCATGATATCGATCGGCTCGGAATGGCCCGGGTCATGGATGAAGCGATCCGCATCGCAGGGAACGGAACGGACGGAGTACACGTCAGCTTCGATATCGACTGCGTCGATCCGCTGGAAGCGCCGGGAACCGGCACGCCCGTCAGAGGGGGGCTTACCTACCGGGAGGCTCATTTGGCGCTTGAGCTTTTGCGCGCCTCGGGCCTCGTCGCTTCGGCCGAATTTGTCGAGGTGAACCCCGCCCTCGACTCGAGCCGCAGAACGGCGCGGCTCGCGGCGGAGCTGATCGCTTCGCTGCTGGGCAAAACCATTTTATGAGAGGAGGCTCGGCATCATGGATGCTTCCAGCGAGTGGATTCACCGGACCGAACGTTACGGGGCGGGCAATTACCGGCCGCTCCCCGTCGTGCTGGTCAAGGGCGAGGGGGTATGGGTGGAGGATGCCGACGGCAGGCGCTATCTCGATATGCTGAGCGCTTATTCCGCCCTGAATCAGGGGCACCGCCATCCGCGCATCGTCGCTGCGCTCAAGGAGCAGGCGGAGCGGCTTACGCTGTCCTCGCGCGCTTTTCACAACGACAGACTGGCGGAATTTTACGAGCTGCTGGCCGCGTATACCGGCAAGCCGATGATTCTGCCGATGAATACCGGCGCCGAGGCGGTGGAGACGGCGATCAAGGCCGCCCGGCGCTGGGCTTACCGGGTGAAGGGCGTGCCGCCGGAGACGGCGGAGATCATCGTCTGCGAAGGCAATTTTCACGGCCGCACCGTAACGGTCACCTCCTTCTCCTCAAACGAGGAGTATAAGCGCGACTTCGGGCCGTTTACCCCCGGCTTTCGCCTCGTGCCTTACGGCTGCCTCGAGTCGCTGGAGCGAGCGATCGCCGCGAATACGGCTGCCTTCCTCGTCGAGCCGATTCAGGGCGAAGCCGGCGTCGTCCTGCCCCCGCCCGGTTATCTCCGCGAGGCGGCGGCGCTGTGCCGGAAGCATAACGTGCTAGTGATCGCCGACGAAATTCAGACCGGCTTCGGACGGACGGGACGGCGCTTCGCCTGCGACGAGGAGCAGGTAGTCCCCGATATGTACATCGTGGGCAAAGCGCTTGGCGGCGGCGTCTTCCCCGTATCGGCCGTCGCCGCGGAGCGGCAAGTGCTGTCGCTGTTCGAGTCCGGGTCGCACGGCTCGACCTTCGGCGGCAATCCGCTCGGCTGCGCCGTCGCCGTCGCTTCGCTGCGGGTGATCCAGGAGGAGAAGCTGGCCGAACGCGCGCAAGCGCTCGGCAAGGCGTGGCTTCAGCGGCTGCGGACGATCCGCGGTCCCCGCATTCGCGACATTCGCGGCCGCGGCCTGCTGATCGGCATCGAGCTGACCGAAGCCGCCAGACCTTATTGCGAGAAGCTGATGGAGGCCGGGCTGCTCTGCAAGGAAACCCATGAGAACGTCATCCGGCTCGCGCCGCCGCTCGTCATCGCTCAGGAGGAGCTGGATTGGGCGTTCGAGCGCATTCGCTCGGTGCTGGGCGCGGACCTGCCTGCTCCGGAAGCAGCGAGCGGTGCGAAGGGGAAAGAAGGCGGGACAGGGGAAGCCAGGTTATAAGAAAAACGTCGATCGACGTCAATTCATGGTACGAGGAGCTCGACGAATGGGCAAGGCGCATTTTGGCCGAATTCGTTGAGCGACTGCGGCTTAAGCGGTCGTTTTTCTTGGTACAGAAAGCCGCACTTCGCTTTATCGGTTTAGCAAAGTTAAACTTTCCGTAACGTTAAGCAAAAAGCAGCCTCCCCTGGCGGAAGCTGCTTTCTATTTTCTTTCTATTTTCGCTAACCTTCAGACGCTTACGGAGCGCCCGCGGAGCCGGCTGCTTACTTGCCGTACTCTGCCGGATTTTCACGCCATGCTTTCAGCACTGCCATGTCCTGCTCGCGGATGCTGCCTTCGCGCAGCGCGACGGCGAGTAGCGTCGAATAGTTCGTCAGCGTCTCGAACGGAATGCCGGCCTCCTCGAACGCCTGCTTCGCTTTCTCGAACTGATAGGAGAAGATGCCGAGCACGCCCAGCGCCTCCGCTCCCGCGGCCTGCACCGCCTGCGCTACCTTGAGCGAGCTGCCGCCGGTCGAGATGAGGTCTTCGATCACGATCGTCTTTTGACCGGGCTTCAGCACGCCCTCGATCATGTTTTGCTTGCCGTGTCCTTTAGCCTTGTCGCGGACGTAAATCATCGGCAAATTCAGCTTCTGCGCTACCCATGCGGCATGCGGGATGCCCCCCGTCGCCGCTCCTGCAATGACTTCCGCATCGGGATAGTGCTCGCGGATAATCGATACGAAGGCGTCGGCGATGAGCTCCCGCGTAGCCGGGTAGGAGATCGTCAGCCGGTTGTCGCAATAAATGGGCGCCTTCAGGCCCGACGTCCAGGTGAAAGGCTCCTGCGGCCGCAGGGCAATCGCCCCGATCTGCAGCAAAGCCAGCGCAATGCTGTCGGCAAGCTGGGGGCTGATCGTAATCGTTTTGGCTGTCATGTGCGAATCCGCTCCTTTTCTCGTTCGATGGGTCGTAGTGGCCTTATGCCTGGTGGATGGAAGCGACAATGCCTTCCAGCGCCGCCCGCGGATCGTCCGCCCCCGTAATCGGACGGCCGATCACCACGTAATCGGTGCCTTGAGCGAACGCCTCGGCAGGCGTCATGACGCGCGACTGGTCGCCGATTGCCGAACCGGCAGGGCGAATGCCCGGAGTGACGGTGGCGAATTGTGCGCCGCAGACGCTCTTGATCCGCACCACCTCGCGCGGCGAAGCGACCACCCCGTCAAGCCCCGCAGCTTGAGCCGTCCGGGCATATCGAACGACGGCATCCTCCACGGTGCCCGGAATGCCGATCTCCCGATTCATGACCGTCTGATCGGTGCTGGTCAGCTGGGTCACGGCGATGACGATCGGCCTCGCGCCCGTTCCGTTCAGCGCTTTGTCAACGCCCTCGAGCGCCGCCTCCATCATCCGCTTGCCGCCGGCCGCATGCACGTTGAACATATCCACGCCGAGGCGGGTGATGCTCTCCGCTCCCCCTTTGACGGTATTCGGAATATCGTGCATCTTCAAATCGAGAAATACTTTATATCCCCGTTCCTTCAGCTGCCGGACGAAATCCGGGCCTGCGCTGTAAAACAGCTGCATGCCGACCTTCATATAGCACGGAATGCCCTCCAGCATCCGAAGCAATCGCTCCGCCTCGGCCGCCGTCGCGTAATCGAGCGCGACCATGATGCGTTCGGCCGTCTGTGTCGTTTCGGTCATGCTTCTTGCCCCCCATCCTCTTTCAGAGCCGCTGCCCATGCAGGCTCCCATTCATTCGATTAGCACAGCTGCTCCGCATGCCCGCCGCAAATTCAGCCTGCGGCTTAAGCCGCCTGCCGGCGCGGGGAACCGCAGCGATCCTGCTTTCGTAGGCTGCGCGGGATTCGCTGCGCGGCGCTGCGGGACATGCCCCGGCCTATCGCGCCGGGTTCATGGAGAAACTGTGCTAATGCTTACCCGAAAAATTATGCCTGATGCGCCGGCATCGGCGTCGATTGGAAGTAAATCGCCTCAAGCACGAGCAGGAGCGCGTTCACCGTATCGAGCGAGGTCAGGCAGACGACTCCGTTCTCCACCGCCTCGCGGCGAATGCGGAAGCCGTCGCGCTCCGGCGTCTTGCCTTTGGTCAGCGTATTGACGACAAAATGAGCCTGCCCGTCGCGGATCAGATCGAGGATGTTCGGCGAGCCTTCGCTCAGCTTGTTGACCCGCTCGACCTTGAGCCCCGCTTCCTCCAGCGCCTTCGCCGTCCCGCCGGTCGCCACGATCTTGTAGCCGAGGCGGTCGAAGCCGCGGAGAATCCCGATGGCTTCCTGCTTGTCCTTGTCCGCGACCGTCGCGATGATCGCGCCCGTCGGCGGCACCTTCATGCCCGAGCCGATCAGTCCTTTGTACAGTGCCTTGGCAAATGTTTTGTCGCGGCCCATCACTTCGCCCGTCGACTTCATCTCCGGCCCGAGCGTCGTATCGACGCGCCGCAGCTTGGCGAAGGAGAACACCGGCACCTTGACGGATACGTATTCGTCCTCCGGCCACAAGCCCGACGTGTAGCCCATATCGGCCAGCTTCTCGCCCATGATCGCTCTCGTAGCGACATTGGCCATCGGGATGTTGGTCACTTTGCTCAGGAAAGGCACCGTACGGGACGAACGCGGGTTCACCTCGATCACGTACACCTGATCCTGATAGATAACGAACTGGATGTTCACCAAGCCGACAACCTGCAGACCGCGGGCGATCTTGGTCGTAATGTCGACGATCTGCCGCTTGATCTCCTCCGAGATCGTCTGCGGCGGATAGACGGCAATGGAGTCGCCGGAGTGGACGCCCGCCCGCTCGATATGCTCCATAATGCCGGGAATCAGCACCGTTTCCTTATCGCAGATCGCATCGACTTCCACTTCCTTGCCGAGCATGTAGCGGTCGATCAGCACCGGATGCTCCGGATTGATCTTGACCGCGTGCTCCATGTAGGACAGCAGCTCTTCATCGGAGTACACGATTTCCATCGCCCGGCCGCCGAGCACGTAGGAAGGGCGAACGAGCACCGGATAGCCGAAGCGGGAAGCCATGCCGACCGCCTCATCGACCGACGTTACGGTGCCGCCGGGCGGCTGGGCAATGTCCAGCTGGCGCAGCAGCGCTTCGAACTTTTTGCGGTCCTCGGCCGCGTCGATATTTTCCAGATCGGTGCCAAGAATGCGCACGCCCGCCTTCGCCAGCGGCGCCGCCAAATTGATCGCCGTCTGGCCGCCGAACTGCACGATGACGCCGATCGGCTGCTCCCGTTCGATCACGTTCATGACGTCCTCGAAGAACAGCGGCTCGAAGTACAGCCGGTCCGACGTATTGAAGTCGGTGGATACCGTCTCCGGGTTGTTGTTGATGATGACCGCTTCGTATCCGGCATTTTGAATCGCCCACACCGCATGAACGGTCGAATAGTCGAATTCGATGCCCTGCCCGATGCGGATCGGTCCGGAGCCGAGAACGACGACCTTCTGCTTGCCGGTCTCCTTGACTTCGTCCTCCGTCTCGTACGTCGAGTAATAGTACGGCGTCGTCGCCTCGAATTCGGCCGCGCACGTGTCGACCATTTTGTATACCGGCTTGATGCCGAGCCCTATGCGGTAAGCGCGAATGTCCGCTTCATCGGTATAGTTCAATGCCGCCTCCGCCTCGCGGCGAATTTCGGCAATCGCCCGGTCGGTGAAGCCTTTGCGCTTCGCTTCGCGGAGCAACGCTGCGGTCAGCTCGGGCTTGCGCAGCTCCTGTTCGAAGGCGATCATGCCTTCCAGCTTGTGCAGGAACCACCAGTCCACATGCGTCAGGTCGTACAGCTGCTGCACGCTGTAGCCGCGGCGCAGCGCCTCGGCGATCAGGAAAAGACGCTCGTCGTCCGGCTTCTGCAGACGCAGCTCCAGCGTTTCCCGATCGAGCTGTTCCGCGCCCTTCAGGCTCAGGCGGTGCACGCCGATCTCCAGGGAACGCACCGCTTTATGGATCGATTCCTCGAACGTGCGGCCGATCGCCATCACTTCCCCGGTCGCTTTCATCTGCGTGCCGAGTTTCCGGTTGGCGGAAGTGAATTTATCGAACGGCCAGCGTGGTATTTTCGATACGATATAATCGAGGGTCGGCTCGAAGCAGGCGTACGTCTGTCCGGTCACCGGATTGACGATTTCGTCCAGCGTATAGCCAACGGCGATTTTGGCCGCCATCTTGGCGATCGGGTAGCCCGTCGCTTTGGAGGCGAGCGCCGAGGAACGGCTCACGCGCGGATTCACTTCGATAACGTAGTATTGATAGCTGTGCGGATCGAGCGCGAACTGCACGTTGCAGCCGCCTTCGATCTTGAGCGCGCTAATAATTTTGAGCGACGCCGAGCGCAGCATTTGGTATTCGCGGTCGGACAACGTTTGGCTCGGGGCGACGACGATGCTGTCCCCCGTGTGCACGCCGACCGGGTCGAAGTTCTCCATGTTGCACACGACGATGCAGTTGTCGTTCGCATCGCGCATGACCTCGTACTCGACTTCCTTCATACCGGCGATGCTCTTCTCGATCAGACATTGGCCGATCGGGCTGTAGCGAATCCCCGAGGCAACCGTTTCGCGCAGCTCCTCCTCTGTCGCGCAGATGCCGCCGCCCGTGCCGCCGAGCGTATAGGCCGGACGGACGATGATCGGATAGCCGATCTCCTTCGCAAAATCGAGCGCCTCCTGCACCGACGTCACGATCGTGCTCTCCGGCACCGGCTGCTCCAATTCGCGCATCAGCTCGCGGAACAGATCGCGGTCTTCCGCCTTCTCGATCGCAGACAGCTGTGTGCCGAGCAGCTTCACGTTTTCGCGCTCCAGCACGCCGGCCCGCGCCAGCTCGACCGCCATGTTCAGGCCGGTCTGCCCGCCCAGCGTCGGCAGCAGGCCGTCGGGCCGCTCCTGACGAATGATTTGCGTGACGAAATCAACGGTAATCGGTTCGATATACACCTTGTCCGCCATGTTCGTATCGGTCATGATCGTCGCCGGGTTGCTGTTGATCAGCACGACCTCGAAGCCTTCTTCCTTCAGCGCCTGGCAAGCCTGCGTGCCGGCATAGTCGAACTCGGCCGCCTGGCCGATGACGATCGGCCCGGAGCCGATGACGAGAATTTTTTTGAGCTCTTTATTTTTCGGCATAGTGCAGTTCCCCTTTCGCTGACGATGCGGCTCCGCTGCGGTCCGCTGCCGCCTGCGCGGCGAATTGCGCCTGGCGCGGCGGCTGCGGGCGATCCGCCTTGTGCTTGCGGATCATCTCCAGGAAATCATCGAACAAGTAGCTGGAGTCGAACGGTCCCGGCGCCGCTTCCGGATGGTATTGGACCGAGAATGCCGGGTATTTCTTGTGCCGCAATCCTTCGATCGTGCGGTCGTTGTTGTTGATGTGCGTCACTTCAAGCTCGGTGCCGGCGATCGAATCCTCCTTCACCGTGTAACCGTGGTTCTGGGACGTAATATAGCAGCGTCCTGTGCGCAGATCCTTGACGGGATGGTTGCCGCCGCGGTGGCCGAATTTCAGCTTCTCGGTATCGGCGCCGCTGGCCAGCGCGAACAGCTGATGGCCAAGGCAGATGCCGAAGATCGGGAACTCGCCGAGCAATTCGGCGATCATCTTCGCCGCATGCGGCACGTCCTTCGGGTCCCCCGGCCCGTTGGACAGCAAAATGCCGTCCGGCGCCAGGCGACGAATCTGCTCCGCCGTCGCGCTGTGCGGCACGACGACCACGTCGCAGCCGCGCTTGGTCAAATCGCGCAAAATGCCGCTCTTGGAGCCGAAATCGACGAGAACGATCCGCTCTTTCGTTCCGGGGCTGCTATAGACGCTCTTGGTCGAGACGCGCGGCACTTGATCCGTCATGAGCGGAGTGCCTTTGAGCTGCTCCATCAGCTCCTCGACGCGCTTGGCGGATGTCGTCAAGATGCCTTTCATCACGCCGTGGTGGCGAATTCTTCTTGTCAGCATCCGCGTATCGATACCGCTGATGCCGATAATGCCGTACTCCTTCAGCAGGCTGTCCAGCGAATATTCGGCCCGCCAGTTGCTCGGCACCGTCTCGTGTTCGCGCACGACAAAGCCGTGAATAAAGGGGCGCACCGATTCGAAATCGTCGCGCGTAATGCCGTAGTTGCCGATCAGCGGATATGTCATCGTGACGATTTGCCCGCAGTAGGAAGGGTCGGAGAGCACCTCCTGATACCCCGTAATGCCTGTATTGAATACGACCTCGCCGACCGAATCGCCTTCGCTGCCGAATGCTTGTCCGGTAAGCAGCGTTCCGTCTTCCAACAACAATCTTGCCTGCATCGATCTCAACTCCCTTATGACGTGATCCCTGCTCCCTTGGCGCAAGCCGGGATGCTAATAGGTTAAAGGCGAAACCGCTGGACGGATCTGCCTTGCTGCCGCTCGTTTCCGTTAGAAAATCGTCCGTACAGCGATACCGCCGGGCACTCTGCACGGACTTTCGTTCGTCTATCTGTTCAGGCTATTCGGACCAGACGACCCGGCCGCCTGCGATCGTTGCAACCGGCCAGCCCTTCAGCTTCCAGCCGGCGAACGGCGTATTGCGTCCTTTCGAGAGGAACGTATCCGGGTTTACCTCCTGCTCTGTCTGCAGATCGATGATCGTCAGATCCGCCGCCTTGCCTACTTCCAGCTTGCCCCACGGCAGACCGAACACGCGCGCCGGCTCGCTCGTCATCCGCTCGATCAGAAACTGCAGCGTCCAGCGGCCCGTCTCGACGAATTTCGTATACAGCAGCGGGAAAGCCGTCTCGAACCCGACGATGCCGAACGGGGCCAGCTGCAGCCCCTTAGCCTTCTCCTCCGCGCTATGCGGGGCATGGTCGGTGACGACGATATCGATCGTCCCGTCCTCCAGCCCTTCGATGCACGCCTGCACGTCGCGCGGCGAGCGAAGCGGCGGGTTCATTTTCCAGTTGGCGTCCAGGCCCGGAATATCTTCGTCCGACAGCAGCAGGTGGTGCGGACATACTTCCGCCGTCACCTTGATGCCGAGCTGCTTGGCCTGGCGGATCAGCCGCACCGACTGCTCCGTGCTGACGTGACAGACGTGGTAATGGACGCCCGTCGCTTCAGCCAGCAAAATGTCGCGGCCGACGTGAATCGCTTCCGATTCGTTCGGAATGCCCTTCAGTCCGTGCTTCCTGGCGAACTCCCCATCGGTTACCGCAGCGCCCTCGATCAGCGTATCGTCCTCGCAGTGCGCGATGATCGGCATCCCGATCGCCGCCGCTTTGGCCATCGCCTGCTTCATCATATAAGCGCTTTGCACGCCGACGCCGTCGTCCGTGTAGCCGATGACACCGGCTTCCTTCAGCGCCGCGAAGTCGGTCAGCTCGCGGCCGAGCTCGCTCTTCGTGATGCACCCGTAAGGCAGGACGCGGACAACGCCTTCGCTGCGGGCTTTATCGAGCACCAGCTTCACCGTCTCCGGCGTATCGATCACCGGCCGTGTGTTCGGCATGCAGGCGATCGTCGTGAAGCCGCCCCGCGCCGCGGAACGCGTGCCGGTGGCAATCGTCTCCTTGTGCTCGAAGCCCGGCTCGCGCAAATGCACGTGCATGTCGATCAGGCCGGCCGAAACCAGTCTGCCTGCGGCATCGATCGTCTCGTGCCCCGCCGTCTCCGGCAGGCCGCCGCTTGCGTCGATGATTTGGGCGATGATGCCGTCTTCCGTCAAAATATGCTTGCTCAAGCGCTCGTTGCCGTTAGCCGCAACGCTCGCATTCAGTATCCATAAGCCCATATGTGCTGCCTCCTGTACCGTATCGTATTGTGCCCCTTTGGCGATATTCGTCTGCCTCTTTCAGCTCATCGCCCGTTCGATGACGGCCATCCGGATCGGAACGCCGTGGCTCATCTGAGCGAAAATTTTCGACCGGGGACACTCCACCAGCTCGTCGTCGATCTCTACGTTCCGGTTCACCGGAGCCGGATGCATAATGATGGCGTGCGGCGCCATTTTGGCCGCTCTTTCGGCGGTCAGCCCGTATGCGGCGCGGTATTGCTCGGCAGAGCCGAAGAGCGAGCCTTCGTGGCGCTCAAGCTGCACCCGCAGCATCATGACCACGTCAGCGCGCAGCGACTCCTCCATGCTCACGTACGGCGCATGCTCCGCCAGCTCCGGGGCCTGCATCTCTTGCGGCGCGCAGAAGGTGACCTCGGCGCCGAGCGTCTTGAGCGCCCACAGATTGGAACGGGCGACGCGGCTGTGGCGAATGTCGCCGATGATCGCGACCTTAAGCCCCTTGAATTCGCCGAACTCCTTGCGCATCGTATACAGATCGAGCAGCGCTTGCGTCGGATGCTCGTTGCTTCCGTCGCCCGCGTTGATGAGCGGCACGCTGATTTTCGTCGCCAGCTCGGCCAGCAGCCCGTTCGGCTTCATGCGGATGACACCGGCATCGATGCCCATCGATTCCAGCGTGCGAACCGTATCGTATATCGATTCGCCCTTCTGCACGCTCGATACAGCGGCGGAGAAATTGAGCACCTCTGCGCCGAGCCGCTTCTCCGCCACCTCGAACGAGAAGCGGGTGCGCGTGCTGTTCTCGAAAAACATGTTCGCCACGAACCGTCCCTGCAGCTGGTTCGTCACCTTCTCGGGGTGGCGCTCCCAATGCGCCGCGCGGTCGAGAATCGAACCGATCTCCGCGGCGCTTAAGCCTTTGGTGCCCAGCAAATGCTTCTCCGGCTTCACTTGGATATGCATGATTCGTTTGGCCTCCTCCGCCCGGCGATGACTACTCGGTCAGCGCCGTCCACTTCCTGAAGCAGCACTTCGATGCTTTCCAGCTTGGAGGTCGGGACGTTCTTGCCCACGTAATCGGGACGAATCGGCAGCTCCCGGTGGCCGCGGTCGACCAGCACCGCCAGCTGGATCATTTGCGGCCTGCCGCGGTCCATCAGGGCCTCCATGGCGGCGCGAACGGTCCGGCCGGTGAATAGCACGTCGTCGAACAGGATCAGCTTTCTGTTCTGCACGCTGAAGGTTCCGGCCGCGCCAGCCGCGCCCTCCGTTCTTCCGCGCTCGCCGTTCGGCACGGCCAGGTCGTCCCGGTAGCTCGTGACGTCGACCTCTCCGACTTCGACCGGAACCCCTTCGATTTCGCGGATCTTCTCCGCCACTCTTCGGGCGAGGTAAATCCCGCGCGTGCGGATGCCGACCAAGAGACCGTTCTCGAAGCCTTTGTTCTTCTCCAGTATTTCGTGGGCAATTCTCGTCAGAGCGCGGCGGATCGCCGCCTCGTCCATAAGCACATGCGCTTCCTGCGAAACCATGTCCTTCGACCTCCCGGGCTGATATGAGCATCGTGAGCTGACGCAAAAAAACCTTGCCACAATGGTATGGCAAGGTTTGCGCGCATAGCGAGGCGAAACGTGTTCCGGAGCAGGGCACGCCGATCCATGCGGATCTGACCCGGCATTCCACATCCGTTCCATCCTGTCGTTCACCTTGCCAGCCTCACGGGACTGAATTTAAAGGTGCTGTTCAGTTACGAGCATTATCCCATGTTCGACATGGGATGTCAATAGCCATTCGGCGGGCGGAGGTACTATCTTGTCGCCTCTTGTCGATTGAAGAAGCAAGTGTGCGTTGCTTGTCCGGCCTATTTTATGCTATAAAAGATGTAGTCGCGGGGCGCGCGTCCCCAATATTTTGATAAGGAGCGATTCATTGCTTATGGCCACATCCGAAATGAATACCCAGGAAATTATCGACTTTATTAAAAACAGCACCAAAAAGACGCCGGTGAAGGTATATATCAAAGGAAAGCTTGACGCGATCGATTTCGGTTCCTCCATCAAATCCTTTATCTCGGGAAGCAGCGGCGTGCTGTTCGGCGAATGGGCCGACATCAAAGCCGTGCTCGACGCCAACGCCGGCAGCATCGAGGATTATGTGGTTGAGAACGACCGCCGCAATTCCGCCATTCCGCTGCTCGATCTGAAGAACGTAAACGCCCGCATCGAGCCGGGCGCCATCATTCGCGACAAAGTATCCATCGGCGACAATGCGATCGTCATGATGGGCGCGGCGATCAATATCGGCGCTTCGATCGGCGAAGGCACGATGATCGATATGAACGTCGTCGTCGGCGGCCGTGCGCAAATCGGCAAAATGTGCCATATCGGCGCAGGCTCCGTCGTTGCCGGCGTCATTGAACCGCCTTCGGCACAGCCGGTTGTCATCGAAGACGATGTGCTCGTCGGCGCCAATGCCGTCATCCTCGAAGGCGTGCGCATCGGCAAGGGCTCCGTCGTCGCGGCCGGCGCCGTCGTCGTCGAGGATGTGCCGGAATATACGGTCGTTGCCGGCGCGCCGGCGCGCATCATCAAGAAAGTGGACGACAAAACAAAGTCCAAGACGGAAATTCTCAAAGATCTCCGTACGCTGTAATTTCGCAAACAGCTGCCCGACGGCCCGGCGTCCATGCCGGGCTTTCTTCCATTTCATCGATGAAAGGAGCTTGCCGCTCATGTCTATTCCTTCGACCGGCGACCGCTTCGTACAAATCCGCCGCGAGCTTCACCGGATTCCGGAGCCGGGATTCCAGGAATTTAAGACGCAGCAATATTTGCTTGATTATATTGGCGGCCTGCCGCAGCAGAGGCTGGAGGTGCGCCGCTGGAAAACCGGCATTTTGGTCAATGTGAAAGGCCTGGCGCCCAAGCGCCGGTTCGGCTACCGCGCCGACATGGACGGACTGCCGATCGCCGAGGAGACGAGCTATCCGTTCCGCTCCGAGCATCCCGGCTTCATGCACGCCTGCGGCCACGATATGCATATGGCGATCGCGCTCGGCATCTTGACCCATTTTGCCGAGCATCCGATCGACGACGACCTTACGTTTATTTTTCAACCGGCGGAGGAAGGCCCGGGCGGAGCGCAGCCGATGCTGGCCTCCGACGAGCTGCGGGACTGGATGCCGGATACGATTTTCGCCCTGCATATCGCTCCGGAATATCCGGTCGGTTCCATCGCCGTGAAGCCGGGCATCTTGTTCGCCAATACGTCCGAGCTGTTCATCGATTTGATCGGCAAAGGCGGCCACGCGGCGTTCCCGCATCTGGCAAACGATATGGTCGTAGCGGCCAGCCAGCTCGTCGGCCAGCTGCAGACGATCGTCGCCCGCAGCGTCAATCCGCTGGACTCGGCCGTCGTTACGATCGGCAAGATCGAAGGTGGCACGAAGCAGAACATCATCGCGGAAACAGCGCGGCTGGAGGGAACGATCCGCACGCTGTCGGCGGATACGATGACGCTGGTCAAATCGCGCATCGAGCAGCTCCTGCAAGGCATTGAGGCCGGCTTCGGCTGCCGGGCGGAAATCGACTACGGGGCCAATTACCGGCAGGTGTACAATGAAGAGACGGTTACCCGCGAATTTATGGACTGGCTGCGGCTGGACGGCAAGATGCAGCTGATCGAATGCAGCGAGGCGATGACGGGGGAAGATTTCGGCTATTTCCTGGAGCGCATTCCCGGCTTTATGTTTTGGCTGGGCGTCGACACGCCGTACGGCCTGCACCACGCTAAAATCGAGCCGAACGAGGAAGCCATCGGCCATGCTATCGATACGATGACCCGGTACATTGCTTGGAAATCGCAGCAAAGCTAAAATGCCGGGGCCGGCTAGCGGGCTCCCAATGAAAAAGAACCTCAGAGCGCCTGGCCGGTAAGCCAGCGGCTTCGAGGTTCTTTTTTGCTGTTCTTATCGGCTTTTGACGAAAGCGTCCAGCCGCTCCATCGCCTGCTCCAGCTGTTCCATCGAATAGGCGTACGAAATCCGGATATAGCCTTCCCCATACGGCGAAAACGCATCCCCGGACACGACCGCCAGCTTCCGCTCGTCCAGCAGCTTCATGGCAAACTCCATGGACGGCAGGCCGAACCGGCGAATGGACGGGAACAAATAAAACGCCCCTTCCGGCTTGGCGAGCTCGAATCCCATATCGACCAGCCGGTCGTATACAAAATCGCGGCGGCGGACATATTCCCGCTTCATCGGCTCCGCATCGTCGATGCCGGACGTCAGCGCTTCGATCGCCGCGTATTGACTGATGGAGCTGGCGCACGTCACGTTATACTGATGAACCTTCAGCATATGCCGCGCCAGATAAGCCGGAGCGAGCGTAAAGCCGACTCTCCAGCCGGTCATCGAATGCGACTTCGACAGCCCGTTGATGACAATCGTCCGCTCTCTCATGCCGGGCATCGTAGCAATCGAAACATGCGGCGCTTCGTATACGAGCTCGCTGTATATTTCGTCGGACACGACGAACACATTTTTGTCGGCCAGAAGCCTCGCCAAGTCCTCCGTTTCCCGCAAGCCCAGCACCCGGCCTGTCGGATTCGACGGATAGCACATGACGACGGCGCGCGTCCGTTCCGTCAAATAAGGCTCGAGCAGCTCCGCCGTCAACTTGAAGCCGCTGGCCGCCGTATCGACATAGACGGGAACGGCGCCGCACAGCCGCACGATCGGCTCGTAACCGGGATAAATCGGCCCCGGCAAAATGACCTCGCAGCCTTCGGTCAATATCGTGCGCAGCGTAATATCGAGCGCCTGGCTGGCTCCGGCGGTAATAATGATTTCCTCCGCGGGATCGTAGTTCAGACCGTATTTGCGGCTTACAAAAGCAGCGGCCGCCTGGCGCAGCTCGAGCAGCCCCGCATTCGGGGTATACGTCGTCCGGCCTGCAGCGATCGCCCGTTCGGCCGCCCGCATCACATGGTCCGGCGTCGGAAAATCCGGCTGGCCGATCGTCAGCGTAATCGCGTCCTTGTAATTGGCGACCAAATTGGAAATTTTCCGGATTCCCGAAATTTGAATTTCTGTAACGCGCGGATTGATCCATTGCTCCAGCGCATGCTCTGTCATCATAACGCCATCCTCTTCCCTATTTTCAGAAAATCCCCTGTCAGCGCAGCCGCAGCGCTTCCAGCACCCGGTTCATATCGTCAGGCAGCGGCGCCTCGAACGACAGCCGCTTCCCGGTTCGCGGGTGATCGAAGGCAAGCTGCTTCGCGTGCAAAGCCTGCCCCTCCATCGTAATGCCTTTGCTTTTGGCCGGACCGTAAGCCGGGTCGCCGACCAAGGGATGACCGATAAATTTCATATGCACCCGGATTTGATGCGTTCGTCCGGTCTCCAGCTTCAGCTCCAGCAGCGTATAATCCCCGAACCGTTCCAGCACCTGAAAATGCGTCACCGCATGCTTGCTGTTTTTGTCCGTCACCGTGAACAGCTTCCGCTCCTTCGGATCGCGGCCGATCGGCGCGTCCACCGTGCCCTGGTCGTGCGGCACATTGCCGTGCACCAGCGCGATATATTTCCGCCCGGCCGAATGCTCTTTAAGCTGTTCCGCCAGCCGGGCATGAGCCACATCGTTTTTGGCCGCCATAATGAGCCCGGACGTGTCCTTATCGATGCGGTGAACGATGCCCGGTCTCATAATTCCGTTAATGCCGGACAAATCCTGGCAGTGATACAGCAGAGCGTTAACGAGCGTGCCGCCCGTATGGCCGGGAGCCGGATGCACGACCATCCCGCGCGGCTTGTTCACGACAATGACGTCGCTGTCCTCGTACACGACATTCAGCGGTATCGGCTCAGGCACAATCTCCGCCGCCTCCGGCTCCGGAATGATCAGGCGCACCGCCGCCGCTGCAGGCAGCTTGAAATTCGGCTTCACCACGGCGCCGCCGACCGTGACGCGCCCATCCTTGATCCACTGCTGCACTTGCGAGCGGGAATAGCCGTCCCCGTACGATTCCAGCGCCTCGGTCAAAAATTTGTCCAGCCGTTCGCCGGCCTGCTCCGGCCCTGTCGTCCATTCCAGCGTTTCCGGCGCGCCCTCCTCGTCGCCTTCGATCGCGTACCGTTCCTTCTGATCCAAGTCATTCATTGTGATTCCCCGCTTTCCGCCGTCTTGGCCGCTTTGGCCGCCTTCGCCTCTTCCTTCCAGGACAGCAGCGAATCGAGCAGAATAAGCCCGACCCCGATGACGATGGCGGAATCCGCGATGTTAAAGATCGGATACTGGTATTCAATCTCCCGGCCGAACCAAGGAAACCGGAATGTAAAATGAAAGAAATCGACAACCTCGCCGAACAGCAGGCGGTCGATGAAATTGCCGATCGCTCCGCCGAGCACGAGACTGAGCGCGACGGGCAGCAGCTTGCGGCGCTCTTTGACCATTTTGGACAAATACCAGATCACGCCGACCACCACAAACAGGGTAACAATGATGAAAAACCAGCGCTGGTTTTGCAAAATGCCGAATGCGGCGCCTTTGTTGCGGTGCGACGTAATTTGAAAAAATTCGCCGATGACCGGGATCGATTCGTATAGCTCCATGCGGTTCACAACGATCCGCTTGGTAGCCTGATCGATCAGCACGACAATCGCCGCGTAGATGTAGTAAATCAGCATGCAGTTCCTCCGATTCAAGGATTTACCTAGCTAAAAACAGTGGGAATAGCAAAAAATACGGCCATATGCAGTCTGATCCGTAAACCGTAAAAGGAGGCGCCACCACCCGTGAACAACGAGAGCCACTCCCGCTCCGGCAGCCTGCTGCAGCCTTCCCATCTTGCCGAGCTTCGCCAAGCATTGATCGACGAAAAACAATGGCTGGAAAGCCGCATAGAGTTAAACGAGCATGACGGCCTGGGCGACTCGCTGCGCTCCCAGACAGGCGAATTGTCCGCTTACGATAATCACCCGGGCGATCTGGGCAGCGAAGTGTACGAACGCGGGAAAGACATCGCTTTGAACGAAAATGCCGAGCGCCATTTGACCGACGTGCGAGAAGCGCTGCAGCGGATGGAGGAAGGGCAGTACGGCCTTTGCCGCACATGCGGCGCCCCGATCCCTTACGAGCGGCTGCGCGCTTATCCTGCTGCCGCGTACTGCGTCGAGCACGTTCCCGATCCGCATGCCTTGGAGCAGCGGCCGGCGGAAGAGCGGCTGCTCACACCGCCGTACGGGCGAACCAGTCTGGACGAGCTTGCGGAGCAAAATCAGTTCGACGGCGAGGACGCCTGGCAAATCGTCGAAAGCTGGGGCACCTCCAACACGCCGGCAATGGCGGAAAACCCCAACGTATCGAACCATTACGACGAGATGGAAGTGGAGGCAGACGAAAACGACGGATACGTCGAAGCGTACGAAAGCTTCCTGGCGACGGACATCTATGGCCGGCAAGTTAGCGTCATCCGCAACCGGCCTTACCTGGACTATATGCGCTCCGGCGAGGGCGAAGGGCTGCTCGAGCCGGAGGCGCCCCGCGAACCGGAGCTCGAATAAGCTTCAAGCAAAAGCGTAAGCGCAGCGGAGCCCGCGCGAGCCCGGCGGCGCGGCAGGGCGATGCGGATGCTGCCGGTTTGCGGCTTCGCGTATTTTGCTTTTGCCGAGGTCAAAGGTTTCCCGCAAGCCAGCAAGGCCCGGCGGCAAAGGGCAAGGCGGCCGCGCCGGCCGCCTCCCGCTTCGCCTGCCCGGTCAGGCCGGATTAATGTGCGTGCGCGGTTTTCAGCACGTCCGAGCAGCGGCGGCAAATCGTCGGATGCTCCGCATCGCTGCCGACCTCCGGAGTCACGATCCAGCAGCGCTCGCATTTCTCGCCTTCGGCCAAAGCTACTTGAACGGCCAGGCCTTTGAACTGGTGCGCGCCTTCCGGAGCCGCGCTTCCCGCCTCATGCACCTTCACCTGCGAGACGATAAACAGCGTCTCCAAAGCGTCGAAGCCTTCGAGCAGCTGCCGCGTATCGGCGTCGGGGTACAGATGCACGGCCGCGCTCAGCGAATTGCCGATCCGCTTCTCCTTGCGCGCATCCTCGAGCGCCTTCAGCACGTCGTCGCGCAGCGCGCTGAACTTTTCCCATTTGCTCTCCAGCGCTTCGTCGAGCAGCGCTTCGTTAACTGGCGGGAGTTCGGCCAGCTGAACGCTCGGCAGGCTCGTGCCCGGAATGTATCTCCACACCTCGTCGGCCGTATGCGGCAAAATCGGGGCGATCAATTTAGTTATTGCCGTCAGCGCATCGTACAATACCGTCTGCGCTGCGCGTCGCGCAGGGTCCTCGGGCGCGCTGGCATACAGCCGATCCTTCAAAATGTCGAGATAGAACGCGCTCATCTCGACCGCGCAAAAATGATGCACGGCTTGATACACCGTATGGAATTCGTAGTTGTCGTACGCCTTGACGACGCGGTCGATCATCCGCTGCAGACGAAGCAGCGCGAAGCGGTCGAGCTCGTTCATCGCCGCCGGATCTACCCGGTCTTGGGCCGGATCGAAATCGGACAGATTGCCGAGCAGGAAGCGCAGCGTATTGCGGATTTTGCGGTACACTTCCGAAATTTGATTCAAAATGTTGTCCGAAATCCGCATATCGGCCTGATAGTCGACGGAGGATACCCACAGCCGGAGAATGTCCGCGCCCAGCTTGTCGCTTACCTGATTCGGATCGACCGTATTGCCGAGCGACTTGGACATTTTGCGCCCTTCTCCATCCAGCGTAAAGCCGTGGCTCAAAATGCCCTTGTAAGGCGCCTCGCCGCGCACCGCCACGCCGGTGATCAGCGAAGAGTTAAACCAGCCGCGGTATTGGTCCGAGCCCTCCAGATACAGGTCGGCCGGCCACTGCAGCTCTTCCCGCGTCTCCAGCACGCCGACGTGGCTGGAGCCCGAGTCGAACCACACGTCCATGATGTCGGTCTCCTTGCGGAACTCGGCATGGCCGCATTTCGGGCAGACCGTTCCCGCCGGGAGCAGTTCCTTCTCGTCGCGCTCGAACCAGGCGTTGGAGCCTTCCTTCTCGAAGATGCCGGCAACGTGCTCGATCGTCTCCTGATTGACGAGCGGCTCGTTGCAGCTGCGGCAATACATGATCGGGATCGGCACGCCCCAGGCGCGCTGCCGGGAGATGCACCAGTCGCCGCGGTCGGCGATCATGTTGTGCATGCGCAGCTCGCCCCAATTCGGCGTCCAGCGAATCCGCTTGATTTCGTCCAGCATCTGCTGTCTGAACTTGTCGATGGAAGCGAACCATTGCTCGGTCGCCCGGAAGATGACCGGCTTCTTCGTCCGCCAATCGTGCGGATACTGGTGCTGAATCGTCTCGGCCTTGAGCAGATGGCCGGACGCTTCCAGCTTTTCGATGACGACCTTGTTCCCCTTCTCGTAGAACATGCCCTCGAAGCCCGGCGCTTCCGCCGTAAAATGCCCTTGATCGTCCACGGGGCAAAGCACGCCGAGATTATACCTCTGGCCGATGACGAAGTCGTCCTCGCCGTGTCCGGGCGCCGTGTGCACGCAGCCGGTACCGGCTTCCAGCGTCACGTGTTCTCCTGTCATGACGAGCGAGGTCCGGTCGTAGAACGGATGCTTGCACAGCACATGCTCGAGCTCCGCGCCCTTGACTGTCGACAGCACGCGGACATCGGTCCAGCCGATCGTCTTGGCGGCTTGCTCCAGCAGCCCTTCGGCCAAAACGTATTTTTTGCCGTTCGCCTCGATGACGGCATAGTCGAAATCCGGATGCACGCTGATCCCGAGGTTGGCAGGCAGCGTCCACGGCGTCGTCGTCCAGATGATGATAGCGGCATCGTCCGGGAGCTTGCCCTTGCCGTCCTGCACGTCGAAGGCGACGTAGATCGAGGAGGACGTCTTGTCCTTATATTCGATCTCGGCTTCGGCCAGCGCGCTCTCCGAGGACGGCGACCAGTAGACGGGCTTGAGGCCTTTGTAAATGTAGCCTTTGCTCACCATTTGGCCGAATACGCGAATTTGCTGCGCCTCGAACTCGGGCTTCAGCGTGACGTAAGGATTGTTCCAGTCGCCGCGCACGCCGAGCCGCTTGAACTGCTTCTTCTGCCGCTCGACCCACTCCAGCGCGTAATCGCGGCAATAATTGCGGAACTCGCTTAGCTCCATCTTCTTGCGGTCCACCTTGCCGCTGTTGGCAATCGCCTGCTCGATCGGCAAGCCGTGCGTGTCCCAGCCCGGAACATAAGGGGCGTCGAAGCCCTGCATCGTCTTGAAGCGAACGATGATATCCTTCAAAATTTTGTTCAGCGCATGGCCGATATGAATGTCTCCGTTGGCGTAAGGAGGACCGTCATGCAGGACGAATTTCGGCCTCCCCTTGCGGCTCTGCTGAACGAGTCCGTAGATGTCGATCTCGTCCCAGTGCGCCTGCATTTTCGGCTCTGCCTGCGGCAGGTTGCCCCGCATCGGAAAATCGGTTTTCAGCAAATTCAGCGTCTTTCCATAATCCATATTCTTCACTCCACTTTCGTTTTGACCTTGGGTGCACCGCTCATTCCGGGTAAACAAAAAAGAGGCCGCTCATCCCTAGGGACGAGTTGCCTCGCGGTACCACCCTGATTAAGCGCCATGCGGCTCCAGCCCGCATCCGAATGCCGGGAGCATGACAGCTTCACTCTCTGCGATCGATAACGGGATCAACCGAGTCTCCTTACCGGCAAGGGCTTCTTGGCCCCGGCGTTCGGGAGACCGCTCACGGGTGATTTTCCACAGCTGCTTGGAAGTCCGGGCTCGCACCAGTCCCCGGTTCGCTGGCTCCCGCTTCTGCCATGTACTCGTCCCGATCAACGCGTTCGAATCTTGCCTTATTATTACTGGAGTATAGCGAAAATTGCGCCTCGCGTCAACTTCCTCCAAGCCGTCTGCCCGAGCGAGGCTTAGGACTCTTCGGGCTCCGTCCGTTCCAGCGACGTCCAGTCTTCCTTGCTGAGCAGCTCCAGCTGCGCTTCGATCAGCGTGCGGAAGCGGGTGCGGTAGATCGAGGCCTGCTTCTTGAGCTCCTCAATCTCCAGGGCGATCTTGCGCGACTTGGCGAGCGAATCGTTAATAATGCGGTCGGCGTTCTTCTCCGCTTCCTTAATGATCAGCTGCGCTTCCTTCTTGGAATTGTTCCTCACTTCATCGGCAGCTTCCTGGGCAATAATGATCGTCTTGCTGAGCGTCTCCTCGATATTCGCGAAATGGTCGAGCCGTTCCTGAATCGCGGCGAGCTGGCTTTGCAGCTCTTTATTTTCACGGATCAGCGCCTCGTAATCCTTGATCACCTGATCCAGAAATTCATTGACCTGATCCTCGTCATACCCGCGGAAGCTGCGGCTGAATTCCTTGTTATGTATATCAAGCGGCGTTAAAGGCATGGTGCACCTCCTAGAATGTTGGCGACAGGCAAGCTCAATCCTATTACGCTATGCTATATTCGACGGTTTCCCCGTTTTTCCTGCTGCCGCTCATGAAAAAAAATCGGCATTTTAGACATATTTGCCGATTTTTACGCGAATCCTGCCTTTTTTGGTCGTGCCCTCGACTTCCATGAGCTTGAATCTGCCGAATCCCTGGAGAGAGACGACATCGCCCTGCCTGAGCGGATGGCTCGGGTCCTCCGTCTGCTTCCAGTTCACCTTGCAGCGTCCGGCCTTGATCGGAACGAGCACCTTGGCCCGGCTCAGGCGCCATACGTCGCCGGCAATGCCGTCCAGCCTCATGGAAGCGACGGTAAAGCTCATTTCCTCAAGCCGCGTCTGAACGATCCGGAGCTGATCCAGCGGCAGCAGCTCTGTCCGCACCTGAACCCGGTGAACCTGCGACAGATGGAGACGGATGAAATCGGCCACCTCGGACGCCGCTACGACATGGCAGCCGTCCGGACGCACATGAATGTCTCCTATCTTCTCCCGCTTGATGCCGAGGCCGAGAATCGCTCCCATGTAATCACCGTGATCCAGCTGCCCCAGCTTCTCATCCGGCGATTCGACGGAAAGGAGCCGAATGCCCATATCTTCGCCGTCCAGCACCCTGTAGTCGGGCGCAACGAGCGCCCGTCTCCGCTCGGCGTCCGGATGTCCGCCTTCGAAGCGGACGTGAACATCCGCGCTGCGCTGCACCAGCGTCGTCAAAATGTAAGCTTGCCGCGGGTCCAAAAAATCGGTCAGCTTGACGTCGTGCTGCTCCGCCCGCGCTACCCATTCGGCCGCTTTGTCGACGAAGCGGTGCTCGTCCGGATGAAAATGCGGATACAAATGCTCGTTCGTCAAATTCTCCCACCTGTTATAAAGCTAATCACCGTGACGAGTCCGTATCCGACGAAGTGAAGCGCGATCAGCGCTACAATCGGGGAGATGTCGATCATGCCGAGCGGCGGAATGAACCGACGGAAGATCGACAAATACGGCTCGCACAGCTTGCCTAAAATTTCGCCGATAAAGCTGTCCCTCGCGTTCGGCAGCCAGGACAGGAGGATATAGGCGATCAGCACGTACCGGTATATTTCAACCAGTGTCATTATATAGCCTGCCACTAAGTTCACCTCGTTTTCTGGAGCATCAGTCTTCGGGGTTCATCATTTCCGAGATGGAGCCGTGAATTTCCACCGTATCCGGCGTACACAGGAAAATGTTCGTTCCGATCTTGGAAATCGATCCGTTCAGCGCATACACCGTCCCGCTCAAAAAGTCGACGATCCGCGTCGCCTGCTCACCTCTCACCTTGTGCAGGTTGACGACGACCGGTCGTCTTGAGCGCAAGTAATCGGCGATCTCCTGCGTCTCTTCGTAAGATCGGGGCTCCGTCAGCATGACGCGAACGTTCTTTTGCGAATGAATGCTCACAATATTGGCCTTATTCTTAGTACGCAGCTCCGTTGCGTGGGTTTCATATTCCTCATCGTGAAACGCCTCCGCCCCCCGCTCCGGATCGCGGTCCCGCACCCGTTCGCGCTCGATGACCTCTTCCTCCTCCTGCAAGCCCAAAAAATTCATGACCTTGTTCATCACGCCCATCTTCCTCTCCTCCTTCAAAGACGTCATTCTCTACCTACGAGCGACGAACCGAGCCGAACCCAAGTCGCCCCTTCCTCGATCGCCACTTCGAAATCGTTTGACATCCCCATGGACAAATGCGGCGCTTCGTAGCCGAGCACGCCCTCCCGGTTAAGCCGGTCGCGCAGCTCTCTGAGCCCTCTGAACACCGGCCGCGTCGCTTCAGGCTCCGCTTCGTACGGCGCCATCGTCATGAGACCGACGATCCGCAAATGCTCAAACGCTCTCAATTCGCCGGCAAACTCCAGCAGCTTGTCCGGGGCCAGACCGTACTTGCTCTCTTCTCCGGATACGTTCACCTGGATGAAGCAGGGAACCGTAAGTCCCAGCTGCCCCGCTTTCTTCTCCAGCTCTTTGGCCAGCGAGAGCCTGTCCAACGAATGGATATAGCGAAATTTGCCGATAACGTCCTTCACTTTGTTCGTCTGCAGATGACCGATAAAATGCCATTCGGCCGCCTCCCCGTATGTCTGCAGCTTCGGAGCGGCGTCCTGCCACCGGTTCTCGCCGAGATGGCGCAGTCCTTCCCGGATAGCTTCGCCGGTCGTCTCCAGCGATACGTACTTTGTCACCGCAATGACTTCCACTTCCCCGCGGTCCCGGCCGGCTCTGGCGCAGGCCGCGGCGATGCGCGCCTCCACGGCTTCGATCCGATCTTTCATCGACACTAAGGTTACACCTCTTCCCGCAAGCCGATCCATGCCGCCATTCGTCCGGTTGCGCCTCCCTCCTTGCGGTGGGAGTAGAACAAATCGGTACGGCAGCTCGTGCATAAGCCACTTATTTCGATATGTGACGGCAAAATTCCTGCTTTTATCATAATTTGTCGGTTCAATTGTTGCAAGCTTAACATCGCTTTGCCGTCCGGCCGCAGCTGGTAGACGGAATCCGCTCCGTCCCCCTCGCCGCGAATTCCGAGCTCGGCCAGCACCGCGTCGACGCGTCCGATGACACTCCCGTCGACCTCGTAGCAGCACGCCCCGATGGACGGCCCGATCGCGGCGCGAAGCTCGCGCGGCTTCGTGCCGTAAGCCGCGCTCATCGTCTCCACGGCGGCTCTTGCGATTTGCAGCACGGAGCCCCTCCAGCCGGCGTGCGCCAGGCCTACGGCGCGGCGCACCGGATCGAAGAAGAACAGCGGCACGCAATCGGCGAACAGCGCGTGCAGCATGACGCCCCGCTCGTTCGTGACGAAGCCGTCCTTCGCCTGCAGCGCCGTTTCCCGCGAATCGATGCCGGCGCCGCGCTGCTTCCGCGTGACGAGCTGGACGTCTTTGCCATGCACCTGCTCCGCATAGACGCAGTCGCCGAACGGCACCTGCACAGCGGCGGCCAGCCTCCGCCGATTCTCCACGACGCTGTTCGGCGCGTCGCCGACATGCAGGCCGCAGTTCAGGCCTTCGTAGGCGCCTTGGCTCACGCCGCCCAGCCTGGAGCTGAAGCCCGCCGTCATATAAGGGTACTCCCGGGTCCATCCGGCCAGCTCCAGCACCGTGCAGCCGTTCTCTCCCGTTGCCTGCACGAACGGTTCCATCTTCCTTCCCCCTGCCTTCACAGGCCGCAAAGGCTGGCCCGCCTGATTGATTAGCTCCAGTATACACGAAAATCGGAACCGGCGGCTACGCCGTCCTAAGGCAGCGTCCCATCCCGCCGGAGCGATGCGGCCGATTCGGCGCGCAAGGAACGTTAGCCGCGATAAGCGCGCACCGGATCGTAAGGCTCGCCGACATCTTCCTGCGGGCGATACATCCGCGCGTCGTCCAGCTTGACCAGCACGACGTCCATGCCGATTTTGACAATATTTCTCCATGGAATGACGAACCCGCCCCCCGGCCCGAACAAGCCGAACCATTTGCCGCCGGCCGGCACGACGATCGCTTCAATCCGGCCGTGAAACAGATCGAGCTCCAGATCCGTTACGTGTCCGAGCTTTTTTCCATCGACAATGTTGATCACATCTTTGGTTTGGAAATCGGAAATTTTCACTCGCAGCCACCCCATTTCTCATCGGTTCGGAGCGCCGGCTTTCCTGCCGAATGCTTTTCTGATTACTCTATATGTATGTACCACCTGGGCAAAACATCCTCTTCCGGCATCAACAATTCCCCAAAAATCGCTTCATCCGATTGTCCGAATGAATAAAAAAAGACCTTTCCCGCAGGGCGGGTCGGGTCGCTCAATCGATTGCGTGCGAAGCTGTGCGCATCGTGTTTGCAGCTATTGCTTGACGTGCTTTTGCATCTGGGAGATCGCTGATTTTTCCAATCGCGATACTTGCGCTTGCGAAATGCCGATCTCGTCGGCCACCTCCATCTGCGTCTTTCCGTCGAAAAAGCGCATGGACAAAATCATTTTTTCCCGGTCGTTGAGCTTGCGCATCGCTTCCCGGAGGGCAATGCCCTCGATCCAGGAAATATCCTTGTTCCGATCGTCGCTGATCTGGTCCATTACATAGATCGGGTCGCCGCTGTCGTGATAGATTGGCTCGAACAGCGAGACCGGGTCCTGGATCGCGTCCAGCGCGAACACCACGTCCTCCTTCGGCACGCCCAGCGCCTCCGAGATTTCGTAGATCGTGGGCTCGCGGGAATTTTGATTCGTGAGCTGATCGCGCACCTGCAGCGCTTTATAAGCGATGTCCCGCAAGCTGCGGGAGACGCGAATCGGATTGTTGTCCCGGAGATACCTGCGTATTTCCCCGATAATCATCGGCACCGCGTAAGTGGAGAATTTCACGTTTTGGCTCAAATCGAAATTATCAATGGCTTTCATCAGTCCGATGCAGCCGACCTGGAACAAGTCGTCCACAAATTCCCCGCGGTTGTTGAAGCGCTGAATGACGCTCAGAACGAGCCGGAGATTGCCGTTCACCAATTTCTCTCTTGCAGACCGGTCGCTGTGCGACTGCAGTTGAACGAACAGCTCGCGCATTTCGGCATTGGTTAGAACCGGCAGCTTCGATGTGTCCACACCGCAAATTTCGACTTTGTTTCGGGTCACCGTGTATACCTCCCAAGGAGAAACATTACTGTTAATTATCTCCTTGGTCCTGTTTTTTATGCGCTTCCCTTCCCCGCCCGCCTGGCCGGCAGGCAGGGCGTTCGCCGAAAAAGCAAGCCGGACAAGGCTGCAAATGATGCGATGCGAACATAATTTTTTTATTGCCAATTTAGACCATTTTATTGAATTCCTTGCGCAGCCGTTTGATGATCCGCTTCTCCAGCCGCGATATATAGGATTGGGAAATGCCGAGCATATCGGCCACGTCCTTCTGCGTCTTCTCCTCGCCGTCGGTGAGGCCGAAGCGCAGCTCCATGATCGTCCGCTCCCGCTCCGACAGCTTGTCTAGCGCTTTGTGCAGCAGCTTGCGGTCGACCTGCTCTTCGATGTTGCGGTAAATCGTATCGTTCTCCGTGCCCAGCACATCGGACAGCAGCAGCTCGTTGCCGTCCCAGTCGATGTTCAGCGGCTCGTCGAACGAAACTTCCGTACGGATCTTGCTGTTGCGCCGCAAATACATGAGGATTTCGTTCTCGATGCAGCGGGACGCGTAGGTAGCCAGCTTGATTTTTTTCTCCGGATCGAAGGTGTTGACCGCCTTGATAAGCCCGATCGCTCCGATCGAGACCAGGTCCTCGATATTGATGCCGGTGTTCTCGAACTTGCGGGCGATGTACACGACGAGCCTGAGGTTTCTTTCGATAAGCATGCCGCGTATCGCCGCATCGCCGGATGGAAGCCTTTCCAGCAAATACTCTTCCTCTTCGCGGGTGAGTGGAGGCGGCAGCGCTTCGCTTCCTCCGATGTAATAAATCTCCTCCCCTTTCAACCCCAGCAGCAGCAAAAGGCGGAAATAGAAAATTTGCATGATCAGCTTCCACTTGACCCACATGATTCGCGTTCCTCCCATTTCGTTAGTCGGTATTTGTCGGATTTATGCCAGGCAGCCGTCCGTCGCCAGGTGGCGGATTTAAGGCTGGAGCAGCGCCGGATGAATGATGGCCTGGTACGCTTGGTCCGCGCTCAAGCTCCCGCCGTCCAGGCCGACCAGCACCTTCATCGCCTCGATCCGCTTGTCTCCGGAGGTGATGATCACCCGGTCCGGCTTGATGGCCAGCATAAATTGCGTATTGCGGTTCACCCCCCGATAAGGCACCAGCCGCAGGCGGTCCTGCCACATAAAGGCATCGTCCGTCCCGATGGCGGCAATGATCCGATCGACTTCCGCCCTCCTGATCTGGCGCAGCCACGCTTCCGGAATATGGTCGCCCCATTGGGCGGCCTCCATCACCATGACCGGCGTCTTCGTCAGAGGATCGTAGAGCTGGTTGCCCGTATCGATCAGTCCCGCGCAGCTCGCGGAGACATCGCCGATCTGCACCTCCACCTGGGCGATGAACTGTTCCACTTCCTGCCTGCGCTTCGCCGTCTGAAGCACCTTGCGCAGCAGCCAAAAGCCGAGGGCGAGCCCGAGCAGCACAACGGCGGGCAGCGGCTCGATCACCCGGGCGTCGACAAGGCCCGCGAGCACGTCGTCGGACGAATCACGGATGTAATAAAGCCCCAATATCGCCCCCGCCACGGCAAAATTCACCGCGTAAAAGGCGGCCGTATTGCGGGCAAAATGCTGCAGGCCTCCGAAGCCGAAGGCGATGAGCAGCATCAGCAGCGACAGCGCTACCTTCACGCCGAGCGTGTAAAGAAACGACAAGGGAGGGAAGAACAGGAACACGACGTACGCCCCGCCGAGAGCCGCAGCCGCCGCCAGCCTCCACCAGCGGAAGCGCAGGCTTCTCGCGCGAGCTGTCGCCCATAGAAGCGCTCCGTCGATCAGCACATTGACGAGGAAAATGATATCGAGATAAACGACCATTCTCCCAGCCTCCTTGCCGCAGCTAACCTCTCATCCAACGATTGAGACAAGTATAATTCAATCATATTCCAAAGTCTGTTGAAACTTGCCGAGGGAAACGATCTTTTTTTGTCGGAGAACCGCTGCGGAAAAAGAGAAAAACGGCGCTTGGTGGAGACTTTTGGGGACGGCACACAAAGCCTCCGGCCCGCGCTTGCCAAGGGGGCCGGGGCGATCCGCATGGCGGCTATGGTCCTGCCATAACCTGACAACGTTCTCGCCGCCGTGCGGACGCTCCTATAGCTGCGGCTACTTGGCGCTTCTTCAATAGGAGAGAGCGCCTTGCTGGTTCCTTTCACGCTGTTCAAAAGAAAAACCGCCTTTATGGCCAATTCTCAGGCCAAAAGGCGGTTTCCGATATAGGAGCTTCCAAAATATATGATATGAGATTATAGCGTCTTACTTATCAAAGCCGCCGCGGTTGCGGTTGCGCAAAAATGCCGGGATATCGAGCTGCTCCGGAGACGTCTGGCCGCCGAACGGACGCAGGTTGTTCAGGCGGTTGTCGATGCTTTCCTGCTTGCTGCCTTGTCCCTGCGATGCGCCCGCTTGCGAACGCAGAGGCGGCGCGTCGGCTTTGTGCTCGAAGCCGGTCGCGATGACCGTAACCTGAATTTCATCCTTCAGGTTCTCGTCGATGACGGCGCCGAAAATCATATTCACTTCGGGATCGGAAGCGTTGGCTACGATATCCGCCGCTTCGTTGACCTCGTACAAGGACAGGTTCGAGCCGCCGGTAATGTTAAGCAGCACGCCGCGTGCGCCGTCGATCGACGTCTCGAGCAGCGGCGACATGATCGCTTTCTTCGCTGCCTCGGCGGCGCGGTTCTCGCCCGTCGCCGTGCCGATGCCCATGAGCGCCGAGCCGCGCTCGGTCATGATCGTCTTCACGTCGGCGAAGTCGAGGTTGATGAGTCCGGGAACGGCGATCAAGTCGGAGATGCCTTGCACGCCTTGGCGCAGCACGTTATCCGCTTCGCGGAACGCCTCCAGCATCGGCGTCTTCTTGTCTACGATTTCCAGCAATCGGTCGTTCGGAATAATGATCAGCGTGTCGACCTTTTCCTTCAACGCGGCAATGCCCTGCTCCGCCTGTCTGGCGCGCTTCATGCCTTCAAAGCGGAAGGGGCGCGTCACGACGCCGACGGTCAGCGCGCCGCACTCCTTGGCGATCTCGGCAATGACAGGCGCCGCCCCTGTTCCTGTGCCGCCGCCCATGCCGGCGGTGACGAACACCATGTCGGAGCCCTTCAGCGTATTGGCGATCAGCTCGCGCGATTCCTCAGCCGCCTTCTTGCCGACCTCCGGGTTGGCTCCGGCTCCGAGACCGCGCGTCAGCTTGTCGCCGATCTGCAGCTTTTGCTCGGATTTGGCCAAATGCAGCGCCTGGGCGTCCGTGTTCACCGTAATGAATTCCACGCCCTTGACGCCGTTGTCGATCATCCGGTTGACGGCGTTGCTTCCGCCGCCGCCGCAACCAATCACCTTTATTTTTGCTAAACCTTCCATATCCAAATCAAATTCAAACATGTGAGCGTCTTCCCCCTCAATTTGCATTCCTGCTTCGGACCGAACCCTAAATGAATTCCTTAAGCCAGTTTTTAAATCGTTCCATCATCGACGCTTCAGGTTCGGCTGACGGAGACGACGCTTTCTTGCTGCTGTTGACCAACTTCTTCACCATGCTGGGCGGCTTGGCGGAATGGCGCAAATATTTCGAAGCGTACTGGATAATGCCCACACCGCTCGTAAAGGACGGGTCGCGCACTCCGATGTAATCGGGCACAGCGATGCGGACTGATGCAGCCAGCTCGGCCTGGGCGACGGCGAGGATGCCGGGCATGGAAACCGTTCCGCCCGTCAGCACGTAGCCGCCTGCGAGGTCGGAATAACCGAGGCGCTGCACTTCCAGACGAATCAGATGGAAAATTTCTTGGACGCGGGGTTCGATAATCGAAGCCAGATCGATTTGTGAAAATTCCTTGTCCACGTTGCTGCCGATCCTGTTCACCTTGAACACTTGATCGGCAGCCGCATGCTCGACGATCGCGCAGCCGAACTTAAGCTTGATCTTCTCGGCGATATCGGCCTGGGTTCTTAACCCGTAGGCAATATCGTTCGTTATAAATTCGCCCCCGATCGGCAGCGTGGACGTGGCTACCATGTTGTTCTCGTTGAAGACGGCGATCGTGGTCGAGCCGGCGCCGATGTCGACGAGCACCGTGCCCATCGCCTTCTCGTCCTTCGACAGCGCGACGTGCCCGCCGGCCAGCGACATCAGAATGAGACCAGCGACGCGCAATCCCGATTTCTCGACGACGCGCAGCAAATTGTGAATCGCCGTCTTGGCGCCGGTCACGATCGTCGCTTCCACTTCCAGACGAACGCCGATCATGCTGCGGGGATCTTGAATCTGGTCTGTTCCGTCCACGACATATTGATTAGGCACAACACCGATAATCTCCCTCTCGGGCGGCAACGGGATGACTTTCGCGGCCTGAATGACGCGCTCGATATCGTCGTCCCCTATTTCTCGGTCCTCGTTCGAGACGGCTACGACGCCATGACTCGATTGCAGGGCGATATGATTGCCGGAAATGCCGACATACACATCTGAAATCTGAATGCCCACCATTCGTTCTGCATGGTCAACCGCATTGCGAATCGATTGCACGGTCTGATCGATATCGACAATGGCTCCCTTGCGAATGCCTTGCGAGTCGGCGGATCCAACGCCAATTATATTAATGGTGCCGTTAACGACTTCCCCAATAATCGCTCGAACTTTGGATGTACCGATGTCCAAACTAACAATGATGTCATTGCTGCTCAACCCTTGGCACCTCCTGTAAGCTAAATAATCCAAACACGCCTGGTTGAAAAAACCTTCTGTTATGTATTCAACGCGGGTTTAGATTTCCCTCTTTTTTTAACAAACTTTTTCTGTTAACCCATAATGATAATTTTATCATTCTTTTCATAGGTTGAGTAGGGGGGCTTGTCAATTTCCTGGTACTTCCTTTTCGCGGGCGGAATCCCCTTCCAGTCCGTTCTTCGGATCTTCCTGGCCGTCCTGCCGGGCGTCCTGCCGACCCTTCGGATCGCCCTGCTGACCCTTCGCATCCTCCTGCCCGCTCCTCACGTCTTCCTGCAGGCTGTCCGTCTCCTGCCGCGTCTTCCTGCCGGCCTGCGGATCGTAAGGCCCGTGAGAGTCCGCCTCAAGCAGCGTCAATATCCCTCCGATCTTGTTGTCTTCCTTCAATGTGGCGATATAGGAGTTCAATGCTTTCATCTTCTCGGGCAAATAGGAAATCAGCGTATGCACTTCATATTGGGAACGCGTATACATTTTGATTTTATCGGGATAGGATGAGCTGGGAAAAGGCAAAATTTCCGACACGTCGCTGAACAGGTCCGCCGGAATGTCGGCCATCGTCCGGCACAGCTCAAGCTTCAGCGGGTCGTTATCCGCCCAGCCGGTAAGCAGCGGCATGTCCAGCGCCACGCCCGTCCGGGCGGTCACCGGTATGGCGCTGCCATCGGCCAGAAGCGCCTCGAGCCCGCCGCTTTCGCCCATCTGGTAAGCGACCTTCGGATATTCCTTGACCTCGATGCGAATCTTCCCGGGAAAATGCTTGCTGACCTCGGCCGACTCGATCATCGGCAGCTGCTCGACGCCCTGCTCGATCTGGCCGGAAGGGACGGAGAAGAAATGATCGCCGAGCTTCACGCCGGAGGCTTGTCCGATCTCTTCCGCGGAGACGAGCTCCTGGCCTACAATCTCGACCTCGGTCACTTCGTTTAGGCTGGATTGAAAGAACAGCACGAGAAGCAGCGTAACGAAAAAGATAAACAGAAACAGAAGCAGCTTCT
Source organism: Paenibacillus ginsengihumi DSM 21568 (assembly GCF_000380965.1). Lineage (GTDB taxonomy): Bacteria > Bacillota > Bacilli > Paenibacillales > NBRC-103111 > Paenibacillus_G > Paenibacillus_G ginsengihumi. The sequence continues at coordinate 96,536 of NZ_KB905550.1, read as the reverse complement.
TGCTGCTGCCGGTTCTCGCTTTCGGCTTCTGAATCACGGGAAGTCTGTCTTCTGCCGACATGAATACCCTCCTCAAATATGTAAACCGCCGGATATCCCTTTCTCCTATATTCGGAAAGGGATATTTCAGCGGCGATAGTCATATGGATGAAATAAGAGCACGAACACGCGATTATTCGGTAGTGACCGGAGACGTCCTGACGATATTCGCTCCGAGATGTCTCAGCATCTGCTCGATCCGGGCGTATCCCCTGTCGATATGATGAACCTGCTCGACAACGGTCGTGCCTTGGGCGGCAAGGCCGGCGATGACCAGCGCGGCGCCGGCCCGAAGGTCCGTCGCTTCCACCGTCGCGCCGTACAATCTCGGCACGCCCCGGATGAACGCGGAGCTGAGATCGATCCGGATATCCGCTCCCATCCGCGTCAGTTCGTCCACATGCTTGAATCTTCCTTCGAATACCGTTTCCTTGATGATGCTGACTCCGTCGGCAAGAGACAACAGCACCATGATCTGCGATTGAAGATCGGTCGGGAAGGACGGGTGCGGGGCGGTAACGATGCGCTCCACCGGCTTGGGCCTGGCGTGACTGCTTATATTCATTATATCATCGTCGATCGCGATTTGAACACCTGCCCGCTTCAGCACATGGATCGCCGACGTCAGATGCGCCGGGCAGACGTTCTCCAGCGTGATGTTGCCTTTTGTGGCCGCTGCGGCGATCATCAGCGTTCCTGCCACAATGCGGTCGGGAATAATGCGGTAAGAACAAGGCATCAGCTCGGGAACGCCATCGATCGTTATCGTATCCGTACCCGCGCCGATGATGCGCGCCCCCATGCGGTTGAGGAAATGCTGCAGGTCCTGAATTTCCGGCTCGCGCGCCGCGCCGGCGATAATCGTTCGGCCCTTGGCCATGACCGCGGCCATCATAATGTTCTCCGTCGCTCCGACGCTCGGATAATCGAGGGCGATTTCGGCGCCGGTAAGTTCTTCCGCCGTGCAAACGATTTTGCTGCCGCTTTCTTCGATCACGGCGCCGAGCGCTGCCAACCCGCGCAGGTGAAGATCGATCTTTCTTTCGCCGATGGCGCAGCCGCCCGGCTGGTACAGCTCTACCCGGCCAAGTCTGGCAAGCAGCGGTCCCATCAGGAAGATGGAGGATCTCATCTGACTCATGAGATGCTCCGGGATATGATGCTCGCATACCTTGAGCGCATCGACGATAATTTGCTCGCCCCTGCGCTCCGTTCGGCAGCCCAATGCCTTAAGAATGTCCAGCATCACATCGATATCCGACAAATCGGGAACGTTCTCGATCGTGATTTCCCCTTCCGCCATAATGCAAGCGGCCAGAATGGGCAGCGCCGCATTTTTGGCCCCGTGAATGCGGACCGCACCCGACAGAGGTTTGCCGCCTTCGATAACCAGCTTTTCCAAAGTCCCACCTCCGATTTACCGCTCCCCCACCACCAATACTTCAGGAATGAGCTTCACGCCGTATTTTTGCTCTACCGTGCGGCGAATCTGCTCAATGAGGGAAAGCACATCCTGGGCTGTTGCCTGCCCGGTGTTGACGATGAAATTGGCATGCAGCGGCGAAACCTCGGCACCGCCGACCCTCAAGCCTTTGAGGCCGGCTTCTTCGATCAGCTTTGCGGCATAATGGCCTTCCGGATTGCGGAACACGCTCCCTGCGCACGCCTGCTGCAGGGGCTGCGTCCGCCGCCGCCGGTCCTTGTACGCAGCCAGGGCGGCGGCGATTTCATTGCGGTCGCCGTGCTCCAGCTTGAATACCGCTTCGGTGACGATGCCGGGCCTCGTCTGAAGGATCGAATGTCTGTAGGCATAAGCCATATCGTCCTTCTGCAGCACAGCCAACTCTCCTGTCGGCAGCAGCACTTCAGCCCTCTGTAAAATACGCGACACGTCGGACCCGTGAGCCCCGGCGTTCATGTAAACAGCGCCTCCCACCGTTCCCGGAATGCCTGCAGCGAACTCCAGACCGGTCAGACCCGCCTTGCCGGCCAAGACGGACAGCTTGATGAACGAATAGGCGCCGCCCGCCGTCACGGTGTCTCCCTCGAAGCGCGCATAATCGAGACCGTCGCCGAGCTTGATGACGACGCCGCGCACCCCTTTGTCGGAGATCAAAGTGTTGGAGCCCTTTCCGAGCATCATCCAGGGCGTTCCGTGCCGGTTCAGCAGCTTGACAGCCGCTGCGAGCTCCTCCTTGCTGCGTGGAATCAGGAGCAGGTCGGCGGGACCGCCGATCTTCCATGTCGTATAGGGAGCGAGCGGTTCCTGGATTTTCGGTTCGCCGTATTCGCCGCTTGACAGCTCGGCAATGACCTGTTGCATGGGAAACCTCCTTACACAGAACGACTGGGCGCCTCTTCCGGCGCGGGCCGGCCGTGCGCACGGGGGCTGCCAGGTGCAGCCTCCTGCCCGGAAATGCCGCTTCCGGACGGCGGCACGGCTTGCCGGCTCCAAGTCTCTCTGTCACGGTTATAGTGTAGTTTATGGTCCAATCGGATAGAGTGTGACAATCGCCCATGTCTTTTTCGCCGGGCTTCAGCGCAGGCGGAATTGCTCGATGAGCTCGATGATCGCGTCCGTGCCGTCGCGGTACGGAGCGGCGGCCATTCGCTCGGCCATCGCCTCGCGGCTGCGGTATGCCCGCTCCGCTTCCCGGACGAGACTCTCCGGCGTAAGCTCCTCCTCCTGCAGCACATGGCAGAAGCCCTGCTTCTCGAACGAGGCGGCGTTCCAGATTTGATCGCCGCGGCTCGCCTGTCTGGAAAGCGGAATAAGCAGCATCGGCTTGCGCAATGCCAAAAATTCGAAGATCGAGGTTGAACCCGCGCGGGAGACGACCAGATCGGCGCTGGCGAGAAGATCCGGCAGCTCCTCGCTTACATATTCGAACTGACGGTAACCGCGAATGCCGGTCTTCGTTTCGTCGACCATGCCCTTGCCGCAAATATGGGCGATCTGAAACCGTTCCAGCAGCGGCTCCAGCGCGCCCCGGATCGCCTGATTGATCTTCTGGGCGCCCAGACTGCCCCCCATGACGAGCAGCACCGGCTTTTGCGAGTGAAAATCGCACAGCGACCGGCCTTGAATCGCCTTCCCCCGGTAAATATGCTCGCGAATCGGCAGGCCGGTACACTGCGCCTTATCCCCTGCGCCCTCAAGCGTTTCGGGGAACGTGACGCACAGCCTGGAGACGAACGGCATCGATATTTTGTTGGCGAGGCCTGGCGTAAAATCCGATTCGTGGGCGATGACGGGGATGCCGCACAGGCGGCTCGCAACGATGACGGGGACGGAGACGAAGCCGCCCTTGGAGAAAACGATGTGCGGACGAAGACGCCTGAGCAGCCTGTACGCCTGAAGCGTCCCTTTAAGCACATTGAACGGGTCTTTCGCGTTGCGGAGATCGAAATAGCGGCGCAGCTTGCCGGAGGCGATCGGATGGTACGGGATGGCCTCGCGCCCGATAATATCGCGCTCGATGCCTCCCTGCGAACCGATATAGTCAATCTGCCAGCCGAGCGGCTTCAGCCGGGCGATGAGCGCCAAATTGGGCGTCACGTGCCCGGCGGAACCGCCGCCGGTGAATACGATTTTTTTCATGAAGCTTTCGTCACCTCGAATAGCGCGAAATGTTGAGCAGCACCCCGATCGAGGTCAGCATCAAGGTCAGCGAGGAGCCTCCCGCGCTGATGAGCGGCAGCGTGATCCCGGTGACGGGAAACATGCCGATGACGACTCCGATATTAATGATGACCTGAACGGCAATCATGCCGACGATGCCGGCGGCGAGCAGACTGCCGAACTTGTCCGGAGCGGTAATCGCCGTGCGCATGCCGCGCCATATCAGCAGCATGAACAGCACGAGCACGAACGATCCTCCGATAAAGCCGAGCTCTTCCGCAATAATAGAGTAAATAAAGTCCGTTTGCGGCTCCGGCAGGTAGCTGTACTTTTGCCTGCTCATGCCGAGGCCGAGGCCGACGAGCCCGCCGGGGCCGATCGCATACAGCGATTGAATCGCCTGATAGCCGGCGCCGAGCGGGTCCTGCCACGGGTCGAGAAATGCCGTAATCCGCTTCAGCCGGTAAGGGGCGGCAATGATCAGGCCGATGAGGCCGGCCACCCCGACCAGTCCGAGCGCGGCCAGATGCAGCAATCGGGCGCCTGCCGTATAGATGATCAGCAGCGAGGCGCCGACCAGCACGGCGCCGGTGCCGAGGTCCGGCTGCAGCATAATGAGGCCGAAGGCGGCCCCGACCAGAGCGAGCGGCGGCAGCAGCCCGCGGGTAAAATGCGTGATCGGATGCCGCTCCTGGGACAGCCAGGCGGACAGGAAAATGATCATGCCCATTTTCATAAATTCCGACGGCTGTATGCCGAACGAGCCGATCCCCAGCCAGCTGCGCGCGCCGCCCCGCACGACGCCGATCCCCGGAACGAGCACCGCGGCCAGCAGGACGAAGCAGACGATCAGCAGGGGCCTCGCGTATTTTTTCCACACCCAGTAATCCGCGTTCATCGTAAAGATCATGGCGACGATGCCGAGCGCGGCAAACAGCGCCTGCCGCTTCAAGTAATAGAAGGCGTCGCCGAATTCCCGGAAGGCGAGCACTGCGCTTGCGCTGTAGACCATCACCACGCCGATGGCGAGCAATAGCAGCGTCGCCGCAAGCATGATCACATCCGGAGCCGACCGTGCTTTGACCATTAAGCCACACCTCTAACCTAAAATTAGGGAGGGCTTGGTCCCCCCTTGTTACAGGTTATGCACGGACTGCTTAAACATGCTTCCCCTTTCCTCGTAGGACGGAAACATATCCCAGCTTGCGCACGCCGGAGACAGCAGCACGACGTCTCCCGGAGCAGCCATGGCGTAGGCTGCCCGGACCGCCTCCGCGACGGTGTCCTGCACTTGCTCTCCAGTATCGACCGTTTTGACGTTCGTCAACCCTGCGAGGCCGGCGACCTTGCGAATCTTGTCGCGGGTCTCGCCAATGACGACAAGGCCCTTGACCTGCCGCTGAAACGCCGGCAGCAGCTCCATATAGTCCATTCCCCGGTCCAGACCGCCGGCGATCAGCACGACGCTTTGCGTGAACGCCTCGATCGACTTGATCGTGGCCGCCGGATTCGTCGCCTTGGAATTGTTATAGAATTCGACGCCGCCCACGGTCCGGACGTATTCCAGGCGGTGCTCGACGCCGCGGAATTGCTTCAGCACCTTGGCGATGACCTCGGCCGGCACGCCGCTGGCAAGCGCCATCGCCGCCGCGGCCAGCGCGTTCTCGACATTAAAGCTGCCGGGAATGCCCATCTCGGCGGCGGCCATGATCGGGTGAAGCTGCCCTTGCCGATCGCGATATACGATCCGGCTGCCCTTCCCGCTTCCGCCGGCCAGCGGCGGGCTGGTGAAGACGCCAAAATCGAGCTCCTCGCGGATGGAGAAGGGGACGACAGACGCGCTGATCTGCTGCTTGGCCTTGCGGCAGACGGGATCGTCCCAGTTTAAGACGGCCGTATCGCTTTCCGACTGGTTGGCGAACAGCTTCAGCTTGGAGGCGACGTAATCGTCCATCGTGCCGTGATAATCGAGATGCGTCTCGTAAACGTTCAAAAGACACGCGATCGTCGGGCGAAAATCGCGCGTCCCTTTTAGCTGAAAGCTGCTGAGCTCCACGACCATGCGGTTGTCCTCGCCTGCCGAAAGCGCCGCTTCGGTCAAGGCGCGCCCGATGTTGCCGGCGACGATCGGCATAAGGCCGGCCTCCTCCAGCATGCGGGCCGTCAGCGTCGTCGTCGTCGTCTTGCCGTTCGAGCCGGTGATGCCGATCATCGGCGCCCGGCATATGTGATAGGCCACCTCGACTTCGGTGACCGTCTCGATGCCGAGCACGCGGGCGCGTTCGACCGGATCGATGGAATACGGAATGCCCGGATTTTTGACGACCAGGGCGACTCCTTCGTGAATGAGTCCGGCGGGATGCCCGCCGCAAACGACCGATATCCCCAGGGCTTCCAGCTCGTCAGCTTCAGGGCACGAGGAGCGGGGCTTCCTGTCGTTCACGGTGACGATGGCGCCATGCTCGTGGAACAGCTTGGCGACGGCAACGCCGCTGCGGGCCAGCCCCAGGACGACGACCGGCAGCCCGCGGTAAGCGGAAGGATGTTTCATGGCTACAACACCTCGTTAATATATAGTCCGAGTCCCGCCAGAACAAGCCCGGCCGTCCAGAACGAGATGACGACCCGCCACTCGGACCATCCGGACAGTTCGAAGTGATGGTGAATCGGACTCATTTTGAACACGCGCTTGCCGCGGGTTTTAAAGGATGTTACCTGGATGATGACCGACAGCACTTCGACGACGAAGACGCCGCCGATGATGGCCAGCAAAATTTCCGCCTTGGTCAAGATCGCCACCGCCGCCAGCCCGCCGCCGATGCCGAGCGATCCGGTATCCCCCATGAACACCTTGGCCGGATGCGCGTTGAAGACGAGAAAACCGAGCACGGCGCCGACCATGGCGGCCGAAAAGATGGCGATGTTCGGCTGCGTGTTGTTCAAGGCGATCACGGCATACGCTCCGAAGGCGATCGCGCTCGTGCCTGCGAGCAGTCCGTCCAGCCCGTCGGTGAAGTTGACGGCGTTCGAGGTGCCGAGCATCAGGAAGACGACGAACGGGAAGTAGAGCCACCCCAGATTAAAATCGATGTCAAAATACGGAATGTGCAGCGACGTGCTGTGCTCGCTCATGACGAGCATCACGCAGACGATAGCCGATACGATCAGCTGGCCGAGCAGCTTCTGTTTGGCGGTCAGGCCAAGCGAGCGCTTGAACAAGATTTTGATGTAATCGTCGAGAAAACCGACGAAGCCGTAGCCGAGCGAGGCGACCAGCAGCAGGGCGGTCTCCATGTTTTTCTCGCCGAAGCGGAGCACGGCCAGCGCCAGCGCTAGCATGATGATCGTGCCGCCCATCGTCGGCGTCCCCGCCTTCTTCAGATGACCCTGCGGTCCGTCGGTGCGGACCTGCTGGCCGAATTTGAGCCTGCGCAGCAGGGGTATCGCCAGCGGTCCCATAATGACCGACAGCAGAAACGCGACCCCTAGCGTCAGCATGACTATACTGAAATCCACGTTTACCGTCCCCCTAATTGCAGCAAATGCGCGGCAACGGTCTCCATTCGCATGCCGCGCGATCCCTTGACGAGCACTGCATCGCCCGCCGCCGTGCGGCTGGCCAGCTCGCGGGCCAGCGCCTCTTTGTCCTCGTAATGGAATACCCGCTCATGCGGAAAGCGCTCGCGCGCCCCTTCGGCGATGTGCCGGCCCAGCGGGCCGTAAGCGAGCACCGCCTCCACCGCGGCCGGATCGATCGAGCGGCCGACTTCGCGGTGCAGCTCCGCTTCCTGCGGTCCGAGCTCCAGCATATCCGCCAGCACGGCGTATTTGCGCCCCTTCGCGTCCAGCTCCGCAAGCAGCCGGAGCGCGGCGCGCATCGAGGTCGGGCTCGCGTTGTAGGCGTCGTTCAGCACGGTGACGCCGCTTGGCGCGACGGCAACCTCGATGCGCATGCCGGTCATGACCGCGGCTGCCAGCCCCCGCGCGATCGCCGCGGGGCCGAGGCCGAAGCGCTTGCCCGCCGCCGCGGCCGCCAGCGCGTTGATCACATTGTGCACGCCGAGCACGGGAATGGCGAATCCGGTTCCGGGCAGTCCGTCGATCTCAAAGCGGGTGGAGGTTCCGTCCATCCGTATGTTCAAAGGCTTGAGCTCGTTCGACGGTCCTGCGCCGAACCGGAACGTGCCGAACCGGCGGCGCCCTTCGTCCGCGGCTTCCGGCCGTTCGGACAGCGCTTGTTCGATCAGCGGCTCGTCGCCGTTGTAAATCAGCAGCCCGCCTTCCCGGAGGCCTGCGACGATCTCCGTCTTGGCGCGGGCGATCTCGATGCGGGAGCCGAGCTGCAACAGGTGAGCTTCGCCGATGTTGGTGATGATCGCCACGTCCGGCGCGGCCAAACGGGACAGCAGCTCGATCTCCCCCCGCCCGCTCATGCCCATCTCCAGTACGGCGATCTCCGTCCGTTCATCCATCTGCAGCAGCGTCAGCGGCAGCCCGATGTGATTGTTGTAATTGCCCTCGGTTTTATGCACGCGGAAGGCGGCCGCCAATACCGCGGCCGTCAAATCCTTCGTCGTCGTCTTGCCGTTGGAACCGGTGATGCCGACCACCTTCGCGCCGAGCTGCCGGCGATATGCGGCGGCCAGCCGCTGCAGCGCCGCAAGCGTGTCGTCGACGTAGACGAGCGGCGCACCGTGCGGAGCATGGGCGCGGCCCTGCTGCCACAAGGCGGCCGCAGCCCCCTGGGCCAGCGCGCTCGCCGCGAATTCGTGCCCGTCGAAGTTGTCCCCGACCAGCGGCACGTACAGATTCCCGCGGGTCAAGGCCCGGGAGTCCCGGGATACGCCGCAAATCTCGATATCCCCCATGGCCGGGTCCGACAGCCGGCCCCCGGCCATGGCGGCGATGTCAGCCAAGGTCCGTTTAATCATGATATCTTCCCCTTATCGCTTGCTTGGCGACGAGACGGTCGTCGAACTCGTGCCTCACTCCGGCGATTTCCTGATACGTCTCGTGTCCTTTCCCCGCAATCAATACTACATCGCCCGGGGCCGCCCGATCAATCGCTTTTTGAATTGCGCTGCGCCGATCAACGTCCAGCTCGTACCGGTCCGGCGGCAGACCTGCCCGCTCGATGCCCGGCACGATATCGCGGAGAATCGCTTCCGGGTCCTCGCTCCGCGGATTATCCGAGGTGACGAGCAAATAATCGGCCAGCCGGGCCGCCGTCTCGCCCATCCGCGGGCGCTTGGTGCGGTCGCGGTCCCCGCCGCAGCCGAAGACGCAATAGACGCGGCCTTCGGCAAACTGGCGGATCGCCGTCAAGGCGTTGTCCAGCCCGTCGGGCGTATGCGCGTAATCGACGAGCACGAGGAAGGGCTGGCCGGCGCTGACCACCTCCATTCGCCCTTCGACCGGGGAGGCCTGCGCCAGGGCGGCGGCGATTCGCTCCAGCGCGATCCCTTCCCCCAGCAGGGCGGCGATGGCCGCCAGCGCATTGTATACATTGAAGCGGCCGACCAGCTTCATCTCGATGTCCGCCGCCCCGCGGAACGTCGCGCAGCGGAATCGGGTGCCGCGTGCGGTCAGCGCGATCCGCTCGGCGCGGACGTCCGCCGGCCGCTCGATGCCGTAAGTCACGAGCTGGGCGGCAGTTCTTGCAGCGTACACGGCAGAAGCGTCGTCGTCCGCATTCAGCACGGCGAACTGGCGGCGCTCCGGCACGCTGGCGAAGGCGTTGTCCATCCGCTCGAACAGCATTCCCTTGGCGGCGCGGTAGCGCTCCATCGTGCCGTGAAAATCAAGATGATCCTGCGTCAAATTCGTAAAGACGGCGGTGCGAAATCTTGCGCCATGCACTCTGCCGAGCTCCAGCGCGTGGCTGGACACTTCCATCACGCAATACTCGGTGCCGATATCGGCCATCTCCCGCAGATGCTTCTGCAAATCGTTGGCGTCCTGCGTCGTGCCGGCCGTGCTCAGCGTGCGGGAACCGATCTTGGTGATCCCCGTGCCCATCAATCCCGTCTTCATGCCGCAGCTCGCCAGCATTTGTTCGATGAGCGAGGTCGTCGTGCTTTTCCCGTTCGTTCCGGTCACGCCGATCAGCTTCATGCGCTCGCTCGGATAACCGTAAAAATGGGCGGACAGCTCCGCCAGGGCGCGCCATCCGTCCTTTACGTACAATTTGGGGACCTCCGCCTCGACGTCGCGTTCGACGACAAGCGCGGCGGCGCCTTGCAGAACGGCCTGCCGGGCGAATTCATGACGGTCCCGAATGCCAGGCTTTCCGGACACGCACACGAACAGATCTCCGGGACGGACGCGCCGCGAATCGAATTGGATGCCGGAAATTTCCGTATCTCCGTCGCCGGTCAAGCGGCAAACCGCAAGCTGGGATGCCAGCTCCTTCAGCTGCATAAGGTCCCCTCCCCTTCTTCAGACATGGTATCTATTATGGACAAAAAAACGCGGCGTGAAAAGCCCTATTCTGATAATTTGACGATGATATCCAGCAAATTTTCAGCATCGCAGGCGACGGCCGATGACGTGATTCAGCGCTCGTTATGGGCGTCTATCTTGAAAATAGCCCGGTGTCCGTGGCCCATTTTCATCCTCTGATGGTGCTGCGCAAGCCGCATGGGCGTCTATCTTGAAAATAGCCCGGGGCTCGCTGCCCCTTCCTGCGCTCCTGCCGAAGCTTCCAAATCTCTAACGATCGTGACAAACGCTATTTTGCTGAATCGTACCTTTTTTAAAATGTAACGAAACGTCGTAACGCTATTTGGCCAGAAACGCTGAATCGGGTAGCTCAAAATGCCAAATAAGGCTGCTCACTTGCGTTAGAATGTCAAAACGATCGTTTCGAGCTAAATAAGCTCTCTGGCTAGCGTTAGCCCAGGCAAAACAGCACCCTAGACTAGCGAGCATGAAGAGACGCTCCACGTCAGCGTTCGAGCTCCGCATTAGCGCGGTCCCTCCCCAGGCACACCCAGGCGCATGAGGCGACAAATCCTGCAAAAAATGCAACTTTTTCTGCCCCCTTCGCACAAAAGGAAGGGGAATGTTGCATTTTGTGCAACAATTTGGGCGAGTTTGGCTTCAAATCGAAGAATATCGCCCGAAATGTTGCACTTTCTACAACATTGAGCCGCGAGTTCGGGTTACTGCCCCGTTTTTGTTGTACAAAATACAACATTTGCTAGCTCTCTTGAAAATAGCCCCGGTCCCGCAGCCCATTTTCATCCTCTGATGGTGCCGCGCAAGGCGGCATGGGCGTCTATCTTGAAAATAGCCCGGTGTCCGTGGCCCATTTTCACCATCTGATGGTGCCGCGCAAGCCGCATGGGGGTCTATCTTGAAAATAGCTCCCAGGGCTGCGGCCCATTTTCCTCTTCTGATGGTGCCGCGCCAGCGGCATGGGCGTCTATTTTGCAAAAAGCGCGGCCCGCCGCAGCGGGATGGTGTCAGCCCCGCCCCTTGGGCGGGGCGAGCCGGCGGCGCTCCCGCCAGCAGCGCCCTCGTGCCTTACGGCGAATGGCCTTCCGGCTGCTGCGGCGGCTCCGCATCCGACAAATAGATGCGGATCGTGGAGCCCCGCTCCACGCGGCTGCCTGCTTTGGGCACCTGGTTGACGACATATTTGCCCGCGCCGGATTTGGCCAGGTTGAAGTTCATGTTCAGGCTCTCGTATATATCCGCTACCGTCATGCCAACCATGTTCGGCACTTCGACGATCGGCGTATCCCCGTACACGTACTTGCGGTCAAGCTGCTCCTTGCGCGGTTCGACCCCCATGTAGCTCAGGGCGTCGGCCATAATATTTTTTACCAGCGGAGCGGCGATCAGGCCGCCGAACTGGATGCCTTGCGGATTGTCCACCGCGGCATATACGACCACCTTCGGATCGTCCGCCGGAGCGAAGCCGATAAACGAGACAATGTGCTCGCTTGCGGAGTAGCGGCCGTTTACCACCTTCTGCGCCGTCCCTGTCTTGCCTCCGACGCGGTATCCGTCGATGAAGGCGTTGCGGCCTGTGCCGTTGGCGACGACGCTCTCGAGCGTCTCGCGCACCTTCCTGGACGTCTCCTCGGAGATGACCTGCCGCACCAGCTCCGGCTCCATCGTCCCGAGCCGCTGGCCGGTCTCCGGATGATACCAGGCCTTGCCTACATGCGGCTTATAGAGCTTCCCGCCGTTAATCGCTGCAGAGACGGCCGTAATTTGCTGAATCGGCGTGACGGATACGCCTTGGCCGAAGGAGGTCGTCGCCAGCTCCACCGGACCGACGCGCGACGGCTTGAACAGGATGCCGTTCTCTTCGCCGCCGAGATCGATGCCCGTCTTTTTGCCGAAGCCGAAATTGTGAATGTATTCGAACAGCTTCTCTTTCCCGAGCCTTTCGCCCATGACGACGAACCCCGGGTTGCACGAATTTTCGACAACTTGCAGGAACGTCTCGCTCCCGTGCCCTCCCCGTTTCCAGCAGCGGAGCCGGGCCCCGGCCACCTCGATCGCGCCGGGATCGTAGAACGATTCGTTCAGGTTCACCTTGTTCTCCTGCAGCGCCGCCGCCAAGGTGATGATCTTGAAGGTGGAGCCCGGCTCGTACGTCATCCAGATCGGCAGGTTGCGGTTGTAATTCTCGACGGGATAAGCCTGGAAATTGCCCGGCTCGTACCCCGGTCTCGCCCCCATCGCCAAAATTTCGCCGTTGTTCGGGTCCATCATGATGGCGATCGCATGATTGGGCTGATATTTGACCATCGCCTGATCAAGCTCCCGCTCCAGAATCGATTGGAGATGGCTGTCGATCGTCAGCTGCAGATTCAACCCGTCCTGAGGCTTCGTATATTTGCTTGTCGAATTCGGCATCTCCCTGCCGCTGGCGTCGGTCAGCCGGGAGATGCTGCCGTTAATGCCTGTCAGCAGGTCGTCATATGTTGATTCTATGCCCGTAAGCCCTTGATTATCAATGCCGGTGAAGCCGAGAACGTGCGCCGCCAGCTCGCCGAACGGATAGTGACGCTTGTTGTCCTCGGTCACGACGATGCCGGGCAGCCCCATCGCGCGGATTTCCTCGGCCTTTTCCTGGGAAATTTTCCGCCCTTCGGGCTTGATATACACGCTGGACGCCCGCTTCGTAATCATGCCCAGCACTTTGTCCGCATCCATCTGCAGCGCATCGGCCAAGCGGGCGGCTGTCGCTTCGGCGTCCTTCACCTGGGCCGGGATCGCCATGACGGTCGGCGTGCTGACATTGTACGCCAGCTTTACGCCGTTGCGGTCGATAATCTCGCCGCGCTTGGCGGTGACCGGTATATTGCGGCGCCAGTTGTCCTCCGCTTCCTGGGACAATCTCGGCCCCATCCAAATCTGCACATAAGCGAGGCGAACTACCAGCGCCAAGAATAGAATCGCTCCGACAACCAATGCGGCAAATAAACGGCGGCGAACCGTGACGTTCGATGCCTTCATGACCGTTCGCTCCCTCCTGAACAAGCAGATCGTTCCTTATCATGCCTATTCAGGACAACCAGGGGTTAGAACAAGCTGTCCGGTTCGCCGCACTTTCGGATATTCGGTTAAGGCGTCTTGCCGCCTATGCGGATTAAGCCGTTGTTCTTCGAATCGTTGTTTGTCGTATCGTTGGTCCTGGAATTTCCGGTCCCGGCGTCTTTCGTTGCGGATTCGTTCGCCTAGCTATTGCCGGCACCGTTCTCTGCCGTGTTGCTGCTCTCGCTGCCAACGCCCTGTTCGCTCCTGCTGCCGGACGTTCCATCGCGGCGCGCTTCATTGTCGCCGGACGCGCCCGTCTGGCGGGATTCGTCCTTGCCGCCTGCGCCGCTTGACCGGGAGTCGTCTTTCCCGGATGAATCGTCCTGCTGCGCCGCGTCTTTGCCGCTTGATGCCGCAGCGGCAAGTGCGGCGGCGGCTTTCTCGAATCCTCCGGCCGCCTCGATCTCGTTGTACGGCATAAGCTGCAGCCTCAGCACCCGGTCTTTTCCTTCGCCTTCCAACGTCTGCGAGACGACATAGCCTTCGCCGGTCGATTCGCAGCGCAGCTTGGCGAGCGAGCATACGGCGATCGCATCGCGCAGCGATTGGCCTGTCAGGTTGGGCGGCGTCACTTCGCCGTCGTTCTGCATCACTACATACATTCGCTGGTCAACGGCGATTTTCGTACCTGCCTGCACAGATTGGGCGAGCACCTTGTCTCCTTTGCCGATCGCTTCGACTTCGATGCCGTATTGGGAAGCGACCTGTTTCGCCTGCGCCAGCGTCATGCCCGTCATTTCCGGAACGACCGTGCGGGACGCCTGCTCCGCCGTCTGCCGCTGCTGCTCCGTCACCGTGGACGGCACGCGCATGTAGCGAAGCGTCTGCGAGACGATCTCCTTGAACGCCGGGGCCGCAACGTCCCCGCCCAAATGATAATTGTTGCCGAGATCCGGCTCGTCGGCGATGATCGCCAGCACGATGCGCGGATCTTCAATAGGAGCATAACCGATAAAGGAAATGACCCATTTGCCTTCGGCGTACCCTTTGACGCCGGGAACGACCTTGTTCGCCGTCCCCGTCTTGCCGGCAACGCGGTAGCCTTCGATCGCGGCCTTCTTGCCCGTGCCGATCTGCTGGTCGGCGACGACCTGCTCGAGCAGTTCGCCCACCTGCTTGGCCGTCTGCTCCGACACGACGCGGCGAACGACTTCCGGCTTGCTGCTATAGACGACCTCGCCGGTCTGCGGGTTGACGATTTCCTTGACGACGTGGGGCTTCATCAACAGGCCGCCGTTGGCGATCGCCGCATAGGCGACCGCCTGCTGGATCGCCGTCGCCGTCAAGCCTTGGCCGTAGGTGGCCGTCGCGAATTCGGCGGGATACCGCATGTTCACGATCCCCCCGACCTCGCCCGGCAGATCGATGCCCGTCTTGGCGCCGAAGCCGAACCGGTCGATATATTCCCGCAGCTTCTCCATTCCCAGCTTTTCATAGCCGAGCTTGACGAACGCCACGTTACTGGAGCGCTTCAATCCTTCCAGATAGTCGATACGCCCCCAGCCTACCCGGTTATGGTCGTGAAGCTTCTCCCCGGTTACGACGATGGAGCCGGATTGAAACTTCTCCCCCGGATTGAACAAGCCTTCTTCCACGGCGCCGGCCAGCGTGACGAGCTTGAATGTCGAGCCCGGCTCGTACTGGGACGCGACGGCATGGTTTACCGTGCTGCCGTCCTTCATCTCCCAATATTTGTTCGGATCGAACGTCGGCAGATTGGCCATCCCGAGCACCTCCATCGTCTTCGGATCGAGCGCGATGGCCATGATGCTTTTCGGGTTGTATTTCTCGTACACCTTTTTCAAGGCGTTCTCTATATAAAATTGGATGTTCTTGTCGATCGTCAGCTTCACGTTGCTGCCGTCGACCGGCGCCTGGTACTTAACCTCGGTGTCCGGCAGCTCGACGCCGTTCGGGTCCCGGCCGTAGCGCAGGAAACCGTCCGTGCCCTTCAAATAATTGTCCAGCTGCTTCTCCAGGCCCATGATCGGCTTGCCTTCCTTATCGCTGAAGCCGATCACGTGCGACGCTTGTGAGCCGCCGGGGTAGTAGCGCTTATGCTCCTCGATCAGCAAAATGCCGATGCTCCATTTCGCGTTGACCTGTTCCTTTAATTTTTTGACCCACTCGCGAATCTCCGCTGCTTTCGCGCTGTCGATTTTCCAGCCTTCGTTGCGAATCTCCACCTGCCCCGCGCCGCTGCTGAGGCGCTTGCGGATTTTGTTCTCCAGCTCGGCCTGCGCCGCCGGATCGTCGGAGGTGCGAAGAAACGAGGCCAGGCTGCGAACGACCTCGTCCTCCAGCCCGTAATCTTTGATCAGCTTGGGAGTTAGCGCTACGGTAAACGCCGGGGCGTCTTCCGCCAGCACCTTGCCGTTGCGATCCAGAATGGAGCCGCGAACCGCCGTCAGCTGCTTGTCGACCTCCCATTTTTCCTGGGCCTGAACGAGCAGCTCGGCGCCCTGGACCACCTGCACCCAATACAATCTGCCTACCAAAATGACAAAAAGGAGGGTGAATACCCCCCCGAGCAGCATGGAACGTAGCTTGATCCTTCTGACCATCGCTGCAATACCTCCCCCGTGATTCAACTTCGGACTTTCTGGCCAGGGTCAGGGACGATCTTTCGATTTGGTCGATTGCGCAGACGAAGCGACGGAATTGCGGCCGCCTGCGGAATTGGATTGCTCCTGCTGCGGCGTTGTCATCCCCCATGCTCTGGCCTGGTTTTCCAGATTTCTCGGGTCCGCCAATTCGTCGATTTTCTGCTTCAGGATTCGGTTCTCCGCTTCCAAGTTGTTAATCTCTGTTTGTATTTTTTGAATGGCAGAATTCATTTCATAGATTTGCGCATACCGCCAAATAATGACGCTTGCTACCAGCACGCACACGATAACCGTAAACAAATACAGCAATTTTTCCTGCACGGGCAGCGTTTTGGTCTTGACGACAACCTTCCTGGTTTCCTTGTAGCTGGGGCGTTTGTCCCCCTTGCTTTTCTGTTCGACGGCTAAGTTTCCTTGAATATAGGCTGGCACTGGGCGTAAATCCTCCTTTGGCGGTAGTTTAGTATAGAAGATGACGAGACCGGGGCGGTGCCGTTCACCGCTCCGGAAGCTTCTCGGCAATGCGCAGTTTTGCGGAGCGGGCCCGCGGGTTCGCCTCCAGCTCCTCCGGGCCCGGCTCGATCGGCTTGCGGTTGACCAGCTTTACGACTCCATGCCGCCCGCAGACGCAAACCGGAAAATCCGGCGGGCACGTGCAACGCTCCGTATATTTGGCGAACGTCTGCTTGCAAATGCGGTCCTCCAGTGAATGGAACGTAATAACGGCGGCGCGTCCGCCGGGCTTCAGGCAGCGTATCGCCTGCTCCAGCGCATCCTCGAAGGCGCCCAGCTCATCGTTGACCGCAATGCGGATCGCCTGAAAGCTGCGCTTGGCCGGATGAGGGCCCGTGCGGCGCGCCGCAGCCGGGATCGCCTCCTTGATCAATTCGACCAGCTCGCCGGTCGTCTCGATCGGCCTCATCCTGCGCGCCTCAACGATCCGGGCGGCAATTCGCCGGGCGAACTTCTCTTCGCCGTATTCGTGCAATATGCGGGCAAGCTCTCGCTCCGGCCATTCGTTCACGACAGCCTTCGCCGTCAGCTCGGAAGAACGGTCCATGCGCATATCGAGCTCGGCGTCATGGTTGTAGCTGAAGCCGCGTTCCGCCTCGTCCAATTGCGGGCTCGATACCCCGAGATCGAACAGTACGCCGTCAACCTGGGGCCGCCCTTCCTTCATCGCTGCAGGAATGGCTCTAAGCTCCTCCTCGAGATAGCGGAAATTGCTGCGCACGAGCTTAACCCGCTCGCCCGCCGGGGCCAGTCTCTCGCGGGCGTGCTTGAGTGCGATCTCGTCCTGATCGAACGCGACGAGCAGCCCGTCCAGGCTGAGCCGGGAAGCGATCTCGCTGCTGTGTCCGGCCCCGCCCAGCGTGCAGTCGACGTAAATTCCATCAGGCTTTATATGTAATCCTTCCACGGCCTCTTGCTTCAATACGGTTACATGATGAAACATCTCTCTTCAGGCTCCTCCCGGCTGTCGGCTTTCGACCTTATGACACTTGTGAACCGGTCGCTGCAAAGAACGGGTCCGGCGGCCAAGCTTTCTAGAGGTCGAAATCGAAATCTACGAGCTTCTCGGCGATCTCGCTGAACGATTCCTCCGATTGCTGGGAATAGCTTTCCCAGATCGCCTTGCTCCAAATCTCCACGCGGTTGGACACCCCGATCACGACGCAATCCTTCTCCAGCTTGGCATGCTCGACCAAATTTTTCGGGATGTTCACCCTCCCCTGCTTGTCCAGCTCGCACTCCGTCGCTCCCGAGAAAAAAAAGCGGGTAAAGGCGCGGGCGTCCGACTTCATCAGCGGCAGCGATTTCAGCTTCTTCTCCAGCACCGCCCACTCATCCATCGGATACACGAACAAGCATTGGTCCAAGCCACGGGTGACGACAAACGATGTTCCGAGGGCATCGCGAAATTTGGCCGGAATGATCATTCGGCCTTTCTCGTCGATGGTGTGTTGATATTCCCCCATGAACATCCACTGGTCACCCCTTTCCCACCACTTTACCCCACTTTCCTCCACTTGTACAGTAAAAATTCGGCGAACAAACGAAAAATCCTGCTGAAGCGCTTCGTCTTCAGCAGGATTTTTCCGCAGGCTGATTTTTCCGACAAGGTTATGCATGAAGCTTTCCATGATCGGCCGCATCCGCAGGCTCCAGCCCGCGGTCGGGCAATGCGTGAACAGACGCTCGTCATCGCGGCGCTTGCTCGTTCGCCTCGCTGCCGTCGTCCGCCGCAAGCCGGTTCTCGGTTGCCAGCCGGTCCCGGATGTCTCGCAGCTTTTGCCTGCGCTTGCGCCGCCACAGCCAGAGAGAAGCGAGGATGAGCAACAGCAGCGCCAGCACGGGAAGCGCCCCGACGACGATGACGACAAGCCCTTCGAACAAGAACGCCAGCACCGCCAGCGTGCCCTGCAGCGCTTCGGACGCCCTTTGCGCAAGCGGCTCGCGCCCCGGCGCCTGGAGCGCCTCCGCCGAACCGACCTTTTGCTTCAGGCTGAGCCGGATCGTCGAGTAGGCGACATTCTGCTCCAAATAACGCATCCGGCCCTTCAGCGCCTCAATGTCCTCCTGCACCTTGGCCAGCTCGTTCGAGAAGGCGACCAGCTCGTCGGTTTTGGAGGCTTTGCCGATAAACTCAAGCAGCCGCTCCTCCGCCGCCTGCTTCGCCTTCAAGCGGGACTCGAGGTCGACGAACTCCTCCGTGACGTCCTCTCCCCTCATCCATTTGCTGTCCAAGGGAGCGAGCTTCTCCAGCTCCGCCAGCAGCGGATCGAAACCTTGCGCCGGCACCTTGATGACGAAGGTGCCGCTTTTGTTCACTGAGCCGGAGCTTTCATGGAACTGCAGCACGTAGCCTCCCCATTGGCGCACCGATTCCTGGATGCTGACCACGGTCCCCGCATAATCCCCCGACGTCATGGATAGCTCCGCCTCGTAAATGATTTTGCGCTCGGCTTCCTGTCCCGCCGCTGCCGAAACCGGCGTCACGCCGCCTTCTCTCGGCGCCACGGTCAGGGCCGCGGCGTTGCCGTTTGCCGCGCCGAGCGACTTGCCGGCCGAATCTGCGGCGCGGCCGGAGGCCGCCTGCTCTGCCGCCCCCGATGTTCCCGCCGCGCTGCAGCCGCTAGCCAGCGCCATAGCAAGCGCAGCGGCGATAAGCGCCCGCACGAGCTTCGCGGCGCGGCCTCCCGCCGGCCGTCGGCCGCCGTCTGTCTGCTCCGCCATCCGTCTGCTTTCCATCGCTTCGCCCCCTGTCTGTTATAGCCATTGGAAATATGGCGAACGCCGGACACTTGCCTCCGGCCGTTCAGCTCCATAGACGAGGGCAGCGCCAATAATGTTGCATTCATTTTACTGCATTGGAATTTTACTCCTTGATTTTTTCGAAGGATGCATCGTATAGACGGAACATCGTTTTATACCCTGACTCATCCACTTTGATCCCGACATCCAGCCGCCCCGTTACCTTTAACGGCCCCGATGTATAGCGCAGCTTCGTCTCGTTCGGGACAAAAACGATCATGATTTTGTTCCAGTACGTCTCATCTCCATTGTCGAACGGACATTCCGCGCCCGGCTCGGGAATGAGCAGAAACCAGCGCTTCTCAAAAGACAGAACCTCTCCCATGAAGCCTTTTATTTCCACGGTTTTCTGCTGCTCCGACAAATCCCAAAATTTGCTGGAGGGGGCTATTTGCATGTCATCGTCAAAAAACTCCGACCATTTGATGACAGGATGCCCCGCATGGTTCGCTTGCGCGGAACTGTTCTCCGCAGCGGCGCCGTCCGGCTTCGCCGCTTCCTGCGGCAGCGCGGCGGCGGCCTGCTCGCTGCCGGGAGGAGCCGCTCCGGCGTGCGCGGAGGCGGCTGCAGACGCTGCACCGGCCGCGGCAGCGGGCAGAGCCGATGACTTCGGCGGCGCTTCTTCTGCCGCGGAAGCGGGCGGAGCGGCTGACTCTTGCGAGGCCGCGTCTGCTGCCGGGGCGGCCTGCGCAGCAGCGGCAGGCACGGCTTGAGCATCCGGCCGCGCCTGAGCCTCTGCCGCATTGCCGCTGCCGGCAGCCTGGCTTGCTCCCTTCGGCGATTGCCCGGCAGCCTCGCTGGCCGCTAACAGGCCAGGCGCAGCGGATGAAGCGGCTTGAACCGGCTCTGCCGGCAGTTGCTCCTGCGCGGCGGCGAATGTTCCTCCCTCATCGTGCGTTTGCCGGGTGCCGCAGCCGCCGGCGACGCCAGCAGCAATGAGCAAGAACGCCGCACATATCACTTTGTTCGCCTTCATTGTTACCTCCTATCTTGAAAATTTGGCGGTATCCGCCGACAAAATTTCAATACCGCAGGTGACGACCGATGACGGCAGGAAGCGCTCGTCATAGGCGTCTATCTTGAAAATTTGGCGGTATCCGCCGACAAAATTTCAATACCGCAGGTGATGACCGATGACGGCAGGAAGCGCTCGTCATAGGCGTCTATCTTGAAAATAGCCCCCCAGGGCGGGCGGCACATTTTCATCTTCTGATGGTGCCACACATGGCAGGATGTCTTTATTGAAAAATATTCCAACAAACCTCAAGCCGTGTTCATTTCAACAGCTGCTTCTTCCTGAACCGTCCCTTCCTGCGCTCCTGCCGAAGCTTCCGAATTTCTAACGCCAGTGACAAACGCTATTTTGATGAAATGCTGCCTTTGAAAAATGTAACGCAGGCTGGTAGCGCTATTTTGTCAAAAACGCTGAATCTGGCAGCCCAAAATGCCAAATAAGGCTGCTCACTTGCGTTCAATTTCAAATCGATGATTTCGAGGGAAATAAGCTCTGTGGCTAGCGTTAGCTTAAGGCCTGCCCGGCAAAACTGCACCCTAGGCTGGCGAGCATGAAGAGAAGCTTCGATCGAAGCACATTCAACGGATGAGCGGGCGCGCTTGAGCGGCAGTTTTGCCTGGTACGGAAGGCCCCGCCTCAATTTAACACTTTAACGCTTTATTGTTACTTGATCCTTCCGGCAGCTTTTCTGAAAACGCTGAGAAAACCTTGCCTTCGGAATGGCCCTATATTGCGCAAATCTATCCTTTACTGCGACGGATATGCTCAGCCGGCGGCCCCCGAAACCCGCGCCAGCGTTCGGACTCCACATTAGCGTGCGAAATCCGTGGTATAGTGCGAGTTCCGCGTTAGCGCGGCCCTTCCCCGGGCAGACTCGGGCACATGGGGCGACAAATCCTGCAAAAAATGCAACATTTTCCGCCCCCTTCGCACAAAATGAAGGGAAATGCTGCATTTCGTGCAACAATTTAGAGGCGATTGGCTTCAAAACCGGAAACATCGCTCGAAATGTTGCACAAAATACAACATTGAGCCGCGAATGCGGGTTATTTCCCCGTTTTTGTTGTACAAAATACAACATTTGCTATCATGACCCCGGGCCCCCAGCCCACTTTCATCCTTCTGATGGTGCTGCGCCAGCGGCATGGGCGTCTATCTTGAAAATAGCGCTTGGTACGCCGCGGCCATTTTCATCATCTGATGGTGCCGTGCGGCGGCATGGGCGTCTATCTTGAAAATAGCCCCCCAGGGCGGGCAGCCCATTTTCACCATTTGATGGTGCTGCGCCAGCGGCATAGGCGTCTCTTCCCGAAAATTTGGCGGTAATCCGCCGGCCCAATTGTCACCACGCAGGCGGCGCCCGAACGAAGGCTGCGCTCGCTATCTGCGCCTAGCTGCGAAACAGCGATTGCGCGTCGACGCGGTACAGCCTCACTGCAGGAATAATGGAAGCAATCGCGCCGAGAGCCAGCGCGGACGCAGTGATATAAACCTCGTTCGCCGACAGCCGAAATCCTTCCAATTGGATGCCTGTCGCCGTGAACAGCGGCTCGCTGATCAGCCAGCCCGCGGCGTGCCCAACGAGCAAGCCGGCTGCCAGACCGGCGGCGGTCAGCACCATTCCCTCCCCGAGCAGCGTCAGCAAAATATACGATTTCGATTTGCCGATTAATCTGAGCAAGCCGATATCCTTTTTTCTTTCGTGAAAGGCGGCCGTTAAGGAAAGCAGCAGGGACGAGGCGGCCAGCAATACGCAGATCGTCATGACAAGCGTCAAGATTTGGCTGCCGGTATCTACCATATTCAATAGATCGGCAACCGCTTTGCTCGTATAAACCGCTTGTACCCGGTCCCATTGATCGTACTTCTGCTTGACGGACTGCGCTCCCAGCAATGATTTCGGCTTGACCAAAATGGCCGTCACTTCCCTGGCTCCCTGCTGATGGTCATGCACCGCCCAGGCGTAATCCATCGTCGTGAAAATAGCCCGGTCGTCGGCGGTATTCAGCTTGGGAAGCACGCCCACTACCGTATATTTGAAGCTTTCATGCGCATCCTCCTCGTGATCGCCGTGCTCTTCCTCCAATTCATGATGTCCGATTAATCCGTGCGCGCCGCTGAATTGGTCGCCGACGCGAACGCCCAGCGATTGGGCCGCCGCATAACCGAGCGTCACTTCTCCCAGCTGCCCGTACAGCCTGCCTTCTTTCAAGTGGCGGTCGCCATACCTGACAGGAAAATAAGCCGGGTCCATGCCGACGATAGGGAAGCCGTTGTAATGATCCCCTGCTGTCATGCCGAAAGCGGCGTCCACCTGATTCTCCTCGCTGACCGCTTGAAGCACTTCCAGCGGAATGTTGCCGGTCGGGGCGCCCGCACGGTAGAACGTATTGAGCACCAGCTGCGATTCGCTGCCTTCCGCACCGATCACAAGCTCGAACGGGCCGTATCCGTTGGCAGCGCCCCGTTCAAATCCGTCCTTGCAGAGCAGCAGCAGAACGAACAGGGAAACCGTGACGGCAACGGCAAAAATCGTAAGCAACGACAAGCTCTTGCGGTAAAGCATATTTCTCCACAGCAGCTTCCAGCCGTTCATTAGCGTTCGCCCCTTCCGGCTGCGACGGCCAATCCGTCCGCTGATTGCAGAAGTCGATTCATATCGCTGATGGGTACGGTTTTCGGAAACAGCCGGGCATGGTAAAGATCATGGGTAACGGCAAGCAGCGTCAGCCCCTCCTGCTCGCACAGGTCGAGCAAAAGCTTCATCACCAGCCCCCCTGTCTCCCAATCGAGGCTGCCCGTCGGTTCGTCAGCCAAAATCAACGGCGGCCGATTGATCAGCGCGCGAACGATCGCCACCCGCTGCTGCTGACCGCGCGACAGCTGGGAAGGCAAATGATCCATTTGCTCAGCCAGCCCTACCCGGGAAAACCATTCCTTCAGCTGCTGCATCCGGCTGCGCCTATCAGCAGGTCCGCCCAGCACCATCTCCACGTTCTGCCTCGCCGTCAAAGCCGGGATCAAGTGAAAGTCCTGAAAAATATAGCCGATATTGGCGGCCCGAAACGCATCCCGCTCCGCCTCATTCATCCCGCTCACTTTGCTGCCGCACACCTGAAGCTCTCCCCGGTCAACCGGCAGCACGCCGCCGATCAGGTGCAGCAATGTGCTTTTACCGCTTCCGCTCGGACCTAACAGGGCGATCCGCTCCCCTTCGGCCACCGACCAATAAGGTATTTGCAAAATAAGCTTCGTTTGTCCTTGAAGCCGGTACGATTTTTCCAGCTGTTCTATACGTATCACGGCTGCGCTCCCCCTTCTCTTCGGCCTGGCCGCCCCGAAACATATACAGGAGAGCAGCGCGCTCTCCTGTCCATGCTCAAACCATGTTCAACTATTTCACAATGCGTTCGGACAAGGAATCCCAGGTCATGTTCATGCCGGTCGCGTGATTGAATGCGGCAAGCGGCAAATACAGCTTTCCGTTGTCGATGTTTCCTCTCAGGCCTGTATCCGCTCCATTCATCATGACCGCGGCATTGTCCGCGCCGATCTGCAGCGTATTGCCGGCTGCGCGAATGGTAGCGGTTCGCGAGCTGTCGTTCCACTCCACAGCCGCCCCCAGCGCCTCGGCCAAATCTTTCGCCGGATACAGCACCTCTCCGTCGCGGGTCACTTTGAACTTGGGGTACAAATATTGGGCCTGCAGCTTCGCAGTCGCCGCTTCCAGATCGGCTCCGATGACCTTCGCCGATTGAACGGCAATTTGCGTATTGTCGATTTGCCCCTTCACCAGATCGGCGATCGGCCCGTATGCCCATACGCCGACGTCAACGGCGGAATGGCCGTGGCCGCTCCAGCCGACGAGCAATCTTTTGGACACGACGGCGTTATACGCGCCTTCCCGGGCATAAGAAGAGCCGTCGCCTTCCAGAATTCGGGCCGCCTCTTCGTCACTCAAATCGTTGATCCAGGTGTTTTCGGCAACGATCTGCTTCACCTCATCGGCGGTTTTCGCTTCTTTCAAGCGCTTGCTGATGAATTCGGAAGAATGCTTTTGCTTATCCCACAGATCCATGTTCAGCTCGTAGATATTGTCGCGGGACAAGGAGAGGCCGCCTGTCTCGTGGTCAGCCGTAATGACGACCGAGGTGTTGCCGTCTTTTTGGGCAAAATCAAGAGCGACCTGAACCGCTGCGTCAAAATCGAGCGTTTCCTGCACGGTAGTCGGAAAATCGTTGGCATGAGAAGCGTGGTCGATCCGTCCGCCTTCGATCATAACCGCAAAGCCGTTCTCGTTCTGGGACAAAATATCGAGCGCCTTTTGGGTCATTTGCGCCAGCGAAGGAATCTCCTCGGTCCGGTCGGGAACATAGGCAATATGGGATTTGCCGAACAAGCCAAGCACCTTCCCGCTGTCGGCCGGCAGCGCGCTTAACCCGGCGCTGTCTTTGACATACTTGTATCCTTTCGCTTCAAAATCGGCCAAGATGGTCCTGTCGGGACGCTTGCCGCCGTCGGCTTTGCTGATAAAATAGTCGCTGCCTCCGCCAAGCAGCACATCGACGCCGCTTTCCAAATATTGCGCGGCGATTGCATTTTCATTGTCCCGGCTGCGCACATGCGAAGCGTATACGGCCGGAGTCGCATGGGTAATCCGCGCCGTCGTCACCAGCCCGGTCGACTTGCCCTCTCTGATCGCCGCTTCGATCACGGAAGCATAAGGCCTCGCCACCTCCTGGTTGGATACGCTAATTGCGGCATTATAGGTTTTGTGTCCGGTTGCGAACGCCGTTCCGGCAGAGGCCGAATCGGTCACTACTCCGGAAACGACAGTATCCCCGTCTTCGCCGCGGTCGGCGTAGGTGGTCGCTTGTCCGACATAAATGCTGTCGAGCGCCAGGTGCTCGATCCCCTTGTTGTACATCAGGTAATTGCGGGCTGCGGTCACCTGTGCCGGTCCCATGCCGTCGCCGATCAATACGATGAGATTTTTGGATGAGGCCGAGCGGCCGGTCTCGACCGCCGATGCCGTTCCTACCGACACTGCGGTCAGTGCCAGTCCGACAGCGAGCGCCGACTTTAACATGCGCTTTTTCAATGAACAACCCTCCAGATCAAATATATGTTCATGCGTTTCTCGAACCCATCATAACGATGGTTTGTAAACGACAATTGAGGCCAACGTTAACAGATCGTAAAATGATTGATAAAGTTTTGTAAAAGCCATGGCCCGATCGATCCTTTTGAGGGGAATAAGCACCGTGGCAAGCGTTAGCGAAAGCGAAACAACGACAAAACAACAAAACGCGCCTCCCCCGGCGCGAAGCCGAAAGGAGGCGCGTTCTTAAGTCGGTATTCAAGCTGCCCAGCCACTTAGGAATTCGGGACAGCTGCTGCCGCCCGGAGGCGGCGCGGCGATCAGTGCTCCGCCCAGCTGTCCAGATAAGCTCGTTGCTGCTCTGTCAGGCTGTCGATGCCGATGCCGAGCGATTCAAGCTTGTAGCGGGCAACCTGCTCGTCAAGCTCGTAAGGCACGTTGACGACGCGGCTGCTGATTTCCTTGTAATGGTCGTTCACATATTTCAGAGACATCGCCTGCAGCGCGAACGTCATGTCCATGATCTCCGCCGGGTGGCCGTCGCCTGCCGCCAGGTTGACCAGACGTCCCTCAGCCAGCAAATAAATTTTGCGTCCGTCCTTCAGCGTGTACTCCTCGATGTTGCGGCGGACCGTCCGCTTGGAGACGGAGAGCGCCTCCAGCTCCGGCTTGTTCACTTCGACATCGAAATGGCCGGCGTTGGACAAAATCGCGCCGTCCTTCATCACCTCGTAGTGCTCGCCGCGAATGCAGTCGCGGTTGCCGGTCACGGTGACGAAATAGTCGCCGACCTTCGCCGCTTCCTTCATCGGCATGACGGCAAAGCCGTCCATGTACGCTTCGACCGCTTTGATCGCGTCGATCTCGGTCACGACGACATTCGCACCCAGCCCCTTGGCCCGCATCGCGACGCCTTTGCCGCACCATCCGTAACCGACGACAACGACCGTCTTGCCGGCGGCGACGAGATTCGTCGTGCGGTTAATGCCGTCCCACACGGATTGGCCGGTGCCGTAGCGGTTGTCGAACAAATATTTGCAGAACGCGTCGTTTACGGCGACCATCGGGAACTGCAGCTGGCCGTCCTTCTCCAGCGCCTTCAGGCGCAAAATGCCGGTCGTCGTCTCTTCGGCGCCGCCGCGCACATTTTTCAGCAAATCCTTGCGTTCCGAATGAAGCACCGTCACCAGGTCGCCGCCGTCGTCGATGATCAGGTCCGGCTCCGTCTCCAGCGTCTTGATGAGCAGGTCCTTATATTCCTGCGGTTCCGGGTTGTATTTGGCATAGACGGTAATGCCGTCCTCCACCAGCGCCGCGCAGACGTCGTCCTGCGTCGACAGCGGATTGCTGCCGCAGATGGCGACCTCCGCGCCGCCCGCCTGCACCACCTTGGCCAAATAAGCGGTCTTGGCCTCCAGATGCAGGGAAATCGCCACCTTCAGCCCCTTGAACGGCTGCTCCTGCTCGAAGCGCTCGCGAATCCGGTTCAGGACGGGCATATGCGCGCGCACCCAGTCGATTTTCAAATGGCCTTCCGGCGCCAGCGACATGTCGCGGACGATGCTGCGGTTCAATGCTTTACTCATGAACATGCTCCTTTATTATAGAAATTTGAGCGCTACATATAGCATATGTAGTGAAGCGAATCGCCGTCAGTAGGCGCATCGGCCAATTGCTGCAACCACGCCTCGCCGTACTTGTTCAAATAAGCCGTGACGTTGTAGAACCGCTCCTGCGGCTTCCCTTCCGGCGCGAGCGACATTCCGATGCGCTTGTACTGCCTGAGCGCCGCTTCGAACTGCGCCTTCGCCGCCTCCTCCGCCTTGTTCTCAAGGAAGCGGATCTGCTCCATAATTTTGTCGCGGTTCGTGGCTCCCAGCTTGCCGAGAGCGGGATTCACTCCGGACAGATCGGCCAAAATCGGCTCATACCAGCGGGCGAACTGCTCCCTTACTTCCGCGAAACGCTCGCTGAAGCGCAGCGTATCGCGGCTGCGCAGCCATTCGTCCCGGCGCTGCTCCAGCTTAAGCAGCGCGTCCTCGGCGGACAGGCCGTACTTTTGCATATTTTTCTGAATCGTGCCCTCGACGATCGTATAGCCTGTTCGCGGCAGCAGGATCGGCATCCGCAGGCCGAAGCAACGGAACGCCTCGCGGGTGAGCCCCCAGTAAGCGATCTCGGAAGGCCCCAGCACGGCCGCCAGCACCGGAAAAAGATAATCCTGCATCAAAGGCCGCGTCATCACATTGTTGCTCAGCCGCTCCGGCGCCGTCTCCGCCCAATCGAGCAGCTGCGCCGCCCCGTACGTCCGCTCGCCCTTGCGGTCGGCAAAAGCTTCGCGCCCGCTGCGGTACAGCAAAATCCGCTCGCCGCCATCGATCACGAACAAATTGGCCCCGTTCGCGGGAACGTCCGCCTGAGCCTCGTACCCGGCCGCCTCCAGCCGCTTCTTCCCTTCCAGCAGGGCGGCCGCCAGCTCCTCGTTGCGCTCGAGCAGCCGGCGGAACAGCGGGCTTTCGAGCCGGCGAATAGCCGGATCGCCTGAATCGATCAGCACAAGCCCCTCATGGCCGAACAGCCATGCCATCATAAAGGCGAAGCCGTCGACCAAGGTTTCTGACTGCGCGGCGAATTGCTTCAGCTTCTCCATTAGCCCCGGCTTGAATTCCGTAGGCTGCAGGCTGGCGTCCAGGCGCTCGAGAGCAGCAAGCCACTGCTCCGGTCTCAGCTTCAGCCGGCTGACCGGCTCGCGGCCTCCGGTCGGATGCTCCAGCCGGATTCGCTCCGCCTGCAGCTCCGGCGTCAGCGCGAAAATATGGTTCGCCTCGTCGAAATCGTGATCCTCGCCGGCAATCCAAAATACGGGCACGACGGGCCGCCCGAGCTTCTCCGCGGCTTCCTTCGCCGTGCGAATAATCGTCAGCGCCTTATATATGACAAGCAGCGGTCCGGTGAACAGCCCTGCCTGCTGGCCGCCGACAACGCACAGGGCGCCGGAGTCGGCGAGCAGCCTGATGTGGCGGGCCGTTTCGGGGCTAGATCCGTACCGCTCGTTGAATGCGAGCAGCGCTTCAGCCAATGCGCGGCGGTCAGCCCGGGGGCGTTCCTCGTTATCCAACCACGCCGCCCTGCGCTCCCAGGAGACAAGGTCGCGCGGATTCTCCTCATACAGTCCGGCCGTCCGTTCGAACCGTTGCCAATAATCATCGGCGAGCGGTTGGCCTGTCGGTACGTTCCACGCTTCTATACGCATGCGCGCACCGCCTTCCATTATGTAAGTGAATACCCTTTGATTGTACACATGTTCGCGACAATCGTCAAAGCCGCAATTTTGGCCTTCGGGCCTGTCGCCGCCCGCCGCCCGGCAGCAGAGAGAAGCAGCGCAAAGAAGCTTCCGCCCCCCGGATGATTCGGCGTCATTCGGCGGCAAGGAAGCTTCTGGCGAAGATGACAAACAGACTCATTCAGTACAAATGGCATGCGACGTAGTGCTCCGGCCCCGCCTCCTTCAGCTCCGGCATCGCCGCCGCGCATTCCGGCATCGCCTTCGGACAGCGGGTGCGGAACGGGCAGCCGCTCGGCGGATTGAGCGGGCTCGGTATTTCGCCTTCCAGAATAATACGCTCGCGGGTGCGCTCGAGCGCGGGGTCCGGGATCGGAATGGCTGACAGCAGCGACTGCGTATAAGGATGCAGCGGCTTCGCGTACAGCGCCTCGGACGCCGTCACCTCGACGAGCTTGCCTAAATACATGACCCCGATCCGGTCGGAAATGTGTCTCACCATCGCCAGATCGTGCGCGATGAACAAGTAGGTCAGCCCATGCTCGCGCTGCAGCTTCTTGAACAGGTTGACGACCTGGGCCTGCACCGATACGTCGAGCGCGGAGATCGGCTCGTCGGCAATGATGAACTGTGGCTCGATCGCCAGCGCGCGGGCGATGCCGATGCGCTGCCGCTGGCCGCCGGAAAATTCGTGCGGGAAGCGGCCGGCATGCTCCTCGTTCAGTCCGACCGCGCGGAGCAGCTCGTGGACCCGCTCCCGGCGCTGCTTGCCGGTGTACAGCCCGTGGATGTCGATCCCTTCCGCGATAATGTTGCCCACCGTCATGCGCGGATTCAGGGAGGCGTACGGGTCCTGAAAAACCATCTGCATTTTGCGGCGGAACGACTGCAGCTTGCTGCCCTTCAGCCGGTGCACATTCTCTCCGTCGAACAGCACTTCGCCCTCCGTCGCTTCATACAGCCGGATGATCGTCCGTCCGGCCGTCGACTTGCCGCAGCCGGATTCGCCGACAAGGCCGAACGTCTCCCCGCGGCGAACGGCAAAGCTCAAGCCGTCGACCGCCTTCAACGTGCTGCCGCGGCCGAGCCGAAAATGCTTCTTCAGGCCGCTTACCTGCAATATCGGCTGTTCGCTCATCGGGCCGCACCTCCCGTCAGCACGGGCCGCTCGACCTTCGGGGCGTCCGGGTGGAGCAGCCAACAGGCGGCCGAATGCGTGCGCGTCAACCGCGTCGGCTCCGGATCAGCGGCGAAGCAGGCTTCCATCGCATAGGCGCATCGGTCCGCGAACGCGCAGCCCGCGGGCGGGGCGAACAAGTCCGGCGGCGTGCCCGGAATCGGCACGAGCTCCTCCTCGCGGCTCGAGTCGAGCCGCGGCACCGAGCGCAGCAGCCCCCAGGTGTACGGATGCCGGGGATCGTAGTACAGCTCGTCGACCGTTCCCTGCTCCACCACTTTCCCCGCATACATCACGATGACGCGCTGGGCCATATCGGCGACGACGCCCAGATCGTGGGTAATGATGATGATCGAGCTGTCCATCTGCTCCGACAGCTTCTTCATCAGTTCGATAATCTGCGCCTGAATCGTCACGTCCAGCGCCGTCGTCGGCTCGTCGGCGATCAGCAGCTTCGGATTGCAGGCCAGCGCGATGGCGATCATGGCGCGCTGCCGCATGCCGCCGGACAGCTCGTGAGGGTACTGATTCATGCGTCCCTCCGGGTTGGAGATGCCGACCAGCTTCAGCATCTCCACGGCCCGGCTGCTTGCCGCCCGCCGCCCCATGCCTTGATGCTTGATCAGCCCTTCCGTAATTTGCCGGCCTACGGACATCGTCGGATTCAGCGACGTCATCGGGTCCTGGAAGATCATGCCCATCTCCGAGCCGCGCACCTTTTCCATTTCTTTATCGGTCAGTCGGGTGATTTCCTTGTTATTGAAACGGATCGAGCCGCCTTTGATCACGCTCGGCGGGGTCGGAATGAGGCGCATGATCGTCTGCGCGGTCACCGACTTGCCGCAGCCCGACTCGCCGACGATCGCGAGCACTTCCCCTTTGTTCAGCTGAAAGGAGACGCCCCGCACGGCCTGCACCTCGCCGGCATACGTCCGGAAAGATACCTTGAGGTCTGAGACCTCCAAAATCGGTTCATTCATTCGAGGCTACCTCCTTGCACCGGTGGATTGGAAAATCATTTGCGCATTTTCGGGTCCAGCGCGTCCCGCAGCCCGTCGCCGAGCAGGTTAAAGCTGAGCAGGATCAGGCTGAAGACCACGGTCGGAAAAATGACGCGGTGCGGATAATTCCGGATTACGTTGACGCCGTCGGACAGCAAGGAGCCGAGCGAGGCGAGCGGCACCTTGATGCCAAGCCCGATAAAGCTGAGGAATGCCTCGACGAATATGGCTGTCGGCACGATAAACGTAATTTGCACAATGATCAGCCCGAGCGCGTTCGGCACCAGGTGCCGGAAGATGATGCGGGAACCGCCGGCGCCGAGCGCCTTTGCCGCAAGCACGTATTCCTGCTCCTTAAGCGACAGGATTTGCCCGCGCACGAGCCGGGCCATCGGCACCCAGCCGGTAATGGCATAGGCGATGATGATCGTCTTGACGCCGGGACCGATGACGACAATGAGCAGGATGGAGATGAGCAGGAACGGAATGGAGTAAATAATCTCAACGATACGCTGCATGATATCGTCGACCCGCCCGCCGTAATAAGCGGAGACTCCCCCGTAAATGACGCCGATCACCAGATCGAGCAGCGCGGCCGCCAGCCCGATAAACAGCGAAATGCGGGTGCCCCACCAGACCCGCGTCCACAGATCGCGGCCGAAATCGTCGGTGCCGAACCAATGGGACGCGCTCGGCGTCTGGTTGCGAATGTCGTAGTTTTGCGTCGCGTAATCGTACCCGGATATCCAGGGGCCGACAATGGCCAGTACCGATAACAGCCCGAGCGTAACGAGGCCGAACATGGCCAGCTTGTTCTGCTTCAGCCGCCTCCAGGCATCCTTCCAATAGGACAGGGAGGGGCGGACGATCGATTCCCCGGCAGGCGCTTTATTCCGCACCGGCCGCAGCGTCTCTTTCGCGATTTCCATTATCTGCTTCCTCCTTTGGCCAAGCGGATGCGCGGATCGACGAAGCCGTAAATGATATCGGTAATGAACAGCACCGTCACAAGAATGAACGAATAAAAGATCGTCAGCCCCATAATCATCGTGTAGTCGTTCGAATAGATGGACTGAACGAAATGCTTGCCGAGACCCGGAACGACAAAAATTTGTTCGATGACGAGCGTCCCGGTGATGAGGTTGACGAAGATCGGGCCAAGCACCGTCACGACGGGGAGAATGGCATTGCGGATCGTATGCCGGCGCACGATGGCGCTTTGCGACAGCCCCTTGGCCTTGGCTGTCTTGACGTAATCCTGATTCAGCACGTCCAGCATCGAGGTCCTCATCAAGCGGGCCAGAATGGCGATCGTGCCGAACGACAGGGCGATCGAGGGCAAAATCCGATGCTCCCAGCTTGTCCACATGCCGACGGGCAGCCAGCCCAGCTTGTTGCCGATAAAGTAGGACAGCAGCGGTCCGAGCACGAACGACGGAATGGAGACCCCCAGCACGGCGGTGAACATCGCGGCGATATCGGCCCCTTTGTTATGGTTCAGCGCAGCGACGATGCCAAGCAGGAGACCGAACACAACGGCGATCAGCAGCGCCCACAGCCCGAGCTCGAGCGAGGCGGGGAACGCCTGCTTGATGATATCCGTTACTTTGCGGGTCGGGAATTGGAACGAAACCCCGAGATCCCCCTTCGCCACATTGCCCACATACTGCAAATACTGCTCCCATATCGGCTTGTCGAGCCCGTACTGCTTGGCCAGCGCGGCCCGCTGCTCGATGGTCAGCTTCTGCGAATCTTCGCCGAAAGGGTCCCCCGGCAAAAATTTCATGAGCACGAACGTAAACGTGACGATGAGCCATAAAGTGATCAACATATAAACAAGACGGCGCACAATATATCGAAGCATGGCACACCTCCTCCGAAGCGATTGAAAGCAAGCGCCGTTAGCGGCGCTTCCCGGCGGCCTCGCGGCCGGCTAAACGGCTTCGCCAGGCTGGGGCCGGGCGGTCGGCGCAGGCAGCTGGCGGTAGCGGCTTCACCCGCCCTCAAGCTAAAGCGGGGCCGTTCCAACGGCGACGGAACGGCCCCAGCCGACTAGCTTATCGCATCATGACTTGATATAAGCCCACTTGAGCTCCCATTCCTTGGACATCGGCGGCAAAATGACGCCTTCCACATTCGTCTTCTTCGCGTACGGCCTCGTGCGGAAGTAGAGGGGCGCAAGAGGCATCTCCTTCATCAGCAGCTGCTCGGCTTCGACCAGCAGCTGCGCGCGCTTCGCCAGATCGGTCTCCTTGTCCGCCGCCTTCACCAGATCGTCGTAAGCCTTGCTGTTATATTCGATATAGTTGAACGATTTGTTATCGGACACCCACATGTCGAGGAACGTCATCGGGTCGTCGTAATCCGCTCCCCACAGCGAGATCAGCGCGTCGAAGTTATGCTCCTGCATGTTTTTGACCCGCAGCGCGAACGGCAGCGGCTCGCCTTCGACATCAACGCCGAGATTTTGCTTCCATTGGGCTTGAATGAACTCCAGCGACTTCTTGGACGTTTCCGTATCGTCGGACGTCAGCTTGAACTTCGGCAGGCTGCTCATGCCCAGTTCCTGCAAGCCTTCAGCCAGCAGCTGCTTCGCTTTCTCCACGTCGTACGGGGGCTGCGTGTCGCCGGCGGTCTTGCGGAACTCCTGGCCGTTGCCGTCGCTGACCGTACCCGGAACGAGCCCGGTCGACGGGATGGAGGACCCGCCCAGGACGACTTCGTTGTACGTTTTGCGGTCGATCGCCATGCCGAGCGCTTTGCGAATCTTCTCATTCTTGAACGCCGGAAACTTGTTGTTATGGAACAAGACATACGCCGATACGAATTCCTTCTTGAAGACCAGCTCCGGCTTGCCGCTGAACATCTGGACTTGCTCTCCGCGCAGCTCGGTCAGGTCGACCTCGTTCGTCTCGAACATGTTCAAGGCGGTGTTAGGATCCTTCACCACGTTAACTGTCACTTTCTCCAGCTTTACGTTGGCGGCGTCCCAATACTTGTCGTTTTTCACCATGACAAGCTGCTGCTCATGGGCCCAGCTCTCCAGCTTGAACGGTCCTGCGCCGATCACTTTGTCCGCATCCGCGCCGTTCTTCTCGCCCTGCGCCTCGACAAACTCTTTCTTCTGCGGGAAGAAAAGCGGCAAGGACAATTGGCTTGTAAAAAACGCGACCGGGCGTTCCAACGTAATTTCCAGCGTCGTATCGCTGAGCGCCTTGACGCCAAGCTCGGCTTTCTTCGCCTCCACTTGATCCGGCGCCGCCGTATTCAGCGCAGTGCCCCCCTTGATCCAGGAAAGCATCGTCGCATACTTTGCCTTGGTGGCCGGATCCAGCGTGCGCTGATATGCATAGACGAAATCGCGAGCCGTCAGCGGCGAACCGTCCGCCCAGGTCAACCCCTCGCGAAGCTCAATCGTATATACAAGTCCGTCGTCGGAAATCTTCGGCAGCTCCTTGGCCAGCGCCGGCGTCGGCTTGCCGTCTGCATCCAATCGGTACAAGCCTTCATGAATGGCATTCAAAATCGTAAAGGTCGGGTTCGTCGTCGCAATGGAGCTGTCCAGAGCCGGCGGTTCGGCAGCCATATTGATTCTCAGCTCCTGCGCCGGCGCATTGCCGCCGTCTCCGTCCCCCTGTTCTCCGGGCCCGTTGCCGCCGCCCGAGCAGGCGGTCGTTCCCAGCATGGCCCCTATGGTGGCCAATGCAAGCAGCTTTTTCCATTTCATAGGCATCCCCCTAAAAAGTTGATTATGTAACTATATGGCAATTCTAGCAATGTAACAAAACATGCCATACAGATCACACGAAATAAATTTTAAATTCGATAATACATGAATATTTTGGAATTGTATGTAACAAAAATCACTCTGAAATCGCTATCAATAAGCAATTATACAACCATTGGTCAATAAAATCCAATAATATTTTGTGACACGCTTCGCCGTATTTCGCCTTTATCCGAGCCCAGGACAAAGCGTTCTCCGGCATTCGACAAACATGCGGCAGCAAGAGAATGCCTCTGTCTTAAAAAAGAAAAAAGAGCCTGAATTCAGACTCTCTTTAAATAGGCCAGCATCGTTATTCGAAGCGCTCAGCTCGCCATCATATATTTGCCTATGCCGATGCACAGCAGCAAAGCATAGCAGGCGGACAGCACGAGAAATCCGAGCCGGCCGACCGTCTTGACGATTTTGCCCAGATCGATTCGTCCCTTTAGACGGTTTTGCAAATTGCCCAGCAGTCCCGCAGCGATAAGAAACAGCAGCATCAGGCCCCAAAAAAACATTGTCGTTCCAAAAATAGTCCGGCTCATAACCGATACCGAGCCGATCAAGAACAGCGTCGTTACATCCATGCTGACGTGGGTCGCTTTTCTCTTGTCTCGCCAAACGCCGTGTGCAATGAACCAGGTGAGCAAAAAGGCGACGGGCGGGAATACGGAAAGCAGCGTATACAATTGCCCGAGCCATTCCAGCACCGCATTCATAGGCCATTCCCCCGTAATACGCTAAAGTTACGTGCTCCTTACGCGTCCGGCCGCCGTTCCATCGCCTTGACCAGACGATATACCGCCTGGTTCGCCGGAAGCTCGATCCCGTGCCGGGACGCCAGCGCCAGCAGCCCCCCGTTAATCGCTTCGATCTCGGTAGGCCGTCCGGCCATAAGATCCTGCAGCATGGACGAGCGATTGCCGGCCGTTCTGCGGCATACATCCAGCACCTGTTCCCATGCGTCGTCCGGAAGGCGGATGCCTTCGAGCCGGGCAACCTCCGCTCCCTCAGCGAACAGCTCGCGCATGAGCGGCAGCCATTCCGGCCGCTTCAGCAGTTCGCCGTTCTTCACTCCGAAAATGGCGGTCAGCGGATTGACCACAGCATTGATCAGCAATTTTTGCCAAACGCGATTGTTGATGTTGTTCGACACAAAAACATCGAATCCTGCAAGGTTCAGCATTTCTTGCAGTTTTTTTTGCCGCCTGGCCGCTTCCGCCCCGCCTTCGCCCGCTGTTCCGATCCAGGTAGTTCCTCGCCCGGTATGGGCCACGGCGCAGTCCGACAGGCGAAGCGCCCCTTCGGTCGTTACGGCCATTAGCAGCCGCTCGCGCGGGATGAACGCTTCCAGCGCGTCTATATGCCCGATGCCGTTCTGCAGGCAGACGACGAGCCCGCCAGCGCCTGCCAGGCAGCCGATTTGCCGCGCCAGCTCCGCCCCGATGGCCGTCTGCTTCACGGCGAGCACAATATAGCCGGCTTGCCGCGGCGCGCTGTCCCCGTCCATCTCCGCGGCGCGCGCAGCTTCCGACAGCAGGCGCACGGGCAGCCTCGCGTGCTGCTCGCCGGCAGCCGCACCGGCCGCTTCCTTTAGCTGCACGCCTGCCGACCGAATCCGCTCCGCCTGCTCGCGTCTCCTGACAAGCAGCTCCACGTCCAGCCCGGCCAACCGGCACCTTGCGGCAAGCAGCAGGCCGATCGCTCCCGCGCCGACGATCACGATTCGCGCCACTCTGTAATCCTCCTTCTCCGATCCGGCTTCGCCCTAATGTCTGGCAAGCTTCGCTGATTGAAACCATCATACACCAGAGAGGGGACGGAAAACAGCCCCCGATTGGCGATCGGGAGCTGCCTGCGCATGAATATGCTGTTTAAATGAGGGAACGATCCCAAGCTCGCGCGTTCCGCTATTCGATTCGCTCGAGATTGCCGTTCTCGTCCATCTTGAACTTCGCGCCGACCTCTTCTTCCTCCTCGTTCAGGAAAGCCAGCTTGCGCGCGCGGTTCATAATCTGGATCAACGCTTTATAATCGTCGTTGACGACCTGGTAGTCCGAGGATACCTCGCTTACCTGCCGGCTCAGCTCTTCATTTTCCATGCGCAATCGATCCAGCTCTTCTTGCTTTTCGTTCAACTCTTTCTCCAGCTGTCGAACATGTCTGGATAAGTCCTGATAGTTTCCTTTCCATTGACGCAAGAAACGAATGACTGTATCGATCGACATTTCGTCCATCAGCTGCTGGTCGCCGCGCGGCATCGCCTCTGCCGTATCGACGGAGGCTGTCATGGCATAGCCGGCCTGCTTCTTTTGCTGATTGCGCTTTTGCCGCTGGCTCTTGGCGATCTGGATCGCCGCATCGTACTTTTTGCGAACATAGCTGTTCCAGCGGAAGCCGCATGCGGCCGCGGTCCGGCCGATCCTCTCCCCCACTTCCTCAAAAGCGGAAAGCTGCGTGCTGCCTTCCCGGATGTGTCTGAGCGTTACTTCCGCCAAAATCAAATCATCTTCTTCGCTCCATGCGTCTTGTCTGATTGCTGTCATTCAAGCAGTCCTCCTAACCCCTCAAGTGTCTCCACATCGATAATCGGTGGATCCAGATAATATTGCGTTACTTCATCTCTATGCCCATGGTAGAGTTCATAGAATCTTTTTATAGTATTTTGTATTGCCATTTTTTCGCATGCTCATACATGATCGGCTCCCAAGCGGGACATGATATGGATGAACGGCGGCAAAAGCGCGGCAAAAGCGCCGAGCCGAGCGAAAATGACTTAAAATCGTCACGGATTGACGTTTACACTTTCAATGTCGAAAGGTATAATGTTGGATAGTAAAGCTACCGTTGTCAAGAGAGGGG
Source organism: Paenibacillus ginsengihumi DSM 21568 (assembly GCF_000380965.1). Lineage (GTDB taxonomy): Bacteria > Bacillota > Bacilli > Paenibacillales > NBRC-103111 > Paenibacillus_G > Paenibacillus_G ginsengihumi. Next base: position 59,188 of record NZ_KB905550.1, on the reverse strand, counting down.
GATGCAGGATGGATCGCATGTTCCGAGTTCTCGGGTTTTGGACGCTGGTAATCGGCTTGATGGCGTTGGCCGGAGACTTAATTCCGATGGCTCTGATCTTCTTCGCCCAAACGGCGATTTTCGTGCTGTTAGGATACATGAAGTTGTCCGAACGTACCTACATATTGCTTTTCTGGGGGTACATGATCATCTCTTTTACCGGATTTACCTACTGGTCAGTCTTCAAGATGTCGGTATAACAAGAATGGTCGCCCGAACCCCGGCGACGATCGAGAAAGCGGGCCGCCTTTAGCGCGGTCCGCTTTTTCGTTGAATCACCACCTTGAACAGCTCGCTCATTCCGTCGCTTAGGAGCAGCTGGCGGATGGAACGGTTCCGCCTGGCCTCCGGCCCGAACGGGTCGCTCGCTACGGGCTGGCGCAGCTTGTGCAGCAGTCCGTTCTCGACAAGAAACTGTTTTTGCGACATATATACGGTCTCGCAAGCGCCGGCGGCCTCGCCCGCCTCCAGCACGTCGGTGAAATTGACATGAGCGGTCATATCCTGCTCTCCCGGAGCTTGCAGCGGCGTGTCGGACGCCTGATGGTTCCGGTAGCACAGCAGCGTGCCGTTCATGCGGTGCTCGGCCCACAGCTCGGAGGCCGTATCGCCGTAATCGATCGTCACGATTTCGCCGCTGCGCAGCCGGCGGAGCGTTGCGCCGATCCAATCGGCGGCCGCCAAATTCACCTCGAAGCGCTGTCCCTGCCGCTCGGGCAGCCGTTTGCCTTGGATATAGGCGGCGAGCCGCCGGTCAGTCACAGGCAGCCAGCGTTCGGCCAACGCTTCGGCCTGCTCGTCCCAGGCGACATGCAGCTCGCGCCATCCTTCCTGCCGCAGCGAAACGATATGAACAGGCATCGCGTCGAGCAGTTCGTTGGAGAGGACGAATGTTTTTTCCCAGGAAGGGACGGCATTCCATTCGGCTTCGTCCATGATTCGGACGATACTCTCATGCGGCTTCAGGCGGTCTGCCTGCAGCAAGCGGTGATAAGGACTCGCCTCCACAGATACATAGGCAAGGCGTTCATAAATCGAGGGGTAGGCCGACTGCAGCTCGTCAAGAAGGCTTCGCGCCAGCTTGCCGTCCCCTCCTCCCCACTCGGCGATCGTGACTTGGCCATCGTCTGGCCAAAGCCGAATCCGGGAGGCTGCATAGGCCGCAAGCGTCTCTCCCATCAGCGTGCCGATCGAGGCGCTCGTGTAGTAATCTCCCTGAGGGCCGAGCTTCGGCCTCGGGCGCATATAGTATCCTTGCTCCGGTTCGTAAAGGCAAAGACTCATATATTCCGAGAATCGGATCGCTCCGGCGGGGCTTCGCGCAATTCGTTCGCGGATCGTCTGCAGCATGGACAACACCTCTTTTTTCGCTGGTTGAAAACTTGCGGAGGCTGCATTCCATATTAACCATATCAAAATGACCGGTCGCTTGCCAGCGAACGGCTATTTTTTGTCATGTTTTCCTTCCGCCTATGATATGTTAGTTTAAGAGAGTTAATGGAGGGATTCGCGCCCATGAAGCGACATGTGATGCTGGTCTGCCTGCTCGTTGCCGCTCTGACGGCAGCGCCCTGTGCGGCAATCGGCGAGACGGCCAGACAATCGGGGGGAGACGCTTTAAGGGAAGCTTCGCGGCAGGTGCTGCAAAAAGGGTTGACCTTATACGAAATCGATCAGGAGTTAAGCCGCATCGCTGAGCTCGAACAGCAGCTGAACGCTCAAATCTCCGCGACCGAACAAGAGTTGGAGCGCGCCCGCGCTTCCTCTGATGAAGCGAGACGGCACGCCGGCAAAGTGATCCGCGCATACTATATGGGCGACCGCGATACGATCTGGCTGCTGCTGTTTTCCATCCGCTCTTTGTCCGACGCCTTGTCGACGCTGGAATATTTGCAAATGATCCTAAGCTCCGACCGGCGCGCCCTGCGGCAGCACAGCGAGGAGCAGGCGCGGCTAAGCCGGATCACGGAGGAGCTGGCGCAGTCCAGACTTGCCCTGCAGGAGAGCAAGGAGCGATACCTCAGCGGGCGCGAGCGGCTGGTCGCGCTGCAGAAGGAGCTGGACGAGGCGCTGGCGGCAAGCGGCCAGGCAGATCAGCTGAGGCAGCAGATGGAGGCGCTGAACGCGCAGTGGCAGGAGGAGGGCGTCCCGCTGTTTAAGACGTACTTCCGGGAACTGGCCAAGGCGATGAAAGACTTGCCCGAAATGGTCACAGCCGGCAGCGGCGGGAACAGCAGGCTCATTTTGAACGGGTTTAATTATACGTTCCAGCTGACCGATGAAGAGCTGAACGAATTTTTGCGGCAAAAAAACGAGCTGTTTCATCGCCTGACCTTCCGATTTACTGCGGATCAGGTGATCGCCGAAGGAATGCATGAGAATACGACCGTCCTGATCAAAGGAAACTATCGGCTGGAGACGAAAAACGCATCGGACGGCAAAGCGGTCCAATATGCCAAATATTCGATCGATGAGCTGCAATACAACGGCTACATGCTGCCGGATACGACCATCCGAGCACTGGAATCCGAATTCGACCTCGGCATTTACCCGCAAAATATCGCCAGCTTCCTGCAGGTAACCGGCATCGATCTGGAGGAAGGCACAATGAGCGTTATGCTGAAGCTGGCGCTTTGATTCCTCAAGGTCGCCGCGGCTATCGCGGCCGTTCTGCGGATTGCTGCGGGCGTTGGCCATAGCTCGAAGCGGATTCACTGCCAGAACAAGACGCCCTGGAAAGGATGTTATCGATGGAACGCAAATACGGCCTCTTGATGAATATGCCGGAAGGCAAACGAGCCGGCTATTACGCGCAAATCGTCAAAGCGCTGGCCAGCCAAGCTCCGCCCTTTGACAGAGACAAAGAACTGCTCGTATTCTCCTCGCCCGAGGAGCGCAGCGCCGCCTGCCGGGTGATGGAGCAATACGGCATTCCTTATGAGGAAATGCCGCTTTGGCTGCTGCCCGAAACAGCGAAGCTCGCTCCTTGCTTCGACGATTACGGCTTCGTCAGCCGGCTGGAGAGAGCTTATGTCTATGCCGAGCTCGTCAGCCTGTTCCTGCTAAAGGCGGCGGAGCCGGGCGGAGGAAGCGCCGGCTGCAGCGATGCCTCATCTGCCCTCTTGCAGCTGGAGGAGCACATGATCGCCAAGTTTTCGCCTGCTGGCGGCGATCCGCTCTATATCGCCGGCGGCGCAATCGAGACGCAGCACCGCGAGCTGGCGGAAGGCATCGGCAAAGCGTACGGCTGCTCGATCGAGTGGATCGAGTGAGCGGCCTGGCAAGGTTGCGCGGCTTTGGGCCGCTGTTTCCTGCGGGAGCTGCATAGGCTTGCCGCATCGCCGCGCCCGGCCAAGCGGCAGCGAAACGCCGCGGGAATAGGAGCTTGCAGACGAACGCGGAAGCCGCTCGGGCTAATGCTGCATTATGTGCAGCCAATCAAAGCTCAACAGCCGCTATCCGGCCGAGGGGCCCGCGGCCAAACAAAGGACCTTCGACCCGCTTCGCACCACCCGGGTTGAAGGTCCTTTGCGCGCGAGGCGCTACAGCAAATCCGCCGCCAGCTGGGCCAGGTGAGAGCGCTCGCCGCGCTCGAGCGTGATGTGGCCGCTGATCGTCTGGTCCTTGAAGCGCTCGACCACATAAGTCAAGCCGTTGCTGGAAGCGTCCAGGTACGGATGGTCGATCTGCTCCGGGTCGCCGAGCAGGACGATTTTGCTGCCTTCGCCGACGCGGGAGACGATCGTTTTCACCTCATGCTTGGAGAGGTTCTGCGCCTCGTCGATAATGATGAACTGCCCCGGAATCGACCTTCCGCGAATATAGGTGAGCGCTTCGACCTGAATGCTGCCGAGGCCGGCCAAAATTTTATCGATATCGCCTGATTTTTTCGTATCGAACAAAAATTCGAGGTTGTCGTAGATCGGCTGCATCCACGGCCGCAGCTTCTCCTCCTTCTCGCCCGGCAAATAGCCGATATCTTTGCCCATCGGCACGACGGGCCTGGCGATCAGCAGCTTTTTGTACTTGTGATCGTCCTCCACCTTCATCAGGCCCGCGGCCAGCGTCAGCAGCGTTTTGCCCGTGCCGGCCTTGCCCGTCATCGTCACCAGCGGAATATCGTCGCTCAGCAGCAGCTCCAGCGCCATGCGCTGCTGGGCGTTGCGGGCGGCGATTCCCCATACCGGGTCGTTGCTCAAATACAGCGGTTCCAGCTTTTTGCCGTCCGCATTCACCTTCAGCAAAGCGGATTTGCTCGTGCCCATCTCGTCCCGAAGGATGACGAACTCATGCGGATGAAGAGGGTACGCCAGATTGAGCGAACCGACGCTTAAATAGCGGTAAGTATAAAACTCGTCGATCAGCGCCGGGTGCACGTGCAGCGTAATGTGCCCCGTGTACATATCAGGCATGTTGACGATGCGGTCGGTCAAATAGTCCTGGGCGTTAATGCCGAGCACGTCGGCTTTAATGCGCACGAGCAGGTCTTTGCTGACAAGAACGACTGGACGCGGGTCCGGCTTGTCTTTTTCTTCCAAATGATAATTCAAGGCGACAGCCAGTATACGATTGTCGCTCGTCGCCTCCATGAACACCTCCTGCAGCTTGGCGAAGCTGCGATGATTCAGCTCCACCTTCAAGCTGCCGCCGCTCGGAAGCGGAATTCCTTCGAACAATCGTTCCTTGCCTTGATTGCGCAAACCGTCAAGCATCCGGGAGATTTGGCGGGCATTGCGCCCGAGTTCATCCGCATTGCGCTTCTTCGAATCGATCTCCTCCAGCACAATGGCAGGGATGATCACCTCATTGTCCTCAAAAGCGTAAATCGCGTTCGGATCCTGGAGCAGCACATTCGTATCCAGAACGAAAATTTTTTTCATTCGGAGTCCCTCCCAGATTAGGTGTTTGACCGAAATGTACATAGGAACTTGCCTGCGAGGACAAACTAACGGAAGCAGTGATATCAAGAAAGGAACGATGGCTGATGAGGATGTTTGTCGCATGCATCTTGCTGATGGCGGCATTGTCAGGCTGCGGCCAAGCACCGAACGGCGGAGCTGCGGCTTCCCAGACGGGCACGGACCGCCAGATTCAGGTGAATCAGACAGCCGCCGAGAAAAAAACGATCGATAACCCGCAGGAGGTAGCCAGCCGTCTGGAGCAGCTCGCGCTCAGCGTCCCTAACGTACAAAGCGCCAATTGCGTTGTATTCGGCAACACTGCGGTTGTCGGGGTCAACGTCCCGCCGGAAATGGACCGCTCCAAGGTCGGCACGATCAAGCTTTCCGTAGCGGAAGCGCTGAAAAAAGATCCTTACGGCGTGAACGCGCTCGTTACGGCCGATATGGATTTGGCCCAAAGGCTGGGCAACATTCGCGATCAAATCCGCAGCGGCAGGCCGATTAACGGCTTCGCCGAAGAGATGGCGGCGATCGTCGGCCGCATTATGCCGCAGGTGCCGCGCGACGTCGTGGACGGGGGCGGGGACAACCCCGGAGATCCGGTGCATAACAACCGTTAGGCGCCGCCCCTCGTATAAGGTGCAAAAAAGCCTAGAAAACGAACGAATTCTAGGCTTTTTTCATGGCTTCGAAAACCTGCGTGTCCAGCTTCTCCGCGGCACGCTGATCATAAGTCTTCTCGTATTGGGGGGCGGCGGAAATGCGCGCGCCGTAGAACATCGCGTCGCGAACGGCGCTGATGTTAAGGTCGAAGCAGGCAAGCTTGAATGGAACGCCCTCGAGCGCCTCGCTCACGACCTTCGCCGAAGCATATACGGCATGTACGCTTCCTGCGCCGATCAAGGTCAAGGTGCATAAAGGCTGCTTCTTCAGGTTCGCGACGATCCGGGAACGCTGGTCGATCGCCAGGCGAACCGTCCGCTCATCCTTGGCAAGCAGCCAGGAGATGGCGTTCACGCTGGGCGCTCCGCTCTCGTGATCAATGGTGTTCAGCAGCGCAAAAGGATTGTCTTGCAGGATGGATATCTGTTGTTCTGAAAGAGCTGTGATTGTCTCGGCCATCAATAACCCTCCAGTTTGTCCGCCTTGCAGGGAACTCCAAGGGAACAGGTTGTCTGTTTCGTATGCTCATTATACCACACGAGAAGTCGGTGAACCACGGGCGGATGTCCAGGCGGCAAGCGGTCATGCACTCCCTTCGAAGGTGATATTATTATTTTATCTCCGGAAGAGAGGTTATATGTCACTCATTATATTTCGGATTGGCATGGATGTCCGCAAGCAGCTGCTCGGCAGACTCGCGGTCGAACATGAGCTTCAAGCTGCGCCCGCCAATCTCGTAACGGATGTGGTACATCGTCTCGTCCGCTTCCTTGGAGAAGGCCGTCAGCCCGTGATCGTCTCGCAAAATTTCCTCAAAAAAAGCCCGCGTCTCCTGAGCCGCCCCGTCCGTCGGCCTCGCCTCGGCGACGATCGCGATTTGCAGCCAATTGAACAGCGCATCCCTCAGTTGCACGTCATCCATCCTCCCTTAGCAGCAAAAGATAACAGCCTTGCTCCTGCCAGCTTGTCATAAGGCGGAGCCATTCCGCAAGCTTTGCCCGGTGCGGCCATTCCCGCTCAGCGCTCAGTCTGCGTTCCGCTTCCTTAAGCCATGCCGGCAGCTCGCTTCGCGGCGACGGAAGCTTCTCGAAATAAGCGAGGGCGCAATGGGACATCGGCCACCTCGACTTGCGCCCCTCCTCCGCCTGCGGCGCGCCTGAAGCCAGCACAATCGGCGATGCGGCTGAGAAGGAAAAAGGCAAGCCGTTCTCCGCTGTGCAGCAAGCCCCATCCTCCTCGCTTAATAAAGCGCTCGCCTTGAAGGTTAAGAGAAAGCGCGGATGAACCGACTGCAGCAGCTTCTGAAGCGATTGCCGCGCGGCATCCGGAGCGAGCGCTATGCGCTCTTGGCCGATAACGGCATTGTCCCCCTCCCAGCGGAGCGGCGCCAGCCAATATACCGTCATGCCGCCTCATTCCTTTCGCGTTTTCGTCTGACGCTCCTGAATGAAATAACGAATGCGCACGATCAGCATCAAAATGACCGCGATGCTGAGGCTCGGCACGATCGGCAGTCCGGCAAGCTGAAAGAAGAGCAGCATGATGGAGCCGAGCGCCAGCAGCAGGTAAATAATCAGGTCCTTCAACAGCGGCAGCTTGCGCGCGCGAAACACTTTATTGTAAACGTATGTAATCAGAACGAAAATAATCAGATACGTAATCCACGGGTGATCCAGGAACCATTCTCTCATGGCGTAACCTCCTTTTCCGGTGCCGGCCGCATGCTGGCTGGCATGAACTCCTTTTCCGATACCGCCGCATTTCGGGCTTCGTTAAGCAAAGAAGCTCTGAGCATGCCAGAGCTTCCCGCCGTAAGAGCCAATTACACGCCCGCTTCCGCCATCTTCCGATGCTTCTCGTAACGGTCGCGCTCGCCTTTGTTCAGAATTTTTTTCCGCAGCCGGATCGACTTCGGCGTTATTTCGCAATATTCGTCGTCGTTCAAATATTCCAGCGCCTGCTCCAGAGAGAACAGCACCGGCGTCTTCAGCTTGACCGTCTCTTCCTTGGTCGCCGACCGCACGTTCGTCAGCTGCTTCTCCTTGCAAATGTTGACGATGATGTCGTTGTCGCGGTTATGCTCGCCTACGATCATCCCTTCATATACCTCGGTGCCCGGCTCGATGAACAGCACGCCGCGGTCTTCGACGGACAGCATGCCGTAGAAGGTCGAGGTGCCTCCCTCGCTGGCGATCAGCACTCCCTGATGGCGACCGCCGAGGCTTGAGCCCGCGAACGGCCCATAGCTGTCGAAAGCGTGGTTCATGATGCCGTAGCCGCGCGTCATGGTCAAAAAATGCGTGCGGTAGCCGATAAGCCCGCGCGCCGGAATCAGAAACTCCAGCCGCACGCTGCCGGTGCCGTTGTTGATCATGTTGACCATCTCGGCCTTGCGGGAGCCGAGGCTTTCCATAACGGAGCCCATGCTCTCCTCCGGCACGTCGATAATGAGCCGTTCGATCGGCTCCATCTTCTGCCCGTCGATCTCGCGGATGATGACCTCCGGCTTCGACACCTGCAGCTCGAAGCCTTCGCGGCGCATATTCTCGATCAGGATGCCGAGATGCAGCTCGCCCCGGCCCGATACGATGAACGCATCCGGGCTCTCCGTCTCTTCCACGCGCAGCGAGACGTCCGTCTCCAGCTCCTTCATGAGCCGCTCGCGCAGCTTGCGGGAGGTGACCCATTTGCCCTCCTTGCCGGCGAACGGGCTGTTGTTGACGAGGAACGTCATCTGCAGCGTCGGCTCGTCGATCTTCAGCAGCGGCAGCGGCTCCGGATGAGCCGGGTCGGCGATCGTCTCGCCGATATTGATCTCCTTGATGCCGGCAATCGCGATGATGTCGCCGGCTCCGGCCTCATTGATCTCCAGGCGGCGCAAGCCCTGGAAGCCGAACAGCTTCTCGATGCGCGCCTGCTTCGTCTGCCCTTCGCGGGTGACGACGGCGACCGGCTGGCCTTGGCGAATTTTGCCGCGGTTGACCCGGCCGATGGCGATGCGTCCCAAATACTCGTTGTAATCGAGCAAAGTCACCTGAAACTGCAGCGGCTCGTCCACGCTTTCCTGCGGGGAAGGAATATGGCCGACGATCGTGTCATACAACGTCAGCATATTGTCGTCCTGACGCTCCGGATCAAGGCTGGCCGTCCCCATCAGAGCGGAGGCGTACACGACCGGAAAATCGAGCTGATCGTCGTTCGCGCCAAGCTCGATGAACAGCTCCAGCACCTCGTCGACGACTTCGGCCGGACGGGCATTGGGGCGGTCGATTTTGTTGACGACGACGATGGGTGTCAAATTTTGCTCCAAAGCCTTGCGCAGCACGAACTTCGTCTGCGGCATCGTCCCTTCGAAGGCATCGACGACGAGCAGCACGCCGTCGACCATCTTCATAATGCGTTCGACTTCGCCGCCGAAATCGGCGTGTCCCGGCGTATCGACGATGTTGATCAAATAGTCCTTATACGTAATAGCCGTATTTTTGGCCAAAATAGTAATGCCCCGCTCGCGCTCCAAATCGTTCGAGTCCATCGCCCGCTCCTGCACGGCTTCGTTGTCGCGGAACGTACCCGATTGCTGCAGCAGCTTGTCTACCAGAGTCGTCTTGCCGTGGTCGACGTGGGCGATAATGGCAATATTGCGGATGTGATCTCTAGCATGCATATAAGTAAGGAGTTCCTTTCTGTACGGTTTAGTCAAAGCTACCTTGAAGGTCACGTCCGGCTTCCACAAAAGAAGCGCCGGATGTTCAGCTCCGACGCTTTACTTCTTATATTATAAGGCGGAACGCGGCAAAACGCAAGAAAACGGCTGAACTTTACAAGAAATCCATGCGGCGGCGAGCGGCTCTGCCCGGTTGGCTCACTCGCTTCAGACCGATCAAGCCGATTTCGGCCCGGCGATCCACTTCTTCACCAGCCCGGCGGCGATCACGAGCATGGCGCCGACCAGCGGCACGACCTGGTGCGGAACGGCCTGCAATACGATGCGGGATACTTGCTCGTCGGCAATGAACATTTCTCCGGCCGTATAGCCGAGGATTGCCGCCCCCAAATACACGAGCACCGGAAATCGGCTGAGCAGCTGAACGACCATCGTGCTGCCCCAGATGATGAGCGGAATGCTCAGCCCGATCCCCATGATGATCACCGCCAGATCGCCGTTCGCCTTGGCTGCGATCGCCAGCACATTGTCCAGACTCATGACGAAGTCGGCGACAATGATCGTCCAGATCGCTTTGCCGAGCGTCGGCGCTTCCCTGATATTGGAATGCCCTTCGTCGTCCGTCAGCAGCTTGACCGCGATCCACAAAAGCAGCAGCGAGCCGGCCGACTGAATATACGGCACCTTAAGAATGTATACCGCGATAATCGTGAGTACGACCCGCAGCCCGATCGCCCCGAACGCCCCCCACCAGATCGCCTGCTGGCGCTGAGGCCTGGGAAGATTTTTGCTCGCCATGGCGATGACGACCGCATTGTCGCCGCTCAGCACGATATTGATCAGCATGATTTGCAGAAAGAGCCATAGCCATTCCACCATCGTCCTTCAACCTCCATCCGAGAAGTACGCCACTACTATCCTATTGTCCAGGCCCTCCCCGGCATGACAGCTAATCCGCAAGATTTAAGAAAAAAGCCTGTTGAAATTTTTTTCAACAGGCTGAGCCTTGCCTTCGGCAATGGTTCTTGATCGTGCAAACCTATACTTTGCTGCGACAGGGGATGCGGTGCTCGGTCGGCGGCCCCCTCACCCCGCGCTAGTATTCGAACTTCGCGCTAGCATTCAAACTATGGGCGTCAGCGCGCAAACTGTGCAACGGCGTCAAGCTCTACGTCAGCGCAGCCTCTCCCCGGGCACACGAAGCGGCGAATCCTGCAAAAAATGCAACATTTTCCTTACCTTTGGCACAAGAGGACCCAAAGTCCATCAAGGCTGGGCGGGCGCGGTTTAAAATGCCCTAGCAAAGTTAAATTGCAGCGCTAAAAAAAGGCGGACAATGCGTCATCCTCCGTGCGCTCGGCGTCCGCGTGCACCGTCTCGGTGCGCAAAATGGCGCTATCCTCCGCTTCCTTCAGCCACGGCATTTTGTCTTCCATACTTTCCACGACCTTCAGTTTCGGATTCGTGCTCGGATTGGGCGGCAAAAACAGCGTGCAGCAGTCTTCATGCGGCAGTATCGAGATCTCATAAGTGCCTATTCGCTCCGACAGCCGGATAATTTCCCGCTTCTCCATGCAGACCAAAGGCCGAATAACCGGTATCCGGACCGCGGCGTTGATCGCATTCATGCTCGGAAGCGTCTGGCTCGCCACCTGTCCCAGGCTTTCGCCGGTGACGATCGCGCCCGCCCCGTTCGCTTCGGCGATCCGCGCGGCGATGCGCATCATCGACCGCCGCAGCAGCGTAATATACAGGTTGCCGCCGTAAGCTCGGTGCATCGCCGTCTGCAGGTCGGTCAGCGGCACCATATGGAGCCGGACCGGACCGCCGGCGTATTGCGAAAGCTTGCGGGCCAAATCCTTTACCTTATCCTGCGAGCGTTCGCTCGTGTACGGGTAGCTGTGAAAGTGCACGGCCTCAAGCTCCAGCCCCTGCCTCATGGCCAAATAGCCGGCCACCGGGCTGTCGATCCCGCCGGACAGCATCAGCGCCGCCTTGCCGTTCGTTCCGACCGGAAAGCCTCCGGCGCCTTCCGTCACCTGATGATAAAACAGCGCTCCCTCGGAGCGAATCTCGGCTTTCAGCTCGATATCCGGACGATGCACGTCCACCTTGATGCCGGGCAGCGCCCGCAGGATGCAGCCCCCCAGCAGCCTGTTCAGCTCGTGCGTATCGTACGGATAGCTCTTGTTGACCCGCCTGACGCTGACCTTGAACGTGCGCGGAGCGGGCTCGAGCGCTTGCATCAAGCCGACCGCCGCCGCCTGCAGAGCTTCCGGCTCCAGCGAGGCGGCATATACCGGGCTGAAGGAAGAGATGCCGAACACGGCCGCAAGCGGACCGGCTATGTCGGAATAGCTTCTCCCGTTCAAATAAATTTTCACGCGCCCGAACTCGGGCTTGTATTCGAGCTCCGGGAATTCTCCCAGAGCCCGCTTTATATGCTGCAGCACCGCTCTCTCGAAGCGCTGCCGGTTTCTTCCTTTCAGGGTGAGCTCGCCCAGGCGAACGAGTACAAGCTCCGGATTCATGTGCACAAATGACCTCCATTCTTCTCCTTTACCCGCGCTGCTGCGCCTTTCAGACTTAAAAGCTCGATCGTCCGCCGCAGCGCATCGCACAAGCGATCCGCGTCATCCAGCGTCTCCATGGCCGAGAAGCTGATCCGAATCCCGCTCGCGGCGCGGCTGCGATCCAGCCCCATGGCACTCAGCACGCGGCTCGGCTTGTTGTCCGCCGACGAGCAGGCCGAACGGGTGGACACATAGATTCCATGCTGTTCTAAAGCATGGACGATAACTTCCGCCTTCATACCGGGAAACGAAAAATGGACGATGTGCGGAGCCATCTCCTCCGGGCTGCGGGACCCGGTCAGCGCAAGCTGCGGCAGGCTGTCGATGCACTGCACCAGCCTGGCCCGCACGGCGGCGGTGCGCTGCAGGAACTGCTGCCGTTCGTCCATCGCCATGCGCAGCGCCTTGGCCATGCCGACAATCGCCGGCACGTTCTCGGTGCCGGAGCGCAGGCCGCCCTCCTGCCCGCCGCCCGGCAGCAGCGGCTCAAGCTCCAGCCCCTCGCGGCAGTACAAAATGCCGACCCCTTTCGGCCCCCTCAGCTTATGAGCCGAAGCGGACAGCAGGTCGGCGCCGATCGCCGCCGGGTTCACGCCCAGCTTGCCGACCGCCTGTACGGCATCGACATGAAACAGCGTCTTGGGCCGATCCTTCAGCATGCGGCCGATCTCTGCGACAGGCTGGATGCGCCCCGTCTCGTTGTTCACATACATGACGCTGACGAGAATCGTCTCGTCGGTCAATGCCTTCTCCAGCTCGTCCAGCCGGACTTGGCCTGTTTCGTCCGCGGACAAATAAGTGACGCGAAAGCCCTGCTTCTCCAGCCAGCGGAACGTTTCGTACACGGATGCGTGCTCGATGGATGTCGTGACGAGGTGCTTCCCCCGTCCCGCAAATCGGGCGGCCGCGCCGCGAATGGCGAGGACGTTGCTCTCCGTTCCGCCGGACGTAAACACAATTTCCCCAGGCGAGGCGTGCAGCGCGGCGGCGATCGTTTCCCGGGCCCGCCGCACGAGCCGTTCGGCCTCCAGGCCGGCCTTGTGGAGCGAGGAGGGATTGCCGTAATACCGCTTCATCACCTCGGCCATCGTCTCGATCACTTCTTCGTACATGGGCGAGCTTGCCGCGTGGTCAAAATACAGCATCGATGTTCAACCCCCTTCTTAAGTTCCCGACGGATCATGGACGAAAAACAAGACCAACATAAGCGCTGGGCTTTGTTGGTCTTGCGTTGTGCTATGCTTCTGCTTCGTAACCCCTCTTCATCTCCAACACCTTGCGGACGTAACGCTGCGTCTCCTCCGGCAGCAGATGAAGCTTGTCCGCCAGCTCCCGGTCATTCGCGACTCCGAGGCGGTCGACACGGCCAGGACCGGCGTTGTACGCGGCCAAGGCCATCATCTCGTTGCCGCCGTATTTCAGCAGCAGGCGGGACAAATAGCGGGTGCCTCCCTCGATGTTCTGCGCGGGATCGAACGGATCGCTCACGCCCATCGCCCGGCCTGTCGCATCCATCAGCTGCATCAGGCCTTTGGCGCCGGCGCGGGATACGGCATTGGCGTTGAAGGACGATTCGACGGCGATCACCGACTTGATGAGGCTCGCCTCTACGCCAAAACGGCGGCTGGCCGCCTGAATGATCGGCTCGAAGGCTGCCCGGCGGCTCGTCTCCTCCGCCCCGACGGCCGCTTCGGCATATCGCACGGGCGTCGCCGAGAATCGGTAGGCAAGCGGCAGCAGGGCTGTCTCCGGCGGGAACGGCGCCCGCGAGCCTGCAGCCATCGCCTTGGCATCCGACGAATCTGCCGCAGACGAAAGCAGCATGCCCAGCACCTCGGCAAAGCCACTTCCTTCGTCGGCCGTCGCGGCGGAAGAAAGAAGACCGGACTGTCCGAGCATCTGAAGCTCAATCAGTTGTTTGAGCGTTCTCGGGTCGATGGTTGTCATGCTGACCAGAACTCCTTGCCAATATCAGTGATTCTTCTATTGTACACCGTTTTGAGTCAGCCGCCAACTATTCGTTTGGGCAAGATTACCTAGTTCGTTACGCCATGACCTGAAGCTTGCAGCTTTTTGGACGGCTTGCTCCAGTACTGCTCGCTGCCGGGCAAATCGTCGAACCATGCTGCCCCGTCCGGGCAGTCCAGCACCATAAACTGGCCGTAACGGTTTTCCCGCGACTGGTGATATTTCAAATACGCTTTGCCGTTTTCAATAGCCAAAATTTCAATTTTGCCCGACGTATGGCTCATCGACAGACGCACCCGCTTGCCGAGCCCCGAAGTGCGTGCCTTGGCCTGCTCCACGATTCGATACACTTGTTCGAGAGGAAGGACGAAATCGCTGTTGCCCGCAACCGGGCGGTTGATGAAGAAATAGTACGGCGTCACGCCAGCCCAGGACAGACGGTCGAGGAGCTCCGCCAGCACGTCCGGATCGTCGTTGATGCCCTTCAGAACAGGCGTCTGGTTGACGACGATCACGCCCGCATCGTGCAGCGCCTGGAACGCCTTTCTGGCCTGAGGGGTAATTTCGCGCGGATGATTGATATGCGCCATCACGTAAATGCGCTTCTCGGCACTCGAATATTCGCGAAGCATGGCCAGCAGCTCCCGATCCTCGTAGATGCGCATCGGGTTGAATACGGGAATTTTCGAGCCGAGACGAATAATCTGGACATGCTCGATCTCGCGCAGTCTGGAAATAATCGAGCGCAGCTTGGCTGTCGCAAGAATCAGGCTGTCTCCGCCGGTCAATAGCACATTGTTGATCTCGGGATGCTTCGCAATGTATTCGATGCCCGGGGTGACATCGGCCATCGCTTCCTTGACGTCATTGCGGAACAACCGCTTGCGAAAGCAGTATCTGCAGTACGAACCGCATACCTCGGAAACGATCAGCAGCGCGGTGGTCGCATACTTGTGCTGGCAGCCGGGGACGACGTAATTCGTCTCTTCGTCGGAGGCATCCCAGCGCCCGTATTCCTGCAGTTCTCCTTCGTTCGGGATGACCAGCTTGCGAATCGGGTCGTTCGGATCGTCCCAGTCGATCAAGCTCAAGTAATAATCGTTGACGCGAAAAACGAACTTTTCGGTAATCGCTTTCAGACGTTCTCGTTCGCTCTCCGGCAGGGCGGCAATTTTTCGAATGTCCGTAATGTACTTCGGCTGCGGCACATTCATTCCTCCTCTTTCCGTAATGAATTCGGCTCTCATCTAGCCGTCGTGCGCTGTGCCGCCGCAGGGCAGCCCTCTCAGGGGAGCGGTGGCGCCAAAGCCAGCAAAAAGAGCCCCGGGCGGTCACAGGCATACGCTTACCGCAGTGGGGGCTCTACAGACTAGAAAGAGACCCTGTAGCCAGGGTCTCATGGAAGCAAGTTTACACACCGAATGATATGCATTTGACCCATCCACTGCTGACGAGGTTAGCTGACGGACTCGGATCGATGGTATCCTAAGACGCTTCTTGCACCAACAGCGCCTATTCGCCCCGAAAATGGTTCCCCCGCTTCCCGGTCGAGCAACCGGGAATTAAGCGTATGTTTAATATAACGAATTATTTCGCTCCTGTCAAACCTTTCCCGATTTTTGCGATGCAGCGTTCAAAACGGGAAAACGGCCCTTCATTGACGGAATGAGCAATGGTTGCCAGGCAGCGATAATGGTTAGCCGGGCAGCGATTCCTTGAAGCGGTCCTTCAGCCACCGTTTTCGCGCCTCAGGCCAATCCCGCTCGCGGGCGAGGCTGTCGATCCGCCAGTACAACGGCGGGTGAGCCATGAACTGAAATTCGAGAAATCGCCAAAACCATGAATCCCGCTCAATGATGGAAGCGCGGCTCGCCGGCGCTCGGCTATCGGCCATGCGGTGCGCTAACGATTTCTCGAGATCGCGGTCTTGAGCCTCCGCCAAATCGGTCAATCCTTGCGCCATTTGCCGCTGCCCGCCAGGAAGCCAGGCGGCGCCGGTAAAATCCGCTCTCACTTCTGTCCACTGGGCGACGAAGGAGAGAACCATAGGGAAGATGAGCATGACCGCGTAAATCAACGCAAACATCGCAAGCTTGTAATGCGTGGCGAACCACTTCAGCGGATCGTAAAACAGATACGCCGCGCCGGCCAGCAATCCGATAAAAAGGAACCGCGCCAGTTGAACCGTCAGCACATCGCGCTTCTTGATATGGGCCGCTTCGTGCGCCAGTATCGCTTCGACGGACGGAGTCGGCAGCCGCAGCGTGGCTGTCGTCAGGATGATCGCGCCGTGCCCGATATTCATTCCGGCGGCGAAGCCGTTATAGTCCGGCGAATCGACGGAAAACAGCCGGGTACGGGGAATGCCCGCCTTGCGGAAAATCGCTTGCGCCCGCTCGGCGGCGACGCCTTCCGCGAGCGGCTCGGCATCCATCGCAGCGATCAGCACGCGATCCGAGATGAACATATTCAAAAGCCACCATAACACGGGAAGCAGAGCCATCATCCATGCCGGCGCTTGAAGCCAGAGCAACAGGGCCAGAAGTCCGGTGTAAGCGGAAACGCCTTTAACGGCTGCGGCAAAATACCCTTTCCAAAACAAACGCTTCAGCACGGCGGGATGCCACAAGGGCAGCACCTTGTTCTCTTTCCCGCCGGCCCGGTGCGAAGCGAAGGCGGCAAGCAGCCGATGCCAATAAACCGCGTCGTCCGGCGCCAAGTAAACCGTCTCCCCCGGAAAGGAAAGCTTCAGCGTTTGTCCGAACGAACGGGTATAATCCTGATACGAGGAAAATAAGGTAAACAGCGGATGCAGCCTGAGCAGATCGACAGACGGCCAGACGGCAGCCTCCTTCAATTCGCAAAGCGGAAAATCTCGCGGCTGGAAGCGGGACAGGACGATCAGACGCTCCTCCTCCGGAAGCCAATAGAGGCGGGCCGCGGAAAAGTCGCCTACCCTCTCTGCCGTCTGCAGCGTTACGGAGATCATCATAAAGATGACAAGCACCTTTAACGCCGCATAAGCTTCAGGCGCCAGCCCCAAAAACAGCACCGCCCCCATCATGGCCAAGGCGGTTAATGCAAGGTCCGCCGCCAAACGCTTCGCGTCCTGGCGCTGAACGATTTCGACCGAACGAGCCTGCCGCAGTTTTTGCTGCAAAGCCGCATTCATCTCCCGCTTGTCCCGGTCGAGCAGCTCCGCCAAAGCGAAATAGGCGTGGCAGCCGATAGCCGCCAGCAATATCGCTTGTCCGAGCGGATAGCGGACAAACACCCAAGTCAGCGCTGCCGCCGCCAACAGCATGCTGGCAGCGGCGGCAACCTTGCTCGGCAGCCGGATCGAAACAGCGTTCATGACGATAGTTATCGCGACAATCGTCAGCAAAACCGGCGCATCGGGCAAAATGTCCATCCCGTTACCTCTGTTGCACCGGAATCATCGTATCCGCCAATTCGCTGAACTGAGCCAGCGACAAGTTGGGATCGATAAACAGGACCGAATAACTCAGCCCCTGCTCCTGCCATACGAGCGAACGGAAATCGTTCATTTCCATCCATACTCCCGCCTGGCCGCGGATCGCGACAGGCGTCTCGCCGGGAAGTGCCGCGGAGGCCTCATCCCCTGCCGCATCTTTCGGAGCAGGGAATACGGTCATCGTGAAATAAGGAACCCCGTTCTTCCGGTAATCCAGATTAACCTCGCTGCGTTTCAGTTCTCCGCGCAATTCGGTTAATTCAATGCGGGAAACGGAGATGCCGTCCTTCTCGGGGACATGAAGGAATGCTGCTCCGATGCGGTCCACCGCTTCCTCCATAGTGATTTCGCGGCCGGAATTCATCTCGTCCAATCTTTGAACCGCAACATCCGCAGGGAGCTCAAGCGCAAACGTTTCGGCCGGAATATCCGGGTTCAGCTCTACCTTCGTATAGGTCGTTTCCGAGCGGGTATTCCCTGAGATCGAAACGATTTTTAACAATTTCCAATTTTCCTTATCGATCCACAGCTCCTGATCCCCGATGAGCGCCGTGCTGTCTTTCGCCTTGGCCGTCAGCCGGTATGCCGTTCGGCCGGCGATGTCTTCTTCGCCGCGCAGGGCGATCTCATGAGATTGCTGAATCGTCTGCAGCAGCTGCTCGGCTTGCTTTTTAGGCGACGTGAGTCCGAGTTCGAGCAGCTCCGGATCTTCGCTGACCATAGCCTGCCTAAGCTCAGGCTGGTAAATAATAAGCCGGGCGCCGTCATGGACGGTTACCGTCTTGCCGCTTCCGTCCCGGGCCTCCGCTTCGCTTCGCCTTTTGCCGTCCTTGCTGATCCATTCTTTGATGAACAGGTGCTCGGTTTCTTTTCCTTCCCCGATCATCGTCTTTATTTCAGCCTCGGCGTAATATGCGGCAGGTTCATGCGATTCATTCAGCGCGTTTTGCAGAGCTTGCTCCGGCAAAAATTCCGAATGGCTCGAGCAGCCGAAAAGCACGATCATAAGTCCCAACATAGTCAAACACCCATTTTTCCGAAACTTGGTCATGCGGATTCACCTTCCTCGTTGATTAAGGGCAGGCGGCAGATTGCGCAGGTTCCGATGGTCTCCCTGGAATAAATCGCGATGTCGCCGCCATGCTTCTGCAGAATCTGTTTCGCGATGCTAAGTCCGAGTCCGGCTCCGCGGGCATCCTGTTTTCCCCGGGCCGGGTCGGCCTGATACAGCGGATTGAAAAGATAAGGAAGCTTGTCCCTGGCGATGCCCTCGCCATCGTTCTGTACAATGAAGAAGACGCTGTCCGGCGTATCCAGGCACGCTTCTTCCTTCACGAAATCGAACAGCCAATCCAGCGGGACGCGACCGGTCGAAGCGGCGGCAAGCCAAATCCGCTTTCCCGTTTTCGCATGCCGCAGCGCATTGCTCATCAGGTTGTTCGCTACGCGAATCATCTGATTCGGATCGACCCGGACTACGCCCTGCACGTCGCTTCGCACCAGCAGCTGAACCTGCTTCTCTTTGCACAACGGTTCATAATCGGAAACGAGCATGTCGAAAAATTCGCCGCCGTCCACCTCCACCCGCTCGATCTCGTAGGTAGGCGTCTGCAGCAAGGCATACATGAGCAGGTCGTCCAGCAGCTGCTTCATATAATTGGCTTTATCGACGATAACGCCGCGGTACTCGTCCCGTTCCGCCGCGGTCAGCTCCTGCTCCGCAGCGAGCGATTCGGCATAAGCGCTGATCGACATCAGTGGCGTTTTCAGGTCGTGGGAAATGGCCGCGATCATAAACTGCTTTTGCTGCTGCTCGTGCGCGAGCTTGCTTCTAGCAGCCTCGATCTGCCTGCGCATTTTGTGAAAGTGGCCGGTCAATTGGCCGATCTCGTCCTTCCCCTCGGGCCGTTCCTCGACCCCTTCGCCTAGGGCGAAAGCGGTCATTTGCCGCATCAAATGCGTCAGCCGGCTGTTCAGCTTGCGATTGACGGCGAACGCCACGGCGACATAGATGAGCGCGAACAAAGCGATAAAAGCGGCGGCGACAAGCCAACTGCGCTGCGACACGCCCGCAATCCATTCATCGCGGCTTAATTGAATCTCGAAAAAACCGGCCAGCTCGCGCCCCGAAAATACCGGCTGCCTGTAGCTGTAGGCGCGGTAGCCTTGCTGCAGGGAGTACAAGTTCTCGTACAGCTGAGTCCTGCCGAGCGAAAATTGCGGCGAAACGCGCAGCGGGTCCGATGTGTAAAGAACGACGCCGTCGCGATTGTAGAGAACGATCGAAACTTGCGGCTGAATCAGCTCGTCGACTTGCTTCCGTTCCGCGTGGATCGCATACCATCTCGGATCGTCCAGCACGGTGATTAGGCGCTGCAGCTGAGCCCGTTTACGCACGTATTCTTCCACGTTCAAATCTTTGTGGTAGGCCTGGACCCAGACGAACAGGACGTAGGCAGCGGCCAAAGGAAGGATCATGACGATGAAGTAGGACAGCAAAAGCCACGTTTTGATTTTCATGTCGGTTCACCGATAAACCGGTAGCCTTTTCCCCACACGGTCTGGATGAACCGCGGATGCTTCACCGGATCGCCAAGCTTCTCCCGGAGCGATTTGATGTGCACCGTGACGGTATGCAGGCCTTCGGCGTCCGCTTGCTGCCAGACGTGCCGGTACAGCTCGTTTTTGGAGAAGACCTGATCGGGATGCTGCGCAAGCACCTTCAGCAAATCAAACTCTTTGGCGGTTAACGGAATTTCCGAGCCGTCCCGCTCGGCCTTCTGCCGCTCCCAATACAAGGTAAGGCCGCCCGCGTACTCGCTTTTGTTCTCTTGCGCCGGCTTTCCTTGATATCGCCGCCAGCGGCGAAGCAGCGACTCCACGCGCGCTTTAAGCTCCGCCAGACTGAACGGTTTCGTCAAGTAGTCGTCCGCGAGATGAAGCCCCTTCACCTTGACCTCGTCTTCCTTGCGGGCGCTGACGATCAGAATCGGGACGTCACTGTTCCAGCGAATGTTTTGGCACAGCTCGAATCCGTCCATCTCCGGCAGCATCAAATCGACCAGCGCCAGATCGTACGATTGCTGCAAAAAATCTTGCCACCCTTCCAGGCCGCTCGTCGACCACGTCACGTAATACCCGTCCCTCCTTAATGTATCGCGAACGACGCGGGCGATCTCCGGATCATCCTCCACCAAAAGCAGTCTGCCCTTCATGTTCGATCCCTCCTGTGTCCCAATGTAACATAACCGCGTTCGGCTCTTCGCAAATTATATACTTTCTTTATAATTGATCCGCTCATTGGCGGAAATTCCCGAGGATCTTGGAAATAGCCCCCGGAGCGTGCGGCCCATTTTCATTTTCTGGTGGTGCCGTGCAAGGCGGCATGGGCGTCTATCCTTAAAATTTGGCGGTTTAAGCCGACAAATTTTCAACAGTCGCAGGTGACGACCGATGACGAAGAAATCGCTTGTCTATCGGAAATAGAAAAGCAGGCCCCGAAGGACCTGCTGCAGCAGCTTCAAGCGTAAAGCGGCACGAGCACAAAATAACCGGCAAGCGACAGCAGCCCGATCACGACAGACCAGATGCCAAGCGAGCGCTGGCCCACCATATAGGCGAAAAAACCGAGCAGCGAAGCAGCGCTTCCGAATACAGCCGGAAGCACGAACAGCGACAGCACCGACAGCGCAAGCGAGGTCAGGCCCACCCAGCGGTATGCGTCCGGCGCGGCCGCCTGCGAGCGGCGCTCCTTCGCTTGTGCCGGCTCTGCGCGCAAGCCTTCCTTGACCGCTTCCGCCGCCCGCTGACGCGAATAAGGAAAAGCAACTTCGGCCGCGTATTCCTCGGCGAAGCCGCTTCTCTCCTTCCGGCTGCCGCGCTCCCGGGCGTTCTCCTTAGGAAGCGCGTCATTCGCATCACGTTCGAGCCGCTCGCGGTTCCTGCGTTCATGCTTCATGTCATGAACCTCCCCGAGACGCAAGTGAATCAGCGATACTTACGATTTTTTCGGCTCGAACGTGTGACAACAGGTTGCGCTGGGTGCCTTCGCCACGTCTTGATGGTCCTTGAAGTCAGCGGCGAATTCCGTGTCGTACTTCATGGAAGCATGCTTGTCGATCTCGATCATGATGGTGCTTGCGTTGCAGTTGTTCCCCTGCTCCCAAAATTTGCAGTTGGACACGCTGCATTTTACATCAGGCATCGTCATCACCCCTGTATCATCTTGCCCGCGGGCTTCGGCATATATACCCGGCAAAGCAAGCAGAACATGACAGCAAACGGCCTGACGACGCAGTTAAAGCCTGCTTATGGCTTGGGCTAAACCTTCTCCCCCTGCATTCTCTTCTGGGTAATATAATCCGTTTCGTAATAGGCCAGCTCTTCCCGCAGCAGCTCGAAAATTTTGGACAGCTCGATCGTCAAATCGCGCACGGCGCGGTTCGGCTTTTTGCGGAAGCGGATGGCATCCTGGCCGGTATAAGCGTAGCGGCCGTCTTCGGAGTAGCACTCGTTTTTCGGATAGAAGAAGCTGTTCACACAGCTGTGATATACTTCATATAGCACTTTCTCGGAATAATCCACATTGAAATTGGGCCGGCGCAGGGCAACGCCCAATTTCTCATACGCCACCTCGCTGAATACAAGCAGATGCCTCATATCCGTTAAATAGTTTTTATAAAATTCATCCATGGCTTGATCGTTTTCCGTGTTCAACTGCTGCAAGGAGTATGCGTTCAAGAACTGCTCCAACTTGGCAATCGCCTCGCTCAGCTTCGATCTTGTCGTTTCGCAAATATTCTTCACATTAAATACTGCCATTCCCCAAAGACCTCCTCGGCTATTAAAACCAAAACCTCGATAATGTTGTAAAAGACGCTCTCCCTTCATCCTACCACAAAATAGAGGCAAAAGTAATATACAAAAAAACCATTCCCACAATTCCCCTTTCATGCCGTTCTTCGCATGTGATAAGTTCCCTTCGTCCGGGAATCTTAAGCCTTAGGGATCGATCACGAACCGAGCTACGGAGGGATTTGCTGATGTGGAAATATATTGTCACGCTGGCTGCGGTGATTGCAGGGGCCTTCATGCTTCTGCCTCGCGAAGGAAACACTCCCGCTCCGAATCCGGAAACGGTCACCCCGGCGTCCGAGCTGCGCATGTCCGAGCTGCGCATGAAGGAAGCGACGCTGAATCAGGACGTTGCCCTGACCGGCGTGCTGTGCCGCAGCCAATGCAGCACCGAGCTTCGCCGGAACGCGCAGGCAATGAGCGGTAAATCCGGCGACGAACAGCGCAAAACGATGGAGGCGGTGCGGGCGCAGCATCCTCATATGGAGCGGCTGTATTGGACGCGCCGCGGAGAGCCGCTCGACCGTGCGACGGCGATAGGAAGTCTGAAGGAGGAGGTCAGCAAGGCGGCGGCGCCGATGCTGACGGAAGCGAAACGGCGGGCGGATAACGGCCAGACGTACCAGTCGGATACGTTCCAGGCGGACGGCGGTTCCTATTTTGTATTGACCGAGCCTTCCGGGGACGGGGAGCATGCGATGATCGGGATCGTCAGACAGCATATTTTGCAGCAGGTCGCCGATCATCAGAAAAAAAACTTGCGGATCGTCACATACCCCGCCGAAGGCAACTATAAGATCGAATCGGTCGACTCCCGGACGCTTCGCGATGTTCATGCCGATCACCCGGAAGAAAACGAAGGAACAAGCCATTATCATAAAAACCAGATTGTCGTCAAGTTCAAGAAGGAGCCGACCCAAGCGGAAATCGACTGCATTCGCCAGGACATCGACGCTACCCATATGAAAAAGCTCGGCTACACGTACGTGTTCGAATCGAACAAGCTGGAAGCGAAGCAGCTGATGAATTATTTTCGGGCGCACAACGTCGAATATGCCGAGCCTCACTTCCTGTATTTGACGAACGAAAAGCCGGTCCGTCTGGCGCAGGACAATCCGAATACCGTTGTGCCCAACGATTCGTTGTACCAGCGGTATCAATGGAATTTGCCGCTGATCGAGACCGAGGCAGGCTGGAATGTGAGCAAAGGGTCGTCCGACGTTACGGTAGCGGTCATCGACACCGGGGTCGACCTGAACCATCCCGATCTGCGGGACCAGCTCGCGAGCGGCACCAATGTCGTCAATCCCGACACCGCCCCGAATGACGATGTCGGGCACGGCACGCATGTGGCCGGCGTGATCGGCGCGCTCGTCAACAACCATCTCGGCGTCGCCGGCATGAACTGGTACAGCCGCATCATGCCCGTCAAGGTGCTGGATTCGAGCGGCGCAGGCAGCACGTATGCCGTCGCGCAAGGCATCATCTGGGCGGTCGACAACGGCGCCAAGGTCATCAATATGAGTCTGGGCAATTACGCCGATGCCGAGTTCCTTCACGAGGCCATCAAGTATGCCTACGACCGGGACGTTGTCCTGATTGCGGCCAGCGGCAACGACAATACGGAAACGCCCGGATACCCGGCCGCTTATCCGGAAGTATTCGCCGTCGCGGCGACGGACGCGCAGCGGAACAAGGCGCCGTTCTCCAACTACGGGGACTACATCGATGTAGCGGCGCCGGGAGTCAGCATTGCCAGCACCTATCCGGGCAGCCAGTATGCGGCCTTGTCGGGAACATCGATGGCCAGCCCGCACGTGACGGCGTTGGCCGCGCTCATCCGCTCCGTCAATCCGCAGCTGAGCAACAAAGAGGTGATGCAGATCATGCGCAATACCGCTACGGATCTCGGACCTCAAGGCAAGGACAAATATTACGGCTTCGGCCAAATCGACGTCGCCCGCGCCCTGGAAGCGGCCCGCAAAGGCTCGCTGAGCGAAGAGAAGGCCGTGGAAACGAACAACGACCGGGCGGAAGACCGTCGCGGCAGCCTGATTCGCCTGCTGGAGCGGCTGCTTGGTTATTGAAGACCCTCAATAGCAGCAAGACCTGAGACGCCGGCGATCGACGCCACGGCGAATCAGGTCTTGCTGCCACTTGAAAACAGAAAAAACCGCTTCACATTAAGCGGTTACGAGGTAAGTACACCCTCTGCTGCATATGGTTATAAGGCTCGAAGGAAAGTTTGCCGTAAGCCGGGTTCTGTACTTCCAGTGGTGCTAACGGGAGCCACCCTCCCACCGTTGAAGCGACAATCATCTATCTAGGCCGGCCATTGCTGACCGGCTCCAGCGACCAACCCGAACGCACCCCGGGCAAGGGCTGTTCCCAGGCGGGAACGGCGTTCCATTAGGTCTTGCTCCAGATGGGGTTTACCAGGGGATATGTCACCATAGCCCCTCGTGGTCTCTTACACCACGGTTCCACCCTTGCCTGTGCCTGCCTCTCCTGGACAAGAGACGGCAGGCCATCGGCGGTCCATTTCTGTGGCACTAGCCTTCAGCTCGCGCTGACTGGACGTTATCCAGCATCCTGCCCTATGGAGCCCGGACTTTCCTCTCGCGGCTCGCGGCCGCCAGCGATTGTCTGTCAAACTTTCCTTTGCAACAGATGCAATAGCTAGTATACCGCGAGCAGGGCAAAAAAACAACCGTCTTTCTGCTTCCTGCGCTTCCAGTCCTGCGCGAGACTGCTAGAATCCATTACATACTGCCAAAACTTCTTATATTCCCGGGATTCTTTATATTTCCAGAATCTCTTATATACAGAACTCCTTATATAAAGAGGAACGGCTCGGTATGAATTTCGGATGCGACGACTTCCGTCTTCCATTTGCGCTCGGCCAGCCTGGCGCGGAGCAGCTCGGCAACGCCCCGCTTCATAATTTTCTCCACATTATGCCCCGGGTCGATCAGCGCGATGCCCGCCGCAAGCGCGTCATGCGCCGTATGATAATCGATATCGCCGGTCACCAGCACGTCCGCCCCGGCGAACAGAGCGTGCCGCACATAACGGCTGCCCGAACCGCCCAATACCGCCACCTTGCGCACCACGCGTTCCGGTTCCCCGACGAGCCGGAGAGCCGGCACGTCGAAAACCTTCTTGACCTTCTCGCACAGCGCTCGCAGCGTCATCGCTTCCGGCAGCTTGCCGACCCGGCCCAGCCCGAGCGTCGGGCCGGCCAGCTCCAGCGGATACAGGTCATACGCCACTTCTTCGTAAGGATGCGCCTTGATCATCGCCTGCACCACCTTGCGCTCGACGCTTTGCGTGACGACGGTCTCGATGCGAACCTCCGAAGCGTGCTCCAGCTTGCCTTGTTCCCCGATGAACGGATCCGTCCCTTCGCGCGGCATGAAGGTGCCCGTTCCCTCGAGATTGAAGCTGCAGTGGCTGTAATTGCCGATCCAGCCGCCGCCGGCCTGGAACATCGCATCCCGCACCTTGTCGGCATGCGTAACGGGAACGAAGACGACCAGCTTCTTCAAGCGCTCGGTATAAACCTCGTCCAGCGGCACGGTACCGCCCAGCTCCAAAGCATCGGCCATCATATCGTTGATGCCGCCCTTAGTCACATCGAGGTTCGTATGCGCTATGTATACGGCAATATCGTGCTTGATCAGCTTCTCGTACAGCCGCCCCGCCGGCGTATCCGTCTGAATATGCGGCAGCGGACGGAAAATAATCGCATGATGCGCGATAATCAAATCCGCCTGCTGGCGGATCGCCTCTTCGACCACCGCGTCCGTAACGTCCAGCGTCACCAGCACCTTGCGGATTTCCTTGTTCAATGTGCCGAGCTGCAGGCCGATCTTATCGTCCGGCACGGCATAAGCCTTCGGCGCGATCTCCTCCATCAATTGGACGACGGCTTGACCTTTTGCGAACATCGCAGCACCTCCCTGATTTGTTCCATTTCATTGAGCAGCTCCGTTCGTTTTTGCTGCGAAGCCTCCGCATTGGAGTTGCCAAGCTGATCCGCGATCATCTGCAGCTTGTCCAGCTCCCGCTCCCATTTGGCCGCCCAAACCGGCGGCGCTTGATCCGTCAAATATGGGCCCAGCTTAAGCAGCAGCTCGCGGCCTGCAGCCGCCTGTTCTCCCGGCCAGCGGCGCTCCCGGTACAGCTTACTGTTAGTCAGCGGCGCATCCCCTTCGGGGACGGCCGTCAAAATCTCGTAAATTTTCCCGTCTTCCTCCAAAATCCGCTCGCCGGTCAGCACCCAGCCGTGCGCATACAGCCACTCTCTGACGATAAATTCGCCGACGTTCGGCTGCAGCACGAGCCTTCGCACGCCGCTCAGCTTATCGAGCCCTTGGCCGAGGATCGAAGCGATCAGCGCTCCGCCCATGCCGGCAATCGTCACGACATCGGCTTCGCCGGCCTTGACGACGCTCAGCCCGTCCCCGAGCCGAACGTCGATCAGCCCCGCCATGCCGTGAGCCCGCACGTTGCGGTCGGCAGCATCCCGCGGACCGGCGTTCACTTCGCCGGCGATTCCCCGCACGATCGCCCCCCGTTCGGCCAAATAAATCGGCAGCAGAGCATGATCCGAGCCGATGTCGGCCAGACGGCTTCCCGGCGGCACTTCTTCGGCGATCATTTCCAACCGTTTCGACAATCGCAGCATGTTATACAACCCATTCTGTCCATTTTTTTCGCCCGGCGTAGAGCAGCGCGCCTTCCGCCGCCAGCTTGATCAGCAGCATCCACTGCACCGTCATTCCGCCGTACACTTCGGCATAAAGCATACCATACAATTCGGGCATATACCAAACGATCAAACTAATCACGAAGAAGACGAGACCGCCCTGGCGGCTTTTTTCATGAATCATCCAGGCCAGCCAGCAAAACAGCACAGCCAGCGGCAGCCAGCTCAGCTCCAGCGACAGCCAATCGACCGTCCCCAAATGTTGATGCAGCAGCCAGCCATAGCAAAAGATGAGGCTGATCCAGCCGCATATTTGGAACAGCGCCAGCCTGGAGACAAGGCCTGTCAGCAGCCAGACGACACTGCAAAACACGACGTAGCCGACGATAAATACCGCCGAATCCAGCCCGCGCTCCTTGAGCAAATAAACGCCGATAAACAGGATGTAAAGCGAAGCCGTTCCGAGCAAAATGTACGCCGCCAGCGGCTCGCTCCCGCGCTTCCTTGCGGCCCAGCCGTAGCAAAACGCCAATAGCAGCACCGACAGCCCGATTTGCATTGGCAGCGGAAAAGCGCTAAAATTAAGTACAGCGAACGAAATGGCACATAAAGTAAAAACAACCAAAATCCACATAATCCAGTGGCTGTTGCGAATGCGCGCCGGATTGATTTTTAACAGACCGAGACTGACGGTTTTGTCCGGTTTGTCCGTATCCATATACAGATTCAGCAAAAAATCGCAGTAATGCTCGGGAAGCAGCCGATTATTGCGCCAATGCTCGATTTCGCGGGCGATCATTTTTCTTTTCTCATCCGATAAATCCATGGGACGATCCCTACTTTCCCTCTGTGTCGAAAATCAGGCTAGACGCCTTGTCGAGCGATTCCTTCGTCATCGGTCATCGCCTGCCATACATAATTTATCGGCTTCATGGCGGCAATAAATAAGACCTTGCCGCGGGTACGCGGAAAGGTCTTCAGACTTGAGCTCGCTATGCTTATTCGAGGAAATCCTTGAGCCGTTTGCTGCGGCTCGGATGGCGCAGCTTGCGCAGCGCCTTGGCCTCAATCTGGCGGATGCGCTCCCGCGTAACGCCGAACACCTTGCCGACCTCTTCCAAGGTCCGGGTACGGCCGTCATCCAGCCCGAAGCGAAGCCGCAGCACGTTCTCCTCCCGCTCGGTGAGCGTATCCAGCACATCCTCCAGCTGTTCTTTCAGCAGCTCGTAGGCCGCCGCATCTGCCGGCGCCAGCGCCTCCTGATCCTCGATGAAATCTCCCAGATGGGAATCGTCTTCCTCGCCGATCGGCGTCTCCAGCGAAACCGGCTCCTGGGCGATCTTCATAATCTCCCGCACCTTGTCGGTGCTCAGCTCCATCTCCTTGGCGATTTCCTCCGGCGTAGGCTCGCGCCCCAGCTCCTGCAGCAGCTGGCGGGATACGCGGATGAGCTTGTTGATCGTCTCGACCATATGTACCGGGATACGGATCGTCCGCGCCTGATCGGCGATCGCCCGGGTAATCGCCTGACGAATCCACCAGGTGGCATACGTGCTGAATTTGAACCCCTTGGACTGATCGAATTTCTCGACCGCTTTAATAAGCCCCATGTTGCCTTCCTGGATAAGATCCAGGAACAGCATGCCGCGGCCGACATAACGCTTGGCGATGCTGACGACAAGCCGGAGATTCGCTTCGGCGAGGCGGCGCTTCGCTTCCTCGTCGCCCTGCTCGATCCGCTTCGCCAGCTCCACTTCGTCTTCCGCCGACAAGAGAGGCACCCGCCCGATTTCCTTCAGGTACATACGGACCGGATCGTTAATTTTGATGCCGGGAGGCAGAGACAAATCGTCATCGAAATGGAAGTCGTCGTGCTCCGCGTCCAGCGCCCCCATGTCTGGTTCGTCGTCATCGGATTCATTGCCGACATCGATGCCCATTTCCTGCAAATGCTCGAAAAACTCGTCGATTTGCTCCGGATCCTGATCGAAGGGAGCCAGCTTCTCCATAATTTCTTTGTACGTTAACGAAGAACGCTTCTTCCCTTGTTCAATCAGCAAATCCTTAACCTGCTCCAGCGTCAATTCTGTCTCTATATCCGTACGTTGATCGTTCGCCATTATACCTAAACTCCCTCCTCCCTAGAACGCACCCTCGATTCCCGCGACCGGAATCAGGATGTTTTGAGCTGCCTTTCTAGGGAAATAATCTCACTGCCTATGAGTGCGGCACGCCGTATATCCCCCGAACGTTCAGCACTGATCATTTCTTCTCTCTTATTCTCTATTGCGCGCTGCAGCGGAACCTTCTTGATCTCGCGTATGCAATCGTCGATCGCCTGGCTGTTCATCGCTTGCCCGAAGTCGGACAAGAGCAGGGAACTGGCCAGCGACTCCAGCTCTTCATCCTGCAAGGTGCCGATGAAGGCGCCTGCGCCGGGCTCAAGCCCTTGAGCGTAATATGCGTACAGATGAGCTGCCAGCGCGGCATGCGCTTCAACGTTGAATTGATCGCCGAGCTGACGTTCGACATAAAGCGATAGATCCCGATCCGTCATCATTGCCGCCAGCAGCTGGCGTTCCGCATTATGATAAGCAGGAAACAATGAAGGAGTACGTTTCCGGGCTCTTCCGTCATTCATAACATTATTCCACGAATCGGTTAGATTATCCCCGGGTTTCGCGTTTTTTTCCGCTTTAAGCCTGAATTCATTCATCGTCTGCATCGCAGTTTCGAATGCGTAATTGAACTCGCTCGACAGCTCTCGCACATAATGCTCTCTCTCGATCGGCAGCGGCAATCCGGCTATCAGCCTCAGCGCTTGTTGAATATATCTGAGCTTCTCCCCATCCTCCTGCAATCGATAGTCTTTGCGAAAATAGATTAATTTATATTTGATCGACGGTACGGCAGCGTGAATCGCTTCCCGTACGAATCGTTCGGAACCGTAGGCCGTAATGAACTCGTCCGGATCTTTCCCCCCCGTCAGAACGGCTACCCGCACCTGCAGGCCGGCCTTTTCCAATATGGGGATGCTCTTGTAAGCCGCGGTCTGACCCGCATGATCTCCGTCATAGACGATCACGACCCGTTGGGCCAATTTGCGAATGATCCCCGCATGCTCCGGAGTCAGCGCCGTGCCCATCGTGGCGACAACGTTCTCCACCCCTGCCTCCCACGCCTTGATCACGTCCATATAGCCTTCCATCAGCACAAGCTCCCCCGTCTTGCGGATCTTGGCTCGCGCCCGGTTCAGATTGTAGAGCGTCCGGCTTTTGTGGAAGAGTATGGACTCCGGGCTGTTCAAATACTTGGCGTTTGATTCGCCGAGCGCCCGGCCGGCAAAAGCGATCAGCCCGCCCTGCGCGTTGTGGATCGGGAAGATGATGCGGTCGCGGAACTTGTCGTAATAGCCGCCGCCCTCCTGCCTGGCGGAGACGAGTCCTCCCTGCTCCATCAGCGGCATCGGAAAGCCTCTCTTCTCGAGCAGCTCGGCCAGCTTGCTCCAGTGGGCGTAAGCGTAGCCGATGCCGAACGTCTCGATCAGCCGGTCGTTCAATCCCCTCTTATGCAAATATTCACGCGCCGGCTTGCCCTGCTCGGTATTCATCAGAATATACTGATAAAGCTTTCCCGCCCATTCGTAAGCCTCCAGCAGCTTCCGGCGGTCCTTCTGCTCCTGCGTCTCGGGCATGCCGTCCAGCGTTTCGCCGATGGAAATGTGGGCTTCCGCGGCCAGTCTGCGCGCCGCTTCGCCGAAGCTGATGCCCTCCACTTCCTTGACGAAGCGGATCAGATTGCCGCCCGCTCCGCAGCCGAAGCAGTAATAAATCTGCTTCTCCGGTGTTACAGTGAATGACGGCGATTTTTCGGAATGAAAAGGACACAGTCCCTTCATGTATTGCCCCTGCTTCGTCAATTGAACGTATCTGCCCACAATGTCGGTGATATCGTGAGCGCGCAGAATTGCTTCGATGATCTCGTCAGGTATGCGTCCGTTACTCATCCTTTCCACCTTCATTCGAATTAAACAGTAATATTATTCGCTATTCGGCCCCATTCTCCTGCAAGTGAAGCAAAACTTTTGTCAAAGATTGTAGAAAAAAATGTCGATCTGCGTCAGTCATCGCCCTCGGGCCTTTGCCGTGCTTTCCCCCGCGTCTTTGTCTGCTTTGTTCGTTTCTCCGCTCCAGCAAAAAATCGATGGTCTTGTCGCTGTACAGCTGTCCTCTATTGGAGAGGACGACAGCCTGCTTTCCCAGCGCAAGCGCGGCCAGCCCAAAGTCCTGCGTCACGAGAACGTCGCCCTTGCGAATGCGGTTCGCGATATACAGGTCTGCGGATTGAGCCGAACGGTCGACCTGCACGATGCTGACGCCGGGCCGCTCCGGCAGCCTGTGAGCGTAGGAGGCGACCATCAGCACAGGAACGCCGAAGGCCTGCGCCGTCTCGGCAATTTCCGTCTTCACCGGACAAGCGTCGGCATCGACAATGATTGTGGGCCGCATAGTAAGCATCACCGATTTCCGCTTGAAAGTTCTACCGTAATATTATATACGATGAATTTGGAAAAAATCCTGCTATCCTCGCGAAGATCGGCGCTGTCTTTGCGTCTTTCGTTCCAGCTTCGATCATTTTCCGTACGCTTCGATAATGAGGCTGGCCGTTTCTTCGACCGCTTTGTCCGATACATCGATAACGATGCAGCCGATCCGCTTCATGACGCTGTCCGCGTAGTCCAGCTCGCGGGCGATCCGCTCCGCATTGGCATACATAGCGCTGCCGGGAAGTCCGAGCGCCTTGAGCCGCTCCGAGCGAATCCGGTTCAGCTTGATCGGATCGATGCGAAGTCCGACGATTTTGCGGCTCGGCGCGGTAAACAGCTGCTCCGGCAGCGAAATTTCCGGAACGAGCGGCACGTTCGCCACCTTGAACATTTTATGGGCCAAATACATCGAGAGCGGCGTCTTGCTCGTGCGGGATACGCCGATCAGCACGATATCAGCCTGCAAAATGCCATTAAAATCCCGGCCGTCGTCGTATTTGACGGCGAATTCGACCGCCTCCATCTTCCTGAAGTAGTCCGCATCCAGCTTATGGTTCATGCCCGGCTCGCGCAGCGCCGACCGGTTGAGCGCCTGCTCCAGCGCGCTGACGATCGGGCCGAGCAGGTCGACTGCCGGAATGCGCCTGCGCTCGCACAGCTCCAGCAAATATTCGCGCAGCTCGGACACGACCAGCGTAAAGACGATCAGTCCGCCTCCTGCCGCAACTTCGTCAACGAGCCGCTTGATCCCCTGCTTGTCCTGAAGAAAAGGCACGCGCCGAATCTCGACCGGCTGGGGATAGAACTGAACCGCAGCCGCCCGCACGACGGCTTCCCCCGTATCTCCCGCCGCATCCGACACCGCATAAATAACCGGTACCAAGAATAGCTTCACTCCCTATTCGACTGTATAGACGCCTGGAACGAGCTTCCTTCCATCATCGGCCGTCTCCTTCGGCTCGCCGGACATTGGCCGGCACGAGCATCCAATTCCCAGATCACTTATACAAGTATATACGCAGAAAATGCCGATTCGGTTGTGGAAACGGAAAATTCCCGTCCGCCATCGCCTGCCGCATGGTGAAACGGGAATTCCCGCCTTCTTCATTATATTGAAAAACAGATCATTCCATGTTTACTTTATATCCCGTACTTGTCCATTTGCTCAAGAAACGAACGCGATTTCAGCGCGATGCCGACATGCGCATCGTAATAGGTCCGAATCAAGCCCTGGACGAACGCCTTCGTCTCCGGCCGGACATTGATCGCGCCGAGCCGCCGCACGTCCGTATGCAGCAGCAGCCTGAGCAGCTTATGTACGCCTGCGGTCAGCGGGTACGCCTGCGGGTCCTTCATTCGGCAGCGCTCGCACAGGATGCCGCCCATCCCGACGCTGAAGGCGGCGAAGCCCGCATCGGAACGGCACGATACGCAGGCGTTAAGCTCGGGAACGACGCCGGCGTGGGCGAGCATCTTCATCTCGTACAGATGGCCGACGATCGCCGGGTCTTTGCCCTCCTCCATTGCCGCGAAGCTCGCTTTCAGCTGTTCAAACAAAAAAAGCTGTCCCTCCTGATCGGCGATCATCCGGTCGGTCAGCTCCGCCAGATAAGACGCCCGGGCAGCTAAGTGCAGATCTTCTCTGATGCGATGGTGCGCTTCGACGATTTCTGCATGATTCAACGAACCGAGCGACCCTCCCGATTGAAAATAAGAGTAATCGCCGTATGTGAACAGCTGAGCCGCCGACCCGAAGCGGCTCTTGACCTTCTTCGCGCCGCGGGCGACGAAGCTGACCTTTCCCTGCTCCTTGGAAAACAGCGTCAAAATTTTGTTGCCTTCCCCGTAATCCATGCTGCGGATGACGAGTCCGTGTACTCTATACTGCATCGTCGAATCGCTTCCTCCGGAAGATCGTTTATGATGAAGATAAGGTCGAATGAAGCGCCGCTTCCGTCCGGTTCGTTCCCGCGTCCGCCAGTTCCTCGCCTTCGCCCATTTCACTGCGGGCGATTTCTTTGTAAAGCAGGTAAGCATCCACATCGCCAGTCATCGAAAAATACGTCCAGGAAAAATCTCTCAACTTCAGTTCATCCTCTCCATGGGACATAAGTTGCTTTGGTTGCCTATGACGAGCAATTCCTTACGTCAAGATATACGCCTATGACGAGCGCTTCCTTTCGTCATCGGTCGTCACCTGCGGTGTTGAAATTTTGTCGGCGTATATCGCCAAATTTTCAAGATAGGATTAGGATGAGATGTTTCGACTGGAAATATGCTCTAAAAAAATTGGCAGGTATGAAATGCTTGCTCCGGGATTGCGGCGTCGAACCGGGCGGACGGCTTATGCGGCGCCGGTTATTCGTGCCGGAAGCCGAGATCGCGAAGAATATGCTCCCGGTTGCGCCAATCCTTCTTGACCTTGACCCACAGCTCCAGGAACGTCTTGGAACCGAGCAGCGCCTCGATGTCCGCTCTCGCCTGGCGGCCCACTTCCTTCAGCATGGCCCCGTTTTTGCCGATCACGATGCCCTTTTGCGAGTCCCGCTCGACGAAGATAATCGCGGAAATATGCACGACGCCGTTGTCCTGGGCCCGCATATCCTCGATGGCGACGGCGATCGAATGGGGGACCTCCTCGCGGGTCAAATGAAGAATTTTCTCCCGGATCAGCTCGGCGCAGACGAACTGCTCCGGATGATCGGTCACCTGGTCCGCCGGATAATACTGCGGTCCTTCCGGCAAATAGCGGATGACCTGCTCGAGCAGCGTAGGCACGTTGTTTCCGTACATGGCGGAGATCGGCACGATCTCGGCGAACGGATACAGCTCCTTGTACTGCGCGATGATCGGCAGGAGCGCCTCCGGATGCACCTGATCGATCTTGTTCATAACCAGAATAACCGGCGTCTTCGTCTTCTTGAGCTGTTCGATAATGTAGCGGTCCCCGCCGCCGAGCCCTTCGGCCACGTCGACGAGAAACAGGATCGCATCGACCTCGCTCAGCGCGCTTTCGGCCGATTGCATCATATAATTGCCGAGCTTCGAGCTCGGCTTGTGTATGCCCGGCGTATCGAGGAACACGATCTGCGCATGCTCCGTCGTATATACGCCGTGAATTTTGTTCCGCGTCGTTTGCGGCTTGTCGCTCATGATCGCGATTTTTTGCCCGATCATCTGATTCATCAGCGTCGATTTGCCTACATTGGGCCGGCCGATAATGGCCGCGAAGCCCGAGCGAAAAGGAGCGTTCTCATGAGTTGCTGACATTACGATTGCTTTCCTCCGTCCAAGTCTTTGGGTGTAAATGCGCCCGGCAGCAGCTCGGCCACTGTCCTGACGGCGACTTCTCCGCGCAGATTCGCCATATATACCGGCATATCCGGCGCGCAAAGCTCCGCCATCACCTGCCGGCAGACGCCGCAGGGCGCAATCGGCGCTTCGGTATCCCCGATGACGGCCAGCGCCCGGAACGAGCGGGGGGCGGCGCCGTCCGCGATCGCCCGGAACAGCGCGGTGCGCTCGGCGCAATTGGTCGGTCCGTAGGCCGCGTTCTCGACGTTGCAGCCCAGATGCGCCCTGCCTTCCGCATCGAGCAGCGCGCTGCCTACCTTGAAGCGGGAATACGGCGCGTAAGCGCGCTCCCGCGCTTCCCTGGCCAGCCGAATCAGCTCTGCCTCATTCATTCAAGCCCCTCCGTTTTAGCGGATCAAATATAAATAGTATGCCAAATAGGCCGTAAAACTACCGAGCGCGGCGCCCAATAGCAGCGAGGATATCGAGCGCTCGCCCTTCTCCCACAGCGTCAGGCACAAGAGACCGGCCAGAAAAAAAGCGAGCAGCGCAGGCAGCGTCTGTTCCGTCCGGCAGGCGATCAGCGCCGCGGCGGCAAAGGAGATGGCGGCCAACAGGCTCGGCTTCCAGCGGAAGCCGCTCTTCGCGAAGCGTGTCTGAGCCGCAATAACGGCCAGCGCCAGCAGGCTGAGCAACAGCCATACCGTCCCTTCCGGCGGCGCGGCGCCCTCCAGGCCTCTCGCCTGCCTGAGCCACCGGTCAACCGGCTCATAGAAGACGATCATGCCCGTCACAGCGGCAAAAGCCGCCGTCACGAGAACGGAGGCTGCGGCGACGTCTTTCGCGATTTTGGCCAGCGAATGAAGCTCCGGCATCGCCAGATCGACAGCCTTCTCCACGGCCGTATTGATCAGCTCCGTCACGATGACGAGCGTCACGGCAAGCAGCAGAAACAGAATGTCGTATTTCGTCAGCCGGAAAAAGAGCGCCAGCGTCAAAACGACCAAAGCGGCGGCGAAATGAAACTTCATGTTCCGCTGCGTCGCCAGCGCGTACTTGACGCCTTCGTACGCGTACCGGAAGCTGCGCTGCCACTTGACCGGCTGCTTCACCGCGTCAGTCCCGCCTGCTGCAAGATGTCCTCCTGCCGGCTGAACATCGCCTTCTCCTCTTCCTCCGTATTGTGGTCGTAGCCGATCAGATGAAGGAAGCCGTGAACGAACAGGAACCCGAGCTCCCGTTCAATAGAATGTCCGTATTCCTGCGCCTGGGCGATCGCCCGGGGCACGGATATGACGATGTCCCCCAGCGGCTCCTCGTATGACTCGCCCTCCTCCTCATCCTCGGCTTCGTCGTGGCCGGCGTCCGGGGCGAAATCGTCGTCCGCGAACTCCTCGTCGCCGAAGACGATCGTAAGCTCATCCTCCGTCATCTCGAGCATGGAGAAGGACAGCACGTCGGTCGGCTTGTCGATCCCCCGGTACTGCTTGTTCAATTCGCGAATCGCTTCGTCATCGACGAACGTCAGCGCGACTTCGCCGTCCTTCACCTGCTCGGCGCTGCCGGCCAGGCGAAGCAGCTCCTCGAGTCTGGCGATCAGCTCGTGCGAAATCGAATACTCGTCCTGCTCATCGGTCCATGTCAGTGTCAGTGCCACGGGACAGCTCTCCTTTTATTCCTGAAAATTCGGCCCGGACGGCGGCAGCTCGCTACGCCCGCTTCGCCGCATTCGGCTTCGCTTCCGCGATGTCGCCGGGATATTCGATGCGCGAATGGAAGATGCCGAGCAGCGTTTCGTTCAGCGTCTTGGCGATCTGGTCGAGCTCCTTGAGCGTCAGGTCGCATTCGTTGAACTGGCCGTCGTCCAGCCGGCTTTTAATAATTTTGCGCACCATCGAATCGATCTGCTCCACCGTTGGATTGCGCAAGGAGCGAACGGCAGCCTCGACGCAGTCGGCGATGCCGACGATAGCCGCTTCCTTCGTCTGCGCCTTCGGACCGGGATAGCGGAATTCCTGCTCTTCCGGCGGCTCCTCTCCCCGCTCCTCGGCCTGCTTGCGGGCTTTGTGGTAAAAATACTGCAGCAGCGTCGTGCCGTGATGCTGTTCGGCAATATCGCGAATCGGCTTCGGGATGTTCGCCTCCTTGAGCATTTCGGCGCCGTCCCGGGCGTGGGCGACGATGATCGATTTGCTGAGCGCCGGATCGATCTGGTCGTGCGGATTGCCCATGTTGTTCTGATTTTCGATAAAATAGCTCGGCCGCTTCGTCTTGCCCATGTCGTGATAATAAGCGCCGACCCGGCACAGCAGACCGTCGGCGCCGATCGCCTCGGCGGCGGCTTCGGACAAGTTGCTGACCATGATGCTGTGATGGTACGTCCCCGGCGTCTCCGTCAGCAGCTTGCGCAGCAGCGGATGGTTCGGGTTGGACAGCTCCACCAGCTTCAGCGGCGACAGGATGCCGAAGGCCACCTCCAGAAACGGCAGCAGCCCGATGACGAAGACTGCGGTCAATATTCCGCTGCCGAGCGTGAACGAGGCGGCAAACAGCATGTCCGTCCGCGACGGGAGCTCCTCCATCAGCAGCAGCGACACGATCAGCGCCATGCCGGTCAAGGAAACCATGATGCCGGCCCGCAGGATCGACGAGCGCTGGCTGGCTCTCTGAATCGAGAAGATGGCGGCGAATGAGCTGCCCAGCGCCACGATTCCGTACCGGTAATCGAACGGGTAAGTATGATCGACGTTAAAGACGACGCTGGCGATGACAGCGAGCAGCACCGCCGCCGCGTAGGCCAGATGCATGTCGAGCAGGATGGCGATCAGCATCGCTCCCATTGCCGTCGGCGCCAGGAAGCCGATAAACGGATATTCGAGACTTTGCGCCAGCGAAAATACCTTCATGCCGGCGATCGTCATGACGATCACAAGCGCCAGCATGAGCAGCTGAGCGTTGTTGTGATTGACCGGCAGGCGGCTTTGGCGCACGAAGATGAACAGCACGGCGACGCAGAGCAGCACGAAGAGAAGCAAGCCGACATGAGGCCAATAGCTCGTCTCGTCGCGCAGCAAATTGAGCTCGGCCAGCCGCTTATAGACGTCCTGCGTAATCGGCTCGCCTTTGGCGACGAGCACGTCGTTCTTGTTGATCATCACCGGCTTGACATTTTCCCGGGCCTGCTCTCTCGCTTCGTCCGTTCCTTTCTGATCGTAGAACTTGTTCGGAGTCAGCGCCGTCCGGATCAGCTCCTGAACGATCTCCCTGGACAAGCTCTTGGACAGCGTCGAAGCGTTGACCAGCTCCGGCACCTTCGTCCGCGCCGTCTGGGCGTCCAAAATCTGCTCGTTCATCAGCTTGCCGACAATCTCTTTGGCGACCTCTTCCATGGCCGTCAAATCTTCCTTGGTCAGCCTGGGAATCTTGTAATACACTTCCTCCGGCATGCGGTACTGCTGCTCGCGAAGATTGTTGCGCATTTCGGTCACCAGCAGCTCGCCGTACTGCCCGCTGTCGGTAAATGCTTTTAGCTGGCGGTCCAGATGATCCTGAATGATCGTCGGAATGACCGTCTTGAAGATGTTCACTTTATCGGTCTGGGATACTTCCGCATCCGCATTGATTTGCTGCAGCTTCTCGAAGACGGCGTCGATTGCCGATTCGTTGCGCAGCGCTACGACCTGGTACACCGGCTGCACCCGCTGGGCCGCCTCTTCCTTGGCCCGGTAAGTCTCGGCCTCGTTCTCTACCGCCTTCGGCGCCAAAATGTCCCGCTCGGCGACGGAGCCAAGCTGAATGTCGTACGTCTGCGGCACGATTCTCGGCATGAGCGAAAAATAAATAACGGCGGCAATAACTAAAAACAGAAGAAAGCGCACGAAGGCGCTATATTTCCATCCGTTCAAGCGATATTGAAATTTGCCTTGAAGAGTAACGCGATTATTCATGACGAAAGGTCAGCCCTTTCTCAGCCTTCTTGGTCCTCTTGGTAGGCCATAATAATTTTTTGCACCAGCGAATGGCGGACGACATCCTGCTCGGCGAACGTAATGAAGCCGATCTCGTCGATGTGCCGCAAAATGCGCTCGGCCTCCACCAGCCCCGACGATTTGCCGCGCGGCAGATCGATCTGCGTCACATCGCCGGTGATGACCATCTTGGAGCCGAAGCCGAGCCGGGTCAAAAACATCTTCATCTGCTCGGGCGTCGTATTCTGCGCTTCGTCGAGAATGATGAACGAATCGTCGAGCGTTCTGCCGCGCATATAGGCGAGCGGCGCAATCTCGATCAGCCCCCGCTCCAGCGATTTCGCGACCTGATCGGGGCCGAGCACGTCGTTAAGAGCATCATACAACGGCCTCAAATACGGGTCAACCTTCTCCTGCAAATCGCCCGGCAGGAAGCCCAGGCTTTCGCCCGCTTCCACCGCGGGACGGGTCAGCACGATCCGCTTCACGCGGTTCTCCTTCAGTGCCGCGACGGCCAATACGACGGCGATATACGTCTTCCCTGTGCCGGCGGGACCGATGCCGAAGACGATATCCTTCTTGCGAATAGCCTGCACATACTGCTTCTGGCCGATCGTCTTCACGCGCACCGGCTTACCCTTATAGGTGACGGCGATTTCTCCCTTGAACAGCTCAAGCAGCTGCTCGACCGCATGCTGCCTGGACAGCTCGAGGGCGTATAACACATCCCGCTCGGCCAGCGTATACTGATTGCGGATCAGGGCCAGGAGCACCTCGAACAGCTCCTTCAGCCTGCCCGTTTCCTTGGCGTCGCCCTGAATGACGAGCTCGGCGTCGCGGGTATAAATCTTCGCCTCCGTCTCCTGTTCAATCAGCCGCAAAAACTTGTCCTGCGGGCCGAACAGGGCCAGCCCCTCTGCCGTGTTGTGCAAAGCCACTCTCACCGTTGTCGCTTGATCCATCAACAGCCGCTCTCTCCTCCAAAAAATAATGTCTATAAGTTCGCACGCTTGCTTCAGGGCTGCGGAACGATCGGCTGCTCGGCAGCAATCGATTCTTCCACCTCCAAATGCACTTCCATATAAACTTTACCATTCTCCGTCTTTTCATGCAAAATCTTTTCTCCGACGACCCGCGCGCCCTCGCCTGCGACAGCCAAAATTTCCGACTTCGCCCGCTCGAGCCCGATCGCCCTGGCCTCCGCCGGATCGAGCGGCTGCTCGGCCATTCGGGTCTCCAGCACCTTTTCGCTGATCCAACCAAGCGGCAGTCTGTAGTTTCGCCACTGCAGCGCCTTTCGCTCCTGAATGGCTTCGAACTGCTCGAACGCCAGCTTTCCGTAGCCCGTCACCTGCAGGGCGCGGTTGCCGAATACGAGATAGAACCGTTTTTTCTGCTCGCCGGTATATACCTTGTACTGCAGCGTCAGCGGCACCTCGATTTTCGGCGCATACCAGACGATCCCTCTCACTTCGCCGCTGGCGACGACCGTCTGGCTGTTCTGCTCGTCCCCCAGCACGCCGGAAATAAGCACGTCCCCTTGCCGGACATATGTATTCGGCCGCACGACGGGCCTTCCCTTCTCGGCGATAATTTTCGTGACAAGCCCGCTTTTGGCAGCGACCAAATTTCGGGGACTGAGCAACGGCTTCGTTTCCGGCACGGTAGCTTCCACCAGCTTGATCACGACGTGCGTGCCGCGCATCTCCACGCCGATCCACGCTGTGCCCGGAAGCCGGCTTTGCAGCTTGCGCGCCAGCTGCTCCTCGTCCGGGAGCCGGAACTTCCATTGGAGCTTGTACACCCCTTCGCTGCGGGCGGCCTGCAGCACCGCGTCGGTCGATATGCGCTCGTTCCCTTCCACCCTCACCTGCCACACCAGCGAGGTAAGCAAGTACAAGCCGACGATGAACCCGGCCAGGCCGACGACGAAAAACTTGCGTTTCTCCAGTTTGTCCAACAAAAAGGGAAGGCCGAACCGCTTGACGACATGAATGCGGCAGCCTGTCTCTTTCAGCAGCGGCCGCATGCGAAAAAAATCGCCGACCACCACGTTCATCTCCGCCCGGTCCTCCGCCGTATAGCGAATATCCCGCACATACATCCGCTGCTGAATCATCCGGTTGATTAATTGCTCGAGTCCGCGTCCCCTTACTTCGACAAGCACATAGCCCCGCACGCTTTGAATCCAAGAATGACTCACGTTCGCTTCCCCCTCCGGTTCTAAGGAATATACTTGATATCGTGGATAACGCCTTCGACGAATACTTCCTCGGTCAATATCGCCCGCAGGACCAGATCCTTGCCCGCTATTTCCAGCTGTCCCTTGGACAGCGCCAGCTTCAGCGCTTCGTTCGAAAATTCGATCACCCCGCGGTGATTCTCGATATATAGCTGCACATTGCCGATCATCGTCACGCGCGGCAGATCGGAAACGACATCCTGAGGCAGGTCGAGCAGTTTGGCGGTCCATTGATTGATTTTGCGGGTTAGGCTGCGCATACGTTACCTCCCCAGTGCGAATATGCCTACAGCAGGCTATTTACACCATATGCGCCGGGATGCGGATTTATGAGCGGGACGAGGCTTGCCCGGCGTTCACGCATCGATGCTTCGGACGGGACGCCGCGGCGCGAGGGGGGAGCCGGAAGCAGGGCAGCGCGATGAGAGCAGGAGCTTGCGCGAACAGGGCAAATGAACGCTGGCGGCGGCAATTCGCCGCAGGCGGCCTTGAGGGCCGCGCGGGGCTTGTGAGGCGGGAGGGACTAGCCGGAGACTGGCTTCAGCTTGTTTGCAGCGAGGGCGACTTGCCGGAGACTGGCTTCAGCTTGTTTGCAGCGAGGGCGACTTGCCGGAGACTGGCTTCAGCTTGTTTGCAGCGAGGGCGAACGACCGGCAGGAGCGGAGCGATGCAGGGGGGCATACGGCTGCAGCAGCGGGCCCTAAGCGGAGAACGGCGAAAAGTCGCAAATCGTTTTAGGCAGTTAACATGCGGTGTCAAGGCTGTCCGGACGGACGGATCTCATGCGGGTAGATGGTTTGCGGCATAGCGCAGCGGGAACGTGTGAGGTGAGCAAAAGCAAAGCCATAGAGATGCCGCAGCTCCTCGGGAGCCATCGGACGCTACCGGCGATGCGACCGCCGGCATAATAAGCAAGCCGTCCCGCTGGCTGTATGCCAACCTTCGGGACGGCTTGCTGGATCGCCGGCATTGCCCCGCCGGCGGTGTGCGATGCCGGCGGCGTTCAGCGCCGGTAAGGCCGCTTGGCCCGCGGCGGGCCGAAAATTTCGGCCCACATCATGCCGCGGGCGGCGTCGCCGGGGCTGATGCGCCCGAGCGGGCCGGGCGAAGCGGCTGCAGGCTGCCGGGGGCGCGCGGCTTGCGCCTGCGGCCGATGCTGCGCCGCAGCAGCCGGCGCTGCGCTATCCGCCGCCGGGCGGCGCGGCGGCTCCGCCGGCGCAGAGGCCGCCGCAGCGGCTTGGCGCGGCTCTGCAGCGGCGGGGGCAGCCTGCGGCCTGGAGGCAGGCTGCGGCGCGCCGGTGCCCGGCCCTGCCGGCCAGCCGCCGGAGTCGCCGCCGAACGGCGGCATGCCGCCGGCGGGCTTGGCCGGCTGCCCCTTATGCGGGTCGGCCGGCTTGGCGCCGCCCGGCGATTTGATCTTGCCGGCCAAGCTGGTTACAACAACGTATAGAATGACAAGAAGGTACCAGTTGTCCAGCACCAGCTCGATGAGTTTCACGCTTCACCCCTCCTTCCGTACGTTCCCGGGACTTTAAGCATCTTCTCCATCCTTGGAGGAATCGCCGCCCAGCTTGCCGAACGTGCTGCGCATTTGCGTATCCGCATCGATGTTTTTGAGGTTCATGTAATCCATGACGCCGAGCTTGCCGCTGCGAAGCGCGTCGGCCATAGCGAGCGGAACCTGCGATTCGGCCTCGACGACCTTCGCCTTCATCTCGACGACGCGCGCCTTCATCTCCTGCTCCTGGGCAACGGCCATGGCGCGGCGCTCCTCCGCTTTCGCCTGGGCGATCTGCTTGTCGGCTTCCGCCTGTTCGGTTTGCAGATAGGCGCCGATGTTTTTGCCCACGTCCACGTCGGCGATATCGATCGACAAAATTTCAAAAGCGGTTCCCGCATCCAGACCTTTGCCAAGCACCGTTTGCGAGATCGAGTCGGGGTTTTCCAGCACATCTTTGTGCGAGCCGCTGGAGCCGACCGTCGTGACAATGCCTTCGCCGACGCGGGCGATAATCGTCTCTTCGCCGGCGCCGCCGACCAGGCGGTCGATGTTGGC
The DNA here is from genome assembly GCF_000380965.1 of Paenibacillus ginsengihumi DSM 21568. Classification (GTDB taxonomy): domain Bacteria; phylum Bacillota; class Bacilli; order Paenibacillales; family NBRC-103111; genus Paenibacillus_G; species Paenibacillus_G ginsengihumi. The sequence continues at coordinate 16,234 of NZ_KB905550.1, read as the reverse complement.
GCGGACAGTCACCCTGGCGATGACCTTGACCTCGATGCCGTCCTTGGCGACGGCCGATACGATCGGCGTCTCAATGACGCGCGGGTTAACGCTCATCTGCACGGCTTGCAGTACATCGCGCCCGGCCAGATCAATCGCCGCAGCGCGGGCGAATTCCAGCTGAATGTTGGCCCGATGGGCAGCGATCAGCGCATTGACGACGCGGTCGACGTTCCCCCCGGCCAAGTAGTGGCTTTCCAGCTGATTGATCGACAAATCCATGCCCGCCTTCGTCGCTTTGATAAGCGGATTGACGATGCGGCTCGGGATAACCCGGCGCAGCCTCATGGCCACCAGCGTAATGATGCCGATGCGGACGCCGGACGCCAGCGCCGATATCCACAGCATCACCGGGAAAAAGCTAAAGAATACGGACAGCGCCACAATAGCGATGGCCACGATGATCAGGAAATAAATTGTTTCCATACCCAATTTTACATTCCCTCCTTGGAATCTTGGTGCAGCTCGCGAACGACGATCCGAGCTCCTTCTACCTGAATCACTTCAACCGGACGCCCGGCCGCGATGAACTCGCCCGCCGTAACGACGTCGATCCGCTCGTCTCCGAGCAGCGCCATGCCGGATGGGCGCAATGGCGTTAGCGCCTTGCCCGTGCGTCCGACCAATTCGCTGCGCGGCTTGAACGAATTGAAGCCTTCCTCCGATGTAAGCCGCTCGCGCAAAATAAATCGGTTCCAGACGCCCCGGCGCTTGAATATTTTGACGAAAATCATCACCGTCACCAGAGCGATCAGCGAAGCGACGGTCAAGCTAAGCGCCGCCCTTCCGGTATCCTGGGCTGCCATGACAACGCCGCCAATCAGCCCCAAGGTGCCCAAAATGCCTAGAATACCGAAGCTGGGCACGAAAATTTCGAGCACCAGGAGCAGCACCCCGCCGACGAACAGGGCGATGGCCTCCATTCCCGCCAAGCCGGAGATAAAATGCCCGAAGAAATAGAGCCCGAAACCGAGCAGACCGAGAATGCCCGGAACGCCGAAGCCAGGGACGAACAGCTCGATGGCGACGCCCGCCAGCCCGATAATCAGCAGCAGCGTCGCAACCCACGGCTGCGTCAGAAATCTAGCCAGCTTCTCCGCCGCGCTCGGCTCGAGCGATACGACCGGATGACCGCTTGCTCCCGCAAAATCGATAACCTGATCCAGCGTTTCGGCAACCGTCTCCGCGTATCCCACCTTCAAAGCTTCCTGCGCCGTCAGAGATACGATCTCGCCCTTCTGCACGGTGCGCCCGATTTCCGGCATGTCTACAACGATATTTTTGTCGGCCATGCCTTCCGCAATAAGCGGGTTGCGGCCGCGCAGCTCTGCCGCTCCGCGCATCTCACTTGTCCAATGGGCCAAGACCTTCGGATTTTCCACCTCCGCTCCGGCGATGTCGACAACCGCCGCCGCTCCCATCGTGCTGCCCGGCTCCATGGCGATCCGGCCCGCGTTCAACGCAATATAGCTTCCCGCCGAAACGGCCCGTCCATGCACATAGGCCACCGTCGGGATGGAGCTATTGCTGATCAGCTGCCCGATGTTCTCCGCGGCCTCGACTTCCCCGCCCAACGTATTGATATCCAGCACGATAAGCATTGCGCTCATTTCTTCCGCTTCGCGGAAAGCCCGCTGCATGAAGCTGTAAAGCCCCGTGTTGATCGTCTGATGCACGGGTATGACGACAACGGGCGCCGATTGCGCCACCGAAGCAGGCGCGGATTCGGCCTTAGCCATACCGCCGAACGGCAGCAGAGCTGCAAGCAACAGGCAAGCCAGCCATACACAAATGACGATCCGGAAACGACTTCCCTGCCAAGAAGCCGATACCTGGCAATGTCTTTCCCGCATACGATTTCACCCCCTTGCAATAAGAAAAACGTCTATCGACGTCCATTCAAAGATGAGCGACCGCGGTTTAGCGGTAGTTTTCCCTGGTACAGAAAGTCGCACTTTGCTTGAACGTTTAGCGAAGGTGAACTTTCTGTCACGATAAAAAACATGCGCTTTCCCTTAACTGCTCAACTTCGGAGAGTCGTACAATGTTTAATACGCAGAAACGGCCGATTTGATTCAAAAAAAAAAAGAAAACACCCCTTGTACAAGGAGTGTTCCCTGACCGAACTATGACAAAGACTGCTGGACAAGCTGATTGACCAGCTTGCCGTCCGCCCGTCCCTTGACCTTCGGCATTAAAGCGCTCATGACTTTGCCCATTTCCGCCTTGGAAGAAGCTCCCACTTCTTGGATGGTCTGCAATACAATGGCTTTTACTTCTTCTTCCGTAAATTGCTGCGGCATATATTCCATCAAAATCGCAATTTCTTGCTTTAAATTTGCCGCTAATTCATCGCGGCCTGCTTTTTCAAATTCCTGGAGGGAATCTTTGCGCTGTTTGATCTCGCGACTCAAGACGTCAAGCTCTTCATCTTCGGATAAGGTTTTACGTTGATCAATCTCAAGATTCTTGATCGCTGCACGAACCATACGGATTACGGAGAGTTTAAACTTGTCTTGACTCTTCATCGCAAGCTTCATGTCTTCATTCAATCTGTCGCTTAAGCTCATGATAAGCCTCCTAGAACTTTCTCTTGCGAGCAGCCTCAGACTTCTTCTTGCGCTTGACGCTTGGCTTTTCGTAATGCTTGCGTTTCTTCACTTCTGCCAATACGCCATCTTTCGCGATGGAACGCTTAAAGCGACGAAGTGCAGCATCTATCGTTTCGTTCTTGCGAACTCGAGTTTCTGACACCAGTTTTCCCTCCCTCCGAACGACCGTCCAAGACGAAAAAAAGACATTCATCAAGCTCCATTATAGGCGAAAACAAAACGACGTGTCAACTGAATACGAAGCAAAAACGAACCTCGCAGCCGGCCGCCCCTTCGCCTGGATCACGCCCCGGCAAGCAGCGGGCCGAGCGGCTTGCCTCCTAACAGATGATAGTGAATGTGGAACACGATTTGACCGCTGTCCTTGCCGCAATTGTTCACCAGACGGTAGCCGCTTTCGGCGATCCCCAGCTCGGCGGCAATATGTTGCGCGGCCCGGTGCACCTCTCCGAGCAAATGCCAGTCTTCCTGCTGCACATCATTCATAGAAGCGATATGTTTTTTCGGAATAATCAAAATATGTACGGGCGCCGCAGGCTGAATGTCATGAAAAGCGACAACATGCTCGTTTTCGAACACTTTTTTCGAAGGAACGGAGCCCTCGACAATTTTGCAAAAGATGCAATCCATGCTTATCCTCCCCGAAATAGTTTACTTTCTATATAAATAATATACATGACTTGCTTCCAAAAGGAAAATATCGGCTTAAACGGCCATTCTCAAATATAAACCCGCCTATGACGAGCGATTCCTGTCGTCATCGGTCGTCACCTTCGGTGTTGAAATTTTGTCGGCGTATACCGCCAAATTTTCAAGATAGACTCACGGTCTAATTTCGTCATATAATACATGAGAGAGGTACGCGTCAGCAGACGCTTCCCGAACGCGAGAAGGAGATTCGATCGTCATGAGCAGCCGTTCCATGCGCGAAGCGACGCAGAAAAAACGGGAATACATGATGGAAGTCGCGCTCCGTTTGTTTGTGGAACGGGGCTACGAGCAGGTGTCGGTGGACGACATCATCGGGGCCACCAATACCTCCAAAGGCACATTCTATCATTATTTTAAAGGCAAGGATGAAATATTGCAGGAAATTCCCCGCAGGCAGTGCGCTGTCATTCGCGAATGGGCAAGCATCCCCCCTTCCCGGGTGCCGTCGCTGGAAAGCCATATCAACGCTCTGCTGCTCGATCTGGCCGAACAGCTGCGCGGCCGCCCGAAGCTGCTGCGCAGCATATTGGCGCTGTCGCTGCAGCAGGAAAGCCTCCGCAGCGCCCTCGAGGAAGAGCAGCGGCTGATGCACGAAAGCTTGCTGCGCTGGTTACCGGAGCCCCACAAGGTGCGGATGCTGACGACAGTATATACGGGCTCGCTGCTCTATTGGAGCACGCATCCGGGTGAGGACTTGACGGAGCTGATGCGCCGGCAGCTGGCCTGGGCCTGGTCGGGAATCCGAACGAATCAATCGATCGAACCGGTGGATTGGAAGCCGGAAGCGAAAGGAGCTACTCAAATGAAGGTTGCCGTTATTGGAGGAGGACTTGCCGGTCTTACCGCGGCGGCATATTTGTCAGAGCAAAGCGGCGTGGAAGGTGTCGTGTTCGAGAGAAGTCCGCAGCTTGGCGGACGCGCGTTTACTTACGAAAAGGCGGGATTTACGCTGAACTACGGCGCTCATGCAGTCTATGGCATCGACCGTCACGAGCTGTCGCGCATGGAGAAAGAGCTTGGCCTGTCCTTCAGCTCGCGGCAGGTCGACAAGCGGAAGGTGCTGTATTTCAAAAACGGCCAGTTGACGGAAGCGCCGCTCGATTTCGTCAATCTGATGAAAACGGAGCTGCTGAACACGAAGCAAAAAGTGCGCTTCGTCGGCGAAATTGCCGCGATTATCGCCAATATTCACCACGTCAAAAATTTCGCGACATTGGGCGACTATTTGGCCCATTCCGATGCCGACGAAGACGTCAAGGAGCTGTGGGAGCATCTCGTCTGCTCGAACTTCTTCATTACGCCCGAAGAAGCCCGCAAGGTGCCCGGCGAGGAAATCAGCCGCTATTACCATAACCTGTTCCTGTCCAGCCGTCCCGTCAACTACGTGCTCGGAAGCTGGGCCGTCATTACGAACCAGCTGAAGCAAAAAATCGAAACGTCGGGCCGATGGAACATTGCGCTGCGGGAAGGCGTCGATGAAATCCGGTATGCCGACCGCCAGTTTATTTTGAAGACGAAATCGCAGGAGTCGGCGTTCGACCGGGTCGTATTTGCGATGCCGGTACAGCAGGTGTGCAAGCTGCTAAAAGGCACGCCCTGGGAGCCGTTCCTTGCCCCGTACGAAAACAATACCGCGACAGAGGTCATGGTCTACGATGTCGGGCTGCGCAAGGTCGTCGCCCGGCCGTTCAGCTATATCAGCGATATGGACAACAAGCTGTTCATCACCGACGTATCCGCCACAGACCATACGCTCGTTCCCGAAGGGGGCCAGCTGCTGCAGGGCATCGCTTACTTGAACGATAACTTTGCGGACGAGAGCGATCGAAAGACGTATTTGGAAGATCGGACGAACCAGATGGAGTCGCTGTTCGACAAGTACTACCCCGGCTGGAGAGAGGAAACGGAAGTGAAGCGGGTATCGAAGAAAGCGATGGTATCGAGCGTCAAAAACATCGTCAGCAACCGGCTGCTGCCGACGCGCGTGGAAAATGTGCCGTTTTACTTCTGCGGCGACGGCTGTCAAGGCAAGGGCGAGCTGGCGGAACGCGCGTTCTCCAGCGCCAGGAAGGCTGCGATGGCCATTGTTCAAGAGCTGCAGCAGCAGGAGCGGCTGCGCGCCTGACCGCTTCAGAGCAGCTTTGCAAGCCATGCTCCAAGCCCGCGCGCCAACGCGGCGAGCGCCGTCAGCAGGCGGTGAAACCACCCCGGTTCCGGAATGGAACCGGGGTTGCTGCGTCCCGCAGCTTGGCCCGCAGCAGTTGCGGGCGCTTCCGCTTCCGCTGCGGAAGCCGCTTCGCTCTCCGCCACAGCGGAGGCTCCTGCGGGCGCGGCGGAGGAGCCGGCCGCGGATGAACGCAGCTTTGCCTCCTCATCCTGCAGCGTGATCCGCACGGTCCGGCTGCGCCCGTCCCATTCGACCGAGCCGCCGAACGCTTCCCCCACGAACCGGGCCGGCACCATCGTAAAGCCGCCGACAAGCTGAGCCGGCGCTTCGAGCTCGATGGGCCGGCCGTTCCGGTATGCCGTCCGGCTGCCGATCTGCAGCGTAATCTGCGCTTCTCCTTTGCGAGCGGCGATCGTCTTCGTCGCGGCATCCCACTCGACTTCGGCGCCCATCGCTTCGAAGACGGCTCTTAGCGGCGCCAGCGTGCTGCCATCCTGAACTATCGGCGGCTGATCGAACGCGATCGCCTTTCCGTTCACTTCGACAGATACGCGGGACGATAACGGGAAGCGGCGGAGCGCTTTTTCCTCGCCCGCTTGATCGAACACCTTGATCTCCAGCACGGAGCCTTCCGGCACGTCCCCGGCTTGCAGCTCGATGCCGTACGGAAGCTCGGTTTGCTCGGCCAGCAGCTTGCCGTTGAGGCGGTATTCGATTTTGCCGATATAAACCTCGGGGATTTTGACAAAAGGCGTAATTTTCGTCGATTGCGCGAACGACTCCCCGGCAGCGAGCGGCACATGGCCGATCCCGTCCTGCGGGCGCGCTCCCTGCTCGACCTTCGTCAAATAAAACGGAGATGCGATCATCCGTTTGTAGAGCGCAAGCATCTCTTCGTTATCCTGAAGCAAGTAATTGTTTTTGGATTCCCGCATTTCCAGGTTGACGTTAAAATAAGTGATCGCCTTCAGCCGCGGATATTTGGCCGGCATCACCTCGTACAGCCGCTGAAGGTTCATCAGGCCGTACTCCGCGAACGACTCGCCGGTCATATTCGCCCGGTGCGAGACGGCCGTTTCGCTGATCATCAAGGGCTTGCGATCGGCATAGGTCTTGTACAAATAATCGAGCCTTTCGACAGGCGACGTGGCGAGCATGCTGCCCTGCGCCGGGTCGCCGTTCTCGTAAGGCGACGTGTACATACTGACCCCTACCCAATCGACGTATTCGTCGCCCGGATAATAGGCGTCGATCGAATACATCGGAACGTCCCCCGGACTCCACACCATGGCGACGTTCGGCGCTTCCCGCTCCATAATATCGTGAACTAGACGGAACTTTTCGATATATAGCGCCGGATCGCCGTGCCATACGACCCATGCTCCGTTCATTTCGCTGGCGTAGCGCAGAAAGATCGGGATGCCTGCGGCCTTCGCTTCCTTGGCCCATGCCGTAACGACCTCTTCAGTCACGGCCTCGAGGCCGCCTTCCGGCTCCCAGCCGATTTGCAGCGCGGCGACGGCCTCCTTGGCCCTGGCCGCATGCTGCCGCGGAAACGGCTTGCCGACCTGCGTGTATGCCAAATACATGGCGTGGTTTTTGCCATATATCGATTCCGAACGGGTATAGTAATTGCCCATCTTCGGATCAAGCTCCGAGTACATGCCGATATAAAGGCCATACTCCGGCTCGAATTTGGCCAGCTTCGCCGCCGACGAGGCGGCTTGCCGGCGCAGCGTCTCCGACTCGCCTACGGTCATGTAAGCCTCCACGATCGTTCGCAGCTGATCGGCCCGCTGCAGATCGACTGCGCCCCAGTCTTTTCCAAGCTTCAGCCAATATTCGTTCTCCAGCTCGTAATAATGGATCGCCTGCTCGTAGTCGCGCACGCTATCGTAATATTGATTCAAGCGGCCGGAGAAAAGCGCCGCATTCTCCCATTCGCCGGCGGAGGCATAATGCTCGACGAGAAATTTCCAATGCGGTACCGCCTCGGCGGGTTTTCCGCCAGCTACGGCCGCGTCCGCCGCCTTCCAGCGGTCCCAAATGGCGTCGGCCTGCGCTGGCAGCGGCGCAAGGGACGACGCCAGGAGGACCGACGCGGCAGCGCATAAGATCAGCCGTCTGAGCGCCATGCCGGCCGCGAAAAACGGACGAGTCCGGCCCCCCTGCGCCGGGCGGGCTCCGATGTCGTGATTCAACGTTGTTGCCTCCTCGCAAACGGCCTGCGCAGCAAGCCGCATGTTCCTCTTTAATAATGTACATACGCCGCGGCCCGGACAAGTATGCCAAGTCACAGCTCGACGATATGCGAACCGTCGAACAAATAAATGAATTTGCCGATGACAGGGCGCTTCCAGATCCGTTCGACCGCCCGGGCGTACAGCTCCAGCTGGAGCCGATAGCCTTCGGCGATCGATTGCGGGGAGCGGCCTTTCAGCTGATCGGTCTTATAGTCGAGCAGCACCAGCCCGCTCTCTTCCTCGAACACGCAGTCGATGACGCCCTGCAGCATGATGACATCGACGGTTTCCGGTCCTGCCCGCAATCCGTAAACATCGGATGCGGGCAAGCCGAAGCTGAAAGGCACCTCCCGGCGCACCTGGCGCGCTCCGACGAGGCGAAGCCCCAGCTCCGTGCGGAAGAACGCGGCGATCGCAGCCGCATCCACGGCATCCTGTTGCTCCTCTGTCAGCAGCTCCCGCTCGACCATCCGCTGAAGCGTCGCGTGTACGGTCTCCTCCGTAGGAGGCGGATCGAGCGGAATATGCTGCATGACCGAGTGGAAGACGGTGCCCCGCTCGGCTGCCGTCATCTTCCGCTGCTCCAGGAACCGCGGCCGGCGCACGATCGCCGGGCGGTACTCCGCAGCGGCCTTCGCCGGCCCGGATTGCCCTGGCGCGGAATTGGAACCGCCCCCGGCAGCGGCAACGCCTTCCCGCGCCTTCGGCTGTGCCGGCGATCCGGCCAGTTTCAGACCCCCGGGCAGCAGCAGCCCGCCTTCCGGCAGCGCCAGGTCGGCATCGCCTCCCTCCGACAGCGAAGCCATCAGCTTGTGATGCTCGGACAGCCGTTTCAGCTCGGTGACGGACGTTTTGGACAGCATGCCGGATGCCGCCTCGTACGGATACGTCCAGGACAGCCTGCGCCATATCTCATGCTCCCAGCGCTCGGTCTCGTCCACCGGCTCCAGCCGCAGCACCGACTGCAGCCGCTCGTCCAGCGCATCGCCGGCAGCGGCCGCTTCGCTCAAGGCGGCGAACTGCTCCGGGCGGACGATGCGCACCGTCCATATGGAAGGATCGCCTGCCGCCAGCCGCAGTCCGCCTGCCGCCATGCCGCCGGCAGCCCGCAGCGGCTGGCCTTCGGGATGGCGCACGAGCGCGGGGCCGATCCAATCGAGGTAGCATTTTGCGGCCGCGATTGCATCGTCGGGCAGGGCGGGCCCCTCATGATTCGCGAACCGCTCCCAGGCGGAAAACTGCCGGCCGGCATCTTTGACGGTCGCGATCAAATACAGCTTCTCCCGGGCCCGGGTCAGCGCGACATAGAGCACCCGCATTTCTTCGGCCAGCGTCTCCAGCTCGATTTTGCGGCGAATCGCCAGCCACGGCAGCGTAGGGTAGCTGACGCGGGTATCGGCCTCGAGCAATTTAGGGCCGAAGCCGAGCTCCCTGTGCAGCAGGAAGGACGCCGTCAAATCGCGGCGGTTGAACGATTTGGCCAGACCGGCCGCGAAGACGACGGGAAATTCCAGCCCTTTGCTCTTATGAATGGTCATGATGCGCACGACGTCCTCCTGCTCCCCGAGCGCCCGCGCGGTGCCGAGGTCGCCGCCGCTGTCTTGCATCCGCTCCACAAAGCGCAGGAAGCGGAACAGCCCGCGGAATGACGTCGCTTCGTACTGCCGGGCGCGGTCATACAGAGCGCGCAGGTTGGCTTGCCGCTGAATGCCGCCGGGCAATCCGCCGACGAAATCGAAGTAACCCGTCGTCCGGTAAATACGCCAGATCAGTTCGGCCAACGAGCCTTGACGCGCCTCCATGCGCCACAGCTTCAGCTGCTCGAGGAAGCGGCGCAGCTTGGCGCGCAGCAAGCCGTGCGCGTCGTCCCGGGCGGCCGTCTCAGCCGGAATGGCCACGGTTACCGGCGCGCCGGTTTGCCCCGGGCTGTCGCTCGCCGCTAAAGCTCCATCCTGCTCCGCCGGTGCCCCGCTCCCCTCTGCCGCTGCCAGGCCAACCTCTGCCTCCGGCCCTGCGGCAGCTAGTAGTCCGCTATCGCCTTCCGGCCCGCCACCGGTATGCGAATCGTCGGCCTGCGGGCGACCGCCGCTCTGCGGGCTGCCGTCGGCCCGCAGGTTGCCGTCGGACTTCGAGTGGCCGTCGGCCTGCAAGTCGCTGTCTTTCTCCGCTCCGGCCCGGACGAACTTCCTCACCGCATCGTAGTAGGCGCCGCCAGGGCTGGCCGACCGAATAAGCGCCAGCTCCTCCGCGCTGCACCCCACAATCGGCGAGCGCAACACCCCCGCCAGCGGAATGTCCTGATACGGGTTGTCGATCAGCTTCAGCAGCGACAGCATCACCTGCACCTCGATCGCCTCGAAGTAGCCGGTGCTAAGCTCCGCGTACGCGGGAATGCCGACCCGCTTCAGCTCCTCGATCAGCACCGGAGCCCACTGCTGAGTGGCGCGCAGCAAAATGACGATATCGCGGAAGGCGATATCTCTCATCCCTTTGGCGTCCTTATCGAATACCTGAAAGCGGCGCCCGCCGTCCATGCCGGTCAGCTCGCGAATCCGCGCCGCGATGAGCCGCGCCTCCAGCTGCGCCGTCTCCAGCTCCTTCAGCTCCGCCGCGGGATCGAACCCGGAGGTCTCGTCTTCCCGGCCCTCCCCCGCTTCGACCGCGCGCGGCTCTGCTTCCGAATCGGAATCGGCAGACGAGCGGTCGATCACAATCAGCTCAGGCGCCCATCTTCGTTCGTCTCCGGCATCCTCGGGATAGTATGCGGCCCCGAAAACGAGCTCCGCCTGCCCATCGTAATCGATCTCGCCGACTTTTTCCCGCATCACCTGCCGAAAAATAAAGTTCGTTCCGTCGGTCACCTGCCTGCGGCTGCGGAAGTTGCGGGCCAGATCGATCCTCGCTCCCGGTTCGCCGCCTCCCGGCACGAACGCTTTGTATTTCTCCTGAAACAGGGTCGGTTCGGCCAGCCGAAAGCGATAGATGCTCTGCTTCACATCGCCGACCATGAACCGGTTGCCAGGCGACGAGCGGGAAATGAGCGCAACGATCGCCTCCTGCACGCGGTTCGTATCCTGGTACTCGTCGAGCAGCACCTCGGCGAACTGCTCGCGGTATTCCAGCGCCTCGGCGGAAGGAACAAGCCGCCCCGACTCTTCGCCTTCCACACGCAAAATGTGCAGGCAATAATGCTCGAGATCGGCGAAATCGACCAGCCGCTTGTCCCGCTTCACTTCGCGAAACTTGCAGTCGAACGTCTCGACGAGCTTAACCAGCGCGTCCATCAGCGGCGCCATCGCTTTAAGCTCTTCGTCGAACTGCTCCGCCGTCCGGCCGAACAGCTCCTCCTTCAGGGCGGCGAGCTTATCCTTGGCGTCGCTGCGGAGCTCCTTCACCTTCTCCTGCAGCTCCTTGTCGTATTGATCGCCTCGGCATGCCTTCAGCTTGCCGAAGCCGGCTCCTTGAAACGCGTGGTACAATTGCTCCCACGTTCCTGCCCCGCACCTCTCCTGCAAATAGGCGATCGTCTGCAAATCGTCCTCCAGCGTCGCGGCATAAGGCTCCGGTCCGCCGGGAAGACCGGTCAGACGAAGCGCGTCCGCAAGCAGCGCCTTGACGCCCTCCAGCGTCAGCTCGAGATGGCGGCGCAGCTGCGGGGTCCACGGATCGTCCTCCGTCAGCCCGCGGGCGAACGCCTCGGCCGCCTCGCGCAGCCACAGCCGGGGCCAAGGGTGGCTGCGGCTGAAGTCGTATACGCGCTGAACCAGGGCGAACAAGGCGTCGTCGTTTTTGTCGCCGCTGAACATGTCCGCCAGCCGCCAGAAGCCGCCCGTTTCGCCCTCGGCCCCGTACTCCTCCTCGAACAGCTCCTCCAGCACCTCCTGGCGAAGCAGCGCGATTTCCGTTTCATTGGCGATGCGAAAGCCCGGATCGAGCCCGATCTTTTGCGCATGCCGCTCGACCACTTCCAGGCAAAAGGAGTGCAGCGTCGTAATCGACGCCCGCGGCAGCAGCGCCAGCTGGCGGCGCAAATGGTCGGACGCCGGGTCCGCGGCCAGCGCCTTCTCCAGCCCTTCCGCGATCCGGTGGCGCATCTCCGCCGCGGCCGCGTTGGTGAAGGTGGCGACGAGCAGCCGGTCCACGTCGAGCGGATCGGCCGGATCGGAGATGCGCCGAATAATGCGCTCCACCAGCACAGCCGTCTTGCCCGATCCGGCCGCCGCCGCAACGAGCGACGAGCAGCCGCGCACAGCGATCGCCTCCCACTGCTCGTCAGTCCATGTCACGCCTTCAGGTTTCGGTATCCGTTCGCTCACAGGCCGTCTCCTCCTTTCGCGGCTTTACGCTGTCCGCCCGATCCTGCTCGTTCCGGCGCTTCGGCGCGCAGCGCGGCGAGCGGATCGGCGGCCGCGCCAATCGCCTCGCGCGGCAGAATGATGCCCTGCTCCGCGCCGGCGGTCTTCTGCTCCATCATCGCCCACACTTCCTCCTTGCCCAGCGAAGGCAGCAGCTTGTAGGCGTTGCCGTCCAGCTGCGTGTCGAATTGGCACACCGGCCGGAAGGCGCAGCGGTCGCAGGCCGTCTCCTGGCCAATCCGGAACGGCGCGATGTCAATCCGCCCTTCCGTCATGGACGTGCCGATCTCGCGGATCGTGCGCCTGACGTAACGGCGAATCGTGTTCCACTGCGCCTCGCTCGCTACGGATGACGTCTTGTAGAAGCTGCCGTCGGCCTTGATCGCGACAGGCAGCAGCTCCGAGCGCCCGCCGGCGTCGGCCAGGCCGCTGTCCATCAGCTGCACAATGCCGGGATTAGCCACGAGCAGCCCCTTCATCTTGAATTTTTTTTTCAGCTCGGCGTCCGCCTCTTCGGGAGTCAGCCGGTTTTTCCCGCCCAACACCGGGTTATGTACGTGGAAGTAAAGCACGCCCGCCGGCTGCGCTTCCTTCCCGAGCCAGACCGGAGCATGCGTCAGCACGACGTCCAGATACGCGAGCATTTGCAGCGACAGGCCGTAATACACCTCGGTCAAATCGAGCGGCTTCGCACTCGACTTGTAATCGATGATGCGCAGCCATGTTCCCTCTTCCGTATCCGCCCGGTCGATCCGGTCGATGCGGCCGCGCAGCTCCATGCGCACGCCGTTGTCGAGCCGGTAAGCCATCGCCGGTATCGGCTGCCCCTTGCCGAAAGCGACCTCGAGCCCGATCGGCCGGAACGCCCCGCGGCGGGCATGCACGCCGAGCATCGCCGCCGCCTTGCCGATCACCTGCTTCAGCTTGCGGGCAATGTAGCCGTAACGCTTGGAGCTGAGCAAAATTTCCCCCTGTAGCCGCGGCGCCAGCCGGTCGATCACATACGCGGCCCGCTGCTCGCACTCCTGCGGCGACAGCGCCCCCCAGTCGGCCCCGTCCCGCTCGAGGTCGTCCATGAACGACTTGAGCGCGGCGTGGAACAGCTGGCCGATATCGGGCGCGTCCAGCCGGAATATGCGCCGCTCCTTCAGCCGCAAGCCGTGCGAGACGAACTGCGAGAACGGGCACGAGACGAACCGCTCCATGCGCGACACGCTGGCCTCCAGCGTATCCCCGTACAGCAGCAGGCTCGTTTCCCGCCGCAGCGGAGCCTCGGCGTTCGCATAGGTCAGCGACTTCAGCAGTACAGACAGCGTGCCGGCCAGCTCGGGCTGGCGGGCGTACCAGTTGTACACCGACCACCAGACGCCGTTCATCGGCGTCCCCTTCATCCACTGCTTCAGGCGAACAATCAGATGAGAAAGCGCCTTGTCCGGGCTGGCGACATATTCCATCTGCTCGGTCAGCGCCGACTCCGGCGAAGGTTCCCCGAGCGCGAATCTTTCGCGCACCTTCGGAAACATCCGCTTCATCTGGCGGATGACGTCGGAAGGCAGCAGCGACTTGCCTTCCTCGTCGGCCAAAGCATAGCTCAGCCACAGCCCTTCCTGCGGCGTGCAGAAGGCGCAGTACATCAGGAACGACTCGTCCAGCAGCCTGCGCTTCGCCCCTTCGGCCAGCGGCATTCCTGCCGCGGCAAGCTGCTCCCGCTCCTGCTCGGTCAGCACGCCGCTTTCCTTTATCTTCGCGGGCAGAACGCCGTCGTTCACGCCGAGCACGAACAAATGCTTCACCTGCCCCGCGCGGGTGCGGTCCATGCTCCCGATCAGCACTTGATCGAGCGTCGGCGGCACGAGACCGAGCTTGATGCTTTCGAGACCCGTACCCACGAGGCGGGCGAACACGTCGTTCGACGCCGTCTCCTCGCCCATCAGCTCGACGAGCTGATCGAACACGTCGACGACCCGTTCCCATACCTGGGCATGCTCGCGCGCTTTCTCCGGCCGGCCCATCTGAAGCGCCTCCCGGCTCCACGCTTCCAGCCGCTCCGGGACGTTCAGCTCGGTCAGCAGCGCGTACACCGCTTCCGTCTTGTCGCGGATTCGCCGGCTTGCGCCGAGGCTTTGCTGCAGCTTGTGCAGCGGCGCCGCAACCCGGCGCCGGCAGGCGTTGATCGTTCGCAGCCATAAGGAGTCCGCGGCCGCCCCCGCTTCTTCCGCGCTCTCCAGATCGGATTGATACGTGTAATGCCAATCGTCGCGCTCTGTCCATTTGGAGCCTCGAATGCCGAAGGCGAGCACATAGTTCTCCAGCTGATCCATCGCATGCCGATCGATCCTTACGTCCCCGTCAGCCTCTTCCTTTCCGATCGGGAGGAAAAAGTCCGTTTTCACGCAGCGGAACACGGCATCGTAGGACCACTGTCCACAGACCGTCTCCAGCGCCGAGCGAATCAGCTCGATCAGCGGATGGCCCAATACGGAGCGCTTCTGATCGAAAAAGTGGGGGATGCCGTATTCCACGAACGTCACGGCCAGCAAATCGCCGTACGCCTCGATGTTGCGCACGGATATGGCGACATCCCGCCACCGCAGCCCTTCGTCGCGGACGAGCCGGAGTATGTCGCGAGCGGCAGCCTCCACTTCCGCCCGGCGATTCGCGGCAGCCGTCAAATGAACGCCGCGCAGGGGAGCCGAGCCGTCTTCGGCATCGCCTGGGTAAGGTCTCTTCACCCTGCGCCCCCATTCCCGCTCCAGATGAGCGAGCGCCGGATTGTCGCGGAACCTTGCCAGCGGATCGGCGTTCAGCTCGACCGTCGGCAGCCGTTCTACCCCGGCCTCGGCAAGCAGCTGATCCATCCGCTTCATCGTCCGCGCCGCAGGATGAAACAAATCGAGCTCATGCAGCTCCTCGCCCGCCCCGTATTCCCGATCCAGGCAGAGAGTCATGGTGACGCTGCGGCTGAACCGGGACAGCTTGTCCAGCACGGCGAATTCCTGGGGGGTAAAGCCATGAAAGCCGTCGATCCAAATATCCGCATCGCGCACATATGCGGAATGCTCGATTTGACCGGCCAGCAGCGTCAAATAATCTTCCCCGTCCAAATAGAGCCGGGACAGCTCCTGCTCAAAATCAAGATATACGACGCGCAGATCGTGCAGTTTGTCGCCCAACGGCCCGGATATCGGCAGCCTGCGGCTCTGCTCTCCCGCCAAAGCGGCAAGCTCCTCCGCCGTGACGCAGTATCTCTTCCATTCGCTGAACAGCTGATTGACATGATCGAGAAAGCCCATCTGCTCTGCCGAGGCTCCGAACAGACGCAGCTTCTCGCGGTTTTTATGTATGATCCGGTGAATGAGCAGCTTCTTGCCGGTTTCGTCGATCGGCAGCCGGGCTGTCCCGCCCGTCTCCTGCATCACCCTCCACGCCAGCCGGCGAAAGCTGAGCGCCTGGGCTCTGAGCGTCCCCCCCAGCTCCGGCGAAGAGATGAGCGCATACTCCGCCTGAAACGTCGCCTGCTCCGGCACAAGCCAGATCAGCGGCGAGCCTTCCGGGCGCATGAGCAGCTCGTTCTTGATCGCTTGCAGACAATAGTCCGTCTTCCCGCTCCCCGCTCTTCCCAGCACAAATCGAAAAGCCATCGGCCCTCACTCCAGGTTCCTATTGGTTTGTCTTCCGAGGACGGAAAAATAAGACTGCATGCTATCATTCTAGCAAAATCCGCCCGTACAGGAAAAGGAAGGTTTTGGGCCCATTATACCATACGAACAACCGTGATGGGAACATTCGTTCCATCTGTACATTCTTATCTAAACCTGAATTTCGAAAGCGCATAAGATCAATGCAAGATGCTAAAGCAATGGCGACTTAAGATGTAAAAATGTAGGAGTTTCCCATGCCTGATGGAGACGGAAGCTTGCGGCGGATGGTCTTTCCCCCTCCCCAATGAAGAGGCAGTCCTTATTTCCATGTAAAATTTTGCTATCATCATTCTAACTGCGCCACTCGAACCTCGATTCGTTTCCAGACATAACGGCTGGAAAAGTCCTTCCCAAGCTTTAGTATGACAGAGCGGCCATGCCGAATGAGCGTCGCGGCGCAATGAAA
>NZ_KB905549.1:156499-250130 GCF_000380965.1 Paenibacillus ginsengihumi DSM 21568 | reverse complement strand
TTTTTAAAATGTAACGAAACGTCGTAACGCTATTTGGCCAGAAACGCTGAAACGGGTAGCCCAAAATGCCAAATAAGGCTGCTCACTTGCGTTAGAATGTCAAATCGATCGTTTCGAGCGAAATAAGCTCTCTGGCTAGCGTTAGCCCAGGCAAAACAGCACCCTGGGCTAGCGAGCATGAAGAGACGCTCCACGTCAGCGTTCGAGCTCCGCGTTAGCGCGGCCCCTCCCCGGGCACACCCCAGGCGCATGAAGCGACAAATCCTGCAAAAAATGCAACTTTTTCCGCCCCCTTTGCACAAGAGAAAGGGGAATGTTGCATTTTGTGCAACAATTTGGGGGAGTTCGGCTTCAAACCCGGAAATATCGCCCAAAATGTTGCACAAAGTACAACTTTGAACTGCAAATAGGGTTGATTGCCCCGTTTTTGTTGTACAAAATACAACATTTGCGGGCTCTCTTCAAAATAGCGCCGGGCCCGCAGCTCATTTTCATCTTCTGATGGTGCCGCACGAGTGTCGCAGGCGTCTAATAAGATATTGGGCCATAGACCAAAAGATTCAGAAAACATAGTGACTCGCTCCGGATTTTTGTGTTACAATTATCATTGATCGTGCTACTGTTTGTTTTTGTTACATACCATGTTAAATTATGTTGAATCGGAGTGAGCGAAGTTGACAAATTTACGACGCTGGCTGCCCGTCATGCTGGCGGGATTGGCCCTTCTTTTGACGATAACGGCGTGCACGCAGGCACCGCCCAAGGAAAAGGCGGCAGGCCAAGACGAACTGATTCTCGCCGTCGGCGCCGAGCCGGATACCGGCTTCGATCCTACGCTCGGCTGGGGCCGCTACGGCTCGCCACTGTTCCAAAGCACGCTGCTGAAGCGCGACAGCGAGCTGGCGATCGCGAACGATCTGGCAACGGGGTACGAGGTCAGCGAAGACGGCAAGGCGTGGACGGTCAAGCTGCGCGACGACGCGAAATTTTTCGACGGCGTGCCGGTTACGGCGGCCGACGTGCAGTATACGTTCGAGACAGCCGCCAGGAACGGCACGGTCGTCGATTTGAGCAACCTGCAGAAGGTAGAGGCAAGCGGCGAGCATACCGTCGTATTTACGCTTAAGGAGCCGCAGTCGACCTTCGTCCATATTTTGGCTACTACCGGCATCGTTCCGAAGCACGCCCACGGTAAGGACTATGCGGCAAGCCCGATCGGCTCCGGGCCGTACAAGCTGCTTCAATGGGACAAGGGGCAGCAGCTGATCGTCGAGGCGAATCCCGAATATTACGGGCCGAAGCCTTACTTCAAGAAGATCACGTTCCTGTTCCTCGGCGAGGACGCAGCGTTCGCGGCGGCCAAAGCCGGCAAGGTGGACGTCGCCTACATTCCGGCCGCCTTCAGCAAGCAGCAGGTGCCGGGCATGCGGCTGGAGGCAGTCCGTACCGTGGATAACCGCGGCATCATGTTCCCGTACGTTCCGTCCGGCGGGAAGACGGAGGACGGCAAGCCGATTGGCAACGATGTGACCGCAGACCCGGCGATCCGCAAGGCGATCAATATCGCCCTTGACCGGAAGGCGCTCGTGCAGGGCGTGCTGGAAGGACACGGCACTCCCGCCTATTCCGTCAGCGACGGAATGCCGTGGTGGAATCCGGATACGGCGGTCGCCGACGCGGATATGGAAGGGGCGCGGAAACTGCTCGCGGACAACGGCTGGCAGGATGCGGACGGGGACGGCGTGCTGGAGAAAGGGGCGCTGAAAGCCGAATTTACCCTGATGTACGCGGCCGGAGACGTTACCCGCCAATCGCTTTCGATTGCCGTCGCCGACATGCTGGAGCCGCTCGGCATCCGCATTCGCGTGGAGGGCAAAAGCTGGGACGAGATCGAAAAGACGATTCATTCCGACGCCGTGCTGTTCGGTTGGGGCAGCCACGACCCGCTGGAGATGTACAATCTCTACAGCAGCAAATATCGGGGAGTAGACTATTTTAACGCCGGATTCTACAGCAACCCGACCGTCGATGAATATATGGACAAGGCGCTGAAGGCGACGAGCGAGGCGGAAGCCAACGAATACTGGAAGAAAGCGCAGTGGGACGGCAGCACCGGCTTCAGCGCCCGCGGCGACGCTCCGTGGGCGTGGCTGGTCAACATCGACCATCTGTACCTGGTCAAGGAGGATCTCAGCATCGGCAAGCAGAAGATCCATCCGCACGGCCACGGCTGGCCGGTGACGGACAATATCGAACAGTGGCGCCGCATCGAAAATGCGCAGTAGACGCCTGCGACGCGCGATTCCTTTTGTCAACGGTCGTCGCTTGCGGGGTTGAAATTTTGGCCCGCGGCTCTTATCGCCAAATTTTCAAACTAGGCCCTCATGCCGCTTGTTCGTCACATCAGAAGATGAAAATGGGCAGCAGGACCGGCACTATTTTCAAGATAAACGCCTGTGACGAGCAATTCCTTACGTCATCGGTCGTCACCTTCGGTGCCTGAAAATTCGCCGAAGGACTTCGTCGAATTTTTCAAGATAAAAGGACAGGATTGAGCCAAAATGCTGCGGGACTTCGGCAAATGGATTGTTTACAACAGCATAAAGCTGGCGGCGCTGCTGTTTGCGGTATGCGCCGTATCGTTCACGCTGGTCAGCCTGTCGCCGATCGATCCGGTGCAAGCATACATCGGCGCCGATATGATGCGGGTAGGGCCCGAGCAGCGGCAGGCGATCACCGCCTACTGGGGTCTTGACCGGCCGCCGCTGGAGCGGTTCGGACAGTGGCTGTCGGCTGTCCTGCGCGGCGATTTCGGCACATCGATGATCTACCGCCGCCCCGTGCTTGAGGTGATCGGGGAGCGGTTCGCCGCCTCGATCTGGCTGATGGGCGCGGCCTGGACGCTGTCCGGTATCATCGGCTTCGCCGCTGGCGTCGTAGCAGCGATGAAGCGGGGGACGTGGATCGATCGCGCCATCCGCTGGTACTGCTACACGTTGGCGTCCACGCCGACGTTTTGGATGGGGCTGCTGCTGCTTACCGTCTTTGCCGTCTGGCTCGGCTTGTTCCCGGTCGGTCTCGGTGTGCCGGCCGGCGTGCTGGCCGGGGAGGTGACGGCGGGCGACCGCCTGCAGCATATGATCTTGCCGGCGCTGACGCTGAGCGTCGTCGGCGTCGCCAATATCGCGCTGCATACCCGGCAGAAGCTCGTCGACGTGCTGGGCAGCGATTACGTGCTGTTCGCCCGGGCGCGGGGGGAGAAGGGCCTGACGCTGTTCTTCCGGCACGGGCTGCGCAATGTCGCTTTGCCGGCCGTTACGCTGCAGTTCGCCTCCTTCAGCGAACTGTTCGGCGGGGCCGTATTGGCCGAGCAGGTTTTTTCGTATCCTGGGCTCGGTCAAGCGACGGTGGAAGCGGGGCTGCGGGGAGACGTGCCGCTCCTGCTCGGCATCGTGCTGTTCAGCGCCGTGTTCGTATTTTGCGGCAATCTGGCGGCCGATGCGATATATCGGACACTTGACCCGCGAATGAAGGAGGGGAAGGCGGTATGAGCCGAACCGCAGCGGTTTCCTCCGCATTTGAAGCAGAGCGCGGCCGGATGCTGAACCGCAGGAAGCGGGCTTTGCTCTGGTCGGCCGGCGCTGCCGCGCTGCTCGCCGCCGTCTGGGGCGGCGGATACTTGTTCGGCGCGGACAGCTTCGCGTCGCGGCTTGAGCTGCGAAATTTGCCGCCGTCCTGGTCGCATCCGTTCGGAACGGACTGGCTCGGCAGAGATATGTTCGCCCGCACGATCAAGGGGCTCGGCCTCAGCATCCGCGTAGGCTTGACCGCCGCCGCCGTCAGCGTCGTCATTGCCGCGGCGCTCGGCCTGGCGGCGGCGACGATGGGGAGGGCGGTCGATCGGGCGGTGACCTGGCTGATCGATCTGTTTCTGAGCGTTCCGCATCTGGTGACGCTCATTCTGATTTCCTTCGTGCTGGGCGGCGGAGCGAAGGGCGTTATCGTCGGCGTGGCGCTGACCCATTGGCCCAATTTGACCCGGGTGATCCGCGCCGAGGCGCTCTATCTGAAATCCGCCGAGTATGTGCAAATTTCGCGCAAGCTCGGCAAGTCCCGCGCCTGGGTGGCATCGCGGCATCTGCTGCCGCATTTGGCGCCGCAGCTTCTCGTGGGGCTGCTGCTGATTTTTCCCCATGCCGTGCTGCACGAGGCGTCCATTACGTTTCTGGGCCTGGGCCTGTCGCCGCATGAGCCGGCGATCGGGATCATTTTGTCCGAATCGATGCGGTACTTGTCGACGGGACTGTGGTGGCTCGCCTTTTTCCCCGGGCTCTGTCTGCTGGTCGTCGTTCGCGCCTTCGACGTGCTCGGAGATCATCTGAAGGCGCTGTCCGATCCCCGCAGCGCGCAGGAATAGCGGCCCGCGCGGGAGCCGCCCCGGGAAAGGCTGGTACGCTTAAAAAAACTACAGCGGAAGGAGGCGATGGCGGTGCCGATTCTTGAGGTGACCGAGCTGACGATCGCTTTTACTCAATACGAACGCGGTCTGCGGCAGAAGCGTATAACCGCCGTCCGGGATCTGTGCCTGTCGATCGAAGCCGGCGAGCTGGTCGCGGTCGTCGGCGCCAGCGGCTCGGGCAAAAGCCTGCTCGCGCACGCGATCTTGGGCATTCTTCCGGAGAACGCCGCGGTGTCCGGCAGCATCCGGT
The DNA here is from genome assembly GCF_000380965.1 of Paenibacillus ginsengihumi DSM 21568. Taxonomy (GTDB): domain Bacteria; phylum Bacillota; class Bacilli; order Paenibacillales; family NBRC-103111; genus Paenibacillus_G; species Paenibacillus_G ginsengihumi. Next base: position 245,421 of record NZ_KB905549.1, on the reverse strand, counting down.
ACGAGGGGCGGGAGCTGACGCCTTCCCTGCTGGAGAAGCTGCGGGGAAGGGAAATCGCGCTCGTGCCGCAGTCGGTCGATTATTTGGACCCGCTCATGCGGGTCGGCAAGCAGGTCAGAACAGCCGTGCGGCAAGGCGATCCGGTCCGGGCGCAGCGCAGCATTTTCGAGCGCTACGGGCTCGCGCCGTTCGTCGAAAAGCTGTTTCCGTTCCAGCTGTCCGGCGGCATGGCCAGAAGGGCGCTTGTCGCGACGGCGACGGTCGGCGGCCCGCGGCTCGTCGTCGCCGACGAGCCGACGCCCGGTCTCGACGATGCGTCTGTCCGGGAAGCGCTCGGCCGGCTGCGCGAGCTGGCGGACGACGGCTGCGCGGTCATGCTGATTACGCATGACATCGCCGCGGCGCTTGCGGTGGCGGACAAGGTCGCCGTGCTGTATGCCGGCACCGTCGTCGAGACGGCGCGGTCAGCGGACTTTGCGGGCCAGGGCGAGGCGCTGCGCCATCCGTACAGCCGCGCCCTGTGGCGGGCGCTGCCGCAGAACGAATTCGCCGCGCTGCCGGGCTTGCAGCCGCCGGCAAGCGAAGGCGCGGCGGGCTGCGCCTTCGCCCCGCGCTGCGCCGCGGCGACGCCGGAATGCGCCGCGGCCAGACCTGCGCTGCGCGAGCTGCGCGGCGGGACGGTGAGGTGCCACCATGCCACTTGAAGCGAAAGGCGTCGGCTTTCGCTACGGCCGCGGCCCGTGGGTGCTGCGCGGCGTCAGCATGGCGGTGCAGCCGGGCGAGGTGGTCGGTCTGGTCGGCCCGAGCGGTTGCGGCAAGACGACGCTCGCGCGCATTTTGGCCGGATACGAGGAACCGCAGGAGGGGACGGTGCTGCTGGACGGCGCGGCGCCGCCCGCCCGAGGGTACCATCCGGTGCAGCTTGTCTTCCAGCATCCGGAGAAGGCAGTCAATCCGCGCTGGACGATGCGCCGCATCCTGACCGAAGGCGGGATGCCCGAGGAGCCGCTGCTCCGGGCGCTGGGCATCGAGCCGCAGTGGCTGAGCCGCTGGCCCCGCGAGCTGTCAGGCGGGGAGCTGCAGCGGTTTTGCGTGGCGCGGGCGCTCGGCCCGCACACTCGCTATTTGATCGCCGACGAGATGACGGCGATGCTGGACGCCGTCACCCAGGCGCAAATTTGGCATGCGGTGCTCGACGTCGCCGCTCGCCGCGGCATGGGCGTACTGGTCATCAGTCACGAGAAGCCGCTGCTGGACAGGCTCTGCCACCGGACGGTCGACGTGAGGGCGTTCCAGTAAGCGATAGCAGGATCGTTATGCTTTTCAGCCAGAATCTTCATTCCGGCACGCCCATGCTCGCAGGTACAATGACCATGAAAGCGGATCGCAGACAGGCTTGAGATGCGATCTGATCTCTATGTGCCGAGGAGGGTTCTCATGCTGCGGGTCAATGACGGCAGCCGGAACGCCCCGCGCCTCGAGGTTCAGCAGTCGTGGTGGGCGATGGTGAAGATCGGAGAGCAGGGCAAGGAGTGGCCGCTCGAGAAGAAGTTCGAAAAGCTGGCCGAAGCGGGCTTTCACGGCATTAACGGAGCGCTGCCCGCGCCGGAGGAAGCAGAGCGGTGGCGGCGTCTGCTGGACGAATACAAGTTCAGCTTCAGCATCGGGGCGTTCCCGAGAACGGTGAGCGACCTGACGGAACTGATTCCCCGCGCCCGCGAGTTCGGCGTCCAGCACATCAATCTCCAGGTGATGGATTCGTTCGTTGTCGGAGAGGAAGCAGTTGCGCTGCTTGCGGGGCTGGCGGAGGAAGGCCGGAAGGCCGGCATGCCGGTGTTCATCGAGACGCACCGGGGCAGAGTAACTCAGGACTTGATCCGCACGGCCCGGTATGTGCGGGCGATTCCCGATCTGCGTCTGACGATCGATTTGTCCCATTATGTCGTAGCCGGGGAAGTGAGAGAAATTACGCCGCCGCTGGAAGCGCTGTTCGACGAGCTTCTGCGGCGCACGTCCTGCATTCATGCCCGCGTTTCCAACGGGGAGCAGGTTCAGGTGGATGTCGGACCCAATGGCGAGCATCCGATGTTCGGGCATTTCAAGCGCTGGTGGCTTAAAGGGATGGGATATTGGCTGCGGGAAACGCAGCCGGGAGACGTCTTTCCGTTCGTTACCGAGCTCGGACCACCGGACTATGCGATCACCCGGTCCCGGGACAGCTTCGGACAAAGAGAGGAAATATCGGACCGCTGGCAGCAAGCGCTTCTGCTGAAAAATACGGCGGAGGAGCTGTGGGCGGAGCTGCACGCAGGCGCCTAGTTTTTTGTCCCGCCCGTATAGGCTAAAGACTCATATACAGTGACCCCCGCTCCGCGATGCCGCGGACTTATGCGGGGGTTCATTTTATTTGTATAGATGTAAAAATTAAACTTGCGAATGCGCCGATCATAGGCTTTTGGTGCACCCGGCGCGATATTTTCCTTTGCAAGCTGCCGTAAAGCAAGTATAATTAAATTAATGATTTGTAAGCGTAAGTAAATCATTTGTAAAATATAAATAAATATTTAGAATCGAGTCTTCAAGACTATGATTTTGATTGAGTCCTATTATATTGGGCTACAAATAGTTACATTTTCCGACTCGCGCTTGATAGCCAAGGGATCATTTTTATGGTACTAATTAATATGTGTTCTTACAGACAAGGCAGGCGGTGAAAGATGATTTCTGTGGCACGTATTCTCACGTACATCGTTGAGTATTTTGCATCATTGTATTTTACGCTCACTTTATTTCGGCTGGCCTACAATAAAGAGATCGTGTTCAAAATTTTTGCCATCACCACGGTCATGAGCTGTCTGTTTTATTATTTTTCCGAGATTGCCAACATGAAGCCGATCACCATTCTCTTTCTTCCCATGTTTGTAATTGTTTCGTGCACGGTCGTTTTTGGGACGCCGATCTTTTACTCGTTTCTGCTCGGATTTATTTTTACAACAGTCGGGTTCATCACGGAATTTGCCGTAGGGATTTTGGCCGAATTACTCGGGGTTACCAGCGTCATGAATATATCGTCCTCGATATTTCACATGACCTTCGTTCAACTGGTCACATCCATTATCTTGTTCGGCTTGACCTATCTTATCAACTCTCGCAAATTCGGATTCATGTTCTTGAAGAGGCATATGCAGGGCAGGACGGCGCTGACGCCGTCGAATTTTATCGTTGGCGGTCTGCTCGTATTGACTTGGGCCGCTGTCCAGATCAACCTGTTTTTCCTGGAAAAAGAGAACTACTCGATCATACATATTGCGACTTTTTTTGTTATCCTCGCCACGCTGCTTGCTGCACTGTTTATCGCATACAGGCACAATAAGCGAATTCTGAATCAACGATATAATAATTCGGTGGGGTTGATAAACAATGAGAAAAGCAAACGTTATCGATAGGGCTGCGGTCCGGTTGGCCGAATTTATCAAAGCAAACAATCCTCAGTCGGCTTCTGTAGAAGTTTTGACATATTCATCAATAATTGCGATTAATACGATTTTGGCATTGCTAATTTCGCTAATAGCATGTATAATAACTGGTAATACAACAAATTTCTTCATAGTGGTGGCAATCTTTACCTTGTTAAGGTTTTTGACCGGAGGCGTGCACCTAACATCATCGTTAACGTGCTGCATTGCAACGATTGTATGCTTCCTTGCCATCATTCATCTGAAGTTTGATTTTTTGTACCTGGGGCTTGTACTTAACGCTTTTTCGCTATACATATTTATTTTAAGAGCTCCCAGTGGAATCGACGAAATTCGCGAAGTGAAGCCGGCGTACAAGCTGGCGATCAAGATTGCAGCTTCGCTGTTCGTCCTCAGCAATTTTTTTATTCAAAGTTCTTTATTAGCATCGGTCTTTTTTGTACAAGCTTTGTCTTTGACAACAACTTGTGCAAAATTGATAAAAAAATTTGAAGGAGGCTTATTCAATGAAAGTGAAAACGATTTTGGCAGTAGGTCTTAATGCCCTGTTGGTTCCTCTGGCTCTGTTGTCGTTGCCGACAACCTTCTCGTTTTATTGGCATAAGCCTGCCGTACCTCAAGAGTTGCTGAAGAAATAGGGGCAATAGCAACAAGAGAGAACTTCTATATAAAAAGAATCTGTTATTAATAACAGATTCTTTTTATTTGTAAAGCTTGAAGTCGACACGGAACGGAAGGTGCCTGTGAACAGAAATTATATATACATATTGATTCTTTTTGTCTTGTTCGTCGGCCCCGGGCCGATCGCATTGTTTATTAACCGGTATACGGCCGCTTTCGTGCCGCTGCTCAGTCTGATGGCGGTCGTCTATTTGCTTCGGCGGGAGATGGCGGCAGCGGATTGGAACGCGGTGTTGAAGGATAAGGCCAATTACCGCTGGACCTGGTTTGCCATCAAATACGGCATCATCGCACATGCTGCGAATACGGTGCTTATGTCGCTGCTGCTCGGCGGCCAAAATCCCGAGGTCCGGATGGATGACCTGCTCGGGGAGTATTTGATCATGCCGTTTGTCGTGATTGCAGTCGCCCCGGTGATCGAAGAAATTGTATACCGCAAAATCTTGTTTCCTTTTTTCGAGAAAAAGACGGGCTTTTGGATCGGGGCGCTTCTCTCGTCCGCGTTATTCGCGCTCGGGCATCTCGATCCGGCGCGGATTCCTGCCTATTTTGCGGTTGGCCTGCTCCTGTGCTTCGCCTACAAAAAAAGCGGGACGATCGCCGTCCCGATCTTCGTTCATATTACGCTCAACTTGTTGTCCGTCATCGCCCGGACGATTGCGGCCCCTTAAGCGATAGGTTAGTCTGCGGACGCGGCAATTTCGGAAGTTTACTAGAGTGAATATGAAGAATATGCTATAATCGACGGTATGGACTGAAATCGCGAGTGGATGTTTTCGGACCACGGCGCAGCTTCCCGAAAGGGGGTGACGCCGATGGTCGCACTTGTGGCGTTGCTTGACGTGCTGCGATGGATAGCTGCGATATTAAGCCTCGTGTTTAGTATTCGGAAGCTGTACCGCCTGCTGCGCAAAAAGTTTCGAAACAAGCGAAAACCCACCGCTAGATAGGTTGGGAGCCTAAACGGTAGGTTTTCGTTTGCAAATTCGTTTTGCATGCGCGCCGTGGTGATCCACAGCCTTTCAAGTCCTGAGAGTCTTTACCGTTCGCAGCGGTAAAGGCTCTTTTCAGTATACGGCTTTAAGCGCAGAACTTATACAGCAGTTTCCAACGGTACAAGTTGTAATTGACTACGCCTAACAGTAGGTTTCAAGTTTATTTTAACACGTCACCCGTTGTCATGCAATGTGCGAAGGCTTCTCTATGTATAGAGCCGCTTGAAGAGTTCTGTCCATTCCGGTTTATAAGATTATGAATAGTTCGGGGTATTGCCAGCTGCATACTGGCATTACCCCCAGAGGCGTGCCAATCCGAATTTCCCTTAGAATCGTCACCGATTCTGTATTATATTATGCAGAGAATTCACAAGTGTACCTGGAAATTAGACCCCAATCCGTTTCGGAAAAACTTGAAAAATTTACTAGAGTGAACATAAAGGATATGCTATAATCGACGGTATGGACTGAAAATCGCGAGTGGGTGTTTTCGGACCACGGCGGAGCTTCCCGGAAGGGGGTGACGCCGATGGTCGCACTTGTGGCGTTGCTTGATGTGCTGCGATGGATTGCTGCGATACTAAGCCTCGCGTTTGGTATTCGGAAGCTGTACCGCCTGCTGCGCAAAAAGTTTCGAAACAAGCGAAAACCCACCGCGAAGTAGGTTAGGAGCCCAAGCGGTAGGTTTTCGCTGAAGCAGTTTTGACTTTAGCGCGCCGTGGTGATCCACAGCCTTTTCAAGTCCTAAGAGTCTTTACCGTTCGGCAGCGGTAAGACTCTTTTCAGTATACAGCTTAAAAAACTAATCTTATACCGTTAATTTTACCATGTCAGACAATGCCGTGCAACGTAAAAAGGCTCCTGCGGCGATTTGTCCTTTCAAAGAGTAAGGCGCGGGTAGAAGCCGTCATCTTAAGCTTCTTAAGCTGCGTTAGCGTTTCCGGTTCGAGCGCTTCAGACTGCCGACGCGATGCAATGCCCTGACCGCGCTCCGTTTTTACAAAATCCGATCATTTCAGCAAATCCATACAGGATTTTTTAGGATTAAATCGAATAAATATTTTTAACGGAGGTTTGTCCGAAAAGATATGGAGGGAAAGCGATGAAAAGTACCGGTATTGTTCGTTTGGTCGACGAGTTGGGGCGCGTTGTGCTGCCTATCGAGCTGCGCCGAGTGCTGGAAATAGGGGAGAAGGACCCTATCGAGTTTTTCGTGGATGACAGCCGGATTATTTTGCGCAAATACCAGACGCAGGCGTGCTTGTTTTGTCAATCGGCAGATGACTTGACGTATTTTCGAGGCAGATTTGTTTGCAGTTCTTGTCTGAATGAAGCGCGGCACCTTGTGAATCCCGAACTGGCTATGCAGGAGTCTGCGGCAGCAACGGAAAGCGAGCCGGTAAAGCCGAAATCGGGCAGAAAAGGGAATGGGGCCGAGCGGCTGGCTGAAGTGATGCGCTCCTATCCGGACGCCACCCAGACGGAATGGGCCCGAATGATCGGGATCACTCCGGGGCGCGTAAGCCAAATTTTGCGCAAAGGCAGCATATCCTAATATGAGCAGGCTGTTCTTCCAGGGATAGCCTGCCATTTGTTGTAATAGTATAAGGTTCTTGTTCGGCGTTCGATCTTTACGCCCGTCCGACTTCCGCCCGGGAAGCGAGCGGGCGTTATTCGTTTCGGCCGCGATTCTTTCGAACTGCATAAGGCCGGCGATCGTGCGATCGTGCATTTCGCTGACATGAGCAGCAGAATACATTATGGTTTTGGCAGAATCGTTTATTTTCGTCCGCAACGGCTTGTTTTAAGATGAAGAGATAGCGATGCGGCAGGCCCATCCCTTTGACCTCTTCGCAAGTTCCTCCATTCGCACAAATATTACAATAAACGGAATTTTATGTTCGGGAGCGTCAACAATTTCAATTCTTATGTTACAATAAAATGAAAGTGCTAACATTGCTAAGGTCAATTCTATTGCTTCTATATGTTCTATTGATTTTATTGATTTTATTGCTTCTATCGCTTCTATCGCTTCTATCGCTTAGGTTGATCCTATAGAAAGGTGGTATATCCCGTGCCGGGAACAATGAAACAGCGCTTGCGGCAAGTCGGGGCTTTCTTTTACGGCGGGAAAGGGAAGTTTTATCGGAAAAGCCTCATCCTCATTCTTATCGTTACCGGCATTCCGGGATTGATCATGGGCGGGTTGATTTACTGGTTCTCCGCCGGCCGCATCGAAGCAGAGATGGTGCGGCTGCACGAGAACCAGATCGAGCGGCGCGCGGCGGATGTGAACGACGAGTTTGCCAGGCTCGAGCTGTCGTTGTCCCATTGGGCGTTCGATCCGAAGTTCGACCATTCGCTGAAAGAGGCGGACTTTCTCAAGCAGTTTCAAAAAACGAAAGAGATTACGTTAACGTTGGGCATCATGCAGGGCTCGGCGCCGATTACGAAGCGTATGGAATTTTTCGTCGAAGGCAAGGCGCCGGTCTTTTTCAACCCGGAGTTTAACATTCTAATGCAGGACAAGGACATCGAGCTGTACCGCCAGCTGCTGACGGATGGCCCGCTTGTCCACTGGACAACGCTCCCGTCGGGCGCTTCCTCCTACACGAACGATCTGGCGTTGATTCATAAAATGCCGGGAGGCACGTCCCAGCCATTCGGGGTCATAGTCGCCCGCCTGGACCGCGACAAGGTGTTCAGCCTGCTCAAAACGCTCAATCCGCTGGACGAGGGAGAAGTGTTTCTCATGCGCGAGGACGGAAGCGTCCTGCTGTCGACCGACAGCGGACAAGCTTCCCCTTCGCCGCTGATGGAACAGCTGAGAACCGCCGTGCTGGAGGCCAAAAGCGCCGGCGGCCGAACGTCGTTCGCCATGGACTGGGACAACAGCTCTTACTCGGTCTCTTTCGGTGAGTTCGACCGGGTCGGAACGAAGTGGATCTACGTGTCTGCGGCGCCGCTTAGCATCATCACTTCGCCGGTCGTCTTCGTCTCCAAGGTGATCGTGATTGTCAGCCTGGTCGTTCTGGCGCTGGCGGCGGTGCTGGCGTGGATCGCTTCGCGGAGAATCTATTCTCCGCTGGAGCGGCTTGTCCGGCTGCTTGCCGGCGAGCAGGGCGAGCCGTATCGCGGTCTGGAGGATGAATTCAAGCTGATCGAGCGGCAGTGGCAGCATTTGAACCGGGAGAGCCTGACGCTCCAGACGAAGCTGGAAGCCCAGCTTCCGCAGGTCAAGGAAGGCTTTCTGATGCAGCTGGTTCACGGCTATCTGGCTTCCTATACGGAGGATGACCTGACCGAGCGGATGAAGCAGTTCGGCTGGCAGACCGAAGGCCGCCAATATTTCGTGATGCTCGTCCAATTGACCGGCATGACCATGCTCGACCGGGCGGGACGGTTCTCGCTGGAGGACGAAGGGCTCGTAACGTTCGCCGCCGCCAATATTATCGAGGAGCTGGCGCGGGAGCGCTTCGCCGAATGCGACGTCATCAACTTTCACGATCTGACGGTCGGCCTGCTGATCAGCACGGAGAAGGAGAGCGGACGCAGAGACGAGCTGTTTGAAATGGGAGATGCCATCATTCAGGCCGTCGACCTGATTCTCAAAATGCAGGTCACCGTCTCTGTCGGAAGTTCGACGGAGTCGATCAAGCAAATTCCGTTTCTGTTCGGGGAGGCGAGACTTGCGCTTAGCTTGCGCAGCTTCGGGGAGGGGCATCAGATGATCGATCTGGAGGCGGCGGCGCAGGAGGAACGGGCAATATTCCAGTATCCTTTTGCGCTGGAGCGGGAGCTGATTCAGGCGATGCGGATGGGCAACCAGGAAGAGGCCGAGCGGCTGCTGGACGAATTCCTCGGCGCGCTCACGTCCGACGGCTCCAAGGAGCTTGACGTGCAGCAGGGCGTATTCAATCTGCTTGGCAGCCTCGAGCATGCGATGATGCAGTCAGGCGTCAATCCGAACCAGCTGTTCAAGGGCGCGAACCGTTTCGAGCAGCTGGCGCAAATGCGAGAGACCGAGCGCATCCGCGACTGGTTCGCCTCCAAAGTCATCTCGCCTTATATCCAGGAGACGGCGCGCGCTTCCGGCTCCCAGATCAAGCGGACGATCGAGCGCGCCATGCAGTATATCCAAGACAACTACCACCGCGACATTTCGCTGGACGATTGCGCGGAGCATTGCGGCACGAACGCCTTCGTGCTGAGCCGTTCCTTCAAGCAGGTGACAGGCAAAAACTTTATCGATTATTTAACCGAACTCCGCGTGGAGAAGGCGAAGGAACTGCTGCGCGATTCGGAGCGAAAAATTAACGAAATCGCCGAGCAGGTCGGTTACCAGCACAGCTATTTCAACCGTATTTTCAAAAAGTACGAGGGCGTGACGCCGAGCCGCTACCGCGAGATGGTCCGGCAAGGCTGAAGCCTCCCCCAATCCGCCGGAAATCCGCAGCTGGCGGGCGTTTTGCCTACTCCATCAAGAAAGTACAAACGCTGCAATATCGGATTATTCGAGCGCCGCGGGGCGCTTGGCAGCCCCATATCGAAGCGCTTCCCGGGCTACAAAAATGTCTGATTGAAGTCAAGGCGCGCCCCCTGCACAATAAGGCTACGACGTTTTCGATGGCGATGCCGATTGGAACGAATGGAGCAAACTGACGGAGGGGTGAAGCAGATGGAGCATACGACCATGCGCACGGGAACGCGCAAGGAAAGATTATCCTGGTCCGCCATCGCAAGACGGCTGAAAAAGGATAAATGGATGTACATTCTTCTGTTGCCGGGACTGTTGTACTTCCTTATCTTCAAATATGTTCCGATGTGGGGAGCATTGATTGCTTTCAAAAACTATCAGCCGTTCACCGGCTTTTGGGGCAGCGAATGGGTCGGGTTCGAGCATTTCAGGAACTTTTTCCAGAACCCGGACTTTTTCAAGCTGCTGCGCAATACGCTGCTCTTGTCGCTATACAACCTGTTGTTTTTCTTTCCGGCGCCGATCGTTCTCGCGCTGCTGCTGAACGAGATTCGCATCTCCTTCTATAAAAGAACGATTCAGACGCTCATCTACGTGCCGCACTTCATCTCCATGGTTATTGTGGCCAGCATTACCTACGTGCTGCTGACGACACAGGGCGGCGTTGTGAACCAGTTCATCGAGAGCAGAGGGGGAACGCCGATCGATTTTCTGGCCGACCCGGACTGGTTCCGCCCGCTGATCATCCTGCAGACGATCTGGAAGGAATGCGGCTGGGGGACGATCATCTTCCTCGCTGCGCTGGCCGGCGTCGATGTCGAGCAGTACGAGGCGGCAATCGTCGACGGCGCGAACCGCTGGCGCCAAATGTGGCATATTACGCTGCCGTCGATTCGCAGCACGATCATTATTTTGCTCATTTTGCGCATGGGCGATGTGCTCGAGAACGGCTTCGAGCAAATTTATTTGATGACGAACGCGCTCAATCGCGAAGTGGCCGACGTGTTCGATACGTACGTCTATTTCATGGGGATTACCCAAGGCTCGTTCAGCTATAGTACGGCGGTAGGCTTGTTCAAGTCGCTGGTCGGCGTGGTGCTCGTGTTCGGCAGCAACTGGCTGGCCAAAAAATTCGGCCAAAGCGGCATTTATTGACGGGAGGGGAAGCCGATGAACAAACATTACAGAACCGTTCCAAGCACGATTTTCGACGTGTTGAACTATACGCTGCTCGGTCTGTTCGCTCTCGTGACGATCCTCCCGTTCATCTATGTCGTCTCCGGATCGTTCGCGACGGAAGCGGAGCATACGCAGAAGGCGTTCTTCCTGATCCCGGAAACATTCACGCTGGCGGGATATCAATATATTTTTTCTTCGAATACGCTCTTTAAAAGCATCGGGGTCTCCATCTACGTAACGGTGGTCGGTACGCTCACGAACCTGCTGTTTACGGTGACGATGGCTTACCCGCTGGCCCGACGCGATCTGATGGGCCGCAATACCGTGCTTAATCTGGTCGTCTTCTCAATGCTGTTCAGCGGCGGTCTGATCCCGGGCTATATCCTCGTGCGCAGCCTGGGCATGCTCGATACGTACTGGGCGCTCATTCTGCCCGGCGCGATCAGTGCATTCAATCTGATCGTCGTCAAAAACTTCTTTCAGGAGCTGCCCGCCGGTCTGGAAGAATCGGCCCGGATTGACGGTTGCACGGAGATCGGCGTGCTGTGGCGCATCGTGCTGCCGCTGTCCAAGCCGGTGCTGGCGACGTTCGGCCTGTTCTATGCCGTAGGCCACTGGAACAACTTCTTCAATGCGCTGCTGTACATTAACGACGCGACCAAATGGCCTTTGCAGGTGCTGCTGCGGCAGATGGTCATGCTGTCCCAGATTAGCCTCGGCGATTCGTCCAATCTGGACCCGACGTTCGTGCAGCCGCCGGAGCAGACCGTGAAGATGGCGGTCATCGTCGTCGGCACGGTTCCGATTCTGCTGGTGTATCCGTTCCTGCAGAAGCATTTTGCCAAAGGGGTATTGATCGGCTCGATCAAAGGCTGACCAGCGCCAAAGACGCGCGAGGCTCGAAGCGCGAAGGTCGCACCGCTGCCTGTTATCGGTTTCGACTCGCCCCGTCCTGCAGGCACGCGCCAGCAGGGCGGGAGGGTTGACATACACTATATCGCAATGATCAAAAAGGAGGGCACCAGCATGAAGTTGAGAAAGAGAGCCGCGAAAAAATGGGCCGCATCGATCGTCGTCACCGCGCTTGCGCTGACATCCGTCGCCTGCCAAAGCGGAGGAGCGCCGGCAGGCGAGAATAACGCGGCAAACGGCGACGGAGGCTCCGACAAGCCGATGGACATTACGATCATGATGCCGGTATTCAAGACGGAGTATCCGAAGGATGACAGCCCGGTCCTTGCGGAAATCGAGAAGCTGACGAATACGAATCTGCATATCGAATGGGTCCCGAACTCCTCTTACGGGGACAAGGTGAACATTACGCTGGCCTCGGCCAAGCTGCCGACGCTCATGGTCATTGAAAAATCGTCCAGCTTCGTCAACGCCGCCAGAGCCGGAGCGTTCTGGGATCTGACGCCTTACCTCAAGGATTACCCGAACTTGAGCCAGGCGAACGAAATCGTGCTGAACAACACTTCCGTCGATGGCAAAATCTACGGCATTTACCGCAAAAGAGACCTTGGCCGCAACGGGATCGTTTACCGCAAGGACTGGCTCGACAATGTCGGTCTGCAGCCGCCGAAGACGATCGACGAGTTTTATAATATGCTGAAAGCGTTTAAGGAGAAAGACCCGGACCAGAACGGCAAGGACGATACGTATGGCATGGTCGTCACCAAATGGACCGGCGGCTGGGGCGGCCCGTTCGACATCATTCAGACATGGTTCGGCGCTCCCAACAAATGGGGCGAAGACGAAAACGGCAAGCTGCAGCCTGCTTTCATGACGAAGGAGTACAAGGATACGCTGGTGTTCTTCAAGAAGCTGTATGACGAGAAGCTGATCAACCAGGACTTCGCCGTATTCGATACCGCCAAATATTCCGATCCGCTCATCAACGGCCAGGCGGGCGTCATGGTCGACGTACTGGACAACGCTGCGCGTGTCGACGAGAAGATTCACGACATGCAGCAGAAGGCGGGCAAAACGACCGATCCCAATGTGTCCTTCACGGACGTGATCGGCTCGGTTGAAGGGCCGAAAGGCTTGCGCACGCTGCCGACCTCCGGCTACAACATGATGATCGCCGTGTCCAAAACGGCGGTGAAGAACGAGGATGAGCTGCGCAAGGTGCTCGCATTCCTTGACAAGATGAATGATCCGGAGCTGCAAATTTTGGCGCAAAACGGCATCGAAGGCAAGCATTATACGAAGACTGAAAACGGCATCCAGCCGTCCAAGGATATTGCTATGCTGGACTCCGAGCTGACGGGTCTCAACCAGATGCTGATGTTCATTCCTGAAGACCGCACGCTGAAGCCGATACAGACGCCGATTCGCAAGAAGCAGGCCGAGACGATCAAGGAGAACGAGAAGATCGTCGTGGCCAACCCGGCCGAGCCGCTGATTTCCGAAGTGTACGCCCAGAAAGGTCCTCAGCTGGACAACATTATCAACGACGCCCGCGTCAAATATATCGTCGGCCAAATCGACGACGCCGGTTGGGAGGCAGCCATCGAGCTGTGGAAGAAGAGCGGCGGCGACGATTATGTGAAAGAAATCAACGAGCTGTACGCGAAATTGCCGAAATAATTCATTCCACGAAAGGGCGGGCCTGGCATCACGGCCCGCTCTTTTTCCAGGTGCGCAAAGCCGTATATTCGCTTTAGACGCAGGGAGGTATGGGCATGATCGTCAAAAGATGGTCGGACTATGCGCGAGGCGGCGCCCCCTTGTGGATTCAGCGCGCCGCTCACCAAGCGTACGACAATCCGCCGATGCATCGGCACGAATTCTACGAGCTGGTGTATGTCGTTCATGGAACGGGCGTTCATCTCGTCGGCGACCGACGTCACCCGCTCCTCGCCGGCAGCGTGTTCGTCGTGCATCCGGGAGAGCCGCACCAGTATCTGCTGGGGAGCGGGGACAGTCTGGAGATCGTCAACTGCATGTTCCGCAGAGAATGCCTGGTATCCTCGCTTCCGCCCGACCCGACGCTGGCCGGGCTTGCTTATCTGGCTCCGATCTATGACGGCGCTGCGCGATTTCCGCCGGCGCTGCAGTTGGATAGCGAGGAATCGTCCGCCCTCCTCGGGCTCCTGGAGGACATTTTGCGCGAGATGAGGCTCGGGCTGCCCGGCTATGCCGTTGCCGCCAGGAACAAGCTGGCCGAAGTATTGATCTTGCTGTCCCGGTACGCCGCCGCCCCCCAAGCGGAGAACGAAGCGGTCCCCCGCTCCGCTGCGGCGAACGGCCACGAGATTACGGCAAGACGGATGCGCGCGTATTTGGAACGCCATTTTTCGCAAAAGATCACGCTCGCGACCTTGTCCCTCCGCTTCAATATGAGCGAACGCCATATCAACCGGATCTTCAAGCACGAGACGGGCAAAAGCGTGACGGAGACGCTGCAGCATATCCGCATCGAGCGGGCCAGGCAGCTCTTGCGGGAGACGAGCCGCAGCATCGAAGCGGTCGCGACGGCTGTCGGGTTCGGCGACGCCTCGTTCTTCTCGCGGCTGTTCCTGCGGCAGGTCGGGTGCACGCCGGGCCAATACCGCAAGCAGCACCGCCGGCTGACTCCCGTGCCGGAACGCGCTGCGGACCAGGCGACGCAGCGCGAGGCGGCAGCGGCGGTTCGGCGAGGATAGGCGAAGGAGCGGAAGAAGCCGCAAGGGGGCGGCTCGGAGGAGTGCAGAACCCCGTCCTGCTGCATGTTGTCTTGTTTAGCAAGGATTTTGTCCTGATCGGCTATACAACAAGCGCCCTCCGATCATTTAAGATAAGCTTAACGCTAGCCGCAATTGGCGATTTGGCGTCGTTTCGGAAGCGTTTGCGGCTGACAGTTATCATCAAAAACGATCAGAATAGGGGTGTCTTGCGATGGTTTTACGCAAATGGGCGATTACTTTTCTAGCAGCGTTGACGGCGGCTTCTGCGCTGACGGCGTGCAGCGGCGGTGCGGTGGAGGAGCCGACGGTAGCTCCGCCTGCCGATGCGGGCGACGAGCCGGCCGAGCTCGTTTTCTATTCGATGAGCCGCGATTCGGAGGCCAGCTTCAATGAGCGGTATGGCGATGCGATCCGGCGAAAGTTTCCGAATTATACGATCAAGTATATTCAGAGGGCTCAAGGACAAGATTTGCCCGATCTGATTAACGCCGGCACGCGCATCGACATCCACTGGGATTCGATCGGCTCGTTCCCGGGAAGCAACCTCGTCTACGAGCTGAGCTACGATATGACCGAGCTGATCAAGAAGCACAATGTCGATTTGAGCCGCTTCGAGCCGACGCTGATCGACGCCATCAAGCAGCTCGGCGACGGCAAAATTTACGGCCTGCCCGTGTATAACGAACGGATGGCGCTGTACTACAACAAGGATTTATTCGACAAGTTCGGCGTGCCCTATCCGAAGGACGGCATGACGTGGGAGGAGATCGCCGACCTGTCCAAGAAGCTGAGCATCGAGCAGGACGGCATTTCATATACGGGCTTTTCCCCATCGGTCAACCATATGTTCCTTACGAATCCGTACTCGATTCCGCTGCTGGACAAGGAGACGCAGCGGTCGACGCTGCAGGATGAGCGGTGGAAGAAAGTGATCGACGCCATGCTCATTCAGCCGACCAATACGCCGGTATATCGCAAGGCTATGGGGAATTTTAAAGGCAAGGTGCTGGATCTGGGCCATTTCGCAACCGAACAGACGCTGGCGATGTTCGTCTCGTCGCCGCTGCTGCCGATCGTCAAGAAGGAGGAGCTGTCCAAGTTTAACTGGGACATCGTCTCTTATCCGGTGATGAGCGATCTGCCGGGCGTCGGGCCGCAATCGTACCCGGGCTACTTCGCGATCACGAAGATGGCAGAGAACAAGGACGCGGCGATGAAGGTCATAAAATATTTGACGTCCGACGAATATCAGCTCGATATGGCCAAGAAGGGCATTATGACGACGCTGAAGGACGAAACGATCCAGAAGGCACTCGGTCAGGAGAGCGAGTTCAAGGGCAAAAACTACGGCGCCTTCTTCTATAACCAGTTCCCCGAGATGGCGTACAAATCGGTGCTCGAAAGCCAGGTGCCGGTGCTTGCGACGTACACGAAAAGCTTGAATAAGGTGGCGTCCGGCGAGGTGGATTTGAACACGGCGCTAAGGACGGCGGAGGAAGAGACGAACAAGCTGCTGGACGATTTCCAGAAGAAGAACTGACGGTTTGCGCCTGCATTTGGCTGAATGCGGCGTCTGCTGTATACGAAGGCGACGGCCGGTGACGAGACTCTTCGCCAGTCATCGGCGTCTAATGGATAAAGCGCGGCGATGGCGGCGCGGCAACAGGAGGTTTCTATCCACATGAACGAATGGTTTGAAGGGTTTACGATCGGCGACTTGCTGTACGAGAATGCGTTTGCCAAAGCGGAAGACG
The DNA here is from genome assembly GCF_000380965.1 of Paenibacillus ginsengihumi DSM 21568. GTDB lineage: Bacteria > Bacillota > Bacilli > Paenibacillales > NBRC-103111 > Paenibacillus_G > Paenibacillus_G ginsengihumi. The sequence goes on along the minus strand of NZ_KB905549.1, from coordinate 229,188 downwards.
TCGCCGGCTTTCGGATGGAAGGGCCGGGAGAGCCGTCGTTTCCGCTGGGCCGCATGCGGCTGGAGAGCCGGCTTGACGCTTCGGAAGGGCAGAAGGCCAATTTCGTCTTCTGGTGCCCGGAGGTGCTGCCGGATTCGTTCGCCGCGGAATGGGATTTCTGGCCGATTCGCGAGCCCGGCCTGTGCATGCTGTTCTTCGCGGCGACAGGGCGCGGCGGCCAGGATGTGCTCGATCCGTCGCTCAGCAAGCGCGAAGGCATCTACGACCAGTATCATCATGGCGATATCAACGCTTATCATATCGCCTATTTCCGCCGGGCGCTGGCGGAAGAGCGGGCCTTCCACGTCTCCAACCTGCGCAAAAGCTACGGCCTTCACCTGGTCGCGCAGGGAGCGGACCCGATTCCAGGCGTGGCTGACGCCAAAGGCCCGTACCGCATCCGGCTGCTCAAGTGCGGCCCGGACATCCGCTTCTCCATCGGCGGGCTGCCGGTGCTCAGCTGGACGGACGACGAAGCGCTTGGGCCGGTGCTCGGCGCGGGCCGGATCGGGTTCAGGCAGCTCGCTCCGCTGATTGCCGAATACGCGAATTTCAAAGTATATGCCGTCAAACGATAAAAGGATTCCGTACGCCGATGCGCAGCAGCGCCTCGGCGTTTCGGCATTGCAGAGGGAGCGGGGCCGCGCCGCTATGGCTGGGGCTGCGATTCAGGAGAAGGGCGAGCAAAGCGGAGAAATCCCCCGGAGGCGGTGACGCAGACGATGAACCGAATCGCGCTTGCGATCCGGCAATGGTACGGCAGCATGCGGATCAAGCATAAAGTGTTTTTGCTGCTGGCGGTCATGATGGGCTTTTGCGCCGCAATCACGTTCGGCGCGCTGCAGTACGCCTATTCCATCTACGACGGGCAAATCTACGAGAAGTCGTCGCAGGTGCTGAACTTGTCGGCTACAGGGATCGAGAACGAGCTGAGGAAGATCGAACAGCTGTCCTTCAACGTGGCTACCGACGAGGAGATTCAGAACATGCTGCGGACGATGAACGGCGATCCGCCGGGATATGAGGCGCTTGTGCTGCGCTCCAAGATCGAATCGAGGCTCGTCCAGTATGCCGGATACGTGCAAAATATTTATTCGATCCAGCTGACGGATATGGCAGGCAACGAATATACGGCGGGGATGAGGGCGCCGTTCACTCCCGAGCAGCGTCGCCTAATTGAGCGGGAGGCGGCCAAGGAGCCGGGCTCGGCCCGCTGGATTTATCCGGGGGCGGCGGACGCCTCGCTGATCAGCGCGAGGATCGTGCGTTCCTACGCCGCGAATCTGGAGCTGGATGCGATCGGGATGGTCATCGTCCGCGTCCGTCTCGACCAGATTGTGGAGGACGTCTCCGCAGGCACGGCGCTGAAGGACGGGGAGCTGATCGTGGCGTCCGGGGCTGACATCGTTTACCCCCTCGAGGGCGGCGTCGAACTGCCCGAATTGGCCAAGGGAGCGGGCAGGGGCGGCTATGAGCTGACCGAGCTGGACGGCCGCCCCTATTTTCTCTCCCATTTCTATTCGGCCAATACAGGCTGGACGTACTACAGCCTCATTCCGTTCGGCCACATTTTCGAGCGGATTGCGTGGATGAAGAACGTGCTGCTGATTTTCTTTGTCGTCAGTCTCCTGACGGTGCTTGCGCTCGCGGTACAGTTTTCCAAGGGGATTACGAAGCCGATTGAAGCGCTGATCGCCCGCATGAAGCAGGCGCAAAAAGGCGACTTTTCCCTGGGCGATCTGGACGATGCGTCGGTCGTCGCCAAGCTGCCGATGGACGAGGTCGGCCAGCTGCACCGGACGTTCCGCACGATGATCGGGAGAATCGACGAGCTGATCACGGAAAATTACGCGAAGCAGCTGACCATCAAGGAAACCGAATTCAAAGCGCTGCAGGCGCAGATCAATCCCCACTTTCTGTACAACACGCTGGAGTCGGTCAACTGGCTCGCCAAGCTGAACGGCCAGCCGCAAATTTCGAGCATGGTCGAGGCGCTCGGATTTTTGCTGCGCAATTCGATGAGCCTGAAGGATTCGCTCATTACGGTCGGGCAGGAGATCGACATCGTCCGGCATTACGTGCAGATTCAGCAATACCGGTTCGCGGAGCGGCTCGATTTCCGGCTGGACGTTCCCGAGCGGCTGCACCGTTACTGCATTCCGAAGCTGACGCTGCAGCCCTTGCTCGAAAACGCCATTCACCATGCGCTGGAGCCGAGCGTCGACCCGTGCCGCATCGCGATTCGCGCTGTGGAGGAGGCGGAGTCGTTCCTGCTGGTGGTGGAGGATGACGGGCCGGGCATGTCCCCGGAGCGGCTGGAATTGGTGCGCGCCGGCGACGCCAGCACGAACGGGAAGGGCATCGGGCTGAGCAATATCGGGGAGCGGATCGCCCTCTCCTTCGGCGAAGCTTACGGAATTCAGGTGGACAGCGAACCCGGAGCAGGAACGAGGGTCGCTATCCGACTACCTTATGAAACGGGGTGTTCTCGTGTATAAAGTGCTTCTTGTCGACGATGAGCGCATCATCCTGGACGGCATCTCCCGCATCGTCGATTGGGCGGCGGCCGGCACTGCGCTCAGCGGCACTGCCCGCAACGGGCTGGAAGCGTACGCAATGATCGAGCGGGATACGCCGGATATCGTCATATCCGATATCCGGATGCCGGGGATGGACGGTCTGGAACTGGTCGCCAAAGTTACGGCGCAATATCCCGGCGTGAGATTCATCATGCTCTCCGGCTTCGGCGAATTCGATTACGCCCGCTCGGCCATGCAGTACGGCGTCCGGCATTATTTGCTCAAGCCGTGCAACGAAGCGCAAATCGTGGAAGCGCTGCGTGAGCTGGTGGAGGAGCTGCGCGAATCCGAGCGGAGGGAGACGTTCGTCCAAAACTTGAAGCAGGGACTGGAAAAAGTGCTCCCGCATGTCAAAGAGCAGTTCCTGAAGGAATTCGTCACGAACAAAACTTACGGGGGCAAAGACTGGGAGTATTACGGAGAGCTGTTCGATCTCCGCCTGGACGGCCGCAAGGTGCGCCTGATCGTGTTTCAGTTGGAGGGCCGGTTCGAGTTCGAGCACCTGTTCGCCGTCAAAAATATCGCGGAGGAGCTGCTGAACCAGCCTCTGCTCAGCTCGACGGTCGGGGAGCACGTATTGGTCGTGATTAGAGACGAGGAAGCGCCGGAGCGGCTGCATGATCGCATTGCCCGCATCCGCGAGACGTTTCTCGGCTACTATAAAATCGATTTGACGATTGCGCTCAGCGACGCGGACGATATCGTCTTCGCCCGCCGATTGTACAGGCAGACGCTGGAATGCTTGAAGCACCGCTTTTACCTGGGGGAAGGGAGCCTGATCACCCGTCAGGATATCACCGATGCGGACGCCGGCGAAGGCAAGGAATTGTCCTTTGACGAGGAGGACCTGATCCTCCAGCTCAAGGCCGGCCGCTGGGACGACGCGAGCAGCGCCATCGACCGCTTTTTCCAGCAGCTTGGCAGCCTGCGCTCCGATATTCAGACGGCGAAATCGTATGCCGTTCAGCTGTTCATGGCCATCGTGCGCTTAGGCCCGCCCGGTCAGGCGAACCAGGCGATGGATCAACTGGTCGCGCTGACGCAGATGGAGACGCTGCAGAGCATCCAGTTCCTGGTGAAGTCGGTTGCCAAGGAGATCGCCCACAGGCAGTACGAGCTGAACAAACGCAAGCATTCCGCCATCGTGCGCAAGGTGATGGACATCGTCGACGAGCATCTCGGCGATTCGGAGCTTTCCTTGAACTGGGTAGCCCGGCGCATGCTGTATATGAACGCGGATTATCTCGGCAAGCTGTTCAAGAAGGAGACTGGCGACAAATTTTCCAATTATGTCATCCGCCAGCGCATCGCCCGCGCGGCCGAGTGGCTTGCCTCCGGCGAGGACATCAAAATTTTCGAGCTGGCCGAACGGCTCGGCTTCGGAGACAACCCCCAATATTTCAGCCAAGTGTTCAAAAAGTATGTGGGCTGCACGCCCTCGGAATACAGCAAGGCGCCGACAGAGGTCGGTTTTTTAAACAAGGATGACGGTTTTTTGGATTAACGACCCTGCGATATTCGAAGATAATGAATTATGTAAGCACTACCAACAGAAGCTCTTCGAACAGGGGGAAATGCGATGAAGAAAGCGATGACCGTACTGCTCTCGATAGCGATGACTGCTGCCGCCGCAGGCTGCGGCAGCGGAGGAGGCGCCGCTCCAACGGACGGGCAGCCGGCGAGCGGAGGGAGCGGCGGCAGCGGCGACCCCGTCAAGCTGCGCATTGCCTGGTGGGGCGGGCAGGCCCGTCACGACTATACGCTGAAAGTCATTGAGATGTACGAGAAGCAGAACCCTAACGTCAAGATCGAGACGGAATACGCATCGTTCGACGATTATTGGAAGAAGCTTGCCCCGCAGGCGGCGGCCAATCAGCTGCCCGATATCATTCAAATGGATATTTCGTATTTGACGCAATACGGAGGCCGCGGGCAGCTGGAGGATTTGACGCCTTATACGAAGAACGGGCTGCTCGATGTCAGCTCGGTCAGCCCCAACACGATCGCCGGCGGGCAGATCGACGGCAAGCTGTACGCCATGACGACCGGCGTCAACGCGCTCGCATCCATCATGGATTGGGAGATGCTGAAGCAGGCGGGCGTGGAGGTGCCCCTGAACAAGAACTGGACCTGGGAAGATCTCGACGCGCTGGCGGCCAAGATGAAGTCGGCAGGCAAATTCATGGGCGGCCTGCGGCACGACGTCTTCTTCGCCTATTATTTGCGCACCGTAGACGAGAAGATGTACAGCGCTGACGGGGCGACGCTCGGTTACGAGGACGACAAGCATTTCATCGACTATTTCACCCGCTATAAAAAATGGTACGACGCCGGCTATCTGCTCTCGCTGGATAAAGAGGCGACGAAAAAAGGCACGCCGGAGGACGACGAAATGGTGCTCGGCAACTCGATCTCGTCTAACGGCTGGTCCAATCAGTTCCTCGGCCTGGCCAATGCGGCCAAGCGTCCGCTTGAGCTGCAGCCTATGCCCGGGCCGAACGCCAAGAAGGGCATGTTCCTGAAGCCGAGCATGTACTTCTCTGTCACCGCCAATTCCAAGCAGAAAGAAGAAGCGGTCAAATTCATCAACTTCTTCATCAACGATATCGAAGCGAACAAGCTGATCAAGGGCGAGCGCGGCGTCCCCGTATCGTCCAAGGTGAAGGAGGCTTTGAAGCCGCTGCTTACTCCCGACGAAGCCAAAGTATTCGATTACGTCGCTTGGGCCGAGGAGAACAGCAGCCCGATGGACCCGCCGAACCCGATCGGCTCGATCGAGGTCGAGAAGCTGCTGAAGGATACGAGCGAGCAAATTTTGTACAACAAAATCTCCGTCGAGGATGCGGCGGCCAAATTCCGCAAGGAAGCAAACGCGATCCTGGCCAAAAACAAGAAGTAGCGGCATAGAAGACCGGCTGGCTCGCTTCGCATCGGAGTGCAGCCCCGGCGTGTTCGCATGCGGCGCTGCGCTGTGACGGGCTGCGACCGACCGCCCCGCATGGAACATCGGGGATTGGCAGCAATTCTTCCCAATGAATCTTTCATGGAAGGGTTGCTGCTTTTTTGCTATAATTGATAATGATTATTGTTATTAATTGCGAAGCGTAAGCAAGCGATCTCGAAGGTGAGCGAATGTCCGTGCATCATCAAATGCCGCTTTGGAATCACGCATCCATCCGGGTGCTCGATATACGGCGGTCCGCCGTCCTGCCGGGAGACAGCGTCCGCCTCCGCCTGCCGGCGAGCACGTTCCTGTATGCGGCAAGCGGACGGGGACAGATCCATATCGACGGCGCCGCCCATGCGAGCGACGGCTGCTATATATGCCACGCCGGCAAGGGCGCATCGCTGGATATCGTCCGGGTTGCGGAGGCCATCGATTATTTTTTAATTTTCTACAAAGCGGTCATGCCCCATTCAAGCCGCCGCGAGCTGCTGGAGCTGTACCGCGACCGCAATGCTTTTCAGGCCGGATACGGCTTCGCCCCCGCCGATCCGCTGCCGCTGTATACGCGCATCGAGCAGATGCACCGGCAATGGCTGCAGAACGACCCGCTGGAGAAATTTCACGTGCGCGCTCTGCTTCACCAGTTCGTGTACGAGGTGATGAAGCAGCGGCAGCTCGCGGGGAGCGCGGAGACGCTCCGCATCGATCCGGTCGGCCGGGCGATCCGCCATATCGAGGAGCATTATGCCGAGCCGCTAAGCCTTCACGCTCTGGCGGAGCTGGTAAACTGCGGCCCCAGGCAGCTGCAGCGGCGGTTCAAGGAGCGCTGCGGGATAGGCCCGATAGAGTATTTGATTCGGGTGCGCATGAATCATGCGCAGGCGATGCTGCTGCATACAGCCGGGGCGGTCAAAGATATTGCCGAAGCGGTAGGTTACGACGACCTGTATTATTTCAGCCGGGCGTTCAAAAAGCATTTCGGCGCTTCTCCCATGCATTTTCGGCGCGATCGTCGCATAAGTTCATCGTCCGTGTCGCCATCGTCCATTGGCTTGGGGCGGGTTCTTCCTTATAGTGTTGTTGACGATGAAAATCATTATCAACTGACAGACGGAGGGGCCTCACTCATGCATACGCGTACGAGATCGATGTTGGCAGTTCACATTTTGCTTATTGTCATGCTGCTCATGGGGGCTTGCTCAGCAGGAAGCGGCGGCAATCCGGCGGCGTCCCCGGGAACTTCGGCTGCCCCGGGCGCTGCGCAAACCGCACAGCAGGCATTCCCGGTAACGATCAAGCATGTCAAAGGGGAACATACGCTCGAGCAGAAGCCGCAGCGGATCGCCGTGCTGGATGTCCAGTACGTGGATCAGCTTGTCGCTCTGAACGAGCAGCCGGCCGGAAGCGTCAAGGCGGCCGGAGCGGCCGCGGACTTCCCCGAATACTTGGCCGGCAAGCTCAAGGATGTCAAAGTGCTCGGCACCTACGAGCAGCCCAATCTGGAAGCGATCCTGGAGATCAACCCGGATTTCATCATTTGCACGGAATTTCATGAGAACATCTACGAGAGCCTGAGCAAAATCGCGCCGACCGTGATGTTCAAGCGCAATGACGATTGGCGGGATACGCTCCTGACGTTCGGCCAAATCACGGGCAAGGAGAAGGAAGCCGAGCAGACCGTACAGGCGTACAAGGAAAAAACGGCCAGGCTGGTTGCCGATTTAGCCGCCAAGCTGGATGGACAGACCGTCGCTCTGATTCGGCCGCGCGACGACATGATTCGGGTGCATACGCCCGGACACCGCACCGGAGCCATTCTGTACAAGGATCTCGGTCTGAAAGCTCCGCAGCAGGTGGCTGAAGCGAACGATACGTCGTATCACGTGTCGCTGGAGGCGCTCGCCGATGTCGGCGCGGATCACTACTTTTTGCTGACGGACGATATGTTCAAAGGGCTGGTGGAGGAGTTTCAGAGCACGACGACATGGAAATCGCTCGAGCCGGTGAAGAACAATCGCGTTTATACGGTCGACACGACGATGTGGATCGGCTACTACGGCCCGATGGCGATCAATCTGGTCGTGGATCAGATTGCGGACACGTTGCTGGGGACGCATTGATATGAGGGATGCTCTTGCACCGCCGCAGTGGGACTTCATGGCAGGCCGCTTCAGCCTGAACTGGCACGACGATGCCCGCCCGTGCGATCGCCGCGTGCGCGTGATCGATTTGCTGGAGCGCGAGAAGTGCGGGGATTACCTGGACAGGCTGGGCGGCTTCATCGGCTCGCCGTCCCGCAGGGTGACGGCTTCCACGCTGGCCAAGCGTTACGCTTTTATCGCGGCTGCTCCTGTGCTGTATGCCATGTCGGTCTACGACAAGGGACTGACGCTTTCGCCCATGCACTGCATATTGGAGACGCCGGTCCCCCAGGAAGGGAATATAGGGGGCACGAAGCTGCCCCGGCTTGGACTTGCGGACTGCCAGGTCACCGAAGCGGCGCCTGGCCGGAGGCGCGAGTGGCGGGAAGAGCTTGTGCGGAGCCTCTTTGCCGAGCATTTGTCCCCCCTGTTCCGCTCCCTGGCCGAAGTCGCTCGGGTCCCGATGCCCGTATTGTGGGAAAATGCCGTCGTGCGCATTGTGCCGCTCTTCGCGGACGCTTTGGAGCAGGCGGCCGATCGGACCGCCGCCGACCGCATTCGCGACGATTTCCGTTATGTCGTCCACGAGAGCCCTGGCGAGCTGTTCGGCGAACGCCGCAATCCGCTGTCCGGGCTGGCCGGCCCTGCCGGAATCGACCTGCCAGACGAGTCCGGTGAGCGTCTTCGCCGCACCTGCTGCTTCTATTACGAAATATCCGGGGAATACTGCAGGCGCTGTCCGCTTCCGTGCCCGCCCGGGCATAAACGATGAGTTTTGGCTACGAATGAAGGCCGCCGACGACGATGTCGGCGGCCTTGTTCACGTAACAGAAAGTTTAACTTTGCAAAAGCGATAAAGCAAAGTGCGACTCTCTTTACCAAGAAAAACGACCGCTAAACCGCGGTCGCTCTTTCCGGGGGAGGCAGGGCGGCTGCCCCCGAATCCTGGTCATTCTCATGGAATTTCATCCAATCCTCAGGCACGATGGCCCGCAATCTGACTTTCTCGCCTTCCCAGATGACAGCAATCAGATGAGCGCAGCTCGGCCTTCCCGCGGCTCGCAGCAGCGCGGACGGAGTCTGCTTTTTGAACAAAAAGTACGGTTTTTTCGATTCCTGCCAGCCCCCCGGAGCGGGATAATAGGATTATACTCATTGATGCGCTTTCAAGGGGAAGAGCGAATTCGTCACACGGGGGGTTTTAGGCCAATGACATGGCAAAAGCTGAAGGACAACGATCATCTGGTAGGTTACATTTTCACGGCCCCGTTCATTCTGGGCTTTCTCATATTCACGCTGTACCCGATGATTTCGTCGTTATATTACTCGTTCACGGACTACATGCTGATGGATTCGCCGCGTTGGGTCGGGCTCGACAATTACGTCACGATGTTTACGGCGGATGACAAAATCATCAAGTCGCTGCAGGTGACGTTCACCTACGTCTTCGCCAGCGTTCCGCTTCGCTTATGCTTCGCGCTCCTGGTGGCGATGCTGCTGAACAAGGCGATCGGAGGCATCGGCTTGTACCGCTCCGCCTATTACCTGCCTTCGCTGATCGGCGGCAGCGTGGCCGTATCGATCATGTGGACGCAAATTTTCGGCGATCGGGGATTGATCAACTCGGCGCTCGCGCTGATCGGCATCGAGACGACGACATCGTGGATCGGCTACCCGGGAACCGCCCTCTGGACGCTGATCGCGCTGTCCGTCTGGCAGTTCGGCTCGTCCATGCTGATTTTTCTGGCCGGCCTCAAAAACATTCCGGCGTCTTACTACGAAGCGGCGAGCGTCGACGGCGCGGGCAAAGTGTACAGCTTCTTCAAGATTACGCTGCCGCTGCTCAGCCCGATCATTTTGTTCAATCTGATCATGCAGACGATTTCCGCCTTCATGACGTTTACGCCGGCCTACATCATTTCCCGCGGGGAAGGCGGGCCGCTCGACAATACGCTGCTGTATTCGCTGTACCTGTACCGGAGGGCGTTCCAGTTCTTCGAGATGGGCTATGCGTCGGCCATGGCGTGGGTGATGCTGATTCTTATCGGCCTGATCACGCTGCTGATCTTCCAGACCTCCAAATATTGGGTGCACTACGAGGCGAAAGGAGACAAATAACATGACATTCGGCACAAAAAGCAAAAACTCCGTCTTGTACCATCTGCTGGTTGGCGGTCTGGCGCTGGTGATGATCTATCCGATTCTATGGCTTGCGGCCAGCTCGCTGAAGCCGAATCACGAAATTTTCGCCAATGCCTACAGCCTGATTCCGTCCCGCCTCGAGTTCTCGAACTACGTCAGCGGCTGGAACGGCTTTGCCGGCACGACGTTCGCCACCTTTTTCAAAAATTCCTTCATCATCGTGATCTGGTCGACGGTCGGCGCGGTCGCTTCGTCGGCGCTCGTCGCTTACGGGTTCGCGCGCATCCGCTTTAAAGGCAAAGGCTTCTGGTTCGGCTGCCTGATGATGACGATGATGCTGCCGCATGACGTGACGGTCATTCCGCAGTACGTCATGTTCGCCAAGCTCGGCTGGCTGTCCTCGTTCAAGCCGATTATCGTTCCGAGCTTTTTCGCGATGCCGTTCTTCGTCTTTCTGATGATGCAGTTTATCCGGACGATTCCGCCGGAGCTCGACGAAGCGGCCAAGATGGACGGCTGCAGCAAGTTCTCGATCTTTTTCAGAGTAGTATTGCCGCTCATCACGCCGGCGCTGGTGACGTCGACGATCTTCTCGTTTTACTGGAAATGGGATGACTTCTACAACCCGCTGCTTTATTTGAACAAGCCGGAGATGTATCCGGTATCGCTGGCGCTCAAGCTGTTCCTCGATGCGGAATCGGTGAACAACTGGGGCGGCATGTTCGCGATGGCGACGCTGTCCCTGTTGCCAATCGTCATCGTGTTCTTCATCTTCCAAAAATATATTGTGGAGGGCATCAGCACCAGCGGTTTGAAAGGATAACAATAGCTTTGCGGCCCTCGGCGAAGAAAGCGGCCCCCGGCGACGGGGGCTTTTCGCTTTGCCGCCGTCAAGGAAGTGCAAGCCGGGCAAAAATGTCCTAGGCCAGGACGGCCTGCCGCAAAAAAGTTCGATTGCCGGAAGCCGGCGAGTTCAGGTATGGTGGAGTCAGGCAAGCTTGGCGCGAAAGCGGGACGGATGGGCCGCCGCCGCTTCGCAGGACCGAAGGCGGCGCAGATAGCGCGGAGCGGATTTTCGCTCGCCTAACGTTTCGCGCGTTTCGCGTGTTTCGCGGCCCGCGGGTCGGTGGCCGGCAGCGCGGCGATTCGGCCGCATACAGTGCCGAGACTGGACGAATAGGACGAAAAGGAGATGGACGCGCATGTCCCATTTTGACGCTGCGGCCTTCAGACAGCCGCCGGCGGAATATCGCATTCATCCGTTCTGGTTTTGGAACGGCGACATGGAGGAGGAGCAGATTGAAGCGCAGATCGGCGAGATGGCGGCTCAGGGAGTCGGCGGTTTTTTCGTCTGCGCGCGCCAGGGGCTGAAGGTCCCTTATTTGTCGGAGGCCTGGTTCGCCAAGGTGCGAGTGGCGGTCGAGGCGGCCGCGAAGCGGGGGATGCATGTCTGGCTGTACGACGAGTACCCGTACCCGAGCGGCATCGCCGGCGGCGAAGTGACGCTGATGCATCCGGAAGCGAAGCATTATACGCTGGAGCATGCCAGCCGCAGGGCGAGCGGCGGCGAGCGGACCCGGATGGAGCTGCCATGGGCCCGCGTTTTGTACGCCAAGGCGGTCCCGGTTGACGCTTGCGGGCAGCGGAGCTGGGCGGAAGCGGTTGATCTTGCGGGCTGCATCGGCAGCACCCAGACGGAGCCGGTATTTCAGAAGGCCGGTCTGACGGCTTACAACCGGAAGCGTTTTTTTACATACCGCACTGCGCTGCAGCTGGAATGGACCACACCGCCGGGAGAATGGGAAATCATCGTCGTCCAGGAGAAGGAGATCGACGATTTCAAATATTACGGCACCTTCGTCGATCCGTGCAACCGGGAAGCGATGGCTGCGTTCATCCGCTTGACGCATGACAAATATGCGCGCTATTTGGGCGAATATTTCGGCAATACCGTAAAGGGGATGTTCACTGACGAAATCGGCCTGCTCGGCGCCGTCCCATGGTCGCCGCAGCTGTGCGAAGCGTTCAAAGCACGGACCGGCTATGAGCTGAAGGACTATTTTCCAGCGCTTCTTTACGCCGACGCTCCGGAAGCGCTGCGCATTCGCTACGATTATTACCAGACCATCCACCTGTTGCTGCGCGAAAATTACCATAAGCAGGTGCACGATTGGTGCGCGCGCCACGGTCTCGAATATGTGGCCGAGGTCCCTTCCGTGCGGATGACGACACAGCTGTTCAGCCATGTGCCCGGCGGCGATTCGGCGCACGAGAAGCTGGGACGCCCGCTCGAATGGGTGCTGAATCACCAGGCGGATCACTTCCGCTGCAACCCGAAAATCGTCAGCTCGCTGGCGCGGCAGCTCGGCCGGGAGCGCAATCTGATCGAATGCTTTCACAGCGTCGGCTGGTCGATGACGCTGCAGGACGCCAAATGGATGATCGACCGGATGGCGGCGCTCGGCACGAACTTTTTCAATTTTCACGCCTTCTTCTATACGCTGGACGGGCTCACGAAGCATGACGCGCCGCCTTCGCAATTTCTGCAAAATCCGTATTGGGCGCACTTCCGCAAGCTTGGCGATTATACGGGGCGAATCAGCTATTTGATGAGCCGGGGCGAGCCCGGGATCGAGATCGCCGTGCTGCAGCCGACGACGTCGCTGTGGACGCTGATGGGCAATCCGTTCCACGGCTTCTCGTACGGCGGGAGAGATGAAGCGGAGAAGGCGCGGCTGATGCGGCTGCGGACGGATTGGGTGAAGCTGTGCGCCGGGCTCGCGCTGTCAGGGCGAGATTACGATCATCTCGATGCGGAGCTGCTGGCGGAAGCCGCCGTGGAGGACGGGACGCTGCGCGTCGGCCCCGTCCGCTATTCCGTCCTGATTATGCCGCCGATGACGAATCTGGAGTCGGGCGCCTGGCGGAAAATCCACGAGTTTCTGCAGTGCGGCGGAACGGTGATCGGGCTCGGCCTGCTGCCTTACGAGACGATCGAGCCGGGCAAGGCGATCGCCGCCGACGTCCGCGCCGCGTTCGGGCTGGAGGCTGACCCGAAGGAATCGTACTGGAGCGAAGCGCCGTCCGCAGCAGCCGCGTCTGGCGCAAGCGGCGGGGCGGTATGCCAGGGACCGGGGAACGCGGCGTATTTCCTGCCGTGGAACGGGGAAGATCCCGCGGCCGGGAAGCGGCTCGGCGAGCTGCTCGACCAGCTTCTTCCGCGGGCGGTGCGGCTTGCGGCGGAGGCGGCCGGGAGCGCGCCCTTCCTGCTGCAGACGCGGCGCTTTGCCGACGGCCGGCATGCTGTGTTCGTCAGCCATCAGGAAGGAGGCACGCGCCGCGTCACGCTCGAGGCGAACCCGGAGCTGCTGTTCGGCGGCGCGGGCGATGCGGCGCTGCCGCGGCCGTCCCGCGGCAGCGCCGACGAGGCTTCCCGGCCCCGGCCGCTTTCCGTTCGCTGGAGCGAGCTGTCGCTGGAGACGGGCGAGGAGTCCGGCCCGCTTGCGGACGGCTGCTTGCTGCCGCTGACGTTCGCGCCGTACGAGTCGAAGCTGCTGCTGCTCACGGCTTGCGGGCCGAGCGAAGCCGCCGCGCGCGGGGAAGCGGACGGCGGCGCGGCAGAGGCGGCCGATGCGCCGCAGGCATGGCAGTGGACCGTCGCTGCGGCGGGAGAGTGGGAGCTCGAGCCGCTTGGTCCGAATGCCGTGCGCCTGGACCGGTTCCGCATGTCGATCCAGCCGGAGGAAGGCGGCGCAGCCGGGGAAGAGCAGGGCGAGTGGGTCGAGGTCAAGACGCTGATCGACCAATGCGCGGACTTGAGCGAGCGCAAGGGGCTGCCCGTGGCGATGAGCCAGCTGTTCGGCACCCCGATGAAGCTGTCGCTGTCTTATCCGCTGCGGGTTCGTTATACGGCCGATTTTGCCGTAGAAGCGCTGCCGGAGCGCTGTCGTCTGCTTATGGACGCAGGCGCCGTCTCGGGCGACTGGACGATCCGCATCAACGGAGCGGCGCGCGGCAAGGAGCATTTCCGGCCGGATTTCCTGTACGACCACCGGAACGTCTCCTGCGATATACGGCCTTTGCTGCGGGAAGGCGTCAACCGGCTCGAGGTCGAGGTGACGGCAGAGCACGATTGGGACGGCCTCGTCGACGCGCTCTATGTGATCGGCAGCTTCGGCGTGCGGTGCGAGCAGGAGTCCGGCGAGAGCGGCGCTGCGCCGCGCCACGTCTTGACGGCGCCTGTCCGCCGTGTCGGCCGGCTCGATGCGGGGCCGTACCCGGGCCTGCCCTATTATGCCGGCCAACTGTCGCTGCGTCGCCGCGTCACGCTGGATACGCTGCCGGACGAACCTGTCTTTCGGCTGACCTTCGCCGGTTGGGACGAGCATTTCCACGACTGCGCCGAGGTATTCGTCAACGGCCTGCCGCTCGGCGTAAGGCCTTGGACGCCTTACGAGTGGACAGGCGACGCTTCGCTGCTGCGCGAAGGGGAGAATGAGCTCGAGGTGCGCGTGACCAATACGCTGGCCGGGCTGCTGGAAGGCAGGCGCTTCGACTACGCGAACCACCGGCTGATCCCGGCATGGGAAGCGGCCAAAGGCTAAATACATGGGCCAGGGCGATTTGCCCGCTGGCTGATGCCATGGGATGGAGCGGCGCCGCGCGGGCAGGCGAAGCCCGGCGAGGGCGCACCGCGCGACCGGGCGAAGCCCCGGCGAAGGCGCACCGCGCGGCCAGGCGAAGCTCCGGCGAGGGCGCACCGCGCGGCCAGGCGAAGCCCCGGCGAGGGCGCACCGCGCGGCCAGGCGAAGCCCGGCGAGGGCGCACCGCGCGGCCAGGCGAAGCCCCGGCGAGGGCGCACCGCGCGGCCAGGCGAAGCTCCGGCGAGGGTGCACCGCACGGCCAGGCGAAGCCCCGGCGAAGGCGCGTCGCACGGCCAGGCGAAGCTCCAGCGAGGGCGCACCGCGCGGGCAAGGAGAGCCTGCCGCGCGGGCTTGACGCGCAGCGCTGAGCTGCCGCCCCAATATGGCCGAACATGCTAACAAGGGGCTGCCCCCGCAGCCGGAAATACCGGCCCAGGGAGCAGCCCCTTTGCTCGCGTGAAAAAAGGATTACTGCGCTTCGTTCCACACTTTCGTGAAATACTCCACCGATGCGTCCATGTTGTCCAGCGTCAAGCCTTCCAGCAAAATATCCACGTGCGGCTTCAACTCGCGGACGCGCTTCAGGAACAGCGGATAGTTCAGCACGCCCTGGCCGAGGCCGGTGTAGGTGCCGAACTTCGGCTGCGTGAGGATATCCTTGGCGTGGAACGCGGCGATGCGGTCACCCAGCGCCGCGAACGCCCGCTCGATCACCTCGTCCTGCCGCGCGACGTTGTCGGCGTCCAGCAAATTGCACGGGTCGAGCACGACGCCGATGTTGGTGGAAGGCACCTCTTCCATGATGCGCAGCATATCGTCCGTGGTGGAGACGTTGAGCGTCGTGGCCGGCTCGATGCCGAAAATCACGCCCCACTTTTCCGCTTCCTCCGCGAGCTCGCTGACGGTGTCGCGAAATATGGACCATGCCTTCTCTGCGTATCCGTCCGGGCTTTCGCCGCGGAACGTGTCGCGTCGCCCTGTCTCTGTCGCGACGATGCTTGTCCCGAAATCGCGGGCATAGCGCAAATGCTCCTTGAAACGGCGAATTTCTTGACGGCGCTGCTCAGGATCGGGGTGAACCGGATTGATATAGCAGCCGAGGATGGCGATGCGCACGCCTTGCTTGTCGAACGCTTCCGCAATGTGATTGGCGAGCCCCGGGCTCAGCTTGCCTGTCGTGCTGTCGATATCGGACAGCGCTTTCGCGAGGGCAAGCTGAACCGAGCGGAAGCCGCGCTCGCCGACCTTTCTCGCCAGCTCCTCCAGCGGCAATTGGCCAAAGTCATGTGCTCGAATGCCAACTTTCATGTTCATTCTATCAGGCCTCCCAAATGAGTGCGTTGAGTCTATTGTAACCGATGTGCCCGCTTGGATAAAATATGAAAAGCTTGCGCGCGGCTTTTCCGAGCGTCTTTTGGCCGCAATAACCGGAAAAATGATGAAATGATTATCGACAAAACCGGCAGCCTAAGGCATCATTAGAAATTATGAAGGCGTTAACAGGAAAGGAGAGAGCTTACCGCTTGGCTGGTCAACGCATGTTCCGCAACCCCATTTTGCCGGGATTTTATCCCGATCCGTCGATTTGCAGAGTGGGCGACGATTATTATATGGTGACCTCGACGTTCGAGTATTTTCCCGGCGTTCCGATTTTTCACAGCAAGGACCTTGTTCACTGGCGCCAGCTCGGCCACGTGCTGGACCGCCCGTCGCAGCTCAATCTCGACGGCATCCCGTGCTCCAAGGGCATCTACGCTCCGACGCTGAGATATCACGACGGCGTGTTCTATATGATTACAACGATGGTTGAAAGCGCTACAAGCGAGCGCAAAAACTTTTTCGTCACCGCGACCGATCCGGCGGGACCGTGGTCGGACCCTTATTGGCTGAAGGATGCGCCGGGCATCGATCCTTCGCTGTTTTTCGACGACGACGGCAAGGCGTATTATACGGGGAACCGTAAGCCTCCGTCCGGGCAGCAGTACCCGAAGCATATGGAAATATGGCTGCAGGAGCTGGATCTTGAGACCAAGCAGCTCGTCGGGCCCAAATACAGCCTGTGGGACGGCGCGCTGAAGCAGGCTCATGCCCAGGAAGGGCCGCACCTGTACAAGGTGAACGGCTGGTATTATTTGCTGATCGCCGAAGGCGGCACAGGCTTTACTCATGCGGTGACGGTGGCGCGCAGTCAAAGCATAACAGGGCCTTACGAGCCGTGCAAAATGAACCCGATTCTCACACATCGGCACCTCGGCCAAAATTACGGCATCGTCAATGTGGGGCACGCCGACATCGTGGAGACGCAGAACGGCGAATGGTGGATGGTCTGCCTGGCGTCGCGCCCGTACGGGGGGCCTTACCGGAACATGGGCCGCGAAACCTTCCTTGTGCCGATGGCGTGGGAGAACGGCTGGCCGGTCGTGAATCCGGGCAAAGGGATCGTCGAATGGGAGTCGGCGCGGCCGAATTTGCCGGAGCATCGCTGGCCGACTTTGCCGGCTTGCGATAACTTCGACGCGCCGGAGCTTGATCTGCGCTGGAATTTTATTCGCACGCCGCGCGGCGATTTCTGGAGCTTGTCCGAGCGGCCGGGGTACTTGCGGCTCAGGCTGAAGCCGGAGACGACGACGGGAACGGACAATCCGAGCTTCGTCGGGCGGCGCCAGCAGCATATGTCGTTCTCCGTGCGCACGGCGCTGGAATTTGCTCCCCGCAGCGACAATGAAGCGGCCGGCATGATTTTGCTGCAGAGCAGCGATTTTCAGTACCGGCTCGAGTGCGGGATGAGCGGAGACGCGGCGGAAATTCGTCTAGTTATGCGCGAGCAGGGGGAGGAGCGGGTGCTTGCCTCCAGGCCGCTGCCGTCGGCATCTGGCCTAGCGCCGGCCAGGCTGTATTTGAAGGCGGAGGCGATCGGCCAGTCGTATCATTTCTACTACGCGACTGCCGCGGAAGCTTGGGAGATGCTGCACGAGGATGCCGACGGCACGATTCTGAGCACGGACAAGGCCGGCGGCTTCGTCGGAGCTTATGTCGGCCTCTTTGCCAGCGCGAACGGCCGGACGAGCTCGAACTATGCGGATTTTGACTGGTTCGAGTATTTGCCTGTCGAAGATTAGGACTTGCCCCGGGTTTATCGGGAAATTAGTCATAACGATATAAGAAACGGAGATGACAGCATGACCATCGAGAAGCAGGCTTGGGTGGCGGATCAGGGAGACGGCACGTTCCGCAACCCGATTTTATATGCGGATTACAGCGATCCGGACGTTATCCGGGTCGGCGACGATTTCTATATGACCGCTTCCAGCTTCGCGCATACGCCGGGACTGCCGATTCTGCATTCCAAAGATCTGGTGAACTGGACGATTATTAATCATGCGCTTCCGCGGCTTAATCTCCCCGGCTACGATACGGTGCAGCACGGCAAAGGCGTCTGGGCGCCGAGCATTCGCTATCACGCCGGCAAGTTCTGGATTTTCTTCGGCGCGCCCGACGAGGGGATTTACATGACGACGGCGGAGGACCCGGCGGGAGAGTGGAGTCCGCTTCATCTGGTGCACGAAGCGAAAGGCTGGATCGACCCGTGCCCGTTCTGGGACGAGGATGGCAATGCATACCTGGTGCACGCCTTCGCCCGCAGCCGCTGCGGAATCAAGCATAAGCTGCGCCTGTGCCGCATGGCGCCGGACGGCACGAGGCTGCTGGACGAGGGCAAGATCGTGTTCGACGGCACGGAATCGCACCCGACGATGGAAGGGCCGAAGATGTACAAGCGCGAAGGATATTATTACATTTTCGCGCCGGCCGGGGGCGTGGCCACCGGCTGGCAGACGATTTTGCGCTCGCGCAGCGTGGATGGCCCGTATGAGGACAAAATCGTTCTGCACCAAGGGAATACTCCGGTGAACGGACCGCACCAGGGCGGCTGGGTCGAGCTGGAGTCGGGCGAGTCGTGGTTCGTTCATTTTCAGGACAAAGGCGCGTACGGGCGCATCGTCCATCTGCAGCCGGTGCGCTGGGAGGACGGCTGGCCGCTGATGGGCGACAATCTGAATGCCGACGGCGTCGGCGAGCCCGTATTGCATTATCGGAAGCCGAACGTCGGCCGGACATATCCCATCCAGGTGCCGGCGACCTCTGACGATTTCGACGGCGATCGTCTCGGGTTGCAGTGGCAATGGCAGGCGAATTGGCGGGAGGACTGGTATGCGCTTGGCGCGCGCGACAGCCATATTCGCCTGTATGCGAAGCCGCTGCCGGAAGGCGCGACGTCGATATACGACGCGCCTCATCTATTAATGCAGAAATTCCCCGCGCCGGCCTTCACGGCGACGGCCAAGCTGACGCTGGCGGCAGCGGCAGCCGGCGACGAGGCGGGACTGGTCGTGTTCGGCTACCGGTACGGGACTTTGTCGCTGAAGCGCGACGGCAGCGGCGGCTTCGAGCTGATTCAGCGCGACGGGCAGCGGCAGGAAGAGCGCATCGTATGGCGGTCGGCGGTAGACGCGGACACCGTCTTCCTCAGGGTAAGCGTTAAGGACGATGCCCGCTGCTCCTTCAGCTACAGCCTGGACGGTCAGCGCTTCGTCCCGGCCGGCCCGGCGTTTACCGCCTCCGAGGGGCACTGGGTCGGGGCCAAGACCGGGATCTTCGCGCTGAGCGAGGCTCACGACAGCGCGGGCTATGCCGACGTCGACCGGTTCGACGTCGGGCCGCTGGGGTAAGCGCCGACGCCGGACTCGGGCTGCTGGCGTAAGCGCCGGCGAAGATCGGCCTCGGTTCGCGTCAAGCGTGCCGTCGGTATGCGGCGGAATGGAACGGATTGCGTTATTTTGCGCGATCCGTTCTTTTTTTGACAGCATTTTCGGGGATGGGGAGAACGGAAGAAGGGCCTCAAGCAGCTGGTCTGCGAAGGAGACCGGGCGAACCTTGAGCTAACGCTAGCCGCAAAGCTTATTTCACTCAAAACCATCGATTTGAAATTGCAACGCTAGCGAGCAGCCTTATTCGGCATGTTTGGCTGCCAGAATGAGCGTTTTCGAGCAAATAGCCTAACAGCCTGCGTTACATTTTAAAAAGGCTGTTTTTCTGCAAAATAGACGCCTATGACGAACCATTCCATCGTCATCGGTCGTCACCTGCGGTATTGGAATTTTAGCTGGTGGATTACCGCAAAATTTTCAAGAGGGCGTTTGTCACTGACGTTAGAGTGGTCATATGGTGATTCATGGCCGCATGCAGCCTTCGGTTTATGATTTCGAGCCATCCCTTGCGCCGCATTACCCGGGATATCTGTCGTGGTTGGTTGAGCCGAATGATGACGCGGCCCATTTTCCATCCGGTTTGAAAAAAGGTATAGCCAATCGCAATATTTTGTTATATAATACGGGATATAATAAATCGTTGTTATATAACAATTCTGTATCTGCTGCTTTTTATGCTCCGCTTGCTTCGACGATTTTCGTTCTCTGCTGGACCGAAGCGCTTCCTGATGATCGACGCACTCCCTTTTTTCGTTCTTTCTTCACCTTATGCCGTCAAACCTTATAACGAACGATCGCCATCCAAAGATCAAGGTAGCGATTCATCGTTATGCTCGATCCCGGTGCAGCGACAATTTACTTATGAAAGGGGTTACATTTTCATGCTGATGAATTCGACCGATTTGATGAACAGCCTTCCGCAGCGGAGCTGTTCGGTGTGCGGGGCTGTGTTGGAGGAAATGGCAGACTGCTACGAATCGACCTGTATCTCGTGCAAAGGCGTTACTTTCTACCCGATTTATCCGGCGGCAGAGAAGACCATAGGGGACGAGCAGCGCCGGCACGTCTGAAGAACCTGGTCAACCTTATGGCCGCCTGCATAGGCGGGAAGCGGGGAACAGGCCCATGCCCGCGCCAGGCTCGGGACGATCGACGGGCAGTGTCATTCGGCTCAATTGGCGAGCCGAACTGCTGACGGGAGCCGGCGCGCGAGCGGAGGGGCCGACCCGTAAGAGGCGCGCCGCTCGACCGTTTGGACGGCCGGGCGGCCGGTTCGATTCGGCTTGACGGATTGGGCTTCGCCGAGGGGACATATATCCAAGAGCTGCCCTGCTGCCGCGAATATGCTGGGGTATGCGCATATAAGCCGGCAAGGAGGGATCGAGCCATGCGATCGGTTTCCAACAAATGGGCCAAGACGGCCGTATTGCAAAAAAAGCAGGATGTGGCGCTTCACTTGCCCCCTATGCGTCCGTACGGATTATCCGGGCTGGGGAAAATGCTTGATCTGTACGGCCGGGTAGTCGCCAAGCCCGTCAAAGGCTCAGGCGGCGGCGGAGTGCTGTTCGTCGGTCGGCGGGGACAGGGATATTATTTGAAAAATGGCCGAAAGGTGCGGCATTACCGGTCGCTTGCCGCTCTGCGGGGCGGCATCGACCGGCTGCGCCGAGGACGCAAATATTTCCTGCAAAGGTGGATTTCGCTTGCGGAAATTAGAGGGCGGCCGGTTGACTATCGGGTCAAGCTGGTCAAGGAAGGGAGCGCCTGGCGGCTGAAGGCGCTGGTCGGCCGGATGGCCTCTCCGGGGCTATCGGTTACCAACCTGGCCCAAGGGGGAGTTCAGCTGAGGGGGGCGGATGCCATCCGCCGCTCGCTGCCCTCGATCCGCGCAGTGACCAAGAAAAGAGAGATGACAAGATTGGCTTATACGTGCACGCGGCTGATGGAGGAGGCGTTCCCCGGCATCGGGGCGCTCGGATACGATTTTGGCCTGGATCGTTCCGGACGCATCTGGATTCTTGAGGTCAATACCCGGCCGAGGTAGCCTTGCGAAGCCCGCTCGCCCAGCGCGCTATTCCTGGCGCGGCGGGTTTCGCTGTATGGCGGAAGCGGGCCGCTTGCGCGCGAGCGGTTTCATCCGGCGAGTAACGGGGCATGGAGCGAAAAATCATTGACAGCTCCGCCTTCCCGGCATATAATGCTATAACAACAGCATAATACGGTGTTGGTTTGAGTAGAAGAGTAACCTTTATCCGTAAACCGCTCCCTTCGACGAGAAGGGTATGTTTACATGGGATAAAGGTTTTTTATTTAGATCGAGAAAAGCTGCGGCAAGAGGAGGATTTCGGGCGACATCGGCGAAGAGGCATCGAGCGAAAGCTTTTCTTACTATTCTTCCGCTCAGCTCGCCGCCATCATCCCGACAAGCGAAGCGAGGCGTGGCAACGATGAAAGGATTTATTTTTGATCTGGACGGTACGGTTTATTTGGGGGACCGCATGATCGACGGCGCCGCCGAGGCGATTGCCGCCTTGCGGCGAAGAGGGGACAAGGTCGTCTTTCTGTCCAATAGCTCGATCGCGGCGCGAGCATCGTATGCCCGGAAGCTGACCCGCATGGGCATACCGACCGATGCCTGCGATGTGCTGAACTCGTCGCTGATTACCGCGCGCTATTTGCAGAAGCATCTCCCTGCCGGATCAAGCGTATACGTAATAGGAGAGCAGCCGCTCCGCGATGAACTGGCCCAGCACGGCATTCCGCTGACCGATGAGCCGGAGCGGGCCGACTTAGCCGTCCTGTCGTGGGACCGGCAGTTCACTTATGACAAGCTGAACGCTCTGTATCAGGCAGCCGTTCGGGGGGCGCAGATTGTCGCCACCAACCCCGATTTCACCTGTCCGCTGGAGCGGGGACAGCTGCCGGATACCGGCACGTTCATCGCCGCACTCGAAGCGGCGACCGGCCGGGAGATCGACCTTATCGTCGGCAAGCCGTCGCTCATTTCGGCTCAAGCGGCTATGGAGCATCTCGGCCTGGACAGCGCCAGCTGCTATATGATCGGAGATCGGCTGGAGACCGATATCAAGATGGGAAACGACGCAGGCATGTCTTCCGTCCTCGTATTGACCGGAGTCAGCACCAGGGAGATGGCAGAGACGGCGCCTTACCGTCCGCGCTACATTTTGCCGAGCATCAAGGACATCGTACACTTGTAACCAAAGGGGGGACAGCCTATGTATCCGATCGTTGATCTGGTCGACCATCAGACGATTGCGGCCGTACAGAAGGAGGAAGATGTGCAGCTGGCGATCGAAAGCCGGGTCAATGTCATTTTTTTGCTGACCGGATCGATATTCAATATTAAGGAATTGGCCGAGCGGGTGAAGCAGGCGGGCAAAGAAGTATTCCTGCACATGGAATTCATCGAAGGCATCGCGGCAGACCGCAGCGGCGTCGCTTACGTCGCCAGACATGTTCGCCCGACAGGGATCATCTCCACGAAGAGCAATTTGATCAAGGCGGGCAAGGAAGAGGGGCTGATGACGATTCAGCGCATTTTTCTGATCGACCGCAGCGCCGTGCAGCGGGGCATCAAGGCGGTGGAGCAGAGCCAGCCCGACGCGATCGAGGTGATGCCTGGACTGATGCCGCGCATCATTCGCGAGATGACGGCGATGACGCCGCTGCCGATCATTGCCGGAGGGCTGGTCGGCTACCAGGACGAGATCGACGAGGCGCTGAAGGCGGGTGCGCTTGCGGTATCGGCGGGAGCGTCCCACCTATGGATGTAAGCGGAAGGCAAAGCGGTATCCAACGGGAGCCGTGGCGGCGGGGAAAGGGGCGGATAACATGGATGATATTTGGCACATTACGCATTGGGAGCTGACAGTCCGCATCCTGCTTGCCGCTTTGCTCGGCGGGCTGATTGGCTTCGAGCGGGAGTGGAGCAATCATGCGGCCGGCTTCCGCACGCATATTCTTGTCTGCATCGGTTCGGCGGCCATCATGCTGCTGTCGATATATGGATTCTCTCAATTCGCGGCAGAGTACAACGTGCGGATGGACCCGGCGCGGCTGGCCGCGCAGGTGATCAGCGGCATCGGATTTCTGGGAGCAGGCGCGATTCTGCGTACGGGCTCGACCGTCTCGGGGCTGACGACCGCCGCCTCCATCTGGGTCGTGGCGGCGATCGGGCTGTGCGTCGGCGCCGGTTTTTTCTACTGCGCGGCGCTGGCTACCGTTATGGTGCTTGTCAGCCTGTTCCTGCTGAACAAGTGGGAGAAGCATTGGATGCGCCACCGGCGGCATCAGACTGTCACCGTGCGCATCTACGACCGCCCGGGCGTGCTCGGGAGCATTGCTTCCCGCCTCGGCGAAGAAGGGATACAGATTGTCAATGTAAAAATGAGCCACGAGGAGCAGCCGCCTGTCGAATGGCCTGCCTTGCAGGGCGAAGCCGTTATGAATATTTCCTTCAAGCTGCAGGCAGGCGGGGCGGATAAGCTGCTGCGGGCGATCGACCGGATTTCGTCGTCCAGCGATATTTTGTCTGTGGAGACGCCGCTCGAAACCGGAGGTCCGCAGGCGGGGGGCGGGGGGCCCGGTCCCGGGGCCTCGGCTTCGCTGTGACCGGCGGCACGGCACCCGGGCAAAATCGGCAATGCCTCACGAGCCGAATTTTCTGGCGCCGCAGACGACGAGCGATGACGAAGGAATCGTGCGCCGCAGGCGCTTAAACGAATAATACGCTGTCCTTGAAAGGCAGCGGCGGAGGGAGAACTTACTTATGCAGAATTCATCGACGCAACCGCTCATTATCGCCCACCGGGGAGCCCGGGGAGAAGCGCCGGAAAATACGCTGGCCGCATTCCGGCTCGGACTGGCGCAGGGCTGTACCGGCATCGAGCTCGATGTGCATTTGACGAAGGACGGGGAAATCGTCGTCTGTCACGACGATACGGTGAACCGGACGACGGACGGAACGGGGGCCATTCATGACATGACCGTCTCCGAGTTGAAGAAGCTGGATGCCGGCGCCTGGTTCGGCGAAGCCTATCGCGGCGAACGCATTCCGCTGCTCTGCGAGGTGCTCGAGCTGACGCCGCCGCACGTCATGATCAATGTGGAAATCAAGGAATCGTACGGGCGCAGGCTGGAGCCGGCCCTGCTTGAGCTGCTCAGCCAATATGACAGGCTCGGCAACACGGTCGTCTCCTCGTTCGATCACAAATCGCTGCTTTATCTGAAGCTGCTCGAGCCGCGCGTCAAGATCGGCTTGCTGTACGATATCGACGCGGTGCGGCATGCCGACCTGGCCCGGTTCATGAACGTCCCGGTTTACTCGCTGCACCCGCGGTTCAAGAGGCTTAGCGCCGAAGAGACGCAGGACGCGATCCGGCAAGGGCTTCGGGTGTACCCGTTTACGATCAACGACGAGGCGCAGATGAGCCTGGCGCTGGATTACGGCGTCTCGGGCATTATCACCGATTACCCCGAGCGGCTGCGGCTGCTTATGGAGCGCAGAAGCGCTGTTGCGGAAAAGCCCGGAGTGTAAATTCGGCTTCCGTCCCCGGGAGCGCTTACGGAAACAAACGATGCTTGTCCGCGGGGAGGGAACAGCCGCTGCGGTCGGCCGGGGCCAAAGCTTGGCGGCGCAGACATGCATACTGGGGCCGCGCGGGCGGCTTACCGCGCATTTCCCTCGGAGCCCGAGCGATATTTGCTCGGGCTGACGCCGTAATACGAGGTAAACTGCTTCGTGAAATAAAACGGGCTGCGGAAGCCGACCTTCTCCGCCACCTCGGATACCGGCAGCGTCGTATGCCGCAGCAGCTGGGCGGCATGCTTCAGCCGCAGCTTGAGGAATGTCTCGAGCACCGAATCGCCGGTCTGCTCCTTGAACAGGTGCGACAGGCGGGACGGCGACAGCATCACTTGATCGGCCAGCTCCTGCAGCGTGAAGGAGCGTTCGAGATTGGCGCTGAGGAAGTCCAGGAGATCGCCGATTCTCGGGTCGAGCGGCGCGCGGCGCGTTTCGTTCTGCGCGATCAGGAGCACGATCTCCTCCATCGCGTTTAGCGACAACAGGCCGCTTAGCTCCCCGTTATCGCGGGAATAGCGGATCAGCCGCCGGAACGCCTCCAGCAGCCGGGATCGCGCCGACTGCCGTTCGAGGGACAGGAAGATCATGCCCGGCGCCCGTTCGGGCAGCCGCAATCGCTGCGACCAGCGCGGCTCAGGCACGAAATGGGCCCAGACGAACTCCCAGACGCTATCTTCCGGCGTAGCATAGTCATGGGGCGCGCCTGGACGGAGCAGCACGATGTCGCCTTCCCCGCATTCATAGACTTCCCCATGAAGCCGGTACTGTCCGCGGCCGGACAGCGTATAAGTGATCAGCCAGTCCCTCGTCCCGCGGGAACGATAAGCGGAATACCCATAGGGCTGGCGGAAGTGGCCTGATGCAAGAATGCCCGGCGGCGGCGCTTCGGTTTCTTTCGTAGCAGGATCGTTAAGGTTTTCGGCCATACGCTTCATTCCTCCTAGAACGTTTTCATTTTAAAATGAATGCATCGGAAAAAGCAATCCGATGTTTTGCGCCAAAAGGGAGGAGATTGTTATGCGCAAGCCGGAAGGCGGCGTACTGACCAAAGAGCAGCTTGATCAGTTTCATGCGGAGGGATACCTCGTTCTGAAGGGATTGTTCAAGCAGGAGGCCGATGAGCTGCGCGACCATTTCATGAAGCTGCATGCGGGAGGGCCGATTCCCGGCTGCTTCAACCCGCTGCCGCTGGAGCAAAGCGGCGGCGATATTCTTAAGGCTTACCCGCGGATGATGCACCCTCATCGGGTCGATGAGACATCCATGAAATATATGCTTCATCCGAAGGTGATGAACGTGCTGACCGATCTGTACGGCGAAGAGCCGCTCGCGGCGCAGAGCATGTTCTATTTCAAGCCGCCGGGAGCGAAGGGACAGGCGCTGCATCAGGACAACTTCTATTTGAAGGTGGAGCCGGGCACCTGCATCGCTGCCTGGACGGCGGTCGATGCGGCAGACGAGGAGAACGGCGGGCTGTTCGTCGTTCCTGAATCGAACCGGCTGGCGGTCGAATGCCCGCAAACGGCCGACCCGAACGAATCGTTCACCAAAGAATACGTCCCGGTTCCCGCAGGCTACCGTGCCGTTCCGGTCCGGATGGCGGCGGGGGATGTGCTGTTTTTTAACGGCAGCGTCATTCACGGCTCTTATCCGAACAAATCGGAGCACCGATTTCGCCGCGCCTTTATTTGCCACTATGCGAACGCCTCGACCGTCAAAATCGCCACGCACTACAAGCCGCTGTACCGCTGGGACGGGACGGAGGCGGACGGCATCCGGTTCGACAACAGCGGTGGGCCGTGCGGTACGGAGCATGTCGTCGCCGGGCCGCATTGAACAGGCAAGGGCATGCCGGCTTATAGATCATCCGCATCTTTCGTATGTGCGAAGGAGGTCTTTCGTTAAGAAAGGCCTCCTTTAAAAATTTTCAGTCGCTACAGTAATATTCATGTCTAGCCAAGGAAACCCTATCACCTGAATATGCATGCTCCTTAAGGCAACGGAGGTTTCCTATGCTGAGATGGTTGAGATGGAGGTCGGCGCAGAAGGTCAAGCGGCGAGCGGCTAACGTCCGGGCTGCGGCGCAAGCTGCCGATGCCGGCGCACCGGATTTCGTTCCCGCATTGTTCCTCAGCGTCAAGGCGAATTTGCAAAATATCAAGCATGCGGTAGGCCAAGCCGAAGATCTGGTCGTTCGGGAAATTACGCTGGGTCAGACCGGGATTCGCTGCGGCATCGCCTGCATCGACGGATTGATCGATAAAAAAATGATCAACGACCAGGTATTGAGAAATATTCAGCTATATGCCACGATCGCCGGCAAACCGCATCCGGCCAACGGTGAAGAAGCGGTGTCGCTGTTGGAAGCGGAGCTGCTGTCGACTTACCAGGTAACCCGGGCATCGACGCTCGACGACGTGATGCTGTCGGTGCTGTCGGGCGATACGGCGCTGTTCGTCGACGGCAGCAATGTGGCGCTGATCATCGACAGCAAAGGTTGGGAAAGCCGGGGAATCGAAGAGCCGCAGACGGAGTCGCTTATTCGCGGACCCAAGGAAGGATTTACGGAAAACATCCGGACGAACATGGCGCTTATCAGGCGGCGGATCCGCGACGTCAACCTTCGCTTCAAAACCTACAAGATCGGACGGCGCGCCAAAAAAGACGTGACGCTGTGCTATATCGACGGGATCGTTCACCCTCAGCTGTTGGCTGAGATCGAACGGCGGGTGCTTTCCATCGACATGGACGATGCGGAAGGATCGGGCTATATCGAACAGTGGATTGCGGACAGCTTCCTGACGCCGTTCCCGCTCATTATCAACACGGAAAGACCGGATAAGGTCTCCGCGGCATTGCTGCAGGGAAAGGCCGCGCTCTTGGTCGACGGAACGCCTTTTCAGCTGATTATGCCGATGACGTTCGCGTCCATGCTGCGGTCCCCGGAAGATTATTACGAGCACTGGCTGATCGCATCGCTCATCCGCGTGCTGCGGCTGATTGCGGCGTTTGCGTCGACGTTTATGCCTGCGCTCTACATCGCTCTGGTGGAATTTCATCACGGCATGATTCCTTCGAAGCTCGCATTTTCCATTGCCGGCACCCGGGAGGGCGTGCCGTTCCCGGCTGTCGTCGAGGCCTTCATTATGGAAGGGACGCTCGAGCTCTTGCGGGAGGCGGGGCTTCGCCTGCCCAAGCCGATCGGTCAGACGATCGGCATCGTCGGTGGCCTCGTTATCGGCGAGGCAGCGGTGTCGGCCGGCATCGTCAGTCCCATTATGGTGATCATTGTCGCGGTTACGGCGATATCGTCCTTTACTTTGCCGTCGTATGCGTTCTCCATCTCGCTGCGGATGCTCCGCTTTGCGGTTATGCTGGCTGCGGCCGTCTTCGGCCTGTACGGCATCATACTGGCATATATCATGATCAACATTCATCTGGTGAATTTGACAAGCTTCGGCGTTCCGTATTCCGCGCCGTTTGCCCCTTTCTTCGCCAGAGACTGGAAAGATCTGATTGTTCGGATGCCTCCGATGGAGCTCGACAAGCGCCCGCAAGTGAATCAACCGGCCGATCCGGACCGGTTGAACAAATAGCATAGTGCCGCCGGAGGTGTTGAGCTGTTGAAATCGTTCGAGTACGGAGATATGGAAATAGGCAGCAAAGAAATGGCCGTAGCGATCGCTTCCAAAGTCATCGGCGTCGGCATCCTGTCGCTGCCGCGAACGGTAGGGGAAGCGACGCAATCGTCGGACGGCTGGATTTCCATTCTTCTGTCAGGGCTGATCGCTCTCGGCGCGGCGTGGCTGTTGGCTCTCCTCCCTGCACGCTTTCCGAGGCTGTCTTATTACGAATATGCGGCTCTGCTCGTTTCCAAGCCGGTGGCTCAATTGTTCACCTGGTTATTTATCTTCTATTGCCTGGGGTTTGTCGCTTACGAAATCAGGGCGATCGCGGACATTTCCAAGCAGTATATTTTCAACCAGACGCCTGTTGAAGTGATCGCCCTGATGTTTTTGCTGATCATCCAGTATGCCGTTAGCGGGAAGAGAATAGGGATCATTCGCTTGAATATGCTGTTTTTTCCGCTTTCCATGGTCGTTACGGTCCTGGCGATCGTTTTGAACTTCGACAATTTCGAATTGAACAATTTAAAGCCGATGTTTGTTACGGATTGGCGCGGAATTGGCAAGGGGATGTTTGAAACGATCTTCTCGCTGCTGGGCTTTGATACCGTTCTGATCTACGCGGCCCTCATGCAGCGGCCAGAACAAGCGTCCAAGGCGGTGGTTGCCGGCATGATTTTCCCCGTTGTCTTGTATCCGCTTATTTATCTCTACTGCATTGCGGTTTTTTCCCACGAAGGCGTAACGCAAATCATATATCCGACCATCGAATTGGCCAAAGAGATTACGATTCCGGGCCAGTTCTTCGAACGATTCGAGTCGCTGTTCTTCATCATCTGGAATATGGCGATCTTCAATACCGGATGCTTGGCGATGGACGGAGCCGCCAGTTTTCTTCAATCGATGTATCGAGGCGTCCGGAAAATAACGTGGTTGTGTATCCTCGGCCCCCTTATCTACCTTGTTGCCATGCTGGGACAAAACATTGTCGAAAATGCCTTCATGGGAACGATCAACGCGCTGATGGGGATCGCAGGAGCTATTTTAATCCCTCTATTGCTGCTGGTTATCGCATCGCTTCGCGGGGTGAGAACGAATGAAACGAATCATTAACTGCCGCTTCATGCGGCTTTTGCTCGGCTCGCTGCTCGTGCTGACCTTGTCAGGCTGCTGGGATCGGGTGGAGATCGACGAGCGGGGGTTCGTTGTCGGAGTTGCCATCGACTTATCCAAGGCTGACCGCTCGAAGGAGGTGCGGGAAGCTCCCGACAAACCGAGAGGCAAGAATCTTTATTCGGTAACCTATCAATTCGTCGTGCCGTCAGCTCTCAGCAGCAGGGGAGACCAGGCCGCCGGCTCGCAAGACCGCGGATTTCATAACTTGACCTCCCAGGGCGATGAAATGGCGCAAATCAAAAGAGAAATAGCCGTACGGGCCAGCCGTTCGCCTTATTTCGAGCATTTGAAAGTCATTGTCGTTTCCGAGGAGGTTGCCAAAAAGGGCTTTGCCGACATCCTTGATTTTTATATTCGCGATCCGGGGATGCGCCGCGAGACGAAGGTGATGATCTCCAAAGGAGAGGCCCGCAGGGTGCTGGAGCTCGTTCCGCGAACCGAGAAGGTCAATGCGATGTATATCGATTCGATTACGAAAAATCAAAAAGAAAATGCCAGAATGCTTCCGGAGACGAGGATCGGCGACATCCATGAGCATCTGCTTCGGGAAGAGAGCTATGTCGTTCAGCGGATCGTCGGTCAAGGCGACGGGGTCAAGGTGGCGGGCGCCGCTATCATGGAC
This sequence comes from Paenibacillus ginsengihumi DSM 21568, assembly GCF_000380965.1. Taxonomy (GTDB): domain Bacteria; phylum Bacillota; class Bacilli; order Paenibacillales; family NBRC-103111; genus Paenibacillus_G; species Paenibacillus_G ginsengihumi. Next base: position 198,902 of record NZ_KB905549.1, on the reverse strand, counting down.
GGCAAAACGAATACGTTCGTCGGATTTCTGGGTGAGGAAGAGACGGAAGGGCTTAATTATTTGAATGCCAAAATCAAGGGCGGCATCGTCAACTTCAAGCTGGACGGCCGATTGTCCAACTTCGAGAATGAGCAGACTTCGCGGACGATCCGTGCGGATGTCAGCGACCCGATGCGGCCTAAATTTCACGTGCGTATCTCGGCTGAAGGAAGCCTTGCCGAAACGTTCTCCAGCCGGGATTTGACCAAATTGAAAACGATCGATGAGATAGAGGAAATCATCGCTAACGAGATTGTGCGCCTGGCTCAAGATACGATTCGTAAAATGCAGAAGGAGTTCGGCAAAGACGTCGCCGGCTTCGGCGACAAGCTGCGTCAGGATCATTATCGCGTATGGAAACAAATCGAGCCTGATTGGGAACACGGTAGGCGTTTATTCGCCGCATCGGAAATTACCGTTGAAGCCAAAGTCAAGCTGCGCCGCTACGGGACGATTAACAAAGCCAAAATGACCAGGTGACGAAAGATGCTCAAGCAACTGTACGAAATGATTCCAACCGGCAAGGTTCTCTTCTGCGCTGCGCTCAGCGGGCTGATTCCTTGGACGATCTATAAGCTCAACCGGAAGCTGCATGAATATGGCGATCCTCCGTGGAAAAATGGAAATAACTAACAGGGCATGACGTCTGCGTGAATTTCTGCGCTAAGCGAATACTTAGGAGAAAGGGAGGAATCCGTTTATGATCAGATCACAAGAAATGATGGCGCAAATTCAGGCGGTTTCCGAGCAAAATGCCATCCTTATGCAGGAAATCGCCGCGATGAGGCAGATGTTGGAGCAAAAAAACAGAAGGGCCGACCAGAGCGGTCCGGGCCAAGGGCAACAAGGGCAAGGAGACATGGGACAGCAAGCTCAAGACGGCAGGCAGGGGCGGGAGCAGAGGGCTGTTCGCGAGCAAGGAGCCGGTCAGGGCCAGGATCAGCAGGGCGGAGCCCAAGGACAAGATTCAAGGCAGGGGCAAGGGCAAGAGCAAGGGCAGGAGCAAGATGCGATGCAAAGCCAAGGACAGGAGCAGGGGCAGGAGCAAGATGCGATGCAAAGCCAGGGACAGGGTCAGGGCCAGGCTCAAGGCCGGGGCCGGAACAGGCAAGGCCAAGGCCAGGGAGCGAACAGAGGGGGAGGACAAGCTGCCGGTCAAGGACAAAACCAGCCGCAAGGCCAGGGGCAAAATCAACCAGCGGGCTCTTATATGTCGGTTGCTTCGCTGGCGGGCGATTTTTTGCAGCTGAAGACGATGATCCTCGCCCTCGAAGCGAAGACGTCGAACTTCGTCAGCTCCCAAGCGGGCGGCGGCCTGACGGACAAGGATGTCGTCAATCTGGTGCTGATGCTCATGGACGGCATGGTCAATTGGGCAAGCGACTACGTGACGGGGGCGATCGGCCAAACTGCGGCTCCGCAGGCTTCCGCCGGGCAAATCTCGAACGACGCAGGGGCGTCTCAGGTCCAATAGCCTGAGCCCGATCTTTAGCGTCGACGATGCCATGCCAGGAGGCTGTTCACCGGCCCGGCAGGTCATCGTGTCCATGCCGGGTCGGATGCTGCCGGCGGGAGAAGCGCTTAAATACGCGAAAAAAATGCCTGTTCGGCGATGCTCGAAACGTTCGCATCGCCGAACAGGCATTATGCCGCGGCTCAAAGCGGTACAACCTGCATTTGCTTCTCTTTGTAATAGACCCACTCGCGGTATCCGATCTCCTTCAGTCTCGCGGCCACCTCGTCCCAGTCGTCGCCGACCCGCTCGGGCTTGTGGGCGTCGGAGCCGAACGTGACCTTCACGCCGTAGTGCAGCGCCCGCTCCAGAATGGCGTCGATCGGATACCAGCCGCCGCAGTCCTTCGTTTTGCCGGACGTATTGATCTCGATCGCGATGCCGCATTCCCCGATCGTCTTCAGCGTGCGGTCCACCGCTTCCGTCTTAATCTCGGAGAAGGCCGGATAAAAGCCGCGCATCGCATCGATATGGCCGAGAATCTGGAACATCCCGCTCTTGGCCGATTGCTCGATGAGGTCGTAATAAATTTCTTTTTGCTCGACCTTCTGCTCTTCGGTGAGTCCGTTCCAGCGCTTCTTGTTGAAGATGCTGACACCCCCGGACAAGTGCACCGAGCCGATAATATAATCGAAGGGATAGCCTTCGTAGATTTGCCGGTAGAGCTCCGCATGCTCCGGGAAAAAGTCGGATTCCACGCCAAGCAGCACATCGATTTTTCCTTTGTATTCCTCTTTTAAGGAAAGCACCTCTTCCACGTAACGGGCGAACTCGCTCTTGGCCATGGCGATTCCCGGCTGCTCCTGATCGAGCTCGCTTGCAAAATAAGGCGAATGGTCGGAAATGCCGATCACGGACAAGCCGCGGGATATGCCGGCTTCAATATAATCGCGGATCGTGCCGACCGCGTGGCCGCACCGCTTGTGATGCGTATGCAAATCAAATTTCATGCGCTCCTCACTCCGATCCTATGAAATCAATTTCCTGCATCCCTTTCAAATCCTGCAAAAATTGCTGCAGCGCCGAGCTGACATAGCGGCCTGACTTGTGCACGACGCCGACGGGATGGCTGATGGCCAGCTCGTTGACCATGATCGTCTTCAGTGTGCCCAGTCGCAGCTCATTCTGAATCGACATCTTGGAAATAATGGCCGCGCCCAAATTCAGCTCGACCATCCGCTTGACTTCCTCGCTGCTGGACAGCTCCATCACGACCTGCGGCGTTATGTACATCTGCTTCAAAATCTGATCGACAAAACGGCGGCCCGCCGTCTCCGGCGAGAGCATGATCAGAGGCAGCTCGTGCAGCTGTTCGATGGGGATGTGCGCATAGCGGGCAAGCGGATGCTCCGGAGCAACGACAAGCTCGAACGTATCGTAGTAGAGCACCGAGCTTTCCAGGGCCGGATGCTTGTCGAACAAATAGGTGATGCCGATATCGATCGAGCCGTTCTCGACGCTCTGCATAATTTGCGAGGTTGTCATGGAATGTATCGTTGTTTTGATCAGCGGGAACTGATTCTGGAAGTACGATAAGACGCGCGGCAAAATTTGAATGGCGATCGACGTCGTCGTTCCCAGGTGAATATGGCCTTGCGGCGTCTGATTCAAATCGAGCAGCCGCTGCTTCAGGTCTTCCACCGTCTGCAAGATGATCTCCGCATGCTCGAGAAACACTTTGCCGCTGTCGGTCAAGGTGACCGGCTGGTTGCGGTCGATCAGCACGGTCTTGAATTCGTCCTCGAGACTCTTGATCTGCGCGGACACCGCCGGCTGGGTCAAATTCAAAATTTCGCCCGCTTTGCGGAAGCTCATCGTCTTGGAGATGGTTATGAGCGTTTCCAATTGGTTCAGGTTCACGTCGTTCCTCCCCTCCTTGCACGATTCGTCCAAGCGGCCGCGCTCCATCCGTACAACACAGCTGATTGCCTGGTGCGAATAACGAATTTTTATCGAGGCGGCTAATGGTATAAACGCAATTTCTTGGCTGTTTTTATTATATTCTACTTCCCAGGTCAGGGCAAATGCGCAGCCCGCGGATTTACAGTAATTTAAGATAGCTGTGCCCGCAGGTCGGCCAAATCGCGGCACACCAGGTCCGGCTGCACGGCGCTTTCCCGCAGCCGCTCTGCGGCGTCCCGCTCCGCGACGAGCCCCGTCAGGACGAGCGCGGTGCGGCAGCCGGCGTTCGCGCCGCCGGCGATGTCGGTGCGCAGATTGTCGCCGACGACCCAGATGTCGCGGGCGTCCAGGCCGAGGCGGGCAATCGCGTAGCGCATGATGATCGGCGAAGGCTTGCCGATCACAACCGGCGCGCATTCCGCCGCGCGCTCGATGGCTGCCGCGATCGACCCGGCCCCCGGCGTCAGCTCGCCGTTCCACGGCAGCAGATGATCCGGGTTCGTCAGCACATACCGGGCGCCCGCGCGAATGTGCCGGACGGCGGCGAGCAGCTTGGCGTAGTCGAAGCTGCGGTCAATGCCCTGGACGACGGCATCGGCCGTCCCCGCTTCCACCCCGGCTGCCGTCTCGTCCTGCAGGATGAACCCGCACCTTCGCAGCTCCGCGCGCAGGCCGGCTTCTCCGATGCAGTATACCCGGTCGCCCCACTGCTGCTCCCGCACGAACAGCGCCGCGGCTTGCGACGACGTCAGCACCTCTTCCGGCCGGGCGTCGATGCCCGTTGCCCGCAGATGGGCCGCTACCTGCTCCGGCTCTCGCGAAGAATTGTTGGTTACGAACAGGAAGGGGTTGCCTTCCTTCCTCAGCGACGCGACAAAATCCGCGGCGTGAGGAATCGGCCGGTCCCCGTGATACAGCGTCCCGTCAAGATCGAGCAAAAATCCGGGCATGTTTCGTCTCCTCCATCCGTCGTGTCCATGTTCTCACTTGCGATTCTCTTTGCATTGTAACAAAAACAAGGCCGCCTGCGCTATGCGTGCGCAGGCGGCCGGGCGCCGCAGATGTGCAGCGCGAAAAGCGCCGGGCCGGCCGAGTCAGGGGAGGATGAGGCGAAGCGCCATGCCGGGGCGAGGGGCGCAAGCAGGTGAAGGCAGCACCGGCATGGAACGAACGCGGCTTAGGTGTTAAAGCGCGGCAGCTTGACGTAAAAGTGAATCTCCTTGTTCTCCGACTCCGCCCAGATCGTGCCGCCATGCGCCTCGACGATGCTTTTGGCGATGGCCAGCCCCAGGCCCGAGCCGCCGGTATCGGACGATCTGGCCTTGTCTACCCGGTAGAACCGGTCGAACAGGCGGCTCAGCTCCTCCCCGGTCAGCGGGTCGGCCTTGTTGCTGATGCGGATCACTACATGGCGCTTCTCTGCGGCCATTCCGACCGTCACCGTTCCCGGCTTCTCGCTGTATTTGATGGCGTTGCCGAGCAAATTCTCGAAGACGCGGATCATCTTGTCGACATCGATCTGCACGAACAGCTTGTCATGCGGAATGCTGCGGACGATCGACAGCTGCTGCTCCTCGGCGATCGTCACATGCTCCTCGAGGAGCTGCTCCAGCAGATCGTTCATGGCAGTGCCCCGGCGGTTCAGCGGCACGTCCTGATTGGACAGCTTCGTATATTCGAACAGATCGTCGATCAGCGCCTTCAGCTTCTCCGCCTTGCTGTAGGCGATGCTGACATAGCTGGCCGCCTGCTCGGGCGTTTCATAGCTTTTGTCGTGAAGCAGGCGCAAATAGCCCATGATCAGGGTAAGCGGCGTGCGCAGATCGTGCGAGACATTGGTGACGAGCTCGTTCTTCAGCCGCTCCGCGCGGCGTTCTTCCTCGATCTTGCGCTGCAGCTGCTCGGCCATCAGGTTCATGTCGCGGGCCAGCGCGCCCAGCTCGTCCTGCGACCGCTCCTGCACGCGGTAATCCAGATTGCCTGTCGCCACGATGCGCAGACCGCCCGCAAGCTCCTCGATGTATCGCATTTTTTGGCGCGTCAAATAATAGAACAAAAAAATAAACAAGGCCAGCGCAGACAGCATCGAGACGGGGCTGGAGCCCTTGCGGTAGCTGATATACGGCTCGGGTATGCCGGAGACGATCAGGTACGATTTTTGCCCGTTGTAGGTCACGGGGTAGAAGCTGGAAAATTCCTGGCGCTGGTTGGATAAGCTGTTGTAGCGGGAATCCATCGCATTGCGGATCACCGTATGCACGTCGACCGTCGTCTCCGTCGCATTGTCGCTGCGAAACAGCGCTTTACCCTCCAGATCGGTAATCGTAATTTTCAAATGTTCATATTTGGCGAGACGCTCGACTTCTTCGAGAAAATGCTTGCGGCGCATTTCATCCTGTTGGCGTCGTGCCTCCGTTCTGGCGCTTTTCTCCCGCTGCTTGGCTTCGGAGAGCTCTGCAGCTGCGGTGCTGCGCTGCGCCAGGGGCGGCTGGTTTGAGGAGCCGTAGCCCGGGGAAGTCGGCGCCGCCGCCTCGCTGCCTGAAGCCGGCTCCTGCGCATCGCTGCTCTCCACAGCTTCGCTTCCGGCCGGGAGATTGGGGATTTCCTCCTCGTAGAATTCCTCGATTTCCTCGTCCTCGTTCTCGTCCGGGACGGGCTCCAACATGCGGGCCAACTGCCGGGCATCCCTGTCGATGCGGCTGACCCCTTGCGAGTAATCGATGACCGGCTCCTTCTTGACCTGCCCGAACAAGGCCGAGCTGAGACCGTAGGCGGCGAAGGCGGCGGCAAGGCAGACGGCGAACGTCAGCATCAGCTGCATGCGGATGCTCCGCTCGATTTGTTGGCGCGTCATCTGGACGACGTCGATCAGGAACAGGATCAGGCTGCGCACAAGCGTAAACGGAAACCACGTGAACGGAAAGCGCTCGAGGATCGGTTTGCGCGCCTTGGGCGGTTTGGGCTTTCGATAGAAGGGCCTATTCAACTTTGTAGCCGACCCCCCACACCGTTTTGATAAATTTCGGCTTGCGCGGATTATCCTCGATCTTTTCCCGGATTTTGCGGATGTGTACCATGACGGTATTGTCCGAATCGAAATACGGCTCCTGCCAGACGGCCTCGTATATTTTCTCGATGCTCCAGACGGTGCCGCGATGTCTGGCCAGCAGCTCCAGAATGGCGAACTCGCGGGGCGTCAGCTTGATCTCGCGCCCGTCTACCTTGACCTCGTGCGTCAGCGTGTTCATCGTCAGCTCGTCCACTTCGATTTCGTGAGACGTATTCGCCTGCGGCACGTTCAGCCGGGTATACCGTCTCAGCTGGGACTTGATGCGCGCCAGCAGCTCCAGCGGATTGAACGGCTTGCTGACGTAATCGTCGGCGCCGGAGCTGAGACCGAGAATTTTGTCCATATCCTGACTCTTGGCCGAGAGCATGATGATCGGCATGTTTTTTTGCTCGCGAATTTTAAGACATGCCTCGATGCCGTCCATCTTGGGCATCATGATGTCCAGGACGATCAGATCGACCGTCTCCTTGCTCAGCACGCTCAGCGCTTCCAGGCCGTTGGACGCCCGCAGCAGCCGGTAGCCTTCGTTCTTCAAATAAATTTCCAGCAAGTCGATAATTTCCTTTTCGTCGTCCACCAGAAGAATGGTCGGCTGCGCCAAGGAAAATCCCTCCTTCGAATCAGCTCTTTTGTATGTCAGCATACCGGACAATTCTTAACAGGATCGTGATGGAATTCTTAAAACAATCTTAAGCGGATTTCCCAGGGACAAACACCCGGATGCGCCTGTGCGAATACATAGTAAGTAACGATGGGATGCGCTGATGCCCGAATTATAAAAAAATCTGATAAGAAATCAAAGCAACACTTATGATGGGCTCGCAAAACATTCCGGGTACCCGATTTCCATCCTACCTAATCTGCGGGAGGCTGACAACGATGTTGACTATCAAAAGCGTCGAGCACGTCATGGAGGCGTGGTTGAAGCTGAAGAGGCAGGTCCCTATGCGGGGAGCGGCTGCGCTGGAGGAGCTAACGGAGGTGCTGGAGCAGGTGCGGGAAGCACTCCCCGATTGGCGCCGGGAGGTGCCGGAGGCCCGCGGACCGTACGGACGGCGCGTGCTGTTCGAAGCGCCTTGGGCAGAACTGGTGCTGATTCACATACCGGCCGGCAGCGCGACCTGCATTCACGATCACGGCGCCTCGATCGGCTGCGGCGTCGTGCTGGAAGGAAGCCTGGTCAACCGGCTGTACCGGCTGGACGAATTCGGCTATCCGCTGCTGCGCGGCGAGCGCGCCATTGCAGAGGGCGGCGAATACGCCGCGCCGATCGGGCAAATTCATCAGCTGGCCAATCCCGGCCATAGCCGCGCGGTATCGCTTCATCTGTATGCGCCGCGCCTTAGCGCAAGCAAGACGTATTATCTGTATGAGCAGGTACTCGATTTTGTCATTTAGCGCCGGGGCCGGGCGTGCGGCTTGTCTGACGGTTTTCCGGGGGCACGGCCGGCGCAGAAGCGGGATCTGCGAGGCGGACAGGTGCCGAGCGGCCAGAGCAAGTCGGCCAGATGTAGTCGACTAGCTGTAAGTTGACCAAGTGTAGGTCAGATGCAAGTGACCAGATGTAGGTCGACCAGGTGTAGGTCGGTCAGATGCGGGTGACCAGATGTAGGTCGACCAGGTGTAGGTCGGTCAGATGCAGGTGACCAGATGTAGGTCGACTAGCTGTAAGTCGACCAGGTGTAGGTCGGTCAGATGCGGGTGACCAGATGTAGGTCGACCAGGTGTAGGTCGGTCAGATGCAGGTGACCAGATGTAGGTCGACTAGCTGTAAGTCGACCAGGTGTAGGTCGGTCAGATGCAAGGCGGCAAGATGCGCGGAAGGCAGGTCAGCTGCATGACAAAGACCGGGCATAAAGGGCAGGAGCCCTTGGCCCGGCCTTTGCCCGCAAGGCGGATGCGAAGGCGGACGCGGTATCGGCTTGATACCGAAGAGGCGGGTGCCCTTTCGCAAGGAACGAATTATGCCTCAAACTCGCCGTCTCAGATTCATGATGTTGATGACCGATACCGCGGCTCCGGCGAGGCGGGTCACGTAGCCGACGAGCGGAATCCAGCTGACGATCGACAGCACGGCGTTGATGATGGTCATCATGAGCGTCCCGTTGCCGGTAAGCGCCGCGATAATGACGTTGATGACCGCAAGCGGCACGACCCAAGTGCCGGACCAGGCGTACGCCAATGGCACGAGGCCGATCAAATAGCCCGCGACGATGCCGATCTCCAGAATCAGCTGAATCAAGTTCAGCGTTCTTGCCGTACTTGGCTGCATAGCTTCATCATCCTTTGCGTCTTGATACAACCATTATATCGTTCTGGCAGCGTTTTGCCAGTAGACAGTTCAAAAGGACGAGGAATATGATGGGAAAGACAACGATTCTTCCAACAATCCGGGGGTGAACGACCTCGCATTTTTTGGAACGGAGGCTGCAGGAGCTCTACATCCCGAGGCGCAGGAGCAGGTGCTTCGCCTGCTCGGCGATTTCGACATGCTGAATTTGTGCGGCCGGCTGCGCTGTCCCGTGATGATCCCGGCAGGGCTCAAGGATACGGTGTGTCTTCCCGAAACGATCTGTGCGGTATACAACCGGCTGACCGTGCCGAAGGAGATATGTTTCCGTTCAATGGACATGCCGTCAGCGGGGATCATTTTCGCAAGCGTGTGGAATTTATCAGGCGGCCGGGACCTCATTCGCACACGTAAGGCGGGAGAAAAAAAGGTTGATGCGGGCAAGTCAGCTATGGTAATATATGACATTGAGTGGAAGGGATTCTAGGGATCCGCCGGCGCGTCCGGGCGAACCAAGCGAATCCAGGCGCAGCCGATAGGGCGCCACACCGTAGGGATAAAAGACCTCGCGCAAGTTCCGCCGTCATGGCGTAACTGGCCGGGGTCTTTTTCGCTTTAGCGGAGGAAAGGAGAGGGGATAAGGATGCACGCGATACGCATCGAAGGCTTGAGCAAGCGGTTCGCCGTCAAGCGCAAGGAGCCAGGCCTGGCCGGAAGTCTGCGCGCATTGCTCCGGCCGAAGTACGTGGATAAGACAGCGGTTCACGGTATCGACCTGACTGTTCGGGAAGGAGAGACGCTGGCCTTCCTCGGCCCGAACGGGGCCGGCAAGTCGACGACGATCAAGATGCTGACGGGCATTCTGCATCCGAGCGAAGGCTATGCGGAAGTGCTGGGACTGTGCCCCTGGATGCAGCGGCAGCGTCTGGCCTATCGGATCGGCTCCGTATTCGGGCAGAAGTCGCAGCTGTGGTACCATTTGCCGCCGATCGACAGCTTCGAGCTGATGAGCCGCATCTACGAGCTGCCGCGGGTCGACTTCATCGCCAGGCGTGACCGGCTGGTCGGCCGGTTCGGCCTGGAGCCGTACCTGCGCACGCCGGTGCGCAAGCTGTCGCTCGGCGAGCGAATGCGCTGCGAGATCGTCGCCGCCCTGCTGCATCGCCCGAGCATCGTCTTTCTCGACGAGCCGACGATCGGTCTCGACGTCGTCGCCAAGCGGCACATTCGCGAACTGATCCGCGAGCTGAACCGCGAAGAGGGGACGACGGTCTTCCTCACCTCGCACGATGCCGGCGATATCGAGGAGCTGTGCCGCCGCGCGATCGTCATTAATCACGGCAGGACGATTTTCGACGATTCGGTAGAGGCGATGAAGCGCGAGCTGTTGCGCAGCAAAACGATTAAGCTGCGGCTGCTTGAGCCGGGCGCTCCGTTCGTGTGTCCCGGCGTTCGGGTGAAAGCATGCTCGGAGACGGAGCTGGAGCTGGCCGTCGATACGGCCGCGACCAGCATGGAGGAGGTACTTGTGCGGCTGGTCGGCCATTACCGCGTCTCCGACATTACGATCGCCGACCCGCCGATGGAAGATATTATCGCCTATATTTACGCCAGGCAGCTTTCCGGAGAAGCGCCAGCGGATAACGGGAACGGAGAAGGAGGCGGGGAGGGTGAACCGCGGCACGGCCTGGGCGCAGAAGGCGCTTAAATACGGGGCGATCGGGCGGGTAACGCTGCGCAATCACCTGGCGTATATTGCCGATTTTCTGACACGTTCGGTGTTCCTGATCGTCATCATGTATATTTTCGTTCAGCTTTGGCAGGCGACCTACGAAGGGGAAGGCACGGAGACGATTGCCGGCTACAGCATGGGGCAGCTCATCTGGTACATCCTGCTTGCCGAATCGCTGACGATAGCCTTCCCCAGCCTGACAACCCGCGTGGAGGAAGAAGTAAAAAGCGGCGAGGTCGGCTACAGGCTGACGAAGCCCTACAGCTATATCGGGTATCATTATGCCGCTTATGCGGGCGAAGTGGCGGTCCGGCTGGCCGTCAATCTGGCCGTCGGCCTCGCGATCGGCTGCCTCGCGTTCGGCTGGCCGTCCCTCGGATTCGGCTGGATCGGCTTCCTCTGGATGGCCGCCGGCGGCATCACGGTCAATTTTCTGCTGAATATGCTGCTGGCGCTGTGCGCCTTCTGGGTCGAAGAGACGCGCGGGCTGGAATTCGTCTACCATAAGCTGCTGTTTACGATCGGCGGGATGCTGATGCCGCTGGAGCTGTTTCCCGGCGCGCTGCAGGACGTTTGCCGCTGGCTGCCGTTTCAGACGGTGCTTTATTTTCCGGCCAAGGCGGCGGTGCGCTGGGACAGTGTGGAGCTTGCCTGGATGACGTGCGTGCAGTGGTTCTGGATCGCTGCGCTGGCCGGCGCCGTGCTGCTTGTGTACCGGCTTGCTGTGCGCAAGCTGAACGTGAACGGGGGGTAAGAACGATGGCTCCGCATCGATACGGCCTCGTCCGCCGCCGCGCCGGCGATCCGCCGCAGCGGCAAGGAGCATGGGGCCTCGTCCGCTTCGTGCTGGCCTGTTGGAAGCTCAACCTTGCCGGAGCGATGGAGTTCCGGCTCAGCTTCCTCATGACGGCGGGGATGATGATGGTGAACAATGCCGTCTGGATCTTGTTTTGGGGACTATACTTTTTGCGCTTTCCGGTCGTGAACGGCTGGGAGCTGCGCGACGTGATGATGATGTGGGCGGTGAGCGCCGGCGGCTACGGCCTGTCGGCTGTCTTCTTCGGCAATGCCTACCGGCTGGCGAGCCTGATCGCCGGGGGGCAGATCGACCTTTACCTGACACAGCCGAAGCCGGTGCTGCTGCACATTCTGATCAGCCGCATGTCCGTCTCTGCCATCGGCGATGTGCTGTTCGCCCTGATTCTGTTCGCGGCCTTCGGCGATGCGACGTGGATCGGCACGCTGAAGTTCGCGCTGGCGCTGCTGATCGCCATGCTGCTTTTTCTGTTTTTTGTCGTCGCTGCGCATTCGCTCGCTTTTTTCATCGGGAACGCCGAAGGGATAGCGAAACAGCTGTTCAGCGCGTTCCTGAACTTTTCCACCTACCCGACAGGCATTTTTCGCGGGCTGGGCCGGCTGGTCATGTTCACGGTCATTCCCGCCGGCTTTATCAGCTATTTGCCGATCGGGCTGCTGCGGGAGGCGGAACCGCTCTTTCTGGCGCAAGCGCTGGGCATGACGCTCCTCGTGACGTGCGGGGGCATCGGGCTGTTTTATGCTGGTCTTCGAAAATATAGCTCCGGCAACCGTATGGATTTGCGCATGTAACGCGGCTGAGAAACGCTCGATTTGAAATTGTAACGCAAGTGAGCAGCCTTATTCGACATTTGAGGCTGCCCGATGCAGCGTTTTGGACCAAATAGCGCTACCCGGCGAGTGTTATATTTTTCAAAGGCTGCGTTTCAGCTAAATAGCGTTTGTCACCAGCGTTAGAGATGATGACCGCGGGCTATTTTCAATATGACGAACGATTCCTGTTGTCATCGGCGTCACCTGCGGTGCCTGAAAATTCGCCGAAGGACTTCGTCGAATTTTCCAATATAGACGCCTATGACGAGCGATTCCTGTCGTCATCGGTCGTCACCTGCGGTGTTGAAAATTCAGCTTGTAGGCTAAGCTGATTTTTCAAGATAGCAAATGTTGTATTCTGTACAACAAAAACCGAGCAATAACCCGCACTTGCGGCTCAATGTTGTAGAAAGTGCAACATTTCGGGCGATATTCTTCGATTCGAAGCTAATATTTCCTAAATTGTTGCACAAAATACAACATTCCCCTTCCACTGGCACGAAGGATGCGGAAAATGTTGCATTTTTTGCAGGATTCGTCGCCTCATGTGCCTGAGTGTGCCCGGGGATAGGCGGCGCTAACGCGGAACTCCCCGGCCGGCTTGGTATCGGTTGCAGCAAAATATAGGTTTACACGATAACCTTGTCGAAGGCTATGTTTTTCTTAATGTGATAAAAAGTTTCGTTGTTTTTCGAGTTGATCCGGTTCGCATCCTTTGCGAATCTAAAATTCCAATGAATCCATAAATATCTTTATTCCATTTTAGAAATAAGTGTTGTAATATGAAAGAACAGCGGAGCAGGCAAGCGAAACCAAGCAAGATTCCGGGCGGCGTTCTAAAGCGGGGACGCTGGTCTCTATGCATCCGCATTGGCAAATGGTTCATCGTTGCAAGGCAGCAGGAAAACGATTATGCTGGGGCTATCTTGAAAATTCGACGAAGCTTATCGGCGAATTTTCAGCACCGAAGGTGACAACTGATGACGAAGGAGTCGTTCGTCATAGGCGTCTATCTTGAAAAATTGGACGGAACCCTCCGGCGAATTTTTCAATACCGCAGGTGACGACCGATGACGAAAGGAGTCGCTCGTCATAGGCGTTTATCGGATTAAAGGGGGCGAAACGCGTGAACGAAATAAATTCTTGCTGCGCGGCAGGCAGGCAACAGGTAGAGTTGAAACCGTTATCGAAGGCGGCGGGCACAGCTTCGCTTAGTTCGGAACCGGCGAAGACGGAGCCGAAAACTTCGGGCGCCGCGGGTTCGCCGAAGGCCGAACCGGAGAAGATGGCGGCGATCGATTGGGTGAGCATCCCCGGCGGCGAGTTCTGGATGGGAACGAATGACGCCGAAGGTTTTCCGAGCGACGGGGAAGGGCCGGTTCGCCGGGTGAAGGTCGATGCGTTCCAAATCTCCGCTTGCACGGTCACGAATGCCCAGTTTCAAGCTTTCGTCCAGGCGACCGGCTACATCACCGAAGCGGAGAAGTTCGGCTGGTCGTACGTGTTCCATCTGCTCGTCAGCGAGCAGGTGGCGAGCAAGGTGAAGGACGTGCCGGTGCAGACGCCGTGGTGGTACGTCGTCGAAGGGGCCGATTGGAGCCATCCGGAAGGACCCGATTCGACGATCGAGGATCGCATGGACCATCCGGTCATTCACGTCTCCTGGAACGACGCGATGGCGTTCTGCGAATGGGCGGGCACGCGGCTGCCGACCGAAGCCGAATGGGAATACGCTGCGCGCGGCGGGCTGGAGGGGATGACCTATCCGTGGGGCAATCTGCTGAAGCCGGGAGGCAAGCATATGTGCAACATTTTCCAGGGGAAGTTTCCCGAGAAAAACAATGCCAGCGACGGCTATGTCGGCACCGCTCCCGCCCGCTCGTTCGAGCCGAACGGGTACGGCCTCTACAACGTATCGGGGAACGTCTGGGAGTGGTGCGCGGATTGGTTCAGCCCCCGCTACCACCTGGAGACGGCGGCGGAGAATCCGCTTTTTGCCAAGGAAACCGGCAGAAGATCGATGCGCGGCGGTTCTTACCTGTGCCATCGCTCCTACTGCAACCGCTACCGGGTTGCGGCGCGAAGCAGCAACACGCCGGATAGCTCGACCGGCAACTGCGGCTTCCGCGTCGTGAAGGCGGACAAGTAGCCGGCGATGCGGCAGCAGCGGATCGAATCCAGGTAGCTGGCGATGCGGAAGCGGCGGATCGAATCCAGATAGCCGGCGATGCGGCAGCAGCGGATCGAATCCAGGTAGCCGGCGATGCAGATGCGGCGGATCGAATCCAGATAGCCGGCGATGCGGCAGCAGCGGATCGAATCCAGGTAGCTGGCGATGCGGAAGCGGCGGATCGAATCCAGATAGCCGGCGATGCGGAAGCGGCGGATCGAATCCAGGTAGCCGGCGATGCGGAAGCGGCAAGGCGCACCGCCAAAAAGCGCACCGCCTGCCGGAAGCTGCGCGCAGTGCGCGGCGAAGCCATAGTCTCTCAGGTCGCCGCGAAGCAGCGACGGGGAAGACAGACGATGCTCGCCAATGAACAATGTTGTATTTTGTACAACAAAATCGGGCAAATAAACGGCATTCGCGGCTCAATGTTGTAGAAAGTGCAGCATTTTGGGCGATGTTCCCGGGTTTGAAGTCAATTTGACCCAAAATGTTGCACAAAATACAACATTTCCCTGTATCTAGCGCGAAAGATACGGAAAATGTTGTACAAAATGCAGGATTCGTCACCGCTATTCCACGGGCCGCGGCCGCGGCCGAGGCCATAGCTGAGGCTTAGACTGAGGCGGAACAGGGCGGCCACTTCGCCGAATCCGCATCACATGACCGATGGGAACGCGGCACAGGGGAAGGGGATTGGGCGGAAAGGTTACGATCCTCCACCCCAGTCGTGTGTACAGCCGTAGATATGGATCAAAGAACACGACCGGAACAGCAGCCGAAGCCGGGCTTCTCTCCCTCTCAAGTCAAGGGACAGCCATCGTTCGGCACCGAAGCCTTGAGAGGTAGAAAACTGAAGGGAAGGCGAGCGATATCGTCTTCCCTTTTTGCAGCCATCTTATTTTCGCAAAAGCTGCATTTCTCCCATTAACCGCCGCACCTGTTCAGGGCGATGGTCAACGAGGTTGGTCAGCTCATGCGGGTCTTCCTGCAGATCGTATAATTCGTTTATGTCATTATGATTCTCGATCAGCTTATATCTGCCGTCGAAGATCATGCGCGTATTGTTCAGCTCGCTGAATTGATAGTCCTTGTGCGGCCCGGCCCCGCGCTTCAATTGGGGAACCAGCGATCGCCCGTCCAGACGGCACTGCGAGCTATCGACGCCGGCCAGTTCCAAAATGGTCGGATGCAGGTCCATCAGCTCTGCCAGCGCGTCGCTCGTCCCGGTCCAAGCTTCCCGCGGATCGGCGATGATCAGAGGGATGCGCAGCGCGCCTTCGTACATCGTGCTCTTTTGAAACAGTCCGTGATCGCCCATCATCTCCCCATGATCCGCGCAAAAGATCACGACGGTATGATCGGACATTCCCCGCCGCTGCAATGTATCGAGGATTTGTCCTATCCAGTCGTCAATCAGCTTGATAGCCGCGGCATAATGTCGTTTTACTTTATTCAGATCGCTGTCCGACATGCCGTCCGAGTGCTTTTGGGCCTTTTGCCGAACCCATGCCGGCTTGCTCCCCAAATCGTCCTTGATCGAAGCGGGAAACGATGTATCGGCGAAGGCGTCCACATACCCGGCGGGAGCATCCCACGGGTCGTGCGGCCCGACGAAGCTGACGAACAGATGCCACGGCGTCTCCACGGATACGCGCTCCAGAAATTCGCACGCCGTGCGCCCGATATAGCTGTCGTGGAAGTGCTCCGCCGGAAGCGGCGACGGCCAGGCGTTCCAAAACTTCCAGTCCGCGAAACGGCGGCGGTAATCTTCCGTGAATGCGGTAAGCAGACCGCGATCCCGCAAATAACGCTGATACGGCCCGGCGATATGGCTGTCGTCGTCCGGGTCGATGTCGAAGCTCATGAGTCGGTTCCGGCGGAAGGCCGCATTCATTTTGCCTTCGGTTTCGTGAGGGTTCGTAAAGCCCAGATGATGCATCACGGGAAGATCCCCGTTCATTCCGTAGAAATGATCTCCCTTGTGCAGGTCGCTTTTGCCGACGAGCGCCACGCGGTACCCCGCCTGTCTCAGCGCCTGGTAGTAGGTCGGCTGCTCCAAAGGGTAATTGACAAAGTTTTCGAGCGTTCCCGTCCGATGAGGGTATACCCCAGCCGCGAGCGAGCAGCGGCTCGGCCCGCATACCGGGCTGTTGCAGGCGGCTCTTGCGAACCGGATTCCCCGGGCGGCGATGCGGTCGAGGCTTACGGTATCCACAAAATCCGCACCCGCGCAGCTCATCCAATCGTAGCGGAATTGGTCGGCCATGATCAGCAAAATGTTGGGCTGGCTCACTTGTCAGAGCTCCTTTCGTTGTCGATTGCACTATTCTGATAATTTGATGACGACTTTCCGCAAATGATCAGTACCGAAGGGGGCGGCCGATGACGAGGAATGTGTTCGTCACAGGCGTCCATCTTGAATATATCAGCGAATTCGCCCGCCATCGATTGCGGATTGTCCGATTTCTTCACGGATTGTCCGGGATTGGCCGCATAAAGTCTATATAGGTTGAACAACGGTTTTCATCCAGGTCCGCCGTGTGACATATACTTTCTGATCGCTGTTGCTTCCGGATGGCCTGTTTCCAAATCGCAGCGGTAGAAATCCGGGAACCAAGGCGAACGCGAACGTTTCGCTTCTCCAGCACATGTCATACTCTGGCCAAGCTGTGCGGATTGTTCTTTCGTTCTGCTTCAGTAATCAAAGGCGCCAACCGATGAAGAAGCACGCGCGCTGCAATCCGTTCCCGACGGAATACAGGATTCCCTGGATAACGATGAGAGATTACCGTTTGGTTATCGGAATAATAGGATTAATCTAGTGTAGACGTCCATCTCCAAAAAATGTGCAAACAATCCGGAAAATCCGTTAACGACTCCGCGGCGCTGTATGCCGTATAGTGTAAGCATCCTGCAGCAAGGAGGCAGCTTTCCATGAAGAGACCGCATATCGTTCTGTTCAACCCCGACCAATGGCGAGGCGACGTTCTCGGCCATATGGGCAACCGGGCTGCCGTTACGCCCAATCTCGACCGCCTTGTGGCCGGCGAGGCCGTTTCCTTCAGGAACGCGTTCTGCCAAAATCCCGTGTGCACGCCGAGCCGCTGCTCATTCATGTCCGGGTGGTATCCGCACGTCAGAGGTCACCGCACGATGTATCATATGATGCAGCCAGACGAGCCGGTACTGCTCAAAACGTTGAAGGATGCCGGATATTTCGTCTGGTGGGGCGGCAAAAACGATCTCGTTCCGGCCAAAAACGGCTTTGCTGCGTACTGCGATATCAAATACGCGCCGGAGCGCAATCCCAGGCCTTCCTTTGGCGGCGATTTGCGGCGCGGGCTGCCGGGAAGCGATACGTATTACTCGTTCTACGTCGGGAAAATCGCGCTGGAAGAAGAAGAGCCGTTCTATTACGACTCGGACTGGGCCAACATCCTGGGCGCGATCGAGTTCATCAAGCAGGCGCCCAAAGATCAGCCGTTATGCCTTTATTTGCCGATCCTTTACCCGCATCCCCCCTACGCGGTGGAGGAGCCGTGGTACAGCCGGATCGACAGATCCGTGCTGCCGAAGCGGATCGCCGCGCACGAGCTTCGAGGCGACAAGCCGTCCATGCTGTCGGGGCTGCGCGAGAGATACAACATGCAGGGCTGGACGGAGGAGCGGTGGACGGAGCTGCGCGCCACCTATTACGGCATGTGCGCGCGAGTGGACCATCAATTCGGCCTGCTTGTGGAAGCGCTTAAGGAGGCCGGCATTTACGACGATACGGCGCTGTTTTTCTTCTCGGATCACGGCGATTTCACCGGGGATTACGGGTTGGTGGAGAAAACGCAAAATACGTTTGAGGATTGCCTGACCCGCGTGCCCTTCATCGTCAAACCGCCGGCGTCCGCCGGGGTCAAGCCGGGAATCCGCGATGCGCTGGCGGAGCTGGTCGATCTGCCGGCTACCGTGCATGATTACGCAGGCATTGTGCCGGACTATACGCATTTCGGAAAATCATTGGCCCCGGTTGTCGCCGGCGAGGCCGACGAGCACCGGGATGCCGTCTTCTGCGAGGGCGGGCGATTGCACGGCGAATTCCACTGCAACGAGTCGGCCCCGGCCAATGCGGACCCTTCCATGCTGTACTGGCCCAGAGGCGAGATGCAGCGCAGCGAAGGACCGGAGCATACGAAGGCGACGATGATTCGCACCAAGCGGTACAAGTACGTCCGCCGGTTGTACGAAACCGACGAGCTGTACGATTTGGAGCGAGATCCCGGAGAAACCGAAAACCGGATTCATGACAGCTCCTTGGCCCCTGTCCTGCTCTCCTTAAAAGAGCGGCTGCTCGATTTTTACCAAACGACCTGCGACGTGGTGCCCCATGCGCGGGATGCCAGGGAAAAGTAGCATGCGCGCTTCGGATCATAGGCAAATAAACCGGACTGTCCTGGTCGTTCGACGAAGTCCAGCGGCGAATGATCAGTACCGAAGGTGACGCCCGATGACAGAAGGCTTCGTTCGTCATAGGCTTCTATCCGTTCATGGCGGCGGATGCCGCGGATTAGTACATTGCAATCAAAGTATACAAGGGAGGACTTGCTAAGCATGAAAAGAATGACAGCGCTTTCTTTGAGCATTTTGCTGCTGAGCGCAGCGGCCATGGCAGGCTGCGCCGGCAATTCCGGAGCCAATAACCAAGGAACAGGGAGCGGGGAGGACGACCCCGGCGAAAAAATAACGATCAACCTGATGACGCGAAGCTACGCCGGAGGCGGCTGGCCGCCCAATCATCCGGTGATCGACGAGCTGAACAAGCGGCTCAATATCGATCTGAAGATCGAATGGGTTCCATCGGCCAACTACCAGGAAAAGCTGAATGTGATGGCCGCATCCAACAACTTTCCGGACGTCTTCTATATGACCAATACGGAGTTTGTGAAATGGCAGGCCAAAAACGTCTTTATGGACGTGAAGCCGGAGCTCGGCAAATATCCGAACATTGTCAAGTATATTGCGGAAGAGTCGCTGCAGCATTTTAACCCGAAGGACAAGTATTACGGCATCCCGTTTTATTATCAGGAAGCGAGAGACTCGCTGGCCATCCGCAAGGACTGGCTCGACCGGCTGGGGCTGAAGATGCCGGAGACGATCGACGAATTTTACGAGGTAGCCAAAGCGTTCGCTTTGAATGACCCGGACGGGAACGGCAAGCAGGATACAGTCGGCTTCTCCATGGAGATCAATCCCAGCGGCACATTCGGCTTCGGCGGCACGGCCGCATTTCTGACCGCCAGCTTCGGGCTGGCCAACAAATGGAAGCTCGATGAGAGCGGCAAGCTGATTCCGATGCAGGTGCAGAGCGAGGAGCTTAAAGACTTTATCGGATTTATGCGCAAAGCGTATGCGGAAGGCGTGCTGGACAAAGATTTTCCGATTCTCAAGGCGCGTGATTCGCTGAACAAGCTGGAGGCCGGAAAGGCGGGAATCGCCAACGTCAACCCGCAGCAGCTGTTTACGGAAACGCTGCCTCCGCTGACCAAACTGGACCCGAAGGCGGAGCTGGTGCAACTGATGCCGCCGGCGGGCGCTTCCGGCCAGCGGGGGACCTCGTCCTTGCCGACGGGAGACAAGATCGTCATCAATGCGAAGATCGATCCGCAAAAGCAGCAAAGAATTCTAAAAATGCTGGATTACATGCTGTCTGACGAAGGATACGATCTGATCAAGCACGGCATTGAAGGCGTCCATTACAAGAAAATTTCCGACACGCAGTACGAGCAGCTGGAGGCGTCGGTGAAGGACAGACAATTTTTGCTTGTCGGCTGGTTTTTCAAGCGGTTCGACCCGATGTTCCTGATTTACAAATGGATGGACCCGCAAGAGGTGGCAACCATCAAATCGTATTTCGACAACAACGAAAAAGTCAAAATCAAAAATGACGGCTTCGGCTTCGTATCGGAAACGGCGACGAAGCTTGGCACGACGATCGACAAAAAGTGGATGGACGCGATGGTGAAGGTGATCGCAGGTCAAGCGCCGATGGAAACGATCGATCAGGCGATCGCCGAGTGGAGAGCAAGCGGCGGAGACGCCATCATCGAGGAAATGAACGAAGCCTATCAGAATGCGAAGTAACGGGTCCGTCTCAGAAATGGCGTCAACCCGGATGATGCCCGCGGTCATTCAGGTTGTTCGAACTTAAGGGAGGTTGCAGGCTTGAGCATAGCGTTTACACCATCGAAGGCAGCGGACAGCAGGCAGAAGCGGCGCCAATGGGCGGAATGGAAGCGAGGCTTGCCCGTCTATTTGATGATTTTGCCGGGCGTATTGTTTTTCATCGTGTTCAAATATATTCCGATGGGCGGCATCCTGATCGCCTTTCAACATTACGATCCGTTTGACGGCTTTTTGCAAAGCCAATGGGTCGGCTTCGACAACTTCCGGCGGCTGTTTCAAGATCCGGATTTCTGGAAAATATTTCGCAATACGCTGGTGATCAGCGCCTTGAACCTGTTTTTGTTTTTTCCCGTACCGATCCTCCTGTCCCTTCTCTTGAACGAGGTCCGGCTCAAGTGGTTTAAGAAAGGGGCGCAGACGCTGCTTTACGTTCCGCATTTTTTAAGCTGGGTCGTCATTGTCAGCATGACCGTGCTGTTGTTCTCCGCCCAGGACGGAGGGATTAACAATCTCCTGTCCACCTGGGGGTACGAGCGTATCGAGGTGATGACCAATCCCGAGTATTTCCGCATCGTGTATTTGCTTCAGGTCATTTGGAAGGAGGCGGGCTGGAGCGCGATCATCTTTCTCGCTGCGCTCGCTTCCGTCGATCCGACGCTGTATGAGGCGGCCAGGGTGGACGGCGCCAGCCGGCTGCGGCAAATATGGCATATCAACCTGCCGGCGCTTCGCTCGACCATCATCATTTTGTTTATTTTAAGATTGGGCCATGTCATGGATACAGGCTTCGAGCATATTTTGCTGCTGCAAAATTCGCTGAATATCGATATATCGGAAGTGTTCGACACGTACGTATACCGGGTCGGCATTATCGAGGCGGAGTTCAGCTATACGACGGCGGTCGGCTTGTTTAAAGCGCTGATCGGGCTGGCGCTGGTTTATTTGGCCAACCGGGCGTCCCGGAAAATCGGCGAGGAAGGGGTGTATTAATTATGAAAAGCGGGCCAGCCGCCAAATCGTTCTCGTTATTCGACGCCGTCATATACTTCGCGCTCGCTCTGATCCTGCTCATGGTGCTGCTTCCGTGCCTGTACGTGCTGCTCAGCTCGTTCTCCACCAAAAGCGAGATGCTGTCGCGCGGGTTCTATCTTATACCTAGGGATTGGACGCTGAATTCGTACGGTTATTTGTTCAACAACCACAACTTTACCGCCTCTTATTGGAATGCGATCAAGATTACTTTGGGCGGGACGGCGATCAGCATATCGGTGACGACGCTCATGGCCTACGGGCTGTCGCGGACGTGGCTGAGGGGCAGGAAAGCGTTCAATGTGATGGTTCTGTTCACGCTGCTCTTCAGCGGAGGGATTATCCCCACCTATTTGCTGACGAGCCAGCTTGGACTGCTGAACACCTACTGGGCCTTATTTTTGAACAACGCGATTTTGCCCTTTAACCTGATTGTAATGAGAAGCTTTTTTCAGAATACGCCGAAGGAGCTGGAGGAAGCGGCGCGCATCGACGGCTGCGGGGAATGGACGTTGTTTTTCAGGGTCATTCTGCCTCTATCCCTGGCCTCGGTGACGACATTCATTATGTTTTATGCGTCCTTTTACTGGAACTCGTATTTTCAGGCGATTCTATTCATCAGCGATTCGCAGAAGCAGCCGCTGCAGGTGTTTTTACGGCAAATTGTGCTGGAGTCGGGCAATTCCCTGGAATCCGTCTCGAACGGATACGAATATGGCCCGCCAGTGCAGATGGCCGTCGTGGTGATGGCCTCGATTCCGATGCTGATCATGTACCCGTTTTTTCAAAAATATTTCGATAAAGGCATGCTTGTCGGCTCGGTAAAAGGATAACACGGTCAGGCCCGACCGATATGATATAATGGACGATGACGGCAGGAAGCGCTCGTCATAGGCGTCTATCTTGAAAATTGGGCGAAGTGCTTCGACGAATTTTCAATACCGCAGGTGACGACCGATGACGGCAGGAAGCGCTCGTCATAGGCGTCTATCTTGAAAATTTGGCGAAGTGCTTCGACGAATTTTCAATACCGCAGGTGACGACCGATGACGAAAGGAATCGCTCGTCATAGGCGTCTATCATAATATAACGGACGGTGTTCCCATGTACCAGGTCATGATTGTCGAAGACGAGCTTTGGATACGCAGCGCAGTGGCCGAGATGGTGGAAGCAGGAGGAACCTATGAAGTCGTCGCCGAAGCGGGCAACGGAGAGGAAGCGCTCGAGCTGATCTATAATGTGTGGCCGACGATCGTCGTCACGGATATCATGATGCCGGGGCAGGACGGGCTGTGGCTTGCCCGCGAAATCTTCGACCGGCAGTTGCCGGTCATTACCGTCATTCTGACAGGCTATAACGAATTCGAATATGCGCGCCAGGCGCTGCGCTATCATGTAAGCGATTTTTTGCTGAAGCCTGTGCTGGAGGAAGAGCTGCACAGGGCGCTTGAGCGAGCGCAGGATAGAATGCCGCAATTCGCTCATTTGAGACCGTTCTTTGTGGCGATTCAGCATTATTTGGACAAAATGACCGATATGGCTCCCGAGGAGCTCTTTGCCGGGCAGGCCCGCCTCGTACAGCGCATTGCGGAAGCCGATTCCTTGCAGGAAAGCGAGAAAATCGTTTTATTCAAAACATTTTCGGGTAAGATGAACGATTCGATTCAAGCGATGAACCCGTCCTTTCAGCGGTTGACCGTCGAAGGCAACCGGCCGGAATCGATCAGGGTTCATTTTCAACAGCTGACCGAGCACTGGCAGCGTTATTACAATGCGCTGTTCAACGGCGAGATGCGTCAAGTGATCCGCAAAGCGTGCGAATATATACAGGCTCATTATGCCGAAGATTTATCCGTCCCGGACATGACCCGGCGCTTTCATATCAGCGTCTCCCAATTCAGCGTGCTGTTCAAAAAATTCACCGGCCGCTCGTTTGTGAACTATTTGAACGAGCTGAGAATCCGGCAGGCGAAGCAACTGCTCCTCGAAGGCGAGCTGAAGGTATACGAAATATCTGAGAAGGTCGGATTTAATTCCTTGCCCCACTTCAACCGCGTATTCAAGAAGCTGACGGGACAATCGCCGAATGAATACCGAAGAGCGATGAATGTGTAAGCCTATGAGAAAAGCGATAGCGAAAATTCATTTTCGGTTTTCGATTCGAACGAAGCTGACGATCGCCTTTTTATTGGTCGGGCTGCTGACGATCATCATTATGGGCAGCTTATCTTACGGCTACTATTCCGCCGGCATCAAGCGGGATTTCTACCGCATCTCCCGGGAAGCAACGCTGCGGCTGAATCATCACATTGATTTTTATTTGTACCAGCTTGCCAAGTCGACCTCATCTGTCGCGAAGGACGATCTCGTCCAGCAATGGCTGCTGCATGGCCAGCAGTTTACCCCGGAGCAAAGGGTCGACGTTCAAAATGTGCTGAAGCGGTACGTGGCGCTGAACTATCCGGAAATCGTCGGGATGTTCCTGCTGACGCCGGACGGCCGAACGCTGGCGATGTCCAATCTGTCGGTCCTCTCGGAAGATGTCTTTAAGGAAGAGCCTTGGTCCCGGAACGGCTTTCCGGAACAAGTATCGGTCATTGCGACGCATGCGGTGAAGTATACCTCGGGCGATGTGCGCGTGCTTTCCCTGGAAATGCCGATATACAGCGTTGCCACGATGGATTTTCTGGGGAAGCTGGTGATCGATTTTCATTTGGACGAAATCCGGCGCACGTTCGAGAAGGCGAACCTGGCTCCGGACGGCCGCTTCTTTATCGTTTCCGAGGACGATTCCATTGTGTATTATCCGGAGTACAGCTGGCTCGGGCAGGCGCGCAGCCAAACGATGCTCGGCAGGCTGGATCTTGCGGACAGCGAAAGCGCATCCGTGCAGCAGTGGGAAGGGCGAAGCACGCTCGTAGCGGCCGCGAAATCGGAAACGACCGGGTGGACTTACGTGTCCATCGTGCCGTTCGACGAGATGGCGTCGGCCACGAAAAATACGCCCAATGCAATGCTGATTGCCTTTCTGATCATTGCCTTGTGCATCGTGTTTGCCGTTCCGTTTCTATCCAATGCGTTCGTGCGGCCGATCCTGCATCTCAGACACGTCATGGGCAGCGTGGAGCGGGGCGACTTGTCCGTGCGCGCCTCGTACGTCTCCGGGCATGACGAATTCCAGTACCTGAACCGGAGCTTTAATACGATGATCGAAAGAATCGGCGAATTGCTGGAAACGGTAAGCAGCCTGCAGCTGAAGGAGGTCCGTTTGCAGCTCAGGGAGAAGGAAGCTTTGATCAAAGCTCTGCAAACCCAGATCAATCCGCATTTTTTGTACAATTCGCTCGACATTATCAAGAGCATGGCTTATTTGGAGGACATGCCGGAAATGGTGACCATGGTTCGCGGCCTGGCCGATTTTTACCGCTATACCGCGCAGGATACGAACGCGACCGTCAGGCTGGAGGAGGAATTAACCCAGCTCAAGCACTATTTGTCGATTGTGCACGTCCGCTTTCCCGGCGTTTTTCGCAGTCAGTTCAGCGTGAACGACAAATATATGCGCTGCCTGATCCCCAAGCTCATCATTCAGCCCATTGTGGAAAATGCGGTGAAGTATGCCATCGAGCCGCGAGCGGGCCGAGGAAGCATCATTGTGAATGCTTTCGACGACGATTCCCAGCTTGTCATCGAGGTGGCCGATAATGGGCCGGGCATCCGTCCCGACCGCTTGGAGCAGCTCAATGACACCCTTGCGCAAATTACGAACTATGACCGGCACGGATACGGGGAACGTCAATCGCTCGGGATGGCCAATGTGCATGCGCGGATTGTTCTCCAATACGGGGGAGCGTTCGGACTTACGGTGAACTCGTTCGTAGAACGGGGGACAGTCGTATCGATCCGTCTGCCGCTGATTAATTCATGAATCATGGGGACGCTGCAAGGAGTAAGGATAGGGGGGAAGTTTACGGGCCGCCTTGAAGTCGCGTTCCTGCCGCACAGCCTAATGAAGGAATATGACTTCAACAGCGGCTGGAGCCCCATATCCTTTCCTCCCTCAAGCCAGCCGAATCAAGGCAGCAAAGGCTCGAACACGCCGGTGACGGCCTGCTGCCCTTCGTAACCTTCCTCCCGGTCCACCTCGAATTTCTCCATAATCGGCAGGTCGCTTGCCGAGAACAGATAGGAATCGGCCAAGGCGACATGCTCATGCAGCGCCCAGTTCGGGATGACGAGGAAGTCGCCTTCGGACCAATCGAAGCGCACGCCGTCGATGATGGAATAGCCGCAGCCTTTGAACACCTGATAGATCACCGAATGGGTATGCCGGTGCGCCTTGGAATGGAAGCCCTGGGGCAGCTTCTGCATCCAGGAGGCGATGTTCGGACTCGCAGTCCTGCCGTTCGACGGATTGATATATTCGACCGCATAACCGTCGTACGGATCGGGCTCGTACTGGCTCAGGCCGTCAAGGGCGGCAAGCGTCTGCGCCCATTTGTACGATCCGAGCGGAGCGGCCTGGGGACGGCGGTCGGATATGGGACGGACCATGCCGCCGGCATAGCGGTGGGACGAATAATTGTCGGGCGCCTGCGGCTGCTCGATCGTCTCGGGATAATGCTCGAAGAACGTCCCCCCGATGGCGTAAATGGTCGGAATGTCGAGACAATCCATCCAGATCATCGGCTTGTCGCCTGGGTGGCCGTGACCGTGCCATAGCCCTTTCGGCGTAGTGAGGAAATCCCCTTCCTCCATGAAGATCCGTTCGCCCTGCACGATAGAGTAAGCGCCTTCACCTTTCATAATAAAGCGCAGCGCGCTTTGCGTATGGCGATGCGACGGGGCCGTCTCGCCCGGCAGGATCAACTGCACGGCGGCATATAAGGTCTGCGTGGTGGAGGCCCAGCCCCAGGGCTGGCGGCCGGTCAAGCCGGGATTTTGCAAATAAATGGCCCGCCTTTCGCCGCCGCGTTCAGGGGTGAAGATGTCCTTGGCTTCCATTAACTTCGCATAAAGCGTTTCCCATTTCCATAGATACGGAACGGCTTGCGGCGTAGGCTGTTTATGCATCAGCTCCGGAATGGCATGCCATAACGGGCCCAGATGAAAAGGCTCGAGAGACTTGTTAAAGTCCAGCACCGTTTGGCTTTGAAAAAAATCGTTCTTTTCCGCCATAAGTCTTCAACCTCGTTTCGTGTAGTATGCTAGCCGGCTTGCTTGTACTGCTCGATATTGCGGGCGATTTGCTCCGCATGCTTGGCGGCATGCTCGACGAGCAAATGCTCGATGACGAAGGACAGCGGCTTCGTGCCGAACCGGGGATTGCGGCTCGGCGCTGCCTGCCCGAGCTGCTCCGCGGTCAACGGGCCAAGGACGGATTGAACCTGCTCCTTGGCTTGCCGGATCGCCGCAAGCACTTCCCCTAACGGGCGGCTCTCCGCTGCGGCTACGGCAGCGAGGCGCCGCACGTCCTGCAAGCCGCGTCCCCACTCGGCCCCGGGGGATTCGACGAGCTTGCCGACTTCATCCAGCCAATACGGAATCGCCTCCTCGACATGGCACAGCACTTCGATGACCGACCACTTATCTTCCGCAGGCTTCCAGCGAAGCAGCTCCTGCGGCAAATCCTTGCACATCTCAACCGTCGTATCCAGGCTTTGCTGGATGCTTGCGATCGCTTCTTGCA
The DNA here is from genome assembly GCF_000380965.1 of Paenibacillus ginsengihumi DSM 21568. Classification (GTDB taxonomy): domain Bacteria; phylum Bacillota; class Bacilli; order Paenibacillales; family NBRC-103111; genus Paenibacillus_G; species Paenibacillus_G ginsengihumi. The sequence continues at coordinate 171,668 of NZ_KB905549.1, read as the reverse complement.
TGTTCACGGCTTCCGGCCTCCTCAGTCTGCTTTTCGCACTTTATTTTCCAATGCTCCGATTCGATCGATCTCGATGCGCACGACGTCGCCGTCCTTCAGGAACACTTGAGGCTCGCGGGCCACGCCGACGCCGCCCGGAGTGCCCGTCAATATGACGTCGCCGGGCTCCAGTGTCATCAGGCCGGACAAAAATTCGACGAGCCGCGGCACGGTAAATACAAGATTGGCCGTGTTGGAGCGCTGGCGCTCTTCTCCGTTCACGGTCAGCACGACCTCCAGTCCGGAAGGGTCTGTCAGCTCGTCGCTCGTGACGAGCCACGGTCCCATCGGGGCGCTGCCGTCCACCGCTTTTCCCTGCATCCATTGAATCGTTCTTCGCTGAATGTCGCGATAGGTAACGTCGTTGGCGATCGTGTAACCGGCTACATAATTCAGCGCGTCGGCCTGGGATACGTTCCTGGCCCGCTTCCCGATCACGAAGGCGAATTCGGCCTCATAATCAAGCTGCTCCGAAATGGGATAGAACGGGATGTCGTCCTGCGGCCCGATAATCGTGCTGGCATATTTGGCAAAAACGACCGGGAATTCCGGCAGCTCGCGCTTCATCTCCAAAATATGCTCGCGATAGTTATGGCCGACGCAGATCATTTTCCCGGGGGTTAAGACCGGAGCTTCGATTTTGACGTCCTGGGCGTTGAATATGGCCGGATATTTCAAGGTGTCGGCATGCTGAACGGCGTAGTCTGCGGCTTCCCGCGCCAGGCTCATGCTTTCTTCCCCGCCTTGCAGAAACTCGACCATATCAGCCGGCACATACGCCTCGGCGATGTGGGCGGCGCGAAGGGAGCCGGCGGCTTCCAGCTGCGAGCGGTAGGCGTAATTCAGATCGATCACCTGCTCGCCGGCGATACAGCCGATTCTTGTGATTCCGTTAACCGTGTAACTGACCAGCTTCAAAGTAACAGCCTCCTTAACGAAATATTGCAGCTTTACAGGAATAAACTACACAAATAGAGAAATAAGTTCTCTAAAACTATTCAAAATCAAATCGCTTTGATTGTCAACACGCATTTTTTGCGCTGTCTTCGTTCGGTCCTGGAGCGGGAAAGGGGGACAGGCGCTGTCTTGCGGCGGCACTTTGTAGAAGTTATGATGGGAAAAAAGCATCCTTATCGGAAAGGTTGTCATACATGACGGATACGAAAGCAAGCAACGTGATTCAGTCGCTGCAGGTCGGCTGCGCGGTTCTCGATATCGTCGCCTCCAGCGGCAGAGCGCTGAAGTATAACGAAATTTACGAAATGGCCGGGATGAGCAAGAGCAATCTGCACAAATATTTGAATACGCTCACGCTGGCCGGATTGCTTTATCGGGATAAAAGCAGCGGGCTGTATTCGCTCGGAAGCAAGCTCGTCGAATACGGGATGAAGGCGGTCAACCAGGAAAACGTGATCGAGAGGGTCATGCCCTTTCTTCACGAAATCAATAGCGCCTGCAAAAATACGGTGCTGCTGACCATGTGGTCTCATAACGGTCCGATGGTCATCCGCTTGATCAACAGCCTGGAAGGGCTGAACATCGGCGCGCAGATCGGCACCGTCCTGCCCGTCACGTCCGCAGCAGGCAAGGTGTTCGCAGCATTCGCCGGCGAACCGTTCGCAGACGATTGGCTGCGCAAGGAATGGGAGCGGCTGGACGAAGCGCAGCGGCAGACGCTTGCCGAAGACCTGGAAGCGGTTCGCGAGCATGCTATCGCGTTTGCCAGCGAGCCGCTGGTGTCCAGCATCTCCTCCATCGCCGTGCCGATTTTCAACTTTGAAGCCAGGCTGCTCGGCGTCATCGTCGTCGTCGGCTTCAGCGGCACGATCGCCAGCCGGATGGACGAGATGATGAGCCAATACTTGCTCAAGATGAGGAACGAGGTCTCGGAGGCGTTCGGATACCATTTTCGCCCGTCGGGGAAGTAACGGCAGGTTTGGATAAGAAAACAGCGATTTGTAGAAGGACATGCCCGGCGCCTTGGTTTAAAGTGAAAGAAAACAGCGTGAAGCCGAGGTGCTTAAGTATGAAGAACGTGATCATGATTTCGACGGACCAGCAGCAGGCAAGCGCCATGGGCTGCGCAGACCCGAGCTACGTGACGCCGAATCTCGACAGGCTGGCGGAGCGATCCGTGCGATTTACGGGAGCGATCAGCACATCGGCGCAATGTTCGCCGTCCCGCGCCACCTGGATGACCGGGAAGTTTCCGCACCAAGTGGGAGTATATCAGATCGGGCATGTGCTGGACCCGCAGGAATGGAGCATTGCCAAGCCGTTTAATCAAGCGGGATATGAGACGGTGTATTTCGGCAAGTGGCATCTTGGCTTGTCGCCGGCCGATCACGAGTTCCAGGTCACCGATTACCGCACGGACGGGATGGAGCTGGCAGGGGCTAATCCCGATCCCCGCTTCCACAGCTACAAGGATGCCAGAACGACGGCGCAAGCGTTAAATTATTTGGACGATTACGACGGCGCCAAGCCGTTCTTTATGAAGCTGAACTGGTATATGCCGCATCCGAACTCGCCCGTCGATCACCCTTTTGAGCTTATTGAGCGCTATGCAGGGCAATTCCCGCTTGAGGAGATGCCTGTGCCAGACAGCTTCTACAAGGACGACTTGTCCGGCAAGCCGCCGTTTCAGCGGGAGCGCTCGGCCAAAGGCGAATCGCTGCTCAGCGAAGAGCTGGTGCGGCGCGACGCGCAGCGGTACAGAGCGATGCTGGCGCTTGTGGATGCGTATTTGGGCCGCATCATGGATAAGCTGGAAGCGAGGAAGCTGCTTGACAATACGGCGATTCTGTTTACCAGCGATCACGGGGACATGCAGGGAGCTCACCGGCTGCGGCTGAAAGGGGTTCTCCCGTATAAGGAGCTCTATAATGTTCCGCTGATCCTGTATGTCCCGGGCGCCGAGCCGAAGCGGAAGGTCATTCCCGACCTCGTCTCTACGGCCGCGATTCCGGGGACGCTGCTGGATGCCGCCGGGATCGCGGTGCCCGAGGAATGCGAAGGAGGCTCTTTGCTGCCCGTGCTGGAAAGATCGGAGCCGCCGCAGGACGAGCATGTGTTCTTCGAGCATTACAAGGCTTACTGGGGACATCATCCGATGATCGGCATCCAGACGAAGGAATGGAAATATGTGTATTATTTGGACGACGATCTGGAGGAGATGTATAACCTTCAAGAGGACCCTGACGAGATCGAGAACGTAGCCGGCCGTCCCGAGCTGAACGAGACGCGGCTGCGCTTGCACCGAACGGTCAAAGCGTGGTGGGACGAGACCGGCGGACTGACGCGGCCGGCCATTCAGGACCCGAAGAGCAATTGGAAAAGCTTGTGAAACGCGGGGGGCGACCGGTCGCCTCCTTTTTGTATGGCTGGAACATGTCTTGCAGGGAAAGGGTATGGGGTGGAAGCATTACCAGGCCGTCCATACCCTTTCCGCTCTCCAGGCAGGAAGTTCCGGTATGCGCATTAAAGGAGAATTCGAATCGAGCCAGAATAATTATATGTGACAAAATTCGAGCAAAACCTACTTTATACGACAAAATGGGAGGCGCTTACAATGTACCATGTCCTTGTGGCGGAAGATGAACATTGGGTCCGCGGGGGTATCGTTGAAATGATAGAGCGAATTGGCGGCGGATTTAAAGTAGTGGGAGAAGCCAATAACGGCATGGAAGCCTGGAATCTGATTCAGGAGCTGTGCCCGACGGTCTTGATTACGGATATCATGATGCCCAAGCTGGACGGACTGTCCTTGCTGAAGCAGATCGATGACATCAAATTTCCGATCGTCAGCATTATTGTTAGCGGTTACGACAATTTCGCCTATGCGCAGCAGGGCATTCGCTACGGGGTTTCCGAGTATGTGCTGAAGCCCGTTCGCCAGGAAATGCTGAAGGAAGCGTTAGAACGGTCGATCTATCGGCTCGAGATGCTATCTCCCGTTCACGAGCAGTTGATGGCGATTCAAGCCTTTATGAATCATATTCAGGAGATGGACGTGGACCGGCTGCACGCGGAGCTGTCGAGTCTGCTGAAATCGATTGTGGCGAACCGGAAGAGCCATCCGGGCTCCAAAATCGGTCTGCTTCGCATTCTGGCCGGCAAAATAAGCGATTTGCTGGAGTTCCACTACCCGGATTATAAAAAAGCTTTGGTGGCGGACGAAAGCGAAGAATCGTTGAAACGGCATATTCAGCAGCTAACAGAGCAGTGGTGCCAGCTCAGTCAAACCCAGGATAAGAGGCCTGTTCGTCTTGTCGTCAAGAAAGCGTGCGATTATGCGGAGAAGAACTACATGCAGGAGATCAGCCTGTCGCACATCGCCGAATACGTGGGCCTGAGCGTCTCGCATTTCAGCGCGCTGTTCAAGCAGCATACGAACGATTCCTTCATCAACTATTTGAACCAGATCCGGATTCAAAAAGCGAAGGAGCTGCTGCTCGAACCGGATCTGAAAATTTATCAGGTGGCAGAGATCGTCGGATTTTCCTCTGTTCCTTATTTTAACCGCGTATTCAAAAATGTAACCGGCTGGTCGCCGAATGAATATCGCAAAGGGATGGGCGTATGAGACGATTTTGGATGCGGTTCTCGATCAAAGTGAGCATGGTCGCCTTGTTTATGGCGATATGCCTCGTTTCCGTCATTCTGATGGGCATCTTCTCGCACTACAATTACAGCAATGCCGTCAGGCAGGATTTCCATACGGTCACGGAAGAGGCGACCGAGCGCTTGAATCATCATATGGAGTTTTATTTGGATCAGCTGTCCAAATCGACGAAGACGTTTACGAATACGCAGCTGTTTCAGCGATGGTATGAAGGCGAGCCGCTCTCCAGCTTCGAGATCGACGAAATTCAATCCCAGCTCAGCCGGTATGTCGCCTTAAATTACAGCGAAATCCAAGGTATGTTTATGAAGTCGCTGGACGGGAGAGTGCTGGCGATGCGCAGCTCTTATTTCAGTTCGATCGACGCCCGGAAGGAGCCTTGGTACGAGGTGCCTTTTGCCGAAGAGCGCGTTCTCATCCCGACGCACGATATCACCTACCCGCAAATTCTCGGCATGTCGGTGATCACGATTATCAATCCGGTATACAGCACAGGGACCTTGAAGCCGCTCGGTTCCATCGTCATTGACTTTAACCTGACCGAAATCGAAGCGATCTTCGAGCGCTCGAAGCTGGGGCAGACGGGCCATTTCATGATGGTCTCGGAGGACGATACGATCGTCTATCATCCCGAGAAGGAGTGGCGCGGCCGCAAGCTGGCGGATACCCCGCTGCGGGCGCTGCGCATGCCGGCGGTCGGCGGCGTCAGCCAGCAGCCGTACAACGGCACGGACGTACTAATGTCCGTCAGCAGCCTGAAGCTGTCGGGCTGGAAGATCGTGGCCATCGTCCCGTTCGACGAGATGGCCAGCGGATTTTACGCCGCGCGAAACGCGACCATCCTGTCGTTCCTGCTCATCGCCGCGATGGTGATTTTTCTCGTTCCGCTGACATCCAGCCTGTTTACCCGTCCGGTGCTGCATCTCAAGCGGAAGATGGACCTGGTCTTTCAAGGGAATTACCAGACCCGCGCGGAATATCATCCAGGGCGCAACGAATTCATGAAGCTGAACTACAGCTTTAACAAGATGGTCGAGCAATTGGACGAGCAGATAAACACCATTGCTAACCTGAAGCTGGAGGAGCTGCAGGGACGCCTGCGCCAACGGGAGGCGTATATTCAGGCGCTGCAAAATCAAATCAATCCCCACCTGCTCTACAATACATTGGACGTCATCAAAAGCATCGCGCTCATCAACAACGACGAGCTTGTCGTCAGCATGGCCGCCAATTTGGCGGATGTATACCGCTATACGGCCAAAATTTCGGATAAAGAGGTTACGCTGAAAGAGGAGCTGGCCGTGCTCGAGAAATATCTTGAAATTACGCATATTCGCTTTCCGAAATTCCAAAGCCGCATCGCCGTCGATCCCAAGTTCCATCGCTGCCTGCTGATCAAGCTGACGCTGCAGCCCATTGTCGAAAATGCGGTGAAGTACGCCGTGGAGCCAAGTGGCGGTCAGGCGGCGATCATCGTCAGCGCTTTCGACGACGGCAGCGATCTGGTGATCGAAATTGTCGATAACGGCGACGGCATGGCGGAGGCGAAGCAGTCGGAAATTTTCGCCCGGCTGGAACGCATCGTTGCCGACGGCAACCTCCATGAATATGTGCAATCGGATTCGCTCGGCATCGCCAACGTGCATGCCCGGCTGCTGTTAAAATACGGCGAAGGCTACGGGGTGCGCATTTCCTCCTTTCATGACCGGGGAACGATTGTCTCTATACGAATCCCGATAAGAACGCATGAGGAATCATAGGGAAAGATAAAAAATCAGAGAATTGTGTAAAGCGCTCTCAGTCAGTCTCAGTATAATAAGCGTTGTAACGTCAAACGAGAAAGGGGTTCATCGATGAAAAAAATACTATTTGCAGGCATTTCGCTGCTTCTGCCGCTGAGCATCGCCTTCGGCTGCTCGAACCAAGCAAGCAGCGGCAAGACGGCGGAAAACCCGGCGGCGGCTGGCGACATGAGCGAAAAGCTGGAGATTACGTGGATGGTTCGCGCCTTCCAGGGCGGCGGATGGCCGGAGAAGCATCCGATGATTCAAGCCTTGAACGAGAAATTTAATATCGATTTGAAAATTCAATGGGTTCCTGCGGCGAATTATCAGGAGAAGCTGAACGTCATGGCGGCTTCGAACGATTTCCCGGACATCTTCTTTGTGTCCTACAATGAATTCAACAAGTGGAAGAAGCAAGGACTGTTCCTTGATCTGCAGCCTTCGCTGGCGCAGTATCCGAATTTGGCGGCGATTCCCAAGGAGCAGCTGGAGAAATTGAATCCCGAGGGACACATTTACGGCTTGCCGTTCTATCTTACGGAAGCGAGAGACAGCTTGTCGATTCGCGAGGATTGGCTGAAGAAGCTTAATCTGCAGGTACCGACGACGCTGGATGAGCTGCTCGAGGTGGCCAAAGCGTTCGCGACCCAGGACCCGGACGGCAACGGCCAGCACGATACGACCGGAATATCCTTCTACATCGATCCGGCAACCCACAAGATTATGGAAGCCGAGCACATCATGGCCGGCTTCGGTCTGGGGAACGAATGGATCGAGAAAGACGGCAAATTGATGCCTTACCAGACCCAGGTGGAAGAGTGGAAGAACTTCCTGACCTACATGAACAAGGCGTATACCGAAGGCGCTCTGGATAAAGATTTTGCCGTTAACAAGGTGAGGGCCGTCATCGAGAAGTTTGAAGGCAATAAAATCGGGATTTCTTATCTGAACCCGAACCAATGGGACGAATCGATCAACAAGGTGACCCAGCTGGCGCCGAATGCCGTGGTGACGCCGATCGAGCCGCCGAAAGGACCGACCGGCCTCACGGGGACATGGACGCTCGCCTCGCTCGATAAGGTCGCCATCAACAAGCATATCGACGAGAACAAGCAGCAGCGCATCTTGAAGATGCTCGATTATTTCCTGTCTCCGGAAGGCTCGGATTTCATCAAGCATGGAATCGAAGGTGTGCATTACAAGAAAATTTCCGAAGACAAATACGAGAAGCTCGAAGCGGCAGACAAAGACAGGCAAAATCTGATCAATAACTGGGCGTATCGTCCGTTCGATCCCGGCATTCAAATGTACAAGTGGGAGGAGCCGGAGAAGCACGAAAGAATCCGCAGTATGTTTGCCGCCAACGAGAAGCATAAGTGGAGCAATCCTGCCGCAGGGCTGGAATCCGATACGCTGAACAAAAGAGGGGCCACCTTGAACGGCAAGTTCATGGAGGCAGTAACCAAAATCATTATGGGACAGCAGCCGGTCGAGACCATCGAGAAGGCTTCGGCAGATTGGCTCGCAGGAGGCGGAGAGCAAATTATCGAAGAAATCAACGCCTCCAGGACACAGTAGCTTTTTAGTTGAATCCTCCTTCAAGATGTCACGGGCCTGGCGCCGGAGCTGCGAGTGATGCTTGAAGGGGGATTTTTATTTGATATTGGAAAGGAATGAGCTGCGAATGCAATCGTCATTGCAGAAGCCTAACATCTTGTGGATTTCGCTGGAGGATACGAGCCCGCGATTCGGCTGCTACGGAGACCCGCTCGCGCGAACGCCGAATATCGATCGCCTGGCCGCGGAGGGCCGGCTCTACCGCAATGCGTTCGCGGTGGCCGGCGTGTGCTCCCCAAGCCGATCGGCGATCATTACAGGCATGTATCCGACGGCCATCGGAGCGCACCATATGCGGACAGAGCACGTCAATCCTTATACGCCGGAGTTGCCGACGCCTTATGCCGCCGTTCCTCCCGCTTATGTCAAGGCATTCCCGGAATATTTGCGCGCGGAAGGCTATTATTGCACGAACAATTTCAAAACCGATTATCAATTCGCTTCTCCGCTCACGGCGTGGGACGAAGACGGCCGGGACGCGCACTGGCGGCACCGCCGGCCGGGCCAGCCTTTTTTTGCCGTATTCAATCATATGCTGACGCATGAAAGCGCCATGTGGGGCGATATGATCCGCAAGCACACCTTCCCGGAGCAAGCCGGCGATGTCGCAAGGGGTACCGATCCGGACCGCGTGCAGCTTCCTCCCTACATTCCGGACACGCCGAAGTCGCGGGAATCGCTCGCCAAATATTACGATCTGATCGCCGAGGCCGACGCTTTCGTCGGCAAGCTGCTGCGCGAGCTGGAGGAGGACGGGGAGGCAGAGAATACGATCGTCTTCCTGTGGAGCGACCACGGCGAAGGGTTGCCGCGCGCCAAACGCTGGCCTTACGACGCCGGCATTCGCGTCCCGCTGATCGTCCGTGCGCCGGGACTTGTGCCGCCGGGGCAAGTCAGCGATGAGCTGGTCAGCCTGATCGACCTTGCTCCCACGGTGCTGTCGTTAACCGGAGCGATCCTGCCGTGCCATCTGCAAGGCCAGCCATTCCTCGGTGAGAAGGCGAAGCCCAGGGAATGCATCTTCGCTACTCGCGACCGGTACGACGAGTCTTACGATATGGTCAGGGCCGTAAGGGACAAGCGCTTTAAATATATTCGGAATTATTATCCGGAAAAGCCTTACTTGCAGTGGATCAAATTCAGCCACAACCATCCGATGTTTCAGGAGCTGTGGCGATTGGAGCTGTCAGGGCAGCTTGAAGGGGAGGAGCGGCTGCTCATGCATACGCGGCGTCCGGCGGAAGAGCTGTACGATTGCGACAGCGATCCTTATGAAACGCGTAATTTGGCCGCCGATCCCCGTTACCGGGAGACGCTGGAGCGGCTTCGCGGCGCGCTGGACGAGTGGCGGGCCAAATACGACGTATGGGGCGACGTGCCGGAAGCGCAGATGACCCTGCAGATGTGGCCGGGCGGGAAGCAGCCAAAGACGGCAGCGCCGATCTTCGTGCCCATCAACAGCGTCTGCCACGGAATTACGCCGCAGAACGAGGGCGTTTTTGCAGAGCCGACCGCCATTCTTCTGCATTCCGCGACGCAGGGCGCCTCGCTCGCCTACACGACGGAGGAAGGCCCCGCACCGCATTGGAGGCTGTACACCGGTCCGATTATGCTTCGTTCCGGTTCGGTAACGATCCGCGCCAAAGCGGTCCGGATCGGGTACGAGGACAGCGAGGAGACGACCGCCCGCTTTTGTATTGCAAATCAGAATATCGGATAACGACACCAAAAAGCGCAGCGATTATGATAAAGCCATCACCATACTCAACGATACAGGGGGAGCGACGATGCGGCCTGAAGCAAGTGTACAACTGGGCAGGAAGCAGGCAAGCGGGCTCAAGAGAAGCGCGCGGAAGGAATGGAGAAGAGGGCTTCCGCTCTATCTCATGATCCTGCCGGGATTTTTGTTTTTCCTTATTTTCCGTTATATCCCGATGGGCGGGGTTCTGATTGCGTTTCAGGATTACAGCCCGTTCGGCGGATTCCTGAACAGCGAATGGGTCGGGTTCGCGCATTTTGCCCGGCTGTTCGGAGAGCCCGACTTTTGGGGTCTGTTCAAAAATACGATGATTTTAAGCGCTTTAAACTTATTCCTGTTTTTCCCGGCGCCGGTTCTGATCGCTGTCGTGTTGAACGAAGTTAGGCTGCAATGGTTCCGCAAGACGGTCCAGACGGTCATTTATATGCCGCACTTTCTGTCGTGGGTCGTCGTGGTAGGGATCACGGTCATCCTCTTCTCCACGCAGGATGGCGCGATCAACAAAGCGCTCATAAATGCCGACATGCCGCCTTTGGAAATTATGACGAACCCGGACTATTTCCGGGCGACGTATTTGATTCAGAACATCTGGAAGGAAGCCGGCTGGAACGCGATCATTTTCCTGGCGGCGCTGGCGTCCATTGACCCGACCTTGTACGAAGCGGCCGTCGTCGACGGGGCGAACCGCTGGAAGCAGCTGTGGCACGTCACCTTGCCGGCTTTAAGATCGGTCATCGTGATTCTGTTTATTCTAAGACTGGGCCATGTGATGGATATCGGCTTCGAGCATATTTATCTCATGCAAAATCCTTTGAACCTGTCGGTTTCGGATGTGTTCGATACGTACGTATACCGAACAGGCGTGCTGCAGGGCGAGTTCAGCTACACCACGGCTGTCGGATTGTTCAAGTCGGCCGTAGGGCTGATCCTGATTGTCTTTGCGAACCGATTGTCCAAGAAATTTGGCGAAGAGGGGGTTTACTAACATGAAAATCAGCTACGACTCGCGTGGAAAAGATCCCCTGTTTACCGGATCGATTTACTTGTTCTTGCTTGCAGCGCTGGTTTGCTTGCTCGGCCCGTTCATTTATGTCGTGTCCAGCTCGTTTGCGACAGAGCACGAAATTCTCAATCGCGGCTTCTTCCTCTTTCCCAAGGAATGGACGATCGAGGCCTACGGTTATTTGCTGAGCAATGACAACTTTCTTACCTCTTTCAATAACTCCGTTGTCATTACCGTTTGCGGAACCGCAATTAACATTGTATTGACCAGCTTGATGGCTTACGGATTGTCCAAAACATGGCTGAAGGGCCGCCGCGTGCTCAACTTCATGGTCCTGTTCACGATGATCTTCTCCGGCGGCATTATTCCGACCTATCTGGTGATCCGGGAGTTGGGCCTGATCAACAGCTACTGGGCGTTGTATCTGAATTCGGCGATCGCTCCCTTTAACCTGATCGTCATGCGCAGCTTCTTTCAAACGATCCCCAGCGAGCTGGAGGAAGCGGCGCGCATCGACGGCTGTTCGGAGCTCAGGCTGTTTTGGCGAATCATCATCCCGCTGTCCATGCCTTCGATCGCGACCTTTACGCTGTTCTATGCAGTATTTAACTGGAACACTTATTTTTACGCCATTCTGTTCATCAACAATTCTGCCGACTGGCCGCTTCAAGTGTATTTGCGCCAGATGCTGGTCGTCTCCTCATCCGGAATGGAGGAGCAGGCGGGAGCCTTCCAATATACGCCGGCGGTCAAGATGGCGGCGGTCATCATTACGGCGCTGCCGCTGCTCGTCGTCTATCCGTTCCTGCAGAAGCATTTTAACAAGGGCATGATGTTAGGCTCGGTGAAAGGGTAACAAGTCGGTGCAAGAGTAACAAGTCGGTGAAAGGGTAGCAAGTCGGTGAAAGGGTAGCAAGTCGGTGAAAGGGTAGCAAGTTGGTGCAAGAGTAACAAGGGGGGGCGATCAAGGTGAGCAGGCCGGATATTCTGGTATTTTTGTCAGACCAGCATCACGCGAATTATACAGGCTATGCGGGGCACGGCATCGTGCGCACCCCGCATCTGGACCGGCTGGCAGCCGAAGGGACGGCGATGCGCTGCGCTTATACGGCGGCGCCTCAATGCGTGCCGGCGAGAGTATCGATGCTCACGGGCCAATTGCCCGAAAAAACGGGAATTTATACGAACGAGGGCGCTCTGGGCAGCGCCCAGACGACCTTCCTGCACAGCATTGCGGCCGAAGGATACGAGACTGTTCTGTGCGGGCGCATGCACTTCCTGGGCGAGGATCAGCGCCACGGCTTCACCAAGCGGATTATGGGGGAGATGACGCCGCTGTTCTGGGGCCGGTACGGCAAGGCAAGAACCGATCTGGGCCCTTATGCGGGAACGATGGCGAATCAGAGCTTGAAGGTGGTCGGCGGGGGCACCTCGCCCGTGCTGGAATACGACAAAGCCGTCGTTCGGGCCGCTCTGGATTACTTGAGCCGGGACCATGACAAGCCGCAGTGCATCGTCGTTGGAACGTATGGCCCCCACCATACGTTCGTCGCTCCGCCGGAACGATACGCTTATTACAAGGAGCGGGTGGATATCCCGGCGTCATTCCGCGAGGAGAGCGCCAACCGGATGCTCGCCGCGCTGCGCCAGGAGTCGCTGAACGAGGAGATATTGCGCAAGGTTCGGGCGGCCTACTTCGGGATGATCGAGACGATCGACGGGCATGTCGGCGAAGTCCGCGCGGCCTGGAACGATTACCTGAAGCGGCAGGGGCGCAAGGGGGTGTTCCTCTACTTGTCCGATCACGGCGAACAGGCCGGGGAGCATGGGCTGCTTGGGAAGCGCACCTTCTACGAAGGCTCCGCGAAGATTCCGATGATCTTCGCAGGTGACGGGGTAGCGCCGGGCCGCGCGCTATCGCAGCCTGTCAGCATTATGGACGTAGGCCCTACGCTGTGCGAGCTGATCGGGGCCAGCGCACTTCCGCCGAGACTCGACGGCCAAAGTATCGCGAAGCAGATTGCCGGCGGGGAAGAAGACCTCGACCGCATGATCGTAAGCGAAACCGTATACCGATACGAGGGCCGGACGATTCCGTGCCGCATGCTGCGCAAGGGCAAGTGGAAGTATGCGGCCTACGCCTTCCACGAAGCGTTCAACCAGCTGTTCGACCTGGAGGAGGACCCGCTGGAGCTGCGCAACGTTCATGCCGAGCAGCCCGGCGTCGCGCGTTCGTTTCAGGAGCATCTGCGGCAAACCTGGGATATCGAAACGATCATTGAGAGGCACGAGGAGCTGGCGGAGCATTATGCGCTGCTAGGCAAATGGGGAAGCGTCGTCGACGTTCCCGAGCCCGAACGATGGGCAGTGCCGCCGGAAGCGACGCGGCTTCCGAGCATCGAATAGCTTGATGAGCATTGAACAGCTTTATGATCAACGAATAGCCTCATGATCGTTGAGCAGCTTTATGATCCACGAGTAGCTGCATGAGCATTGAACAGCTTTATGATCCAACGAATAGCCTCATGATCGTTGAGCAGCTTTATGATCCACGAGTAGCTGCATGAGCATTGAACAGCTTTATGATCCACGAGTAGCCTTATGATCATTGGGCAGCTTCATGATCAACGAGTAGCCTTAGATCATTGGGCAGCTTCATGATCGACAAGTAGCCTCCTCATGAGCATCAAACTGCTTCAAATTTGAAAGGATGACGCCGATGAAAGCGATCGTCATTTTGCTCGATACCTTGAATCGCAGGATGCTGCAGGCCTATAACGGGCAAACCTGGGTGAAGACGCCGAATATCTCAAGACTGGCGAAGAAATCCGTAGTGTTCGACCAGCATTGGGCAGGGTCGCTTCCCTGCATGCCGGCCCGCAGAGATTTGCTGACGGGGCGGCTCGATTTTCTGGAGCGAGGCTGGGGAGGCATGGAGCCGTTCGACCGGACGCTGACGCAAACGCTGAAGTCGCACGGCGTATTTTCGCATATGGTGACTGACCACTATCATTACTTCGCGACAGGCGGCGAGAACTATTGCCAAACGTTCGATACATGGGATTTCCATCGGGGACAGGAGAACGACCCGTGGGTATCCAGGGTGTGTCCCCCGCAAATGCCGCCGAAGCTTCTTGGTCAGACCCGTCCGCAGTACGAAAAAAACCGCCGCGCGATCGTGGCGGAAACGGATTACCCGGGGCCGCAAACGATGCAGGCCGCCTGCAGATGGTTGGAGGACAACCGCGATGCCGACCGATTTTTTCTGATGGTGGAAGCGTTCGACCCGCATGAACCGTTCGATGCGCCGCAGCGCTATCTGGAGCTCTATGGCGACGATTACGAGGGGCCGCGCTTTAATTGGCCCTGGTACGACAAAGTCATGGAGCCGCCGGAAGCTATCCGACATTTGCGCAAACGGTACGCGGCCAATCTCACGATGATCGACCATTGGCTCGGCAAGCTGCTGGACACGATGGACAGGCTGGAGCTGTGGGACGATACTTTGGTCATTTTCACGACCGACCACGGGCTGCTGCTGGGCGAGCATGAGCTGACCGGGAAAAACTTCATGCACGTATACAACGAGCTTGCCCATCTGCCGCTCCTGATCCATGTGCCGGGCATGCGCGCTTCCGGCCGGCGGATTGCAGCGCTGACGCAAAACATCGATCTGATGCCGACCGTGCTTGATTTCTTCGACATCCCCATTCCCGAGACGGTGCGCGGCCAGTCGCTGCTGCGCCTGATCGACGGGTCGCAGGAGAAGCTGCGGGACTATGCGTTGTACGGGATGTTCGGACTGACGGTCAACTTGACGGACGGCGAGCATACGTATATGCGGGCGCCGGTCAGAGAAGATAACGTGCCGTGCTATGCCTATACGGCGATGCCGACCACGTTCAGAAGCTATTACGGGACCGGAGATCCCGCGCGCATCGAAACCGGCCGTTTTTTGTCTTATACGAACTATCCGGTGTTCCGTTTTCCGTACAGCCAGGAGGGCCGTCCGTTCATGCAGCTGAAGCACGCCCGCGAGTCGCTGCTGTTCAACATCAGGGAAGACTACGATCAGCTCGCCCCTATAAGGAATGCCGAGCTCGAAGCGTTCTATGCCGCAAGATTGAAGGAAGCGATGCGGGCGGAATCGGCCCCCGCCGAACAGTTCGTGCGTTTGGGCTTGGAATAAGGCAGCCGCGCTTCCAATAGGCATACGGGCCTGGCCACAGGCGTCCAGCGCGAAATAGGGCTGTGTCCTTGGGCCCCGGTGGGATCCCGGGCGCAGGCAAGGTCCCGAGCGCAGGCGGAGCCCCGTACGCAGGCGGGATTCCGGGCGCAGGCGG
>NZ_KB905549.1:10253-156260 GCF_000380965.1 Paenibacillus ginsengihumi DSM 21568 | reverse complement strand
CGCAGGCGGGATTCCGGGCGCAGGCGGAGCCCCGAGCCCCGGCGGGGTCCCGGGCGCAGGCGGGGCCCCGTGTCCCGGTGGGGTACCGAGCCAGGTTGGGCCCCGTGTCCCGGTGGGGTACCGAGCCCCATGTCGGTCCCGTATACAGGCGGGGTTCCGAGTCCCGTGTCGGGCCCCGTACGCAGGCTGGGGGCTTGTACCCCGGGCTAGGGCTAGATCCCGTACCCCATCCGCCGTGCACTGTCAAGCCGCTCCCGCGGGCTCCCATCGGTGGATCGAGCAGGCGCCAAAAGCATCCTGCCGGATACGAGGCGGATTCCGCTGGGAGAGTCGCCAATGACGAGCGATTTTCCTTGCGTGATCGGTCGTCATCTCAAAATCAGCGTGCGGATGCTGCTGAATTTTCGGGGAGAGTCAGCAAATGTTGTATTTTGTACAACAAAAACGGGGGGATCAACCGCATTCGCGGTTCAATGTTGTAGAAAGTGCAACAATTTGGGCGATGTTCCTCGATTTGAGGCCAATTTGACCTAAATTGTTGCACAAAATACAACTTTCTCCTACCTCTAGCACGAAAGATACGGAAAATGTTGCATTTTTTGCAGGATTCGTAGCCTCATGTGCCCGGGGAGGAATTTGTAACCGTTATCGGGGAGCGGACCGCCTCATATGCCCGGGTGTGCCAGGGGAAGGGCAGCGCTAACGCGGAATTGCATGTGCGCAACTGCTTATCCCGTCTCGAACATCACGCGGAGTTCGGGTCCGCCGGCCGAGTATCCGCGGTCGCACATTCTCGAAAGGACATCGATAGGCGTTTTTCTTAACGGCTCGCTTCTGGGTCGCTGCCAAGACGGAGTGCTTGCGTTACTTTCTCTGCAAAGGGAGGTCGTCGGCACTTGCCATCGGCGGACCGGCGGACCCGAGCTGCCGGGAATGGTTTGCTCGCTTTGCTAGCCTCGCGCCAGCAAGCCTCGTTTTGCTAGCCGTGGGCTCACGTTTTGCCGGGCACTGCCGAGCAGACCTTAAGCTAACGCAAGCCACAGAGCTTATTTTACTCGAAACCATCGATTTGAAATTGTAACGCAAGTGAGCAGCCTTATTTCGCATTTTGGGCCACCAAATTCAGCTTTTTTACAAAATAGCGCTCCCCAGTTGCGTTACATTTTAAAGAGGGTACCTTTCAGCAAAATAGCGTTTGTCACTTGCGTTAGAGATGAAATTGTGATTCAGGGACGCCAGAAGGCTCGCTTTTTGCTCCCGTTGATGTTGCTTAAGGCTATGGCCTCGAACGTTTATTTTTAGCGTTTAACGGACATACGCATGTCGGAGCCAGTGCGGCCTGCGGTGTCTGTTAATAACGAAACGAATCGTCCTCTATTCAAAACGGCTATCCGATAGGCTGTGCGGGATGATTAGCCGGGCGGCGGGGGAATTTGTATATATGGATAGCGAAGTATATTATGCAAAAAACCTCTCATCGGTGTGACGAGAGGTTTTGTTTTCGCGGAAGTGATGCGGCGTATGCAAGCAGTCTGTTTTTGTCGAGATCGTCGTCATGCTCGTCGTCGTCATGCTCGTCGTTGTCATCGAAGTCATCGAAGTCATCGGTGTCGAGCGAAAGAACCTGGCCAGCATAGGCGTGAACGTCGACTTCCGCTATTGCTCCGCTTGTTTTCAGCTTGACCTCGCAAAGGCGCACGCCGTCATTTGCTCTCCCTTTCGATCTCGACCACCGTGCCGCCTGCGTAGGCTGCCGCGATTCGTCCGGCTTCTTCGGCGGTGATCATCGATGCAGAACGGCCGCTCGTTGTGCCGCTGCCGTCGGCTCCGCGATGACCGGCCTCCGTCCGGCTCGCGGAAGACGATGCAGCGCTGCTGTTTCGGATACCGCCGCGGTCGTCGTCATCGTCCGGCACCGTTTTTAGCGTCTTGCCGCTGTATGCATCGATATGAACGTCATCATCGCGGTTGTTTTGCTCAATGTCGACCTCATAATATGTCACTCCGCGCTTCTTCTCCAACTCCACGCTTTCGACCGTATCTTATTGTAACATAAAGTCGGCAGCCTGGCTGATTTGCAGCTTGGCACCCGGTTCGTGGTATAATCGGGTCATTGGATAATGCCAAATGTTGGAGGAGGTACGGGGTTAATATGGTAAGTTATGCGGATTATTTTGCGCGGAATCGGGATGCGCACTTGAGCGAGCTGAAGGAGTGGTTGTCCATTCCGAGCGTGTCCGCCGAATCGGCGCATAAGGAAGATGTGCGCCGCGCCGCGGAGTGGCTGGCAGAGTCGCTGAAGCGGGCCGGCCTTGAGCATGTGGAAATTCATCCGACGGCCGGACATCCGATCGTCTATGCCGATTACTTGCACGCGCCCGGCAAGCCGACCGTGCTGATCTACGGCCATTACGACGTGCAGCCGGTCGATCCGCTCCACCTGTGGCAGTCGCCGCCGTTCGAGCCGGAAATCCGGGACAATAAGCTGTATGCCAGAGGCGCAACGGACGACAAGGGGCAGCTGTTTCTGCACGTCAAGGCGCTGGAGGCGATGCTGCGCGAGGAAGGGACGCTTCCGGTCAACGTCAAGTTTTGCGTCGAAGGGGAGGAGGAGATCGCCAGCGAGCATTTGCATCCGTTCCTGGAAGCGAACCGGGACAAGCTGGCGGCCGACGCCGTGCTGATTTCCGACACGGAGCTGCTGGCGCCAGGCCGGCCGGCCATCTGCACCGGCCTGCGCGGCTTATGCTCGCTGGAGCTTACGGTTCGGACGGCGAGCACCGATCTCCATTCGGGCACTTACGGCGGGGGAGTGCCGAACGCGCTGCACGCGCTTGTCTCGCTGCTCGATTCGCTGCACGACAGCGAAGGGCGGGTAGCGGTGGAAGGTTTCTACGACGGCGTGCCCGAGCTGACGGAGGAGATGCGGGCGGAGTTTGCGAAGAAAGGAATCGATGAGGAGAAGCTGCGGCAGTCGCTTGAGCTAGATGCTCTCTTCGGCGAAGCGGGCTATACATTCGCGGAGCGGGTGGGAGCAAGACCGACCCTGGAAATTAACGGCATGTACGGCGGTTTTCAGGGCGAAGGCACGAAGACGGTCATCCCTTGCGAGGCGCACGCGAAGATCACATGCCGGCTCGTCGGCACCCAGGACCCGCAGGACATTCTCGACAAGATCGAGCGGCATCTTTGCTCGCATGCCCCGGCCGGGGCGAAAGTGACCGTCGCCCAGCGGGAAAAAGGGCGGCCGTACACCATCGACACGGCTCATCCGCTGCTGCGGCAGGCGGCGGACGCCTACGAGGCCGTGTATGGGGCCCGGCCGGTATTTACGCGCGACGGCGGTTCGATTCCGATCGTGGAGGCGTTCTCCCGCTTGCTGTCCGCGCCGGTTGTGCTGATGGGCTTCGGCCTGCCGACTGAAAATTTGCATGCGCCAAACGAGCATTTTCATTTGGAGAATTTCGATAAAGGGCTAATGACCATCGTCGATTTTTTGCGGCGGTTTTAACGCCGGTGCGCCGGGGCGAAATCCGTCTCGGAGGACGGACGTTATGTTCCGGCCCGAAGATCGGCGGAGACGAAAACGCTCCTCCTTTGCCGCTGGGGGATGGATCGGCTTAAAGGACAGCGGCGTCGGCAGACTTTTATCGAGAGAGACGCCTAGACGATCGCTTCCTGTCGTCGTCGGACGTCACCTGCGGTGTTGAAAAGTTGGGTCGGCGTATACCGCCAAATTTTCAAAATAGACGCCTATGACGAGCGATTCCTGTCGTCATCGGTCGTCACCTTCGGTGTTGAAAAATTCGCCGGAGGGATTCGTCGAATTTTCAAGATAGACAGGGGATGAACATGTCGTCTTTTCCTGGAGGTGTCCCGAAGCCGATCAGGCGGTCGCCTCTGCGGCTGATGCTGGGGATCGCCTATTACCGCACCCGCCGGAGGCTGGAGTGGCTGCGCAACCGAAGAGCCTATGCCGTGCAGCGGCGGCCGGACGAGGTGCTGCCGTATGCCGTATTCCGGCACCGCACGCCGCTGCTTAGGCAGCTGAGCGGCGTCGATATGCGGCTGCAGCATAACAAAATCGTCAACCTGCGGCTGGCCGCCGCGCGCATCGACGGGCTGATGCTTCACCCGGGCGAGACGTTCTCCTATTGGCGGACGATTGGCAAACCGACGCGGCGAAAAGGCTATGTGGAGGGCATGATTCTCCACCTGGGCAAGGTGACGGAAGGCGTCGGAGGCGGCCTTTGCCAACTGTCGAATCTCATCTACTGGATGACGCTGCACACTCCGCTGACCGTAACGGAGCGCTACCGCCACGGCTATGACGTCTTTCCCGACGCGGGCCGGACGCAGCCGTTCGGCACCGGCGCCACCTGCTTTTACAATTATCTCGATCTGCAAATCAAAAACGACACCCAGTCCGTCTTCCAACTCCGCGTCCGCCTCACCGATACCGACCTGTGCGGAGAGTGGCGATCGGATGCCGAGCCTGCTTGCCGCTACGAGATCGTCGAGAAAAAGCATTGGATGACGCGCGAGCTGTGGGGCGGTTTCGTGCGCCACAATATCGTGTACCGGAACAGGTACGATGCGGAGGGACGCTGGCTGGACGAGCAGTTCGTGGCGGAAAATCACGCGATCATGATGTACGATCCGAGTCTTCCGCCCGGACAAAATGCCGAATGATCGAAATGATAGGAAAAAAATCACATTTTCATCTGGGAAAAAAGACTCTTTTTTATATACGAACAAAAAAGAAATAGGTATAATGGAATAAGAGTCAGTCCTATCGGGTGACGGCATTTTGTCGAAGGGAGATCGGTCATTAGATGAAGGCGGAGTATATCAATCCCTTTTTGGAGGCGGCGAGGACCGTAATCGAGCAGGTCGCCAACGTGCGTCCGGCTACCGGGCAACTTGGCATCAAGGACGTCAAGTTTATCGAGAAGTACATATGGATTCAGATCGGCATGACGGGGCAGATGGAAGGAGACATCGTCTTCGGACTGCATGAGGAAGTAGCTCTGAAGATGGTGTCGGCGATGATGGGCGGCTTTCTGATTACAGAGCTGGACGAAATGAGCCGCAGCGCGATTTCCGAGCTCGGCAACATGATCAGTGGCAACGCCAGCACGATGCTGTTCAATCAGGGTGTGCGCGTCGACATTACGCCGCCGAAGCTGCTTCATTCCGCGGCCGTGGCAGGCTTTCAAGCCAAGAAAGCGCTCACTATTCCGCTGATCATGGAAGGCATCGGCGAGCTGGACATTCAGGTGCTGATTGCCTGATTCGGGGGATGCATGTATGCTTATAGCAGTAGGCCGTCGCGGGACGAGACCGGTTGGCGGCCTGGCTGCTTTTTTTGTGCATTCGGGCACAAGGCAGCCGAAGCGGGAGGGCCGCAAACGATCCATGCAAGGGAGGCCGCTGGCTTGTCATTTCAAGGGAAAATTGCCGTGATTACGGGGGCTTCGAGCGGTATCGGCGCGCTGATGGCGCAAATGCTGGCGGAGCGGGGGGCGGTGCCTGTGCTGACGGCGCGCTCTGAGCGCAAGCTGGGCGAGGTGGCCGCGGCGATTCGCGGGCCTCATGCCGTGTATCCGCTCGACGTCGCTTCGAACGAGCAGGTGTCGGAGACGATGCGGAAGGTGATCGGGCAGTACGGCCGAATCGATATTCTCATCAACAATGCCGGCTACGGCGTGTTCGAACGGTTCGTCGACACCTCCATCGAGACGATCGCCGATATGATGGACATCAACTATATGGGCATGGTGCGCTGTACCAAAGCGGTTCTGCCGCACATGCTGGAGCAGGGCTCGGGGCATATCGTCAATATCGCTTCGATGGCCGGCAAGATCGGCTCTGCCAAATCGACCGGCTATTCGGCAACGAAGCATGCGGTGCTCGGCTTTACCAACTGCCTGCGTCAGGAATTGGCCGGAACGGGCGTCTATTTGTCGGCCGTCAATCCCGGACCGATCGACACGCCGTTCTTCGAACGGGCGGACCCGTCGGGCCGCTATGTCAATAATGTGCGATGGTTCATGCTGAAGCCGGAAAAAGTCGCGGCCAAGGCGCTGGAGGCGATCGAGCGGCGCATTCCGGAGATCAATCTGCCGTTCATGGCTGCCGCCGGAGTCAAGCTGTATCAGCTTGCGCCGCGCCTGTTCGACCGGATCGCGATGAAGGTGCTGAATCAGAAATGAGCGGGCCCCGGCTTTAGCTGTCGCTTTGGGACGGCTCGCGCTGCTCCCGCAGCTTCCGGTTCAAGTCGCGCACCTCTTCGAACAGCTTGCGCACCTCTGCCTTCGCCTCCGGGTGCGCTGCGCCCCAGTGGGAAGACAGCGCAGGCATCGTTTTGTGGATATGGTTATAGATCGCCCAGTACTTGATTTTCTCGCTCATTTCCGGGGAGGCGTCTCCCGTCAGCAGCTCGGCGTATTTTTCGACCAGCGCTGCGAAGCTTTCCTTGAATGCGGCGTTCATAGCCAGGCCCCCTTTCAGGTCATAATAGTTCCAGTGTACCCTTGTTGGCGCGCCGCTGTCAAAAGCATCCAAGCTGCGCCGGCAAGAGGCGCCTTAAGGAGGCGAGAAGTTCGTTGATAGTGGAACAAGAAGGCGGCAGCGGCGCACCATCGCCGCCTGCAGCAGCGGACGGCACCTTGCTGCAGCGGGAGGCGCTTCGTTCTCCGGTCAAAGGCATCGGCCTGCACGTGCTCACTTATATGAGCCAAGGACTGCGGGTGAAAGGGTATTTGGCCGTGCCGGAGGCGGCTGTGCCCGCTCCGGCCGTCATCTATTGCCGCGGAGGCATCCGCAAGGTCGGCATGGTGCGCAAACGGCGTATTTTGTCGCTCGCGAAGCGGGGGTATGTCGTGTTCGCCCCGTTTTACCGCGGCAACGAGGGCGGCGAAGGGCGGGAGGATTTCGGCGGCGAGGACCGGCTGGACGTCTGCCATGCCATCGCGCTCGTGCAGCAGCTGCCTGAGACGCGTCCCGGCAAAGTGCCGCTCATCGGCTTCTCCCGCGGCGCGATCATGGCGATGCTTGCCGCCAAGGAATGCGCCGGGGCCGGGCCTGTCGTCGTGTGGGGCGGCGTCAGCGATCTGTTCGATACTTATGAAGAGAGGATCGATCTTCGGCGCATGCTGAAGCGCGTCGTCGGACACCCTCGCAAGCAGGCGGAGGAATACGTCCGCAGATCGCCGGTATATTGGATTCGCGATGTGAACGTGCCGGTGCTGATCGTGCACGGCACGGCCGACGAGCAGGTAAGCGCGAATCACGCGCACAAGCTGGCCCGGGCGCTCGAGCAGGCGGGCAAAGATTATACGATGGAGCTGTACGACGGGCTTGGGCACCGATTTCCGAAGGAGGCCGATGAGCAGGCGCTGGATGCGGTATTCGCCTGGATCGGCCGCAAGCTTGGCGAGCTGCAGCCGGAAGGCGACGCGCCGCCGTCGGCCGGCAAGCTGTTGCGGCGCTTGCAGGAAGAACGCTCCTATTGATATGATGGCTTCATATGAAGGAGGTTCTTGCATTGATGAATAAGGTTGGCAGCGATTTTGCCGCATTGCATATCGAGCCCGGCTATGTCGCGAGGCTGAAGGAGCTCGGCATGGAGACGCCGACGCCCGTTCAGGCTGAGGCGATTCCCGTCATCCTGGAAGGCAAGGATACAGTCGTTCAATCCCAGACCGGGTCGGGCAAGACGCTGGCCTACGCGCTCCCTCTGCTGCAGGCGGCCGATCCGGCACAGAAGCATGTGCAGGCGATGGTGTTGGCGCCGACCCGCGAGCTCGGCATGCAGATCGTCCGCACGTTCCAATCGCTCACGGACGGAACCGGCATTCGCGTGCAGCAGCTGATCGGCGGCGCATCCATCCAGAGACAGATCGAGGCGCTGAAGAAGAAGCCGCACATCGTCGTCGGAACGCCCGGACGCATTCTCGAGCTGCTCAAGCTGCGCAAGCTGAGCCTGCACGGGGTACGGCAGCTCGTCGTCGACGAGGTCGATCAGGTGCTCGAGCTCGGAGGGCTGAAGGAGACCGAAACGATTCTGAGAGGGCTGCGCCGGGACAAGCAGGTGCTGTTCTTTTCGGCGACAATCCCTCCCCGGATCATGGAGGCGGTCGAGCGATGGATGCAGGACCCGGCCTTCGTCCGGATCAATCCCGCCGAGCGGACCAGTCCTACGATCGAGCATTATTATGTGGTCAGCGAGGAGCGGGACAAGCTGGATACGCTGCGGCGTCTGGTGCGGACTTACAACCCGAAGGCGGCCATCGTATTTATCGGCGATACGGAGGACATCGGAGAGACGGTGGCCAAGCTGCGGTTTATCGGCTTGTCGGTGGAAGGGCTGTACGGCGACGCGTTCAAGCTGGACCGGGTGCAGGCGATGCAGCGTTTCCGCGACGGGAAGGTGCAGCTGCTGCTGGCGACCGACGTGGCGGCGCGCGGGCTCGATCTGCCGAACGTCACGCATGTCATTCATTTGGACCCGGCGACAGATGCCGACGCTTATGTGCACCGCACGGGCCGTACCGGAAGGATGGGGCGGCGCGGGACAGCTTTCTCGATCGTGACGCCCAAGGAAGAGTTCATCATGGACAAGTTCTCCAAAGCGCTGGGCATCCGGATCGAGCGGCGGACGCTGTACTACGGCAAAGTGCTGTCTCCGGAGGAGGAAGAGCAGCTGCGCCGCGGCCGGGGGAAGAAGCCGGTCAAGGCGTCGGCGTCGGCTTCGGCGGTGCGTCCGCCTGGCGCCGGCCTGGAGCGGCCGGCCGCGGGCGGAGCGCTGGCCGGCACGCGCGCGCCCCAGGCCGGCGCTTTAGCCGGGCCGAGCACCGCCGCCCGGCCGGGAAGCGCCGGACCGGCCGCAGGCAGGCGCAGCGCCGCCGGCGGCAGCCCGGCGACGCGGCAGCAAGGCTCAGCGGCCGGCAGCCGGGTCGCGCGGAAGCAAAGCGCCGCCGGCAGCGGCCCGGCTTCGCGCAAGCAGCGGAAGCCGCTGACGCCGGAGGAGCGCAAAAACAAAGGCGCTCCGCGCTGGCTGAAGGCCAAGCGGGAGCAAACGTGAGCCCGGCCGGCGGCTGGAGAGCTCCCGGCAGTTCGCCGCGTTAGATCCGCCGCCCGGATTGCCGCAGGCGAGACGGACGACGGTTGCGCTGCCCGAAGCGGCCAGCCCTCGGTCGTCGTCCATTGAGCGGCAGCCGCCGTCAATTCGCTCGTCCGACCGGCTGCTTGGAGCGGCGGCCCGGCGGCGGTTTGCCAGTCCGCGGCGATGGGTCAAACGTTAGCGCCGGGCCCTGAGACGATAGCTATGACAGCTCATCCCGAGGCGGGGGAGGAGATCGGATGAAGCGGATCGTGATTGGGATGCTGGTTGCGCTGCTAGCGGCTGCTGCGCTGGCCGCCGCAGCGCTGTGGTATGTACGGCCGAAGCAGGAGCTCGACTGGTCTTACGAACCGATATCGCTGCGCAGTCACGTTGCCGGCATGCTGGCCGCCCGCCAGCTGGAGATTACGCTGAGCGAAGCCGAAATCGATAGCCTGCTGAAGCAGGCGCTGGCGGGGCATATGCCGGCCTCCGAAGTGTGGCAGGTGACGGGCGTCCGCTTCAGCCTGCAGGGGCAGCAGCTGATTGCCGCCGCGAATTTGACGTACCGCGGCCGCTTGCCTGTCGGGGCGAGGCTGCATTTTGCGCTGTCCTGGCAGGCGCCGCTGCTGAGAGCCGAGCATACGCGCACGGAAATCGGGCGATTCGCCGTTCCCGCGGCCTGGTTGCGCCTTAAGCCGCTGGAGGTCGATCTGGAAGCGCCGCTGCCGCGGATGCTGTCGATCCGCTCGGTGGAATTTCCCGGCAATGCGGTCAGGCTGAGCTTCACGCTGCTTTAGAGGCCGCTCGATTGTGCTTGATATAGAAGCTATAGACAAGCTTTCAGGCCGCGTCGTTGACGCGGCCTGTTCTCGTCTTAGCGCGCGGCTCCCGCACGATCGACATGGCGCAGATGCGAGCGATTTTCCGGCAATCACCCCGTCCCTATGCGCCGCGAGCGCAGGTGATGGGCTAGTTGCCGGCGTCTTCTTGTTCCTCCGCAAGCAATGCTTTGTCCAAAAGAAAAGGAGTGCTCTCCGCAGAAAGAACTCCCGTTAATCCGATCCAAATAGCCGAATATAAGCTATTTTCGCTTATGAACGTACTGGGCATAGACGATTTCGCCGGTATCGAGCTTGGCGATCTCTTCTTCCGTCCAGTTGGCAATCTTGTTGTTGCCGGTCACGCCGGTCAGCTTGATGCTGTATTGGGACTGCAAATATTGATGCAGAGCGGGCATATCCGCTTCCTTGATTTCGCGCAGCTTCTTTTTGCCCTCGATCTGCCCCAGGATGATTCCGATCGATTCCGCAGCCAGCGAGGTGTTGGGCTGGATGCGCGCGCTTCCGTAGGCGATGGCCGAGGCGCCGACATTTTTGCCGGCCATGATGACGTTGTCGTAATTTTTCAGCAGGAAGCTGCGCAGCGGCATGCCGTACTTGTCCGGGCGCCCCATCTCGATGCCCCACTTATTGGCGCTTGTCCCTTGCAGATCGAGCGGATAGCCGGCGATGCTGACGTTGTCCCAGAACATTCGCGCTCCGAGCATGTCGGACGGCTTCAGCACATAGTCCGTTTCGTAATGGTTGTATTCGCGAATATACAAATAGTTCGGATAGCCGTTCAGCTCCGCGTTTTCCCAGCCGGCGAAGTTTTTGCGGAAGACGTCGAGCACGGCCGGCATTTCCCGCTTGCCCAGCTCCAGCGCTTCGGCGATCGATTGATCGTCCGCCGGGTCGACGGTATAGATCAGGAAGGCGTTGATCAGCACCTCGCCGTCCCGCTGGTTCACCGCATTGAGCCCGCGCAGGAATACCCTGTCGTTCCCGGGCTTGTACTTGTTCGTTACGCTCGTCAGCCCGAGGGCGAAGCTGTTGTCGACGCCTTTGTGGTTTTCCTGGAACTTTTTCCAATTGACGTTCCTGAACTTCATCATGTAGCCTGCGCTCATGTACTCGATATTTTGCTGTCCGTAAAAGGCTTCCAGCCCCGGCATCCGCGTCGCCTTCAGGTGACGCACGAGAGCCGCGTGGTCGGTGTTCTCCACCCAATACTGCGCCTTGATGCGCTTCTTGACGCCGTCCTTGTCGGTATACAAAACCGAGCGCACCTCATGGGCCGCGAACAGCCCTTGCACCTGCTCGACGCTCTCCAGCTTGACGCCCTGCTCGACGGGAATACCTTGAATCAGCTTGTCGAAATATTGCTCGAATTCGCTCAGCTTACGGATTTTGCCGGCGCGGAAGCCGTCGAACAGCTCCTTGGCCCGGCCCTGCACGAGCGAGCGGCGCTGATCGTCGCGCGTTTCGTCCAGGAACAGCATCTCGCCCTGCAGCACCTGCCCGCCGAACGCCTCGCGCGTGTCCAGCACCTTCACCTTCAGCCCTTCGTCCGCCGCGGCGCGGGCCAAATACAGCCCTTCCAGTTCGCTGCCGAACACGACGATATCCACCTTCTCGACCGGAATGTCGGGCTCTGCAGGCTCCTCTTCCGCGTTCCCGGACTGCTTCGCGCCGCCGGTTGCCGGCGCCTCTGTCGAAGCGGGGGCCGCCTGCTGCTTCATTGCGCTGCTGAACCAGTCAAAGCCCGCATAGACGGCCGCCAACGCGACCAATGCGAGCACGGCCAGTCCGACGAGCGGCCGTTGTTTGCGCTTGCGTCTCATTGTCCTTACTCTCCCCTTGGGAGGGCAGCCGACTGCAGCGGCCGCGCTCCGGCTTATTGTCTCTTAAGAGTCTATCATTTTTGGCAAAACTGTTCAAAATGCCCCCCGGTTACCCCCGCAAACGTTTCCGCGGCGGCGAATTCAATCTAAGTGAAGCCGGAATCGGTGCACAGGTTCCGGTGACCTTCGCGAAGGATATCGATATTTCAAACAGAGCTACACACGGTTAAGGGATTGGCATGACGGCATCCGGCGGGTGCCGGCGCAAGACACACGTTCACATTTTATGCAGACAAAGGGGAATGACACGAATGAGAAGTCCGTGGAGAAAGGCGGTCGTGTCCGGACTTGCGCTCGCCATGATGGTCGGCGGAGCCAGCGCCGCATTCGCTGACAATGGCAAGGGGAAAGGCAACGGCAAAGAGAAACACAGTGCCAAGGAATGGCGCGAGGTGATCGAGAAAAACTTCAACGCGCAACGCGCAGCGGCTCCGAAGCTCGACATCAGCGGCAAAATCGACGTCAAGGTACAGTTTGCCGACGTGAAGGGCAGCGACGTCGAATGGGCGGCGCGCTATATCGCGAGCCTGGCGTCCAAGCGGGTATTTGACGGCTTCGAGGACGGCACGTTCCGCCCGCGCGAGACGATTACCCGCGTGCAGGCGATCAAGGCTGCGGTGCAGCTGATGGGGCTTGAGGATGAAGCCAAATCGTCGAAAGCGATGAACGCGAACCTGAACTTCAAGGACGCCGACAAGCTGAAAAAGGAACACGCATGGGCGGTCGGCTATGTCGCCGTCGCGCTGGAGCACGATCTGTTCGCCGAGACCGAGACGATGATTCAGCCGAACAAGCCGGCGGACCGGCTGTGGGCGACGACGCTGCTTGTCAAGGCGATGGGCAAGCAGGAGCAGGCGAAAGAGAAGATGAACGCGAAGCTGCCGTTCAAGGATGCGAATCAGATTCCGGCCGGCTCTGTCGGCTATGTCGCCGTCGCGATCGACAACGGCTGGATCGACGGCTATGAGGATAACACGTTCCGTCCGAACAAGCCGGTGACGCGCGCCGAGATGGCCGCGCTCGCTGCCCGCGTGGACAGCCAGCTGCCGGATCAAACATCTATTCGCGGCAAGCTGACCGATACCGTATCGGATGGCAGGCTGAAGCTGGAGTCGCAAGGCGATTCGTTCACCGTCGAGCTGAACTCGTTCTATTTCATTTTCCGCGACGGCAAGCAGGTGAACGTCTCGGCGCTGCAAAAGGGCGACGAGCTGCTCATTCGCACTTATGACGGCAAAGCGATCTATATCGAAGTGACGAAGCTGGCGACGGAGGAGCGCCGCGACGAATTCACCGTGAGCGGCAAGCTGCACACTTTCAGGCTGAACAGCAGCGGCCAAGTTTCGCACGTGACCGTCAAGGAAACGAACGACGACGACAGCGTCACGACATCGACGTACGCGCTCTCGAGCGATTTCGCGATTGAGGACGGCGATTTCCGGGATCTGGTGCCCGGCGTTTCCGTCGAGCTGAAGGGACAAAATCAGTACGTTCATACGATTGTCATCAAGTAACGTCCTCTGACCAATCGGATCGGCATTAGCACTACAAGCAGTCTTCCTATACTGGCGAGGCAGGCGCCGGCAGGGAAGGCTGTTTGTTTTCTCGCGCGGCCCATTTCTGTGATGCTTCTTCCAGTGCTCTCTGACGAAGCCTCCGAATTTCTAACGCTACTCTAATGCTACTCTAACGCTACTCCCAACGCTACTCCCAACGCTACTCTAACGTTACCCTCACGCTGCCCTAATGCTGCTCTAACGCTGGTGACAAACGCTATTTGGCTGAATCGTGCTTTTTTTAAAATGTAACGAAACGCAGTAACGCTATTTGGTCAGGAACGCTGAATCCGGCAGCCAAACATGCGGAATAAGGCTGCTCACTTGCGTTACAATTTCAAATCGGGCGTTTCGAGGGAAATAAGCTCTGTGGCTAGCGTTAGCCCTGGCAAAACAGCACCAGGCTAGCGAGCATGAAGGGAAGCTTCTATACGAAGCATATTCCCGGAAGGAAGCACGTTCGCCAGAAGGAAGCACATTCATTTTTGTACAAAATACTACATTTGCTGACTCTCTTGGAAATTGGCCGGAACCCACCGGCGAATTTTCCAATACCGCAGGTGACAACCGAACCGATGACGAAGGAAATCGCTCGTCATGCGGCTACTGGACATCGCGCGACAGCGGTGTATAATAGAACGAAAAAAAGAACGGTGGAGAGAAGATGGCTAGAGAGCCGATCCGTTTGGAAGAAATTCTTATGGCCGGCCAACTGCTGAAGGATGTCGTTGCGCATACGCCGCTGCAAAAAAATTTCATCCTGTCCGATCGCTATGGCTGCAACGTCTATTTGAAGCGCGAGGACTTGCAGGTTGTGCGGTCGTTTAAAATTCGCGGAGCCTATCATCTGATTCGCAGCCTGCCGGAGGAGCAGCTGGCCCGCGGCGTCGTGTGCGCCAGCGCCGGCAATCATGCGCAGGGCGTCGCCTATTCGTGCCAGGCGCTGCAAATCCCGGGCAAAATCTTCATGCCGGCGACGACGCCGAGGCAAAAAATTTCGCAGGTGAAGCTGTTCGGCGGCTCGTTCATCGAGGTCATGCTGATCGGCGATACGTTCGACGATTCGTTGCGCGAGGCGGTCGCCTGCAGCGAGCGGGAAGGGATGACGTTCATTCATCCGTTCGACGATCCGAAGATTATCGCCGGTCAAGGCACAGTCGGCCTGGAGCTGCTGAACGACATGCGGGAGCCGGTCGACTTCGTCTTCGGCGGCATCGGCGGCGGCGGCTTGATGGCCGGCGTCGGCTCCTATATCAAGAGCGTCAGCCCGGCGACGAAGATGATCGGCGTCGAGGCGAGCGGGGCGGCATCCATGAAGCGCGCCCGGGATGAAGGGCAGGTCGTGACGCTCGAAGAGATCGACAAATTCGTCGACGGCACGGCGGTGCGCCGCGTCGGAGAGCTGACATACGACATTTGCCGCCGCGTGGTCGACGAGATCGTCGTCGTGCCGGAGGGAAAGGTGTGCACGACGATTCTCGAGCTGTACAACGAGAACGCCATCGTGGCCGAGCCGGCCGGCGCGCTCCCGGTCGCGGCGCTCGACTTCTGCCGCGAGCAGATCGCCGGCAAGAACGTCGTCTGCATCATCAGCGGCGGCAACAACGATATTGACCGGATGCAGGAGATCAAGGAGCGCTCGCTCCTCTATGAAGGGCTGAAGCATTATTTTATCGTCAACTTCCCGCAGCGGGCCGGGGCGCTGCGCGAATTTCTGGTCGACGTGCTCGGGCCGACCGACGATATCGTCCACTTCGAATATACGAAGAAGACGAGCAAGGAGAGCGGTCCGGCGCTGGTCGGCATCGAGCTGAAGCAGAAGGAAGACTACGCCCCGCTGCTCGAGCGGATGAACCGCAAGGGCATCCGCTACAGCGCGCTTAACAACGACCCGGACTTGTTCAATCTGCTGATCTGACGATAAGCCGTGGCACGGCACCAATTGGCAGCATCCCGCGCACGGCGGCGATGCGCGGCGTGCATGCCTGCCGCAGGGCGTGCCGCATCGGACCTAGATTCGGGTCTGGCAAAATTGTCGGCAAAAGGAGTCGTTGCAATTCCATTAACGCAGCTTGAAATCATTAAAAAAGAGGACGCTCCCGCGCCTTGGCAGGGGACGTCCTCAATTTATTGCCGTTATTTTGCAGCGGCTTGCTCCAGGTCTTTGACGCCTTGATAGATCGTCTCGAACAGCTGGTCGATATCCTTCTCCTCAATGCATGAGAAGGCGACGCGAAGATCGGTGTCGCCGAGCGCGATTGTGCCGATGCCGTAGCGGTCCAGCAGATGCGTGCGCAGCGTCTCGGCGTTCACGGAGCGCAGCTTCAGGCACATAAAATAGCCGGAGTTGAACGGATAATACTCCCAGGCGTCGTCGAACTTGCCCGAATCGAGCAGCGTTTTGACGCGGTTGGCGCGGCCTTTCATAATGTGGAACTTTTCCAGCTTCTGCGCATGGAACTCCGGCGACTTGAGCGCATGCAGCACGAACGTTTGCGACGGGTGCGGACCGCTGGAGATAGTCGCGCGAATGATGCCCATCGTCTTCTGCTCGAGCGCAGCCAGCAGCGCTTCGCTTTGACCGGCGTAGGTGATGAAGCCGACGCGGAAGCCCCAGACGTACTCCTCCTTGGTCGCTCCGTCCACCTTCACGGACAGCACGCGGGGATGCAGACCGGCCAGATGGCCCGCAAGCGATTCGTGCAGGGAATCTTCGAAGAACAATCCGAAATAGGCGTCGTCGGTCACGGCGACGACATTGATGCCCGCTTCCGCTCCCGCCTTGATGGCGTCGACGATCTCTTGTCCTTCCTCCGCTCCCGGGGAGTAGCCGGTCGGGTTGTTCGGAAAGTTCAGGATAACGATGGCCTTGCCCTTGTCTTTCTGAGCGAGGATCGCGTCGCGCAGGGCGGCGCTGTTGAAGCGGCGCTGCTCGTTATATAAAGGATAGTAGACCAGCTCGGCGCCGCGGCGGATGCCGAAGGTCAGCTCGTAGTTTTCCCAATTTTTGTCCGGTATGATGACGGCGTCGCCACTATCCGCGAACAGGTCTGCGACGATGCTCAGGCCGTGCGTCAGGGCGTTGGTCGCGATCGGATTGCCCAGGCTTTTGCCCTTGAGGGAAGGGTTCTCCTCCAGCATCTTGCTGCGCCATGCCGAACGCAGTTCCGGCTTGCCGGCAGGCGGCGCGTATTCGTAAAGATCCTTCGGGTTGTAAGCCGAAAGCGTGTCCTGAATGACTTTCAAGTGCATGGGCTGCCCGTTCTCCAGAGCGGTGCCGATCGTGGCGTTGAATGTCTTCGCCTTGGCCTTCGCTTCGGCGGATTGGCTCAAAATGCCTTCCTTCGGAAAATAGATCTGGCGTCCGAGCCCGGAGAGCATGTCATAGACGTGACTGTTCTCGGCGGCAATCGTCTCGTTCAGCTTTTGGGCAAGAGGGTTCATCGAGGGTCCATCCTTCCATGTACTTTCTTTGGCATTTAGCCATCATTATACCACTTTCGCGGGGGAGCGTCACGTCAGTTTTGGCTCATTCGGAGGGACGAAAATGCCAATTTGGTGACGGGAACGGCGGACATGACAAGACATCGGCGCTGTGATACGATAAAGTCACGACATCAGCGGGATACGCTTCGCATCAGGCGGGCGTTGACAGCGAAAAAGCGGAGGTAGGCGGCGTGACAGCGATCAAACGATACGAGAGAATTATGGAGCTGCTGATTGGCCGCGGGGAAGTATCGGTCAGCGAGCTGGCCGCAGAGCTCGGCGTGACCGGCAAGACGATCCGGCGGGACCTGGAGAAGCTGGAAGGCAAGGGGCTGCTGGTGCGCACGCATGGCGGCGCGCTGCTGGCCAACGAAGCGTATTCCGGCCTGTTCCGGGATCAGCGGCCGAACGACAAGCAGGAGGGCGAGAAATACGAGGCGGCGCGCCATGCGCTCACCTACATCGAGCCGAACGACATCATTGCCCTGGACAGCGGCAGCACGACGCTTGCGATCGCGAGGCTGCTCGACAACGCGCCGCTCACCGTCATTACGAACGATCTGCACATCATCGCCGAGCTGATCAAGAAGGATAAGATCCGGCTCGTCGTGCCGGGCGGCTTCCGCAGCCGGAACATGCTCGTCAGCGAGGATGCGGGCCGATTCTACGGCAAGCTGAACGTGCAGAAGGCGTTCCTGTCCACCACCGGCATTCATCCGGAATATGGCTTCACGATTTTTACCCATATGCATATGGAGCAAAAACGCGCCATGCTGCAGGCGGCGAAGCAATCGTTCTGCATCGCCGATCACAGCAAATTCGATACGTGCGCGCTGATCACGTTCGCGAAGCTGGAGGAAGTCGCGGCGATCATCACCGATTCCGGCTTGCCGGACGAGCTGGCGCGCAAATACGAGGCAGCCGGCGTCCGCATTTTGCGCAGCGCGGCAGAGAAGGATGGATAACGTTGTGTCTGTTTCGGTTCATTTTGGTTCATTAATTTTTCATTTGGACTAAAACGGACAAATAGACTATAATAGAGAGGAACCATAGAACGGGGAGGAATATGCCATTATGGAAATCCGTTATGCCACCAATCCGACCGAAACGAAATCGTACGATACGGAGAAGCTGAGACAAGAATATTTGATGCAAAATCTGTTCGTTCCCGGACAGCTGAGCATGGTATACACCCATGTAGACCGCTTCATCATCGGCGGCGTTATTCCGACGAAGGAGCCGATCAAGCTGGAGGCGGACAAGCACGAGATGGGCGCAGACTACTTCCTGGAGCGCCGCGAGATCGGCATCATCAACATCGGGCCGAAGGGCTACGTTACCGTTGACGGCACCGAATACGAGCTGAACACGAAGGACTGCCTGTACATCGGCCTCGGCAATCGGGACGTGCAGTTCCGCAGCGCGGATGCGGCAAACCCGGCGCGCTTCTACTTCAACTCCACGCCGGCGCACAAGAACTACCCGACGGTCAAGGTCGGCATCGACGAAGCCGAGCCGCAGCATCTCGGATCGATCACGAATTCGAACGAGCGCACGATCTACAAGTTCATTCATCTGAACGGCGTGAAGAGCTGCCAGCTCGTGATGGGCATGACGCTGCTGAAGCCGGGCAATATGTGGAACACGATGCCTTGCCATACGCACAACCGCCGCTCGGAAATTTATCTGTACTTCGACATGCCGGAAGACGGCGTCGTATTCCATATGATGGGCGAGCCGACCGAAACCCGCCATCTCGTCGTGCGCAACGAGGAAGCGATCATCTCGCCGAGCTGGTCGATTCACAGCGGCGTCGGCACGAGCAACTACACGTTCATTTGGGGCATGGCCGGGGAGAACCAGGAGTTCACCGACATGGACATGGTCGCCATGAAGGATCTGCGCTAATCGCTTGTCGGCGCACAGCGTATAACAATACAAAAAGGTTGAGCAGGACTTGGAGCCTGCTCAGCCTTTTTTTGTGTTGAGATCGGAGCGACTGTTCTGCCGACCGTCGAAAAATAACGGGCCGCCCGGCACAAACATTCGCGCAGTGGGCGGCTGAGCATCAGCGCAAGTGGATGTGAGCGATCCTGGCATCAGGCCAAGCATGCCGCTTGTCGTCGCGGGGCCGTTTCACGGCTTCGCGGTTAGCTGCCGTTACTCCCGGCGGCGGGCGGCAATGCGCAAGTCTCTGAATTGCGGGCCGTCAGGAACGGCCGCTGCCGGGCGATTTGTGGTGCGGACAGTACATGCGCATCAGCCGGATTGTCTCCGCATCCAGTTCCCGGCCTCTGCGCTCAAGGCCATCCGTCACTTTGCGGAACGGCTCCTCCCGCAAATTTTGCCCGAATTTGAATTTGCCGGTCATCTCGCGGATGCGGATGCGCACGATGGAGGTCGCCTTGAGCTGGGGCGCGTAGTCCGGGTCCGCCGGATCGATCGGCGCATAGCCGCCTTCAGGCTGGAGCTTGCGCATGAACGCCCCGAGCGCGGCCGCTTTCCCGGCCAGGTCGCTGACGATTTCCGCTTCCCCCTTGATGATAACCGACTTGAAATAGGCCGTTGCCGGACAGGCCAGCTTGTCGTTCGAGAAGTAGGACGGGACGATGGCGTATTCTTTGGCTACGCTGAAGGTAACCTGCGGACGCGCGGCCAGATTGCGCATTTTTTGACCGACCCGGCTTCCGTGAAAAAAGAGGCTGTTCTCATAATACACAAAATTGATCGGGGTCAGCTCCGGATACCCGTCGTCCCCCAACGTGCCCAGCACGCCGAAGCTCATTTCTTCCAAAAAACGCGCGAGCTCCTCTTGTTCTTCCATGGCAAATTCGCTTCTTCTCATTGCATTTTCTCCTCCCGGTGCTCAATTGGCTTGCAAGAAGTCGTATTTGAAATTGAAGTTTACGCCTTTTATTGACAATCGAAAAGAGCCAATTTAGATTAATTTTATTAGACCAATTCAAGCGACATACGCTGGAACGGGGGCGGCCTGGCATGCAATTCCATATTCCATACGAGCTGTACAAAGATCGTCACCCGACGAAATCGGCGGCTTTGTATCACGCGCTGCGCGACAGCATGGTGAAGGGGACGCTGCCGGTTCGCACGCGGCTGCCGTCCACCCGGGCGTTGGCCGAAATGTACGGCTTGTCCAGGGGCACGGTCAACCAGGTGTATGAGATGCTGGCCTCCGAAGGGTATTTGTCCTGCGAGACCGGACGCGGCACGTTTACGGCATATGATGCCGGGTTATCTGTTGCAGCGGAGCGGGACGAGCCGCAGTTTCGCTTGTCGGCTTGGGCAGCAAGGCTGGAGGAGGCGGGAAAACCGGCTGCCGCCCCGGAGAGGCCGCATCAGGCAGCCGCAGCGTCCGCTGCGCCAGACGTTCGGCGGCATGACAGCGGAAATCGGCCAGGCGGACGAGAAGCCGCAGGCGACAAGCCTGCATCGAGTGAATCGACGTCCCGCAAAGACTTTGCTCCGCTGCATAACGGGGAGCCGCGGCTGGTCGATTTCAGGGCGGGATGGCCCGATTTTCGCAGCTTTCCGCATGAGGAATGGAACCGCCTGATGTATGCGCAGGTGCGCAAGCTGGGAAGCGCCCCGCCGGACGAGCTGATGACGGCGCAGGGCTATTGGCCGCTGCGCGAGAGCATCGCCCGCTATTTGCGGCGGTCGCGGGGCATTGCGGTCCAGCCTGAACAGATCGCCGTCGGCGGCGGCTCGATGCAGGCGATCGCCCTGCTGGCGCAGCTGCTGCTGAACCCGGGCGACGCCGCCGTCATGGAGCGGCCCGGCTTTGCCGGCATTCGGCGGGCGGTGCTGGCCGCGGGGGGGCGCCCGATCTGGGCCGAGGTGGACGATGCAGGCATCGTTCCCGCCGCCTGGGACGCCCGGCTGCTGTTCGTCACGCCGGCGCGGCAGTTCCCGACCGGGGCCGTGCTCAGCCTGGAGCGGCGGCTCGCATTGCTTCGCTGGGCGGCGGAGCGGGAGGCCGTCATCGTCGAAGACGATTACGACAGCGAGTTCCGCCACCGCGGGCGCAGCCTCGAGCCGCTCAAGACGCTGGACGGCGACGGTCGGGTGATCTATATCGGCAGCTTCACCAAAACGCTGCCGCCCGCCTTCCGTATCGGCTACGCGGTGCTGCCGCACGGGCTGATTTCCCCGTTCGCGCAAGCGCAGGCGCTGTACGAGCCGTATCCGGTCAACCCGCTCGAGCAGCGCGCTCTGGCCGCGTTCATGGCGGCCGGATCTTACGAGCGCCATCTGCGCAGAATGAAGCGGCTGTACAGCCGGAAATTCGACGCGCTGCGCCGGCTGCTGCATGGCGAGCTGTCCGGCTTGTTCGATTGGGTCGAAAGCGATGCAGGTCTGCATCTGTTCGGGTGGTGGAAGCATTCGGAGCAGCGGTATGCAAGCTTCAAGCAGGCATGCGCCGAAGCCGGCGTCCGCTGGTCGGAGACGCAGCCCGTCGCGGCAGCGGCAGGCCGCCTTCGCATCGGCGCTTATTTTCATTTTGCCGCGCTGACGGAAGAAGAGATGGCGCTCGGCGTCGGGCGCATGCGCGCCTGCATCGGCCGGTAGGCGCATGCTGCCGCTTGTCGTTCTTATCGCTTACGTTGGCGCTGCCGCAGCAGCGGGCTGGGCGGGATTCGCCGGATCACGGCGAGCGAGGAAACGGGAGCGCCCTGGAGCCCCCTGGAGCCCCCCCGGAGCCCCCGGAAGTCCCGTTTGGCGGCGGCTTGCGCATGGGGCAGGTGAACTTTCCTTTTGGCGTACCGCCGCTGTTATGCTATCATTAAATTCAATAACAGGATGAAGTTTCAATAACAGTTATAAATCGATCAAAATGGAGGGAGCTCACGGGCCATGGCAGCGAATATTAGCGGAAGCACGAACATTATTTTGCGGCTGGAAATCGACAAGAGCGTCTCGTCATTCGGACAAATCGCAACAGCGATCAACGACGCCGGAGGGGATATCGTCGCTATCGACGTCACCCAGGCCGGACGGACGACGACGATTCGCGATATAACCGTCAATATTACCGACCAGCAGCAGAGCGATCTGATCGTCGAGAAGCTGGGCGTGCTTCCCGGCGTCCGGGTCATCAACGTCTCCGACCAGACGTTCCTGATGCACCTCGGCGGCAAAATCGAAACGGTGCCGAAGCTGCCGATCAAGAACCGCGACGACTTGTCGCGCGTCTATACGCCGGGCGTCGCGCGCGTCTGCATGGCCATCCACGAGGACCCGTCCAAAGCTCACACATTGACCATCAAGCGCAACACTGTAGCCGTCGTGTCGGACGGCTCGGCGGTGCTGGGGCTCGGCAACATCGGACCGGAGGCGGCGATGCCGGTGATGGAGGGCAAGGCGATGCTGTTCAAGCAGATGGCGGGCGTGGATGCTTTTCCGCTCTGCCTGAACACGCAGGATACCGAGGAGATCATTGCCATCGTCAAGGCGCTGGCGCCTTCATTCGGCGGCATTAACCTGGAAGACATCTCGTCGCCGCGCTGCTTCGAGATCGAAGAGAGGCTGATTCAGGAGCTCGACATTCCCGTCTTTCACGACGATCAGCACGGAACGGCCGTCGTCATCTTGGCGGGACTTATCAACGCGGCCAAAATCGTCGGCAAACGGCTCGAAGCGTGCAAGGTCGTCGTCTGCGGCATCGGAGCCGCCGGCATTGCTTGCACGAAGATGCTGCATGCCGCCGGCATTACGAACATCGTCGGCGTCGACCGCGAAGGCGCAATCGTTCGCGGGCGAGAGTATGCGAACGCCGCGTGGCGGTGGTACGCCGAGCACACGAATCCGCACGGGGAGAGCGGGAAGCTGTCCGATGTCATTGCCGGCGCGGATATTTTCATCGGGCTGTCCGGACCGCGGGTGCTCTCCGTAGAGGATGTGAAGCGCATGGGCCGCGATCCGATCGTCTTCGCCATGGCCAACCCGACGCCGGAGATTGCTCCGGAGGAAGCGGAGCCTTACGTTCGCGTCATGGCGACCGGCCGTTCCGATTACCCGAACCAGATCAACAACGTGCTGTGCTTCCCGGGCATTTTCCGGGGCGTGCTCGATTGCCGCGCTTCCCGGATTACCGAATCGATGAAGCTGGCCGCGGCCTATGCGATCGCTTCGGTCGTCGGCGAGGACGAGCTGAACGAGCATTACATTATACCAAGCGTGTTCAATCATAACGTGGTGGAGAAGGTGAGAGACGCCGTCATCATCGCAGCCTACGAAGACGGCGTGGCGCGGCGGCGGACTGCCCTGAGAGGGGACGATTCGTCGGAGCGAAAGTAGCGTAGAACAACGAAGTCTGTCTTGATCCGGAATGGATCGGACAGACTTT
The DNA here is from genome assembly GCF_000380965.1 of Paenibacillus ginsengihumi DSM 21568. GTDB lineage: Bacteria > Bacillota > Bacilli > Paenibacillales > NBRC-103111 > Paenibacillus_G > Paenibacillus_G ginsengihumi. The sequence continues at coordinate 133,020 of NZ_KB905549.1, read as the reverse complement.
TTTGCGTGAAGAGCGCGGATCGAATGTGTTGAGGGGAGCTGTACAGACGGGACCTTGCGTGGCGCGGCGGCGTCTCGACGAACAATGCCTCCGCAGCTGCCAGCCCCGTCCTTCTCGCGTGCAAGGGAGCGCCGTCAGCGCTTTTTGTTAAACCGTCCCAACGCTTCTCCCATCCTTACCCTGGAGCCGACGGACAAGCCTTCGAGGCATTCGAACGTGCCGGTCTCAGCCAGCAGGACGACCGTCGAGCCGAATTCGAAATAGGCCAGCTCCTCTCCCCGGGCGAGCCGTTTCGGAAGCGGCTGCACATATTGAATGCTGCTTACGTTCAAGGCCCCGACCTTGACGACGGCCACCTCGCCAAGCTCGTGCTGAATATACGTGATCAGCCGTTCGTTGCGGCTCAGGACGCGGCGCATTTGGGTAAGGCCGAACTCGTTTACGGGGTATACTTTGCCCGGGACGTGCTCCTTTTCCATAATATCCCCGGCGACTGGCGAATGAATCCGGTGATAGTCCGTAGGACTTAAGTAAAGGACAAAAAAGAACCCGTTCTTGTAATTGACCACGCGCGGCGAACGGTTAAGCAGCTCCTCGACGGTATAATCCTGTCCCTTGACATTCAGCAGAGTCCCGTCCTGGATGTATCCGATGCCGGTAATTAGCGCGTCCACCGGGCTGACCATCGTATCGGGCTCCATGGCGACAGAGCGCATGCCCGGCTTCAGCCGGCGGGTGAAAAATTCGTTCAGCGTGCCGTACTCGTGCACCGCCTTCTCGGCTTCCTCCGCAGCGATTCCGTACGCCTTGATAAAACGGGGGATGAACCCCCGGCTCCATCTCGATTTGGCGAATGCTCCCGTGATCCTCGATACTGTCTTACGGGACGACAGCTCGGTCAGCAGCCGGAACAACGATTTGCTCATGCGTTCACCTGTTTCCTCTTCGGGTTTTTCTATAAAATAGTCCCCAGGGCGTGCGGCCCATTTTCATCTTCTGATGGTGCCGCGCAAGGGGCAAAATTTCAACACCGCAGGCGACGGCCGATGACGGAAGGGATCGTTCGTTATAGGCATCGCTCGTCATAGGCGTCTATCGAATATCTTGACATAACCAAGCAAGATACGCAACCGGAAATCCCCGCGGGCAGCAGGGCTTTTTCTAAAAATCTCATTGACAATCGGATCAATCGTGTTAAGATGAGTATGACACTAGGGGAGCCGAAGAGGCTGAGACTGAACTGATAGGTTCTAGACCCTCCGAACCTGATCTGGATTATGCCAGCGTAGGGAAGTGGAGCGCGTTATCATGCATGACGCGATGACTTGTGATTTCAGCAGGCCGCTTCCCGTTTTTGCCGGAGGCGGCTTTTTTGGCGTTGCCGCGGGCGCGAAAAAGGCCAGGGGATGCCGCAGGAAAGACGGGAATGGCCGGTTCTCCGGTCGCATGCTTGTTTTGCAGGCATTAAACCAAATTGAAACGAAAAAGGGAGAGGAACGGCTATGTCCAAAGGGTTGAAATTGACCGACGTGCTCGTCACCGTCGTCATCGCCGTCGTATTCGGAGTCATTTACCGCGTATGGGGCGACGTGTACAACCTGCTCGCGCTTGCCGGGCTGCAGCTGGAGCAGTTGTCCTACGGCATGTGGTTCATCGCCGGGACGATGGCGTATTTGCTGATTCGCAAGCCGGGCGTGGCGCTCTTGGCCGAGACGGCCGCGGCGGCGGTCGAATTGATTCTCGGCTCGCACTTCAGCATCGGGGCGCTGACTTACGGCTTCGTTCAGGGCTTGTTCGCAGAAGCGGTGTTCGCCGCTTTCCGCTATCGCCGCTATACGGTTACCGTCGCCGGTCTTGGCGGCATGGCGTCGGGCGCCGGCGCGCTCGTTTTTGACCTGTTCAAAGGGTACTTGACGGATTTGCAGACATGGAGTGTGCTGCTCTATCTGTTCTTCCGCTTTGCCGGTTCGTATCTGATCGCAGGCGTCTGCGCGTTCGCACTCGTCAAGGCGCTGGAAAAAACAGGCGTAGCCGGGCTCGTCCGTCCCGCTGCAGCGGACGACTACAGCGCGCTGGACCGCAGGAAGACGATATGAGCGGCTTTGCAAGCCTCGCCGGGGCGGCATCGGGCGTCGCCAGCGTCCGCCTCAAGTTCCCGGGCAGCCCGGAGCTTATGTTCGAGGATTTGACGCTGCAGGTGCGCCCTGGAGAGAAGGTGCTGCTCATCGGGCCGAGCGGCTGCGGCAAATCGACGCTGCTGCAGGTGCTCAGCGGGCTGATCCCGCAGGCGATGGAGGTTCCGGTCAAATACGACGAGATCGTCATCCCCGAGCGCTGGGGATATTTGTTCCAGGACCCTGACGCGCAATTTTGCATGCCTTACGTCGATGAAGAGATCGCGTTCGTGCTGGAAAATATGGGCGTTCCCCGCGAGGAGATGGCGGATCGCATCCGCAAGTGCCTGGATCGCGTCGGCCTCCATCTGGACGATGTGCATCTGCCGATCGCCGCGCTGTCGCAGGGCATGAAGCAGCGGCTCGCGATCGCTTCGCTGCTGGCGCTGGAGCCCGATGTCTGGTTTCTGGACGAGCCGACGTCGCTGCTTGACCCGCAGGGAACGAGCGACGTCTGGGAGACGCTGCGCGAGGTGACGAAGGACGATACCGTCATCATTGTGGAGCATAAGATCGAGGAAGTCGCCACATTCGTCGACCGCGTCGTCATGTTCAGCCCGAACGGGCGGGTGCTGGCCGACGGCAAGCCGGCCGACGTGTTCCGGGAGCGGCGGGCCGAGCTGCAGGAATACGGCATCTGGTATCCCGGCGTATGGGCCGATTATATCGCGGGGCCGCGCTACCGGGCGCTGCGCCGGATGGCTGACCGCAAGCTCGCGGATGAGCGCGGCAGCGAGAAGAGCTTGGCGGGCGCGGCGGCTCGCCAGCCGCTTGTCCGCCTGCGCGATTTTGCCGGGATGAGGGGCAAGGAGACGAAGATCGAGATGCCGCTCGCCGATATCCGGACGGGCGACTGGATCGCCGTCGTCGGGCCGAACGGGGCGGGCAAGAGCACGCTGCTACTCAGCCTGATGCAGCTGATCCAGACCCGCGGCGAGTATACGCTGCTGGGCCGGCCAGTTCAAGGCTTCGACGACTGCGCGGATCATCTGTCCTATGTGTTTCAGAACCCGGAGATGCAGTTCGTCGCCCATTCGGTGTATGACGAGATCGCGTTCAACTTTCGCCGGGACGGGGAGACAGAGGAGGCGGTGCGGGCCAAAACCGACGATCTGCTGGTTTGGTTCGGCCTCGAGCATCACCGCGCGCTGCACCCTTACCAGCTGTCGCTCGGCCAGAAGCGGCGGCTCAGCGTGGCGGCCGCCACCGTCAAGGCGCAGGCGCTGCTGCTGCTCGACGAGCCGACGTTCGGCCAGGATGCGGCGAATACGTTCGCGCTGCTGGAAAAGCTCGAAGCCTGGCGCCAGGAAGGGACGGCGATCGTCATGGTTACGCACGATCCGGAGCTCGTCCGTCATTTTGCCACCAAAGTATGGGAGATTCGGCACGGCCGGCTGGAGGCCGTGATGAGCCCGGAGGAGTACGCGGCTGATCTAGAGCTTCTGCACGGCTACCGCTTTGCGGAGCTTCCGGCGGCGGAACTTTCGGAGGAGCGGGCATCGGAGCTTCCGGAGGAGCCGGCGACGGTCCCGGACGGGCAAGCGGAGGAGCGGGCGGCTTTGGCCAGACTGCCGGAGGTGAAGAGCGGTTGATCGCGGAGCTGCAGTGCAAGGAAACGTGGCTGCATCGGACGAATCCGAGCGGCAAGCTGCTGTTGTCAGTGGCGCTGTTTTTTCTCGTTTTGTTTACCCATAACTTGAACGTGCTGGTCAATGCGACCTGGATGCTCTTCGTGCTGCTGATCGCCGCGTCCGGCCATCCGGGCCGGCGCATCGCGCTGCTTGGCCTGCCGTTCGCGCTGATGTTTCTTTCCTCGGCGATGTCGATGATTTTGTTCGGCAGGGGGGATACGCTCTGGTTCCGCTGGGGGCTTGTCGCTGTCAGCGAGGAAAGCTTTTACCGCGGCATTCATATTGGCCTGAAGACCGTCGATACGGGGATCGTCGGCATGCTGTTCGCCTTGACGACGCGGCCGGTCAGCCTGTTCTACTCGCTGATGCAGCAGCTGAAGCTGCCGCCGCGCTACGCCTACAGCTTCATGGCGGCGCTGCGGCTGCTGCCGATGGTGGCGGCGGAGTACCGCACGCTGGAGATGGCGCTTAAAGTGCGCGGCGTGCGGCCGCGGCGCGGCATCGCCGGCTTCTCCGACCGGCTGCGCCGCTACTCCGTGCCGTTGCTGGCGCAGAGCATCCGGCGGGCCCAGCGGATCGCCGTGGCGATGGAGGCCAAGCGGTTCTCGGCTGCCAGGCAGCGGACTTATTACTACACTGTGAGCTGGTCGGCGAACGATCTGCTGCTCGTGGCGGCGCTGTCGCTCATCTGGCTTGTGTCCATGTATATCGGGAACCAGTTCCCGTTCTTCGATGTGACGGACGTGCGCTACGTGTCGTAGGCCAGGGAGAGGGAGGCCGGCACCCCAAATTTTATCCGCAAGAGGAGATGGATAGCTATGAAATTTACCGAACGCATTCGCCAGGCGGCCGACGCCAGCTGGACCATGAGCTTCGAGCATCCGTTCGTCCGCGGCATCGGCGACGGGTCGCTGCCGCTTGACCGGTTTCGCTATTATGTGCTGAACGATTCGTATTATTTGTCCCATTTTGCGCGAATTCAGGCGCTCGGCGCGGCGAAGGCCGACGATCTGTTCACGTCGAACCGGATGGCCATTCACGTGCAGGGCACTTACGAGGCGGAGCTGTCGCTGCATGAGAAGTTTTCCAAGCTGCTCGGCATCACCGATGAGGAGAAGGCATCGTTCGAGCCGGCACCGACCGCTTACGCCTACACCTCGCATCTGTACCGCGCGGCTTATAACGGCCATCTCGGCGACATTATCGCCGCGCTTCTTCCGTGCTATTGGCTTTATTACGACATCGGCGAGCGACTGACCGGCTGCAAGCCCGAGGAACCGATCTATCAAGAGTGGATCGCCGCTTACGGAGGGGATTGGTTTCGGGACCTCGTGCAGGAGCAGATTGACCGACTGGACTGGCTTGCGGAACAGGCGACGGAGCAGGACCGTGAACGGATGCAGCGGCATTTTGTCATCAGCAGCCAGTATGAATATTTGTTTTGGGATATGGCTTACCGCCTGGAAGCGTGGCCGACGTCCCGATAATGCTGGTAAAGCCTCGTTCCTGTGTGTTATGACGAACAGCTCGGAGCAGATGAGCAAAAACGCTTCGTGATGCTGCACCGGATGAATCAGCCATAAGGCCGTCTTCGTAAAAGGAGACGGCTTGTTTTATTTAACGAAAAGTGAAGGATATTCGTACATTGTAATTACGAAGTGAATAATTTATAATACATTGTAAATAAAATCGGATGAAAGGAGTGTATAAAATGGGACAAACAAATATCAACATTCGGATGGATGAAGACCTGAAAAAAGAAGCGGAAGCCCTCTTTTCCGAGCTGGGGTTAAATATGACAACAGCCGTAAATATCTTTGTTCGTCAGTCGCTTCGGCAAGGCGGAATTCCATTTGAAATTACAACGCAAACCGATCCTTTTTATAACCCGGTTAATATCAAAAGGTTAAAGGAATCCATACAGCAAATGGAGCAAGGGAAGACAGTGCGCAAGTCGATGAACGACCTGGAGCCGGAAGAGAATGGGTAATCTTATTTTTACGAGCCATGCCTGGGAAGATTACTTGTACTGGCAAACCGAAGACCGCAAAACATTGAAGAGAATTAACCAGCTCATTAAGGACATTGAACGTAATGGGTATGAAGGCATAGGTAAACCCGAACCTCTGCGCGGAGATCTATCTGGATATTGGAGCCGCCGGATCGATGAAACGAATCGGTTGGTCTATCGAATAAAAGATGGGATGATTGAATTTTACGCTTTCCGTACCCATTACGGCGATAAGTAACGAGTTGAAAAGAGAAGCGCTGCGACCTGGTTGCTACGGGGGTCACGGCGCTTCTTTTGCTTTTGGGCAAGCGGTTGCTGATGAACCGGGTCAATTGAATCTATGCAGTTCATATCGGTTCGGTCATAAAACGTTCACCGCTTGCTTGCCTGGGTGTGACTATTGTCATAGTGGGGGGTATGCCCAAAACCCTACAATGGTCGCATAAACGACTCCGCACGAGTTGGAGGAGGGATAGACATGGCACAACCGCACGACCGTCTCGCAGACAGGCCGGCCGGAGGCCGGGACGCTGCCGCCAAAGCCTCGGAACGGGCGGAAACCGGCGCGGCTACGGAGCCTGTACTGAAGGGAACGTTCGCTTCCGTCATGTTGCTCGGCTTGTTCCTGCTGCTGAGCTGGATCGCCGTATTCGCGCTGTTCATAGCCCGGGGCTGAGCCTCCGTGCCGGAAAGCGCCCGGCGGCAAGGATCCGCGCGAAAGAGCGATAGGGCCTAAGGCCCGGGCAGCGGGGGAAGCGAGGGCAACGGCCTGCAACCGCGAAGCCGCCCGGCGCGGCAAGCTGGCAGTGCGGTGCAACGGCCGCGAAAGCCGCCCGGCGCGGCAAGCTGGCAGCGCGGTGCCGCGAAAGCCGCCCGGCGCGGCAAGCTGGCAGCGCGGTGCAACGGCCGCGAAAGCCGCCCGGCGCGGCAAGCCGGCAGCGCGGTGCAACGGCCGCGAAAGCCGCCCGGCGCGGCAAGCTGGCAGCGCGGTGCCGCGAAAGCCGCCCGGCGCGGCAAGCCGGCAGCGCGGTGCAACGGCCAGCGACCGCGAAAGCCGCCTGGCGCGGCAAGCTGGCAGCGTGGTGCAACGACCGCGAAGCCGCTTGGCGCGGCAAGCCGGCAGCGCGGTGCAACGGCCGCAAACGGCGTAAGACAAGGGGCATTACAAGCACGGATTGTTAACAAAGGAGTGTAGGTAAGCATGCACATGCATCGACTGGAAAAAATATGGCTTGCCTTCGGCATTTCCATGCTGATCGTCTTTTTGGGCGTGCTGGGTGTCGGGGCTTTTGCCAAAGGGATTCATCCGCCGGGGCATCACCGGCATATCGTCGATCCGGAGACGGTCGATAAAGTCGCGCCGTTCAATGAACCGGGACTGCGGAAGATCGGGGACAACGAATACGAGGCGTACATGCTGGCCTTCGCCTTCGGCTATGCGCCGGAGAAGATGGAGGTTCCGGCCGGGGCGACGATTCATTTTCACGTGACGAGCAAGGACGTTGTTCACGGCTTTCAAATACCGGGCACGAATGTGAACATGATGGTCATGCCGGGAGAGGTCAACCAGCTGACGTACACCTTCAAGGAGCCCGGAGAATATTTGATCCTGTGCAACGAATATTGCGGAGTGGCTCACGAAAATATGATGACGACGATTATCGTCAAGTAGAGGAAGAACCGGAAAGACGGAGATATGATAAGTTGTTGTGATTGATTTCACAAGGTGCGACGCCGGAAGTCGGTACGATGACAGAAAAAACGGCCGGCCCGGCAACGTAAAGGAGTGTTCGACATTGACCAACGTATTTCAAAGCTTTGAGCGCCGCGATTCGGCGGTAGTTCTGGCGCATGTGCTGTTCGCTTTCCTGGCCTTGCTGCTCGGCGGCATAGCCGGCCTGCTGCAGAGTCTCGTGCGCGGCGGAATGGTGACGCTGCCGTACGGCATCGGCTATTACCAGCTGCTGACTGCTCACGGCGTACTGATGGCGCTCGTGTTCACTACGTATTTTATTATCGGCTTTCTGTATGCGGGTGCAGCCCGGACGCTCGGCTGGCTGCTGCCGGTGGTGCGCAAGCTGGCCTGGCTTGGCTACGGGCTGATGACGGCGGGCACGCTGCTTGCGACCGTGCTCATTCTGCTCAACAAAGCGACCGTTCTCTATACGTTTTACGCGCCGATGAAGGCGTCGCCGTGGTTTTACATCGCCCTGGTATTCGTCGTCGTCGGCAGCTGGATGAGCGGCTTCGGCCTGTTCACGCAGTACCGCTACTGGAAAAAGACGCACAAGGGAGAACGGACGCCGTTGTTTGCCTTTATGGCCGTCGCGACGATGCTGCTGTGGCTGATCGCCACGCTCGGCGTTGCCGTGGAGGTGCTGTTCCAGTTAATTCCGTGGTCGTTCGGTTGGGTCGAAACCGTCAACGTCATGCTGAGCCGCACGCTGTTCTGGTATTTCGGCCATCCGCTCGTCTATTTCTGGCTGCTGCCGGCCTATATGTGCTGGTACGTCGTCATTCCGAAAATTATCGGCGGACGGCTCTTCAGCGATGCGCTGGCCCGCTTGGCATTCATCATGTTCCTGCTGTTCTCGATTCCTGTCGGATTCCACCACCAATTGATGGAGCCGGGCATTTCGAGCGGATGGAAATACTTGCAGGTCGTGCTGACGTTCATGGTCGTCATTCCGTCGCTCATGACGGCGTTCTCGCTGTTTGCTACCTTCGAAATGCACGGCCGGTCGGTCGGTGCCAAAGGATTGTTCGGTTGGCTCAAAAAGCTGCCGTGGAGCGACGTCCGCTTCTTCGCGCCGTTCATGGGCATGCTGATCTTTATTCCGGCCGGCGCCGGCGGTCTGATCAACGCCAGCCATCAGCTTAACGCTGTGGTGCACAACACGCTGTGGGTAACCGGTCACTTTCACCTGACCGTCGCCACGAGCGTCGCGCTGACGTTCTTCGGCATCGTGTACTGGCTGATTCCTGCGGTCACCGGACGCAAGCTGACTGCGCGGATGCATAAGCTGGGCATCGTCCAGACGCTCATCTGGGTCATCGGCATGTTCTTCATGTCGGGCTCGATGCATACGGTCGGCCTGTTCGGAGCGCCGCGGCGCACGGCTTACACGACGTATATGGACCACCCGGACACGGTGCTGTGGATGCCATATTACGTTGCCATGGCGATTGGCGGCACGATTTTGTTCATCGGCGTGCTGATGATGATCGCCAACATCGTCATGCTGCTGCGAGCGCCCAAAGGTCATGAGGAGTTTCCGATCGCGGAAGCGTCGGCAGAAGCGGAGCGGACGCCGGCCATCTTCGAGCGCTGGGGGCTTTGGGTCGGCGTGCTGGCCGTGCTGGTGCTCATCGCTTATACGGTGCCGGTGATGGAGCTGTTAAACAATCCGGGCGTCGGCTCGAAAGGCTTCGTTACCTGGTAAGACGCGCGCCTCATCGCCGTTCTTCCCGCTCATCGTGCTGGCCCGTGCTGCCGCTGCAGCCCGGTCCGCTCTCCGCCGGCGACGGGGACTTTGCAGCGCCGGGCTTCAGCCAGCTGGCGCCGGACTGCGGGTGCGGGGGAGCGGCTTCCCGGCCTGCCTTCTCCGCCAGCCAGCGCATGCGGTAGCAGTTCATCCCCGTCTCGCCGAGTTCCTCCAGCAGGCCGTAGTTCGCCCAGGCGCCGACCACCGCGCCGATGCCGGGAAGCAGCTGGAGCAGCTTGCGGAAGTCGATCGTATCCCGGTATTCCTGCTGCAGCTGCCGCCAGTCGATATGCCGCGCATAAGTGTCTGCGGGAGGGAGCGCTGCGGCGGTTTGCGGCCATTCGGCGATCGCCTGCAGGAGCGCGGGCTTTTTGTTTTGGCTGGAGAAGGCGAGCTGGAACACATGAAGAATGAACAGACGCTCCCGGTAATCGCGGGTGTCGTGGCCGTACACATGGGCGAGCTCGAACAAAAATTTCATCTTGATGCCGATCAGAATCGGGAAGTCGGCCAGTCCAAGCAGCAGGCCGCCGGCGCCGGTTCCCGCGCCTTCCGCCGCGGCCACCTTTTTGTACAAGGAAATAAGCTCTTCCGCTTTATGGTCCCTGAGCGCCAGCGACATGCCGCGGACCGGCTTGCTTTTGGGCATGTAATCCATCCCGAACAGAGCCGTCTGCACGATGCCCTTGACGGCCGCCGTAACCGTATCGTGAACCTTCTCGGGTATTGCCTGATTGATGCGGGTCTGCACGGCTCTCGACGTTTTCTCCAGCAGTCCCGGAGGCTTCCTGAGCGCCCGCTCCCAGGCGGCCAGCAGCTTGGTCATTTGCTGTTCGTATACGGTTTGACGGTACTCCATGTCTGATTCCTCATTTCCCGGAAAATGATCCTTCTCCGCTTGGCGCGTGGACAGGTGCTTTTACCGCTTATATACGCAAAAAGCGGCGGGGGGATGCAGACCGAACGACTCCTCCTATTTCCATATCTTATGCCGCAAGCTGCGCATTTAACCTCCGGCGTTCATGGCCATTGGTCTGTTTGGCGCGTGTGACGGCCATCTCGGCCAAGCTCCGACAGCCGCCGGCAGCAGGTTGCGATGCAAACATTTGTTCTTTTTTTCTCTATGACGAAGTGCACTCCTGGTATATAATAAGGAAAAAGCAAAGCAAAAAAGCATCGGGAGGATGAAGCACATGATTTGCCGCTGCGGCTGGGTGAATGAAGATCCGCTCTATATACGGTACCACGACGAGGAATGGGGAGTGCCCGTTCACGATGACGTCAAGCTGTTTGAGCTGCTCATTTTGGAAGGGGCGCAGGCAGGCCTTAGCTGGTATACCGTGCTGAAGAAGAGAGAGCGGTACCGCGAAGTGTTCGACGGCTTCGACCCGGTGAAGGTTGCGGCGTACGACGAGGACAAAATCGCCTCGCTGCTGGCCGACCCGGGATTGATCCGCAACCGTCTGAAGATTCGCTCGGCGGTGAGCAATGCCCGGGCGTTCCTTAAGGTGCAGCGGGAATTCGGCAGCTTCGACGCCTACATTTGGCACTTCGTGGAGGGGCGGCCGATCGTGAACCGGTGGACAAGCCTGAAGCAGGTGCCGGCCAGCACGCCGCAGTCCGACGCGATGAGCAAAGACTTGAAGAAGCGCGGCTTCAGCTTCGTCGGCACGACGATCTGCTACGCTTACATGCAGGCAGCCGGGATGGTGGACGATCATACCATGGATTGCTGGAAGCGAACGGGATATCAAGCTTGATAAGCGGCAGCCTTGTCCGGGAGGACGGGGGCTGCTGTTTTTTTGAATGCTACAGAAAGTTTTGCTTTGCTAAAGCGATAAAGCGAGGTGCGACATTCTGTACCAAGAAAAACAACCGCTAAACCGCGGTCGCTCTTCCTTGAATGGACGTCGAAAGACCGTTTTCTTCCATACCTTCAGCTAACGCTAGCCACAGAGCTTATTTCGCTCGAAACGATCGATTTGAAATGGTAACGCTAGCAGCCAGCCTTATTGGGCATGTTTGGCTACCCGATTCCGTGCTTTTGACAAAATAGCGCTGCCTAGCCTGCGTTACATTTTAAACAGGGTACGATTCAGCAAAATAGCGTTTGTCACTTGCGTCAGAGTCCGAACGCCGACGCGGATTTCGAACGCATAGCGCGCGGAGTTGGGGCGGCTAGGTGAGTATCTCCGTCGTAGTCCTATACAACGACAGCTGTCGGGCGGACGTCAACTGCTGTGGCCATGTCGGGAAGCCGGATCGGGATTGCCAAAAATCCGCATAAATCCGCATGTCGGCACGGTCACGGCCCCATTTAGGGGCGAGCATCGGTCTGTGTGATTCGGGAATATTGCGGGGCGAGACGCGCTGAACCGTAAAACGCTTGCTGCCTGGCGGCCGCCGGCCGTCAGGCTTTTGCATGCGCTCCGCCGCCGAAATTGTACGATTCGACTGGGGGAAATGTCGTGCCGCTGCCATGGTCCAATCAATATATTGATATTGTCCCATGGAACATGGACGATCCGCTTCCGACCCATGTCGGAAGTTCGGAAGCGGCATACACGCTGATAGCTGATATATGGATTTCAAGGAGGTGGGCGGTTCCCGGCTTGCCGGGCGAAGCTATGAGCAGAGCGAAACTGATGCTGTTCTCCCATGTATGCGGCGACAGCTTCATTACCGGAGCAGAAAAATATTTGCTGACGCTGGCTTGCGAGCTTGGGCGTCATGCCGATTGCATGCTGGTCGTGCCGAGGGACGGCCTGCTGCGGCAAGAAGCGGCGAAGAAGGGCATTCCCTCCGTCATTCACCCTGTACCGCTCGTTTGGGAGATGTACCGGCCCGAGGCGGAGACGGCCGGCGAGGTTCAGCGGATCGTTGAGGCCAGGGCGCACTCCAAAACAGCAGACCTGCTGCATCAGTATCAGCCGGATCTGGTGCTGGTCAATACTTGCGTGCATGTCTATCCCGCCTTGGCCGCCAAGGCGCTGGGCATTCCCGTCGTCTGGCTGATCGCGGAGACGATGGCCGACACCCCGTTCACTCCGCAGGCGGCCGCCTTGATTCACGGCTGCGCCGACCTCATCGTCGGCATTTCGGAGACGGTGCTGGAGCCGCTGCGGAGAGCCGGTTTCGGCGACAAGCTCGCCCTGCTGCCGCCGACCTGGCACCGCGATGAGCTGGAGCCGGCCTCGTGGGCGGAAAGCCGCGCTGCGCTGCGTCGGCGGCTCGGCCTGCACGGTCGGGAGCCGCTGATCGGGTTTATCGCCTCAAGCCTGCATCAGGAGAAAGGCTTGGAGCATTTTGTGCGCATGGCGGCGTCGCTGGCGGACTTAAGGAGCGACGTCCGCTTTGCGATTGCCGGCGTTTCGACCGACGCCGAATATATATCGCATTGCGAACGGCTGATCGCCGCATCGGGGCATGCCGGCCGGTTTTACCGGCTCGACTTCGAATCCCGCATTCAATCGCTGTATCCGGCGATCGATCTCGTCGTCGTCCCGAGCCTGGTGGCGGAAGGGTTCGGCATGGTCGCATTGGAGGGCCTGATTTTCGGCAAAGGCGTGATTGCTTACCGGTCGGGCGGGCTGGAGGAGATTTTGCTCGGGACGGATAACGGGCGCTGGCTGGTCGAGCGAGGCGATACCCGCGGGCTGACGGCCAAGGCGCTGGAGTGGCTGGAAGCTCCTGACGGAGAAGCGGCCGGCGCCGCCAACATCCGGGCCGCCGCAAGCGCCTACGGCATCGACCGGTACCGGCTGCGTCTGCGCGGCTTGCTCAGGCGGCTGCAGGCGAGTCTGGACGCGGCGGCGGCGCGTCGAACGGGACGGACGCCGCAGCTGAAGGAGTATGCTTTGTATCGCGGACATCAATCGAACGCCGTGTTTTTGATCGAAGGAGGCAAGAAGCGGCCTTTCGCATCCGAAGAAGCGCTGGCTTATTACCGATACAGCTGGCAGGACGTGAACGCGGTAGCCGACGAAGAGCTGCATGCGCTTGAGACGGGGACGCCGATCCGCCCGGCCCCGCTGACGGACCGGCACCGGCCGGCGGTGATGCTGGCGCGGGGGGAGGATACGACCGTCTATTTGCTTGCGGGCGGCCGCCGCTTTCCGTTCAGCTCGATGGAGCGTCTGCTTGAGCGGGGATACGATCCGGAGCGCGTCGTGCCGGTGGAGGATGACGAGCTGCGGCGGCTTCCGGCCGGAAGGGCGCTGTAAAATCCGGGGATGAAAGGAATTGGAGCGATGAAGGTGATGACGATTCTCGGCACCCGTCCGGAGATCATCCGGCTGAGCCTGATCATGCCGAAGCTGGACCGCTGGGCCGGGAAGCATATCATTGTGCATACGGGACAAAATTTCACTCCTTCGCTAAGCGGCCGCTTCTTCCAGGAGCTCGGCCTGCGCGCCCCGGATTATATTCTGCAGAGCGGGAACCAATCCCTCGGCGGACAGCTGGCGGCGATGTTCGCCGGCCTCGAGCCGCTTCTGCTTCGGGAAGCGCCGGACAAAGTGCTGCTGCTCGGCGATACGAACAGCGCCCTGTGCGCGATTTTGGCCGAGCGCCTGGGTATCCCGGTCATTCACATGGAAGCAGGCAACCGCTGCTTCGATCTCGAGGTGCCGGAGGAGAAAAACCGCCGGGTCATCGATGCGATTGCGAGCGTGAATATGCCGTATACGGAGCACAGCAGAAGGAATCTGCTTCGCGAAGGGCATCCGCCAAGCCGCATCGTCGTGACCGGCAATCCGATCTACGAGGTACTGACGCACTACGAGCCGCAGATCGCGGCAAGCTCTATTCTGGAAACGCTCGGTCTGGAGCCTGGGAGATACTTTGCGGCAACCGCCCACAGGACGGAGAACGTCGATCGTCCGGAGCGGCTGCTGGCGCTGATAAACGGGCTGAACGGGGTAGCCGAAGCTTTCGGCCTGCGCATCGTCTGCAGCGTGCATCCCCGCACCCGCTCGCGCATCGACCGCATTCCGGGGCTCGCCGTTCACCCGTTGGTGGAGTTTCACGAGCCGTTCGGCTTTTTCGACTTCGCCTGCCTGGAGCGGCATGCGCGGTGCGTGTTGACGGACAGCGGAACGGTGCAGGAGGAATGCTGCATTTTCCATGTACCTGCGGTGACGATGCGGCGTTCGACAGAGCGGCCGGAGACGGTGGAATGCGGCAGCAACGTCGTAACGGGCTTGTCGCCCGAGCGCATTGTCGCCGGGGTCAGGCAGATGACCGGCTTGCCGAACGACTGGCTGTGTCCTGAAGGCTATCTCGATCCCCACGTATCCGCCAAGGTCGTCAAATATGTGTTGGGAGGGATATAGATGTTCAAGAACAGCACGGTACTCGTCACCGGCGGCACGGGCTCCTGGGGTCGCGAGCTGGTCTCGCAGCTTATGACGCACGATCCTCGGGAGATCGTCGTGTTTTCCCGGGGCGAGCTGCACCAGGTTCAGATGAAGCGGGCGTTTGACGATCCGCGCCTCCGTTTCCGGATCGGCGACATCCGGGACAGGCAGGCGCTTGCGGAAGCGTGCAGGGGCGTCGATTACGTCTTTCACCTGGCTGCGCTGAAGCATGTTCCGGTCTGTGAGGATCAGCCGTACGAGGCGCTCAAGACGAACGTGACCGGCACGCAAAATGTCATTGAGGCGGCAGCGGAGGCGGGCGTGAGAAAAGTCGTCTACATTTCGTCGGACAAGGCGGCTCATCCCGCCAACTTCTACGGCATGACGAAGGCGATCGGCGAGAAGCTGATGGTGCATGCCAACCTGATGTATCCGGATACGCGCTTCGTCTGCGTTCGCGGCGGCAACGTCCTGGGCACCAACGGCAGCGTCATTCACGTGTTCCATCAAGAACTGGTGGAAAAGCGTCAGATCGGCATCACGCATGTCGATATGACCCGCTTCTTCCTGACGCTGAAGCAAGCTGTCGGACTGCTGCTGCGGGCGGCGGAGGAGGGGCGCGGCGGCGAGACGTTCGTGATGAAAATGCCGGCGTGCCGGATTATGGATCTGGCGGCCGAGCTGATCGGCGCGATGGGGCTAAGCGATGTCGGCATCGTCGAGCTCGGGGTGAGGCCTGGCGAGAAAATTCACGAAATCCTGTACTCCGAATACGAGTCGCAAAATACGGTCGCCTACAGCGAAGAATACATGGTTATTCTGCCTGTGCTGAATATCGCCGGACTGCAGGATTACTACGCCCGTTACCCGCGGGTGCCGACAGGCAGCTACTGCTCCGGCGACTCGCTGATGAGCGGCCGGGAAATCCGCGCCATGCTGGAGAGAGCGGGGTTCCTGCCGTGAGGGTGCTGGTTGCGGGGGGCAACGGGATGGCCGGCCATCTGCTGCTCCAGTATTTGTCCGAGCATACGTCCTATGAGCTGTTCCATACGACCCGCCAGCGGTATGAAGTTGGGCGGAGCAGAGGATTGTACTGGGACGCCGGCGACTGGACGGCGGGAGCGAAGCTGGCGGAGGCGCTCAGACCCGATGCGATCGTCAACTGCATCGGCATCCTGAACGAATCGGCGGCGCAGCGCGAGACGGAGGCGTATCTGATCAACGGATTGCTGCCGCACCGGCTGGCGGCATGGGCCGAGCGGACGGGAGGCAGGCTCATTCATATCAGCACCGACTGCGTATTTCTCGGGGATCGCGGGCCGTATTCGGAAAGCCGCATTCCCGACGGCGCGACCGTATATGCAAGGTCGAAGGCGCTGGGCGAGGTCGGGAAGCCGCCCCATCTGACCGTGCGCACCTCGATCGTCGGCCCGGAAATCCGCGCGCAGGGCATCGGGCTGCTGCAGTGGTTTATGAAGCAGCAGGGCACGGTGAACGGCTACATCAACGTCCTGTGGAACGGCGTGACGACGCTGGAGCTGGCCAAGTTCGTTCATCATGCGCTGGAGCAGGGGGAACATCTGAGCGGGCTCGTCCATTTGACGGCTCCGGAGACCGTCAGCAAATACGAGCTGCTGCGCCGATTCCAAAGCGCGTTTGGCATAACCGGAGTCGACATTCGTCCGGACGGCGCGATCGTGCTCGACAGGACGCTGCAATGCTCGCGCACCGATCTGAATTACCGCGTTCCGGGCTATGACGTCATGCTGAAGGAGCTGAAGGACTGGATGACCGCGCATTGAACAGGAGGGAGCCGAATGCATCCGCTCGTATCTGTCATCATCCCGTTTTACAACGACCCGTACGTCGGGGAGGCGCTGGCCAGCGCGCTCGCGCAAACGTATCCGGAAGTGGAGATTATCGTCGTGAACGACGGCGCGACCAAGCATGCCGATAAGATCGCTCCTTATTTGAACCGGATTGTGTATTTGGTCAAAAGCAACGGGGGGACGGCCAGCGCGCTGAACCACGGCATCCGCGCCTCTTCGGGCGAATATATTGCGTGGCTCAGCTCGGACGACCGCTTCTATCCCCGCAAGCTGTCCGTGCAAATTCCGCGCATGCAGGCCGCCGGAGCGATGATCAGCTATACGGCCTTCGATCTGATCGACGAATGCGGCCAGATTACGCAGCGACATGTAACGCATCCGTACAGGGATGATATCTCCTTCTATACGGCCATGCTGACATGCAATCCGGTCAACGGCTGCACGGTCGTCATGCACAGGCGGCTCCTGGAGAAGGTCGGGCTGTTCGACAGCGCGCTGCCGTACACGCATGACGTCGACCTGTGGTACCGCATGATGCTGGCAGGCTGCCGCTTCGACTATATCGACAAGCCGCTGACCCAGTACCGCTGGCACAGCCAAATGGGCACGGTCCGCCACCGGCCCGTGATCGAGCAGGAGCTTGCCGCGACAAGGGCCAAATATGCCGGTCGAATGGCCGACTACATCCGTTCATTGAGCGGGCGCTGAAACTGGCGCTGCAGCTTGGCGACAGCCGAATGCCCGCTCCTTCCCGGCCCCCTCCCGGCATGCCGTCAGGCATGGCAATATCGTCCACATGACCCTGCGCAAGGCTCGTCAATCCCCGCTCGGAAACGGCTCGATATTGTTCGCAATACCGGCGGCTGAAGTCTGCGCCGTGCTTCGGGCAGCACATGTCGGGATCAAGCAGGTTTGTGTCCGGATCGGACATGCTGCTCCGCCTGAAACTGACGTATAATGAAGATGGATTTTTTAGTTGCACGAAGCAGGGGGGACGGGGCATGGCGGAATCTAGGCCTGATATCATTTTTTTGATGACCGATCAGCAGCGCTGGGACTGCATAGGGAAATATAACAGACATATATTGACGCCGACTCTCGACAAGCTGGCGGAGCAGGGCATCGTATTCAGCCAGGCGGTATGTCAGGCGCCGATGTGCGTGCCGAGCCGCAGCTCTATGATGTTCGGCTACTATCCGTCCCAGCTCGGTGTGCGGACGAATTACGGAGGCTTGTACGACGAGGACAAGCTGCCGAGCGATCCGCTGCCGGAGCTGATGCGCAAGGCCGGTTACCAGACGGCCGGATTCGGCAAAACGCATTGGAACCATGGGCTGCGCAATCCGGAGCCGCCGACGCGAGGCTTCGAGGTCAGAGCGGTAGGGCTTGCGCGCGACAGCGGACATTACGAGCGGGGGGCGGTCATGATGGGCGACGTTGAGCCGGACGGGCTCCGCGCGTACTACGAAGAGACGAGGCACTACGGCAGCGGCGAGGAGAATGCGAACGGCTATATCGGCTGCACGAGCCAGGTGCCGATGGAGCATCACCGGGACGGCTGGGTGGCGGAGCAATGCCTGAAGTTTATTGACGAAGGGCTCGATCCCCAGCGGCCGTTGTTTCTGTATTTGTCGTTCCTGAAGCCGCATGCCGGCTTCAACGTGCCGAAGGAGTTCGAGGATTTGTACGATTTGCGCGATATTCCCGAGCTGCCCCAGCCGCCCTGGGAGTACGAAAGCGGCACGCATTTGGCGGCAGCGGACGAGATCAACGAGCGAACCCGGCAAAATTATGCCGACAAGCGGCAGGTGTGGGAGAGGATGACGCCGGAGGAGCGCAAGCGGACGACGCTCCGTTATTTTGCGAACTGCACATGGCTGGACCATTATTTCGGCCGGGCGCTGGACAAGCTGCAGCAGCAGGGAAGGCTGGACAACGCCCTGATCGTGTTCGTCTCCGATCACGGGGAGATGCTGGGGGAACGGCGCTTCCGCTTCAGCAAATACTGTCTGTACGATGCCAGTGTCCGCGTTCCGATGATTCTGTCCGGCTCCTGCGTTCCTGCCGAGAGGCGGGGGACGGTGGACGAGCGGCCGGCGGAGCTGGTCGATATTGTGCCGACGCTGGCCAAGGCTGCCGGCCTGCCGCGCAACCCGCAGCTGCCCGGACTCGACCTGCTCGGGGAACGGCAGCGCCAGGGCGCGTTTTGCGAATTCCACGCCAAGAGCACGGATGGCGTGCATACGGCGCCCGCCTTGATGTGGCGCACCAAGGAGTGGAAGCTGATTCTGTACATGCCGGGAACGATCGACGATGCGATCGAGCGAACCGGCCAGTTCCGCGGCGAGCTTTACCATCTGGCGGAAGACCCGCTGGAATGGCGCAATCTGTACGAGGACGACCGCCATGCGGCCGTAAGGGAACGCATGACGGCGGAGCTGCTCATGCATCTCGCCTGCGTCTGGACCCGCGGCCCGTTCTTCTATGACAAGCAGGGCTTGGCCGCTTTAGGGTAAGGCGGGAGCCGCCGGGAGCCGGGCGGACTCGCCTGACGTTAATACTTCAATTTCCCGGAATGTCTCAGCTTCACTTTAACGCGGATATGAACCGAATCCGGCGTCAGCTTGATTCCTCCCTGCCCGCGGAGCTTTTTCCATTCGCGGTTGTTTTGCCGGTAAAGGGCGTGCTCCAGCCGCAGCGTATCGATGCCGGACCGCAGACCAGCCTCATAGGTATCTTGGATTTGCCGCTTCACGGCCTCCGCTGCCTTTTGCTCCAACGTCGTTTCCGGCATAAGCTGAAGAGCTTCGCTGATATATCCGGAAAGTTTGACGTCCAGGTTGAATGCGATTTGATCGTTTACAATGACCGGATGGATGCGGATATCGGGCTTTTCCAGCGACACAGACGCTTGGGAGCGCCCTTCGGATCGGATCAGCAGCGGGCTCCGCTCGGTTTTCGGTTCGACCCACCGCAAACCGAAAACCTTCGGCAGCGCAATCCATTGTTTATACTTTTCTTCTTGAAAAGCGAACACGCCGTCCATATCCATCATCGGCTTCTTTTGGCCTTCGACTTCCCAATCGAGATTCCTCAAGGATAAGGAGGGGATAAAGACAGCGTTTCCCGGCTCGCGAATTTCCGCCACGAACTCCCGCAATGTAAGCGGAGCGATCAGCGACTGCTGCTTGTAAATTTCCTGCGGTTGATGCAGCAGAGACATCAGCGGCGAAAGATTGAAGAAGGGGGTGACGGCAAACAATTTGTCGATCGGCTCCTTGGTGCCGAATAGCCATGGGGTATAGCGAAATTCGTAATAACGGTCCAGCACTTCCTTGACATCTTTCAGATCCGATCTCAGAATGTTCTCGCCTAAGACGATCGAGTTGATTTGGCCGTAAAATACGCGCAGCTGCGCGGTCCGGTACAGATCGTTCACCGCGCCGACGATGGTCTCGCCCTTGCCGATGCCGACCCATACCGGAATGGGCTCGGTCGGCTTGGCCGACTCCGATTTGGCCACAGAAGAGAAGTCGATCATTTGCACGTAGACCCGATATTGCTGGCCGACTTTGTCGAATCCCAAGCTGGTCAAGTAGTTGATGTCCTGTATATTTTTGATGTCCCAGCATCCGGTCAGGGTGAACGATATCAGGATCCAAACGGCCAACGCTTTGCCTGCGCGGGACATTATGACTCCTCCTGTTGACGGGTCTTGTCTTGGGTCAGCATGATTTCCGGGCGACGCTTCTTCTTGTACCACGGCTTTCGCACAAAGGCCATGACGACATCCCGCCAGCGAATCGGCGACAACGGAGCAAGATACGGGATGCCGAACGACTCGAGGGAGGACAGATACACCACGATGGCGATGACGGATAAAGTGAATCCGTATATGCCGAGCGTGGAGGAGCACAGCATCACAAGCAGACGGATGACGCTGACGGTGCCTACCAAGGATTGATTGACCAGCGTAAAGCTGGAAACGGCGGAAATGGCGGCAATGACGAGAAACGTCGTGGAGGCGAGGCCGGCCCGGATGGCGGCATCGCCGACGACGATGCCGCCGACTACGGCGACGGTTTGCCCGACCGCCTTGGGCAGCCGCTCGCCGGCTTCCCTGAACAGTTCGAAGAGCGCGATCATCAGGAATGCTTCGAGCGGAGCGGGCATAGGAAGTCCCATGCGCGACAATGAGATCGTCGCTACAAAAGGGAAAGGGAGCTGCTCCATATTGAAAGACGCCAGCGCGATCCAAAAGCCCGGGAGCAGCAAAGAGATGCCCAGGCCGATAAAACGCAACAGCAGGCCGAAGGTGCTCATGTAAAACGGCACATAGAAGTCTTCCGGCGTCTTCAGCAGCAGCGTCAAATTGGCCGGACCGATGACCACGGTCGGCGCTCCTTCGACGATGACGACGAATCGGCCCCTGGTCAAGCAATCGACCGCAAAATCAGGGCGTGTGGTGTAATGCAGCAGTGGGAACAGAGATCGCGAAGAGTCCGCCAGCATTTCTTCCAATTGGCTGCTGCTGAACATCAGATCGATCTCGATATGCTGCAAGCGCGTTCTGACTTCATCGACGAGCTCGGGCCGCGTAATATCTTCAATGTAAAGCAAGGCCACCCTGCTGCGGCTCCGCTTGCCGATCGTCAATTGCTCGTAACATAAGGAATTGCTGCGAAGCCGTTTGCGGATCAGCGCCACATTGGTCGTCAGCTCTTCCACGAACGCATCTTTCGGCCCTTTAATCGATATTTCGGTATTCGATTCCGATGGCTGGCGATGGGGCGGATCGGCCGTATCGACCGCATAGATGACGTTCAGCCGTTCGAAGTACAGGACGAGCTCCCCGGAAAATACGCGATCGACGATGTCGGCTGTACGCTGGATGCGGGTCATTCGCAGCTTCTTGTCCATCTCCAGGCCGAACTGCTCATTGATCAGGCGCGTTAACTCGGGGATGAGATATTCGTTGATCGGCCGCGTATCGGTCAGACCCTCGCAGTACATGAAGAACACCGACTGCGCTTGTTCAGCGTTTCCGAGCTCGTAACGTTTCATGACAAAATCCGCCGATCTGCGGAACAGAAGGCGAATTGTCTCCGGAGTCCATGCTGTCGGTTCATCCGGGGGAGAACCGGGCTGCAAAGGAGGCGGAGCGTGATTCCGCTGCAGGAACAATGGCCGAAGCCAACGAAACTTCATGGCAATTCACCTTTGTTTTCGCGTAGTCATGCTTGTCAGCAGGGAGAGCATAAGCAGCATTCCGGTAACGCCCCACAGCGATCCGGGCAAGTAATACCTTTTGAGGAAGGCCGTATACTGCATGTCGCTAATGGGCAACTCGACCAGAATCACCAAGGCGAGGCCGAGCAGCCCCGCCATGGCGGCACGGTATTTTTTGTGATTTACGATCAGCAGCTCGAGCAGCAAAAACATGGATAAGGCGATGCGGACGAAAGCTCCCGACAGCCATTGGTATATCGACAGGAAGTCGACATGACGGATGTACTTGCCGATTTTGACCAGCCGCCATTCCTCGTAAGCCGGGTAGCGCAGCTCCGCGGCCTCGTAGGGACCGAATTCGCTGATTGCTCCTGTCACCGGTCCCAGCACGAGCAGGACCAGGAAGCTCGCCAGCAAATACAGCGACCAGGGGCGAACATCGGATTTTAAGCGGTGCTGAAAGAGCAGCAGAATAAACAGCTCGGCCAGTCCGCCGCCAACGTACACGGTGCCGCGAAGGGCAGGGCTTAAGCCGTGCTCCAGCATGGGCGTGAGCAAGGCGTAATTTTTTTGCGGAAGATTGGCGCTCATGACAAAATCCCCGAAGACGATCACGAACGGCAGCAGGATGCCCGAAGCGATAGCGATGGTTCGAATGCCAAAATGAACGGCGAAGACGCTGAGCAAGACCAGCGACGCAGACACGACCAGCTCGGGAGTGCGGGGCAAATAGGAGGTGTGCGTCCACATCGTTGTATCCTTTAATGTCATAACCGCAATCAAAAACAGGTAAATGATGAAAAAGGCGCGAACCGTTCCGCTCGCGATCCGCCCCCAATGCCGGTTCAGCCACAGCAAGAGCGGCTCCTGACCGGTCCGTTTCATAATGCGATGGAGCAGGCCAACCCATGCCAAGTACGGCAGCATGACGACCAGGACGCTGATCCAGGCGTCTCTTTTCGCCACTTGCAGGAGCGGCGGCACGACGATCACATGATTCATTAACCCGATGGCCAAAATCATGACAGAGTACGCACTGAGAATTCCGATGACGCGGCCCGCTTGGTTCGTCACGCAGATCACCTGAGCTACAACAATTTGAGGCTAGTATAACCTGAATACCGTATTTTATCCTCTAATGATTAAAAACCGCCTATGACGAGCGCTTCCTGTCGTCATCGGCCGTCACCTGCGGTTTTGAAAATTTGTCGGCGTATATCGCCAAATTTTCAAGATAGCCGCCTATGACGAGCGCTTCCTGTCGTCATCGGCCGTCACCTGCGGTTTTGAAAATTTGTCGGCGTATACCGCCAAATTTTCAAGATAGCCGCCTATGACGAGCGCTTCCTGTCGTCATCGGCCGTCACCTGCGGTATTGAAAATTTGTCGGCGTATACCGCCAAATTTTCAAGATAGGCCGCCCGGCAATATTCCGGACGGCCTGATTGTAAGGGCAGCGCCTCAAGCAAGCGACCTCGCTTCCCGCGCAGCCTATGATCTCATTGTATAATCGTACGTTTCCTTAAGCCCCCGATACACGTCATATCGGGGGGTCCAGCCCAGTATCTCTTTGGCCAAGCGGTTGTCCAGGCAGCTGTGACGGATGTCGCCGGGCCTCTCCGGCCGGTATTCCGGCTGAATGGGCGCGCCGTGGATGTTGGCGAGCCATTGCACCAGCTCGTTCACGGTCGTTGCCGAGGCGGTTGCCACCTGCACGGTGCGCCCGCTGCCCCGGCTTGCGGCGGCCAGGTTCGCCCGGACGACGTCCCCTACGTAGACGAAGTCGCGCGTCTGCTCGCCGTCTCCATAGACGACCAGCGGCAGTCCTTGCTTGAGCCGGTCGATAAAGATCGCGACGACGCCTCCTTCCCCCTTGGGCGTCTGTCTCGGGCCGTACACGTTGGCGTATCTCAAGACGGTGTAGTCCAGCCCGTACAGCAGGCCAAAGACGCGGAGATAAGCTTCCGGCGTCAGCTTGGAAATGCCGTAGAAGGAGATCGGCTCGGTCGGATCGCCCTCCTTGATCAAGCCCGTCTCCAATTCGCCGTAAACGGCGCAGGAAGACGCGTAGATCAGCTTCTTGACAGACGCCTGAAGGCAGGCCTGCAGGATGTTGGCCGTCCCCGCGATATTGACGGAGGCGTCGTAGCCCGGATCGGCGACGGAGCGCTGGACATCGACTTGAGCGGCCTGGTGAAACACCACATCCGGCTTGACGCTGCGAAACAGCTGAACGGCCTCCGCGCTGCGAATATCGAGCTGGTGCAGCGTTGCGCCCGGCGGCACATGCTCCGTGAAGCCGGTGCGCAAATTATCGACGATGTGAACGTCGGCCCCTTCCGCGACGAGCGCTTCCGCCAGATGGGAGCCGATGAAGCCCGCCCCGCCGGTTACGATGGCTCTCATGTCCGATCACCCGTCCTTCATCTGTTGTCTGAACCACTCGATGGAAATGCGCAAGCCTTCATCCAGCGACACCATCGGCTTGTATTGCAGAATCGCCTTGGCGCGGGAAATATCGGGAATGCGCGCAGGCATATCTTCGTATCCCGGGCCGTACGCCTTCTCGTACGGAACCTGCACGATCGGCGATTCGGAGCCGGCCAGCTCGCGCACCTTGACAGCCAGCTCGTTGATCGTAATCGGCTTCTCGGAGCCGATATTGAACGCCAGGCCGTTCGCCTGCGGGGCCATGGCGGCGACCGTTCCGGCGACCGTATCGCTAATGAACGTAAAGCAGCGGATCTGCGTGCCGTCGCCGTGCACCTCGAGCGGCTCGCCGTGCAGCGCCGCCCGAATGAAGCGCGGAATGACGCTGCCGTATTGCGAGGAGACCTGTCTTGGCCCATACGCGTTGAAGTACCTGACGACCGTTACCGGCAGCCCTTTCTCGGCGTAGGCAAAGCACAGATGCTCGTCGATCGCCTTGGCTGTCGCATAGCACCAGCGGTGGATCGACGGAGCGCCCAGCACGCGGTCCGAATCTTCCCTGAAGGGAAGTTGGCTGTTTTTGCCGTATACTTCCGACGTCGAGGCAAAGACGACCTTCGTCCCCTGCTCGTAAGCCAGCTCCAGCACGCCTCGGGTGCCGTCGATATTGCCTTCGATGACCTTCAGCGGGTTTTCGACCGTGTTTTTCACGCCGAGAACGGCAGCCAGATGGTAGACGACATCGCAGTTTTCCATCGCGCTGCGCAGCGCAAGCGGGTCTGTGACGCTTCCGTGAAGCACCGTGAGCCTGTCATGCTTCGCCGCTTCGTTCAAATATTCCTGGCGGCCTGTCGACAGATCGTCCAGAATCGTGACGCGATGCCCCAGCTCCAGCAGGCGCAGGACAAGGTGGGAGCCGATAAAGCCCGCTCCGCCGGTTACCAAAATATTCATTTTATTTGCACACCGCCTTTTTTTCGTTTCCTATCGTCCTCGCCCGAACCGAAAGCGTCAAATCAGAACAATGTTGCGTCGGTCAGCCACGTTTTTGGTTGCGTTGCGGGTATCGATGACGAGCCGGGCGCTGGACGCCACGGATTCGTAAGGAATGTGGGAATGATCGGTCAAGATGAGCGCAGCGTCATGCTGCTGCAGATTTCTTCTTGTGAGATCCGAGCCCTCCAGCTTCCGCTCTCCGAGCGTCAGCGTCGGAATATACGGATCGTGGTAGCTTACCTTGACCCCGAGCTTCAGCAAACCTTCCACAATCGGAAGCGCCGTCGATTCGCGCAGGTCGTTGACATCCTTCTTATAAGTGACTCCGATGACGAAGACGCTGCTGTCCTTGAGCGCTTTTTTGGCAGACAGCTGCTGGCGCACCCTGTGCACGACATATTCGGGCATCTGCTCGTTGATTCGATGGGCGATATCGATGAACTGCAGATCGATCCCGTACTGCTTCGCTTTCCATGACAAATAGAGCGGATCGACCGGAATGCAGTGGCCGCCGATGCCCGGCCCGGGATAATACGGAGTGAAGCCGTACGGCTTGGTGCTGGCGGCGTCGATCGCTTCCCACAGATTGATGTTCATCTTCTCGCTCATGATCGCCAGTTCGTTCATGAAGGAGATGTTCACGAGCCTTTGGCAGTTTTCCAGCAATTTGGTGAATTCAGCTACTCTTGGCGACGAAACGGGAACGACCCGCGAAAATACGCTGCCGTATACCTGCTCGGCAAACGTTCTGCACCGCTCGCTGACCCCTCCAAGCACCTTCGGAATGTCCTGCATCGGAGAGCGCTGGGCGCCCGGATCGATCCGTTCGGGAGAATAGGCAAGGTAAATATCGTGCCCGACGGTAAAGCCGGCCGATTCCAGCATAGGCTGCAGCTCCTCCTCGGTCGTTCCCGGGTAGGTCGAGCTTTCCAGCACAACGAGCTGGCCTCTGCGCAGATGGGGCAGCGCATGCTTCACCGCCCCCCGGACATAAGTCAAATCAGGCTTGCGATTTTGGTCCAAGGGAGTCGGCACGCAAATAATTATCGCATCCGCCTGGCTTGCAAGAGAGAAGGAATCGCTGACGTGGAACCGGTCGCCTGCGAACATCTTGCGAATCTCCTTGTTCGTAAAATCGGAAAGATAGCTTTGCTTGGCAAGCAGCGCCTGAATCTTTCTATGATCCACGTCGATTCCGTAAACGATATGCCCATGCTCGAGAAATAACCGGGCCAGCGGAAGACCGACGTAACCTAGACCGATAATGGCAATCCGGTGCTTCATCTGCTCGCTGATCGTCACATCTTTTTCCATTTTTTTCACTCCTTTCGCAATGCTTGTATATCGTACGCGGCCTTCTCTTTTCTTGTTATAGATTAACAACCATTTAAGAAGGAAATAGTAGAATGTCATACAGGCTGTGCTGGGCGAGTATTGCAGGAGGGAAGCAGAAATGCAGATATTATTTGACTTAATAGTTAACTGTCCCTTACGAAAGGAT
The DNA here is from genome assembly GCF_000380965.1 of Paenibacillus ginsengihumi DSM 21568. Classification (GTDB taxonomy): domain Bacteria; phylum Bacillota; class Bacilli; order Paenibacillales; family NBRC-103111; genus Paenibacillus_G; species Paenibacillus_G ginsengihumi. The sequence goes on along the minus strand of NZ_KB905549.1, from coordinate 106,377 downwards.
GGGTTGGTACATACGTTGTATGGAAAATTCTCCTATGGAAGGGATGGGGATATGAACATACTGCTCACGACTTATTTTTATTTGCCCCATGTCGGCGGCGTCTCCACCTACGTCGATATTTTGCGGCGGGAGCTTGAGAAGATGGGCCACCGGGTGGACGTGTTTGCGCATACGCCGGATATGGAGAAATACTACATGCCCAATAACGGCCGAACGCTTCAGAAGAAGAAGCTCAAAGATCTAATTTATGAGAAGGTCTACGCTTTCTACGAGCAGCGGATGCCGCATGTCGACCCATGGATTCGCTGGCGGGATATCGAGCGGTACTGCTTTGAAACGGCGGCATCCAGCTTCGGACTGCAAAAATACGATCTGATTCATACGCAGGATATCGTCTCGACGCGAGCGCTGTGGCGCATCAAGCCGCAGCAGACTCCGCTGATCGCCACGATCCACGGATGTCTGGCTACCGAATTCATCTATTCCGGGGAGGTGACCGGGAAAGATACGCTGCGCTGGAAATACGCCGCCGCCGAAGAATATTACGGCGCGATCTCAAGCAACCGTACGATCGTGCCGACGGCTTGGCTGAAACGGCTCGATATGAGCGAATTCCGCGTTCCCGGCAAGCATCTGAAGGTGATTCCGTACGGCATGGACATCGACGCGTTCATGGAACGGATGGAGGAATGGACGACCATAAGAGCGCCGCAGGATAAGAAGGTGATCATTTGCCCGGCGCGGCTTGTGCCGGTGAAGGGACACAAGCCGCTGCTGCACGCCTTGGCCAGACTGAAGCAGGTGCGCAGCGATTGGGTATGCTGGATTTTGGGCGACGGGCCGCTCATCGGCGAGCTGACGCAGCTATGCCGCAGCCTGAACCTGGAGGAGCATGTGCTGTTTATGGGAGCCCGATCCGATATTCCGGCACTGCTGAAGAAAGCTCACGTGTTCGTGCTGCCCAGCCTGCAAGACAACCTGCCCTTCTCCGTAATGGAAGCCCAGCTGGCGGGCAAGGCGGTCGTCGTCTCGGATGCGGGAGGCATTCCGGAGATGGTAAAGCACGGGCAGACCGGCCTGGTCGCTCCGGCGGGCCAGAGCGAGCCGCTGTACGAGAACCTGCTGCGCGTGCTTGAGAACGATCTGCTGCGAAGGCGGCTCGGCGAGCAGGCCAAGCAATGGGCGCTGCGCCAATGGTCGATATCTCATATGATGGAACAGACGCTGGCGGTTTACGAATCGGTAACCGGAGCCAATAGCGTCCGAAGAGGAGGGAGTGTCCATGGCGGTTAAAAGGTTAAGCCCGCGAGGAAGGGCTTCCGGCTCCATCCCGCTGGTCAATCTGCGGCGGGTCAAAGCGCTCTTTGCAGGCAGCCCGCTGCCGCAGTCCAAGGGGACCGGCGCGAGGAGACATCGCCTGGCGCTGGCCGCCTCGCCCGTCCCCGCGACCCGGAAGCGCCCGGCGGCCGTTCGGCCGGCGACGCAGCGCAGCCTGCCGGCGCAGTCCAGGGGGCCTGGCACGAGGAGGCGTAGCCAGTCGTCGGCCCAAGCCGCCGTCCCCGAGGTCAGGAAGCGCCCGTCAGCCAGGCCGGCGGGGCAGCGCGCCAAAAAGGCGGGCAAACAAACGAAACCGTTAACGAGGAAGCTTAGAAAAAAACGGATCAGACGGCGGCGGCTCTGGAACTGGAGGCCGAAGCCGAGGAAGCGCCAACTCCGCAGGAGACGCGCGATTCGCCAAAGAATGCGGGCTCCGCGGCCTTCGTCTCGGCGGCTGCGGGTCGTTGGCGGCCAGGCGCCATGGCTGGCCCCTGCTCCGATGGCGGCCGCACCTGCGCCGCTCGTTGTGCCGGCCGCTGCTCCGCAGCCGCTGCCTGAACATGCGCCCGCGCCTGAGCATGCGCCTGAGCTCGCGCCCGCCCCGGCGCCGGACCCCGCGCCGCCGGCGCCGCCCGTTCAGCCGGAGGGCGTGCCCGGAGACTTGTATCAATCCGTGTTCGCCTTCGACATCCCCACGCCCCAGATTCAAGTCGATCCTGCGGTCTGGGACAACGTTCGCGAAAGCGTGCCGAACCAGTATTTGATTCCCGATGCCGCTTTCCTGAACGTATTGGCGGGAGAGGAGATCGTGCCGCTGGTCGATGCCCCGACGCTGGACGCGGACACGCTTGCGGAGCTGGCCAGTGAGGTGACGGAGCCGACCATTCCCGAAGCGGCTCCCGATGGGGCGGATGCTCAAGATCCGCATGGAGAATAAAGCATAGCGCCAAGCGGCCCCTGCAAGCGGGGGCCGCTTTTTTCGACCTTCAAGAGTGGCTGGAGCACCGCAGCTATCCCTTCCCAAGGCAGGCAGTTTACGCAAGCCGGGCGCTTTTCCCAAAGATTGCAAAAATAAGCGGATGGCTGAAAGATAGTTGTCCAAACCATCGCTAGCCGGTGACATATACTAGGAGCGTAACGCCATTCTACCCGGGAAGGAGGATTGCCGAGATGATCCCGCACGACGGACCCTCCCCTTACAAGGCGATTTTCAATTTCACCCCTTTTGATTTCGGGGAGCATACTCCTCTGGACAAAGCTGTGTGGAATCGGGTTGTCAAACGCCTTCCCAAATCGTATTCCTTGCCGGATCAAGAGCTGCTTGCGGCATTTCTCAAGCAGATCGGGGTAGCCGTAAAATCCAGGGAAGAGATCGATAGGGAATACGAGGCGATCTTGATCAGGCGGAAGGGGGGGAGGAGGTGAACATTCTCCTTGCAACCTACTGGGGAGTGCCGAACCGCGGAGCGGCTCATCGTTACATCGATGTTTTGAAGAGCGGGCTTGAGAGCCAGGGACATCGCGTAGACGTGTTGTCGCACGATCCTTCGATGATCAAGCTGTACGTCAACGAAGATCCGGGCCGCACGATCCGCAAATCGAAAATCCGCGATGCGGTTTCCCGCGAGGTGCAAATTTATTACGACACGCATTATGAAGAAGTGGAGAGCTGGATCCAGTGGAGGGATATCGAACGCTATACGTTCGAGCTGGCGGCCGCTTATCTGGTCGATGTTCGGGAGTACGACGCGGTTCATACGCAGGATATCGTCTCGACCAGAGCCATGTCGCGCATCATGCCGGCAGGCAAGCCTTTGATCGCCACCATTCACGGATTGCTGAGCGAAGAGATGCAGGATCAAGGCCTGCTGGAGGAGACGGATTCTCCCCGGACGCGGTATCTCGCCATCGAGGAGATTTTTGGCGTCATGTCGGCCGACGTGGCGATCGTGCCGAAATGGCTGAAGAAGGAATACCGCTCCCGGTTCCGGATACCGGGCCGACAGCTGACGACGGAGCCGTACATTCTTGACGACGAAGAACGGCTCGCCCTGGAGACGATAAAACTTTACGAAGGAGTTGGACAGAAAGATGAATGAGCAAAAAAAGCTTGAAGCCAAGCTGGCGAAAGTGCCGCCGATCTACAAGGACATGATCCCCACCGGTCTGTCCCCGGATGAGCTGCTGGCCTGGTTCGATACGATGGAAAAGAACAAAGTGTTCACGGTTAAACCGTTCTTCCGCTGGCTGAACAAGCCGCCGGGCTCGGGACTGTACACGGGTCCGGGGACGGGACCGGGAACAGGCCCGGGTACGGAGCCGATGGATGTGTTCGAGACGATGGGCGAATCCGAGAAAAAAGCTTTCCAAATGCCGGATTTCGACCTGCAGATGATCGGCCACGCGATGCAGGACGATGAAGAAGAGGACGAAGCGGAAATGATCGGGGAAGAAGAGGTTATCGAAGAGATCGAGTCGTCGAAAGCCGACGAACGGAAATGGACATAAGCAGCAATGGCTGTTTAGCGCCGATGACGAATGATGATTCGTCATCGGCTGTCGCCTGCGGTGCTGAACCTTCGCCAGCGGGCTTCGTCGAATGATGAGGATGGAACCACTAGACGAATTCTAGTGGTTTTTCTATGAAATTGCGGCGCAATAATTCGATAGAAGCGGAAAGCCAAAGCGTCGTTGTGCGAATACATTGAATACAGCAGAAGAAGGTTCATAGGGAGAGGGGATGTTTGGGATTGAGAGTGTTGCTGTCGACGTATTGGGCTTTTCCGCATATCGGGGGAGTGTGGACTTATGTGAAGATTATGCGCAGCCGCTTGGAGGAAATGGGGCATCAAGTGGACATTATGGCGCAGCACCCGGAGCTGGACCGATTTTATGTCATGAACGGCAGCTGGTCTATTGACAAGAAGTCTCTGCTAAAGCAGGCGGAGAAGGCGGTAGCGCACGAATACGAGCTAAGAAGGGTCAAGCTCACCCCGTGGATGCTGTGGCGGGAAACCGAGAAGCGCGCCTTCGAGCGGGCCTGCAGGCTCATGGATCTTAAGCAGTACGATCTGATTCACACGCAGGACATTATCTCGACCTATGCCATGCGCAAAGTCAAGCCGGAGGCCGTTCCGCTCGTTGCGACGATTCACGGCTGCCTGGCGGCCGAGTGGGTGGCGAATCGCGAGATACAGGCGCGTTCGCGGCTGGAGCAGGATTATTTGGAGCTGGAGGAATTTTTCGGGGCGATGTCGCCGGACCGTCTCATATTGCCCAGCCGCTGGCTAGGGGGCCGGCTGTCGGCGTTCGGCATTGCGCATCCGCATACGCATTTCATCCCGTACGGTCTCGATCAGCAAAAATTCGGCAGCCTGCTGCTGCAGGACGCCAAGGAGAGCCTTGCCCCGCGCGAGCGCGAGAAGACGATTATCGCCTGCCCGGCGCGGCTCGTCGCCATCAAAGGGCAGGCCACCCTGCTTGAAGCGATGAGCAGGCTGGTGCAGAAGCGCCGGGACGTGCTCTGCTGGCTGATCGGCGACGGGGTGATGCGGGACGATTTGGAGCGGCAGGTGGAACGACTCGGGCTGCGCGATCATGTCATGCTGCTCGGCAAGCGTTCGGATGTGCCGAAGCTGCTCGCCGCAAGCGATATCGTCGTGCTTCCTTCCCTGCAGGACAATCTGCCTTTCTCCATTATGGAGGCGCAAAGCTTGGGCAAGCCGGTCGTCGCCTCGCGCGTGGGCGGGATTGTGGAAATGATCGACGAGGGCAGGAACGGGTTGCTCGCCGTGCCGGGAGATGCCGCGGATTTATACGAGAAGCTGCTGTGGCTTACGGTCGATAAGGCGCTGCGCGAGCGGCAAGCGAAGGAAGCCCGGCTGCATGCGCTGACCTTTTGGAACGACCGGATGATGCTCGATCAGACGTGTCAGGTGTACGAGGAAGCGCTCGAGGGCAGGAAGGCGCCGGCGCAGCGGATCGGTTTTGCAGACCGGCTCGTGCAAAGACAGCGCCGTCTGGCGCGCACGTCCGAGGCGCCCGCCATGCCGCCCTTTGCCACGCTGCAGGGCACCATCAAGGAATCGGCAACGGGCAGCGGCATGGCCGGGGCGAATGTGCATCTGCTTGACCTGTCGGGAGTCGTGCTGCGCAGCGGAACGTCGAATGACGAAGGCGTCTTCCGCTTCGACAACCCGCAGTACGGCAACTACGAGCTGAGCTTCGGAACGGCGGCGCGCGGCCTGCATACCCGGAAAATCGCCGTAACGGCGGGAACGCCGATGATGATCGACATCACGCTTTAACAATTTCGTCTGGAAGTGGAGGAACGAGGCTTGGGCAACGAGAGACCGTTTTATTTATGGAAAAGGCTGGAGGGAGAGCGGGAGCACGACCGCTTCGGCGACCGGATCGCGGCCGGCGACGTGAACGGGGACGGCTTGGAGGAGTGGATCGTCAGCGCCAGCACGGCGACGTATGTCGAGGATGAGAGCGGGGTGAATCCGATCCCCCATTACTACCGGGGACGGGTATATGTGTTCTCTCACGATCTGCAGCTCTTATTCACGCTGGAAGGCGACAGGTACGGGGATTGCTTCGGCGCATCGCTGGCGCTGGGAGATCTCGACGGCGACGGGATTCAGGAGATCATCGTCGGCGCCCCGCGCGCCAGCTTCGGGCCTTGGACCGAATGCGGCTCCATTGCGGTTTTCTCCGGCGTCACCGGCAAGCGGCTTTACCGCTGGGGCGGCGGCGAAGATTACGCGCGTCTCGGAACGGCGCTCGCCGTGCTCGATTGGAACCGGGACGGGAGGCTGGACATCGCCGCGTCCTCGCACAATATCGATCCGAACGGCCTGGAGCGCGACGGCAAGGTGACGATATACTCCGGCGCCGACGGGAGCGTGCTTCAGCAATTCGTCGGCGCTGCCAGGGAGGGCCTCGGCGAGTCGCTTGCGGCGGGCGATGTCGACGGGGACGGGCACGCGGAGCTCGTCGTCGGCTGCCCGCGTTCGTCGAATGACGGCCTCACCCGCAACGGCAAGGTGCTCGTATATTCCCGCGACAAGGGGCTACTGTACGAAGCGGCCGGGCAGCGCTCTTACGACGAATTCGGCAGCCGGGTGGGCGCCTGGGATATGGACGGCGACGGAGCGGCCGAGCTGATTGTCGGCTCGCCCAAAGCGAGCGGGAAGAAGGATACGCGCTGCGGCCAATTGAAGGTCGTCTCGCTCTCCCGCAATCGCACGCTGCTCGAAGAAGAAGGCTGGTTCGGGCTGCAGGAGCTCGGCACGAGCATCGCGCCTTATCCCGACGGCCAGGGCTCGGTGAAGCTGCTGGCCGGTTCGGCGGTCGGCGCCGCCTACCTGCTCGATCTGGACGGCCGCCGCATTCACGAATTCAACGGGTACGAGCCCGAGGTGTTCGGACATTCCCTGGCGGTCATGAGCGGAGCGGAAGGGCTGCGCATCGCCGTAGGCGCCGTCTCCGGCATGAATGAGAAGAAATTTATGTCCGGCTGCGTCTACGTGCTGTCCACCGTCCCGGCTTCGGAGCTGCCGAAGGCTTCCCTTCCCTCGCCCCCCCTTGCCGCCGGCGCCATGTTTAACGCGGCCAGGAAAAAAATATTGCTGGCCACATACTGGTATTTGCCGCATGTCGGCGGCGTCGACGTGTACGTCCGACTGCTGAAGAAGGAATTGGAGAAGCTGGGGCACGAGGTGGACGTGCTCGCCCATCATCCCGATATGGCCCATTATTATTTGGTGGACGGCGGCAAGCAGATCGGCAAATGGCCGATCAAGTCGGTCATTTACGACAAGGTGCTTCGCTTCTATCAGCGCTTTCTGTCTCATGTCGACCCATGGGTTCGCTATCGCGACATTGAGCGCTACTGCTACGAAGTGGCGGCGGCGCTGTTCGATTTGGGCCAGTATGATATCATTCATACGCAGGATATCGTCTCCACCCGAGCCATATCGCGGGTGAAGCCGGATTCCGTTCCCCTGGTCGCCACCATTCACGGGCTGCTCGCCAAGGAGCATCTGTTCTCCGGGGACATCCGCAGCAAGGAGAGTCTCGCCTGGAAGTACGTCTGCGACGAAGAGTATTACGGCTGCGTGTCGGCTGACGCCACGATCGTGCCGACGCAATGGCTCGTTCGGGAAATGTCGCAGTTTGCGGTGCCTTCGGACGTGCTCAGGGTCATTCCGTATGGCATGGATATCGGCGAATTCGAAGCGAAGGCCGCCCGTCCGCCAGGCATGCCGGCCGCAAAGCGCGCCCCGTTCACGATCAGCTGCCCGGCCCGGCTCGTGCCGGTCAAAGGGCACCGCACCTTGCTCGGCGCGCTCCGCAGGCTGAAGGATGATGCGAGCTGGCATTGCTGGCTGCTGGGCGACGGCCCGCTGCGCGAAGAGCTGGAGCGCCTGATCCGCGAGTACGGTCTCGAGGAACGCATCCAGCTGCTGGGCGACCGCGACGATGTGCCGGCGCTGCTCAGGCAGTCGGATGCGATGGTTCTGCCTTCGCTGCAGGATAACCTGCCGTTCACCGTCATGGAGGCGCAGCTTTCCGGCACGCCGGTCGTCGCCTCGAATGCCGGCGGCATCCCGGAGATGGTCGAGCATGAACGGACCGGGCTGCTGTTCGAGGCGGGCGATGAAGAGCAGCTGGCGCGGCAGCTTGTCCGGCTGATGGCGGATAGCCGGTGGCGAGCGGAGCTGGCTGGCCGGGCCAAGGCGTGGGCGGCCAAGCAGTGGTCCTCCGTCACCTTGCTGGAACGAACGCTGGCCGTATACGAAGAAGCGATGAGGAAGGTGGGACGGTCTTGATCTTTTCCTTCGATATCTATGAACATGTCGATCTGCAAATATGGGACGATGTGGAGCGGATGCTGCCGGACGATTACGTCATGCCGGATCGCGTATTTCTCGGCACACTGGAGCCGGACCCGAATGCGGCTTCTTCCTTCATTGGCAAGCAGTCGCTGCTCCCCGCTTCCCGGGACGGGGAAGCCAATTGGCTGTCGGCAGCACTGGCCAAGCTGCCGGAGCGCTATGCGATTCCCGATATGGCTGTGCTGAAGCGGTTGTTCGAAGTCAGGTAGCCGGTTGGTGCAACCGTCTATTTTTTCCCGGCAGCGTTATCCGTCTATCTGGCCGGCGAAGCGGGTGCATATCATAAGAGCATGGATCGTTCACATTCCGGAAGAAGGAAGGGGAAGCCATGCGGTTTGTATTCGCTATAATTACGTTGGTCAAGGGCGGAGCGCAGCGAATGCTGGTGGAAATCATGGAAGGCCTGGCGCGGAGGGGGCATGACGTCAGCGTCGTGATGCCCGCCTCCGGCATCATCGACTTTCCGCTCGGCGTACGGGTGCTGCGGACGCCGAATGATGCGATTTCGGAGAGCGATATTCCGCATGCCGATGTCCTCGTATCGAATTTCTATACGACGGTCGGGCCGGTGCAGGCGGCGAGCGAACGGGGCAAAGGCACGCACGTTCGTCTCAGCCTTTGCTACGAGCCGCTGTTTTTGCCGAATCAGGCCGTCTCTTTTCCCTCTTATCAAGTCACTTCCAATCTCGTCGTGCTGTCCAAGTACCAGCAGGAGCTTGTATACCTGAATCACGGCATCGAGCCGAAACGAATTCCGATCGGCGTCAGCGGCGTCTTTCGCCCGCTCGGCTTGCGTCAGGGGGAGGCGCGGCCGCAGATCGGGGCTGTGATCCGCAAGCCGGACGGCGGGGACGCCTGGCACCGTCAGCAGGAGCAGCTTGTTGCCGAACTGTTGTTCGTTAAAGCGAACAGGCCCGAGGCGGAGCTGCATCTGATCGGCCCGCCGCGCGACATTCAGACGTCGCCCGTGCTGATGCAGATGATGACTTCGGGACATTTCCGCTTTCATATGCCGGAGAACGACGAGGAGCTGTGCCGCCTCTATAATCGGCTTCATATTTTTGCGGCTGCCTCCGTTCATGAGGCATGTCCGTTCCCGCCGCTGGAAGCGATGAAATGCGGGGCCGCTGTCGCCGCCGTTTACTCGGGAGGCAATATGGATTATTGCCGGCACGAATACAACTGCCTGCTGTCCTACGGCTATGAGCGCAGGCTCGGGGCGAATATCCTTCGTCTGATCGACGATCTTCCGCTGCGCGAGCGGCTTGCTTCCGCCGGGATGAAGGAAGCGGAGAAATGGACCTGGGAGCGAAGCGTGCTTATGTTCGAACAAGCGGTCTGCGAATACATGGGAAGGGCGTAGCTGGCAAGCCGCGATCGGACCTGCGCATGAAAGCGCAGGTTCTTGCGTTAACGTGCGGCCGCACCGTGCCCTTAGCGTTCCATGCTGCATGCGGCCTCCCGCGCGCTGCCGCGCAGGACTTGCGCAGGCTGCGCATTGCGGCGCTCCGCCCGCGCAGCTGTCCGTCAATCCGGCAGCCTTCGGATGCGGCAGGTCGGACTCCACCCGAGCAGCCGCTTGGCTGCGGCGTTGCTGTACAAGGCTTCATAGCGGAGGAACGCTGCGCGAAGGTCGGTCACTTCCGGATAATAGGTGCGAATCAGGTCCAGCGAACGCATGCCGGCGCACGTATCGTCCGCTGTAATGTTCAGGCTGACGGCTTCGAGCCCGTCCGCTTCGCAGGCAAGGCGGCACGCGGCCGCGGCGTCGCGGAGGCCGATATAGCTCCATAACAGGCGCTTGCCTGCCGACGGCTCGCCCGTCATTTGCGCGAGTAAAGACGCAAAATTGTCCTCGCCGATCAGCGTGGACAGCCGCAGCGCGACCACCTGCATGCCGGTCCGCCGGTGGAACATTTCCCCGATCGATTCGGCGACGCATTTGGATAAACCGTAGCCTTCCTGCGGCTGCAGCGGATGCCGCTCGTCAATGGGAAGATAGAGCGGGGAGAGCGGGCGCACCGCCCAGGGAAAGCCGTATGCCGATTCGCTGGAAGCCAGCACCGCCTTGGGAATGCCGAGCGCCGCCGCCGTCTCCAACACGTTGTACGCGCTGCTGACATTGTTGGAAAAAACGAGGTGAGCAGGCCTGCTGTAAGGGCTCGGGTCGGCTGCCAAATGAATGACGGCATCGCATCCCCGCAGCGCACCCGCCAATTCGTCATATCGGTTCAAGTCGACGGCAACGGCAGGGACGGCGGCAGCTTGCGCCGGATTTCGGTCCAGACTAAGCGCTTCGTAGCCGGATTCCAGCAGCTCGCGGATAACCGCAGCGCCAAGCTGGCCGCTGCCGCCGGTAACCGCAATTCGCTTCGATCTTGCCATGAATCTCCCCTCCTGGCGCGGTTTCTACTATTCTATGCTTGAAAAATCGTTTTGCTATAGGCTTTCCCGCTGCGGCTCATTACGGCCAGCCACTACCATTCTGCAAAAAGAGCGGAGCGCTTCCTGAAAGTCAGCAAGAACCGGGTACTGGCCGTGTCTGCGGCGTCTTCTAGCACATAACTTAAAAGAAATCATCATTGATAGGGGGTGGGCCGTCTTGCTGAAAGCAGTCGTCCTGGCTGGAGGCAGCGGAACCCGATTATGGCCTAAAAGCCAGTCTCATTATCCCAAGCAGTTCATATCGCTGCTCGATCACGAATCGATGCTGCAAAAGACCGTTAAGCGTCTGAGCAAGTTTATAAGCCCCGAGGATATTCATATCGTCACGCTGTCCCAATATGCCGATTACGTTTGCGAGCAGGTGCAGCTTCCCCGACGGCAAATGATGATTGAACCCGAGAACCGGGATACGGCCGCTTGTATCGGCTTATCCGCCATGCATTTTCTGCGGCAAGGTCTGGACCCCGTGCTGATCACGATTCCGGCAGACCATTATATCGCGGACGAACAGGCGTTTCAGGACGCTCTCCTGCAGGCATATCGGCAAGCCCGGCGGGAGCCGTGCATCGTGACGCTCGGCATCAAGCCGACCCGGCCCGAGACCGGCTACGGGTATATTAAAGTCGCCGCCGGGGGGGCAAAAGGCATGCTGCCGGTCGAGCGCTTTACGGAAAAGCCCGATCTGCCTACGGCTCAGTTATGGTATACGGCGCCGGACTACTATTGGAACAGCGGCATTTTCGTCTGGAGGGCATCAGTCATCCGCGATTTGATCGGCGAGCATATGCCGCATCTGGCGGAGGGGCTGCGCAAGATCGGGCAGGCGCTCGGCACGGATCGAGAATCGGAAGTGCTCCGCGCCGAATACGGCCGGCTCGAGAAGCAATCGATCGATGTCGGCGTCCTGGAGAAGGCGCGGCAGCTGTACATGCTGCCGGTGTCGTTCGGCTGGGACGATCTGGGGAGCTGGTCGGCGCTGGCGAGAATTACCGAACCGGACGCGAACGGCAATATCGTTGTCGGGCGCCATCGGCTGGTGGATACGCATAACTGCATCGTGTACAGCGACAGACAGTCTGTTGCCGCCATCGGGCTGGACAATTTGATCATCGCCGTGACGGATGGAGTCATTATGATTAGTCCCAAAGACAGAGAACAGGAGATCAGGACATTCAGTCTGAAATCCGAGGAGGGTCAATAATGAAGAAAATCTTGATTACCGGAGTGACGGGATTCGCGGGAAGCCACTTGGCGGAATGGCTTCTGCTCAATCACCCGGATGCGGAGGTGTATGGAACGTACCGGCTCCGAAGCCGGATGGAGCATATCGAGGGAATAAAGGACCGCCTTCGCCTGGTGGAGTGCGAGCTGAGGGACGCCCAATCCGTGAACGAGATGATTCGGACGATTCGGCCTGATTACATTTTTCATCTGGCCGCCCAAAGCTTCGTGCCCACGTCCTGGAATTCGCCGGCCGATACGCTGATCGTCAATCAGATCGGGCAGTTGAATCTGTTCGAAGCGCTTCGCAAATACGACGTCGACGCCACGGTGCAGATCGCCTGCTCCAGCGAGGAATACGGCCATGTGCTCCCCGGCGAGGTGCCGATCCGCGAAGACAATCCGCTGCGTCCGCTCAGTCCGTATGCGGTCAGCAAGGTCGGGCAAGATTACTTGGCTTACCAGTATTATCAAAGCTACGGCCTGAAAACGATACGAACCCGCACGTTCAACCATACGGGGCCGCGCCGGGGAGAAGCGTTCGTGACCTCCAACTTCGCGAAGCAAATCGCCGAGGTGGAGAAAGGGATTCGGCCACCTGTCATCCATGTGGGCAATCTGAAGGCGAAGCGGGATTTCACCGATGTCCGCGATGTGGTGCGGGCGTATTGGCTGGCCGTGGAGCAGGGCGTTCCGGGCGAAGTATACAACATTGCGTCAGGCTCGGCTTATACGATCGAGGATGTGCTGGCGAAGCTGCTTCAGAAGAGCACGGTGCAGATTCGCGTTCAGACCGATCCGAGCCGGATGCGGCCGTCGGATGTGGAAATATTGCTGGGGGATTATGAGAAATTCCATCGGCAGACAGGGTGGCGCCCCGTCATCCCGTTCGACCAGACGCTGCAGGATTTGCTCGACTATTGGCGCGCGCGCATCTAGGGGACGCCCTGTTATGAGCAAGGTGATGCTGGTCAATCATCACACCGATCCGGAGATGGTGACAGGCGCGGAGAAGGTGCTGCTGGCTGCCGGGCTGTCGTGCCTGGAGCAGCGCATGGAGGTCGTCTGGGTCAGCCCGCAGCCGGGATTGTCCTGTGATCGGGCTGCCCGGACGGGGATGGAAGTGCACATCGCCGAGTATCCGGTGCTGTGGAATTTCGTGCACGATCCTTCCCGGCTGGATGAGGATTGCCGCGCTTTCGAGCAGGCCGCCCCGGGCAGCCCGCTCAGCCGGCTCGTCTGCGCGCAGCGGCCTGATTGGATCGTCGCGGGCAGCGCGATCAACCTGATGCCGGCGATCGTTGCCCGGCAACAGGGTGTCCCGCTGTGCTGGTACATTCAAGAGATCATGCCCGGCCATCCCGGACTAAGCCCGCTGCTTATGCGGATACGTCAATACGCCGACCGCATTCTCGCGCCCTCCGAGGCGGTTCGCCGCTCGCTCGCCGCCTGCGGGATGAGCCCGGATTCGGTTCAGGTGCTGCCTTACGGCACGGACATTCCGCCTGCCGAAGCGATTCGCCGGCACCGGCGATCGCTTCGGCTCTGCTTCGGGTGGACGGAAGAGCATGTCGCGGTCGGCTGGTTCGGCTCGGTTTACCGGGGGAAAGGGCTGCTGGAGCTGCTGCAGGCATCCGCTTATTTTCGTCACAGGGGGAAGATCGCCATCGTTGCCGCCGGCAACGCGGTCGAAGCGGATTACTTGCAGCAGTGTCTGGACGAAGCCCGGCGCATCGCGCCTGTCGAGTGGCGCTATCTGGGAGCGCTGCCGAATATCGAGCCGCTGCTGGCGGCGGTCGATCTGGTGGCGATTCCCAGCCTCGTCGCGGATGCGTCTCCCAATATCGCGCTCGAGGCGATGGCTTGCGGCCGCTGCGTCGTCGCCTATGCGTCGGGGGGCCTGCCGGAGATCGTGGCCCATGGAGATACGGGCTATCTCGTTCCGAACGGGGACGCTGCCGCGCTCGGACGCACAATAGCGGAGCTTGCGGAGCATGACGGCAAGCGGGAGAAGGCCGGAAGGAAGGGGCGGAGGCACGCTATTTCGCGTTTTGGCCTGTCCCGTTTCAAGGCCGATTTTGTCGCTATGCTCCATAGCGGCGCGGAAAGGGGGGAACAGCAGCCATGAAGGTGGTCATTTTGGCAGGAGGCTTCGGCACCCGCATCAGCGAGGAATCGCATTTGAAGCCGAAGCCGATGATCGAGATCGGAGACAAGCCGATGCTCTGGCATATTATGAAGCTGTATTCGCATTACGGCTATCACGAGTTCATCATTTGCCTCGGCTATAAAGGCTACAGCATCAAGGATTATTTCGCCAACTATTTTTTGCACGAATCCGATGTCACCTTCGATTTCGGCAACCTGAATCAAACGATCATCCATCACCATTCGGCGGAGCCCTGGAAGGTCACCCTAGTGGATACGGGGCTCGATACGATGACGGGGGGCCGCGTGAAGCGGATCAAGCCTTACATCGGCGCCGAGCGGTTCATGCTGACGTATGGCGACGGGCTGTCGGACATCGACATCGGGGAACTGGTCCGTTACCACGAGCGCCACGGCAAGCTCGCCACGCTGCTCGCTGCGCAGCCCGCAGGTCGTTTCGGAGCGCTGAAGATCGGCGGCAGCGGCAGCGTCGAGCAGTTTCAGGAGAAGCCGGCAGGCGACGGCGGCTGGGTGAACGGCGGATTTTTCGTGATGGAGCCGGGCGTATTCGATTATCTCGAAGGCGACGCGACGGTGCTGGAGCGGGAGCCGCTGGAGCGGCTGGCTGCCGGCGGGCAGCTCATGGCTTACAAATGGCAGGGCTTCTGGCATCCGATGGACACGTTGCGGGATAAAAAGTATTTGGATCAGCTGTGGAGGTCGGGAACGCCTCCCTGGAAAAAATGGTAGTGGCGGGGTGCATCCTATGAAAATTGTTATCGCTCATCAAACGATTATCGACGGCGACGCGATCGGACATGACATCCAGGGGATGTATCATGCCTTGAAGCGAGGCGGATACGAGGTTTATATCTACGGCGAATACAATTATCTCGATCCGTCGGAATACCGTCATGCGACGCTGGATCAGCTTATTTCGCTCGTGCTGGACAGCGGCAATCTGTTCATTTACCATCACAGCAACTATTGGCAGCGGGGCGAGAAGCTGCTGGACATCGCCGATTGCAAGGTCGTGATTCGCTATCACAATATTACGCCTTCCCGCTTCTTCAAGCCGTACAGCGACCATTATTACAGCATCCTGCAGCAAGCGGAAAAACAGACCGACAGGCTCGTCAAGCGAAAGGATTTCCTCTGGCTGGGCGATTCGCAGTATAACTGCCGGGAAGTCGTGGCGAAAGGCGTCGCTCCGTCGCGTTCGGTCGTGGTTCCCCCGTTTCACAATATCGAGCGGATGGAGCGGGTCGCCCCCGACCATGAGACGCTGGAAAAGCTGCTTGACGGGGATCGGATCAACGTCCTGTTTATTAGCCGGATGGCTCCGAACAAGGGACACAAGGCGATTGTTCAAACCGCTGCCGCGTATAAGCGGATGTTCGGCAGCCGGGTGCGCTTCTGGGTTGTAGGGGACACGGACAAGCAGCTGAAGCGCTACAATACGGAAATGAGCCTGTGGATCAAAAAATACGGTCTGCAGGAGCTTATTGTACTGACCGGCAAAGTGTCCTGTCCGAGTCTGAAGGCATATTTTATGGGCAGCCGCGTTTTTTTGTGTCTCAGCGAGCACGAGGGGTTCGGCGTTCCTCTCATCGAGGCGCAGTATTACCGGTTGCCGGTCGTCGCCTGCGACGCAACGGCGATCAAAGAGACACTCGGCGACAATCAGCTCATTTTCGACCGGTTCGACGAAGAGCTTGTCGCCTCCGCCATTCATGCCGTTGCAACGAATGAGCAGCTGGCCTGCAGCCTTGCGGATCAAGGCTGGAGCAATTATCAATCGCGATTTGCGCCGAAGGTGCTCGAGAAGCGCTTTTTGGAGCTCATCCAATCCTTGCAAAACGGCAGGTGACGCATAAATGAGAGTGGCGATTGCGACGGTGCAGGTGCCTTTTATCCGGGGAGGCGCGGAGATTTTGGCGGAAAATTTGAAGCATCAGCTCATCGTTCGCGGGCATGAGGCGGAGATCGTGACGATGCCGTTCAAGTGGTACCCCGCCCGGACGATCTTGAACTGCATCCGGGCAGCGCGGCTGATCGATTTGACGGAAGTGAACGGACTTCCCGTCGATCGGGTCATTTGCCTCAAGTTCCCTATCTACTACACGCAGCATGACAACAAAGTGCTCTGGTTGCTGCACCAGCATCGCCAGGCTTACGAGCTGTTCGGCACGGAATACGGCGATTTGGACAAAATGGAGCGGGGCGAGCAGGTGCGCCGGACGATCGTCCGCTGCGACAACCGCTATCTCCCGGAGCATCGGGGGCTGTACACGATCTCGGCGACGGTGTCGGACCGGCTGCGCAAGTACAACGGCATTGCGTCGCTTCCCTTATACCATCCTCCCGGCGGGTATGAGCAGCTTCGCTGCGCCGCTTTCGGCGACTACGCGTTTATGCCGGGCAGGCTCGATTCCTTGAAGCGGCAGCATCTGCTGGTGGAAGCCGCGCGGTATACGAAGACGCCCGTTCGCATCGTGATCGCCGGACAGGGAGACCCGCGCTACGGCGGCATGCTCCGCTCGCTCATCGACGCCTACGGGCTTCAGGACAAGGTCAAGCTGCTTGGCTATATTAGCGAAGACGCGAAGGCGGAATATTATGCGAACGCGCTTTGCGTATATTACGGCCCGTTCCAGGAGGATTACGGATATGTGACGCTCGAGGCCTTCTTCTCCGGCAAGCCGGTCATTACGCATCCCGATTCCTGCGGACCGCTGGAGTTTGTCAGGCACGGCATAAACGGCTGCGTCGTCGCTCCCGATCCCCGGGCGATCGCCGAGGCGCTGGACCGGCTCTATGAGGACAAGGCGCTCGCTGAGCGGCTCGGAGAGCAGGGAGGGAAATTAATGAAGCAGCTCCATATCGATTGGGATCATGCGATTGCGAGGTTGTTGCAATGAAGCTTGCTTATTTCAGCCCATTGAGCCCGCAGCGCAGCGGCATATCCGATTACTCCGAGCAGCTGCTCCGCTTCCTCGTTCGGGAATGCGAGGTGGATGTTTGGGTGCACGGATACGAGCCGGCGAGCCCTGAGATCAGGCAAACCTGCCGCGTGGTCGATTATTCCGATCGTGAGCAGCTCGCCCGGCTGAGCGAATACGATGCGATCATTTACAACCTGGGCAACAATCCCGGCTACCATGCCGCGATATACGACGTGCTGCTGCAGTATCCCGGCGTCGTCATCCTGCACGATTTTGTGCTGTTTTATTTGCTTGCGGGATATTGTCTCGATGTGAGGAACAGCAAGGAGCTGTTTCTGGAGGAGATGCGATATAACGGCGGACAGGAGGGATATGAGGAAGGCTTGCGCATTTTGGCAGGCCCGCTGCCGCCGCTGCAATACCGCACGCCCCAGAACCATCCTTTGAACAGAAGGGCCATCGAAGCGGCGAAAGGAATACTCGTTCATTCGGAGTATACGAAACGAATGGTCATGGATGTGAGGCCGGACGTCCGGTGCATGAGCATTCATTTTGCCCGGCCGCTCGAGTCAAGGCGCGTCAAACCGATCGCGCGGCAAATCCGCAGCAAATACGGGCTGCAGGAGGGTGAGACGATGCTCGCCTCCTTCGGCTATATTACGCCAAACAAGCGCATTCACCAGGTGCTCTATGCGCTGTCCGAGCTGCGGAACGATTACAAATTCAAATATTTCATCGTCGGCGACTGGGATTATACGCGGCGTCTGGTCGATGAGCTTCAGCTGAACGAGTATGTCATCCTTACCGGCTACGCGCCGAGAAGCGAATTCGATAAACTGCTGCTCAGCGCCGAAGTCGTCATTAATTTGCGATATCCTTATATGGGAGAGACATCCGCCGCATTGGTCCGGGCCATGGCGGCCGGCAAGCCTTGCCTCGTGTCGGACATCGGCTGGTTCTCGGAGCTGCCGGACGATACCGTGATCAAAATCAAGGTCGACGCGGAGGAGATCGGCTCCATCAGGCAGGCGCTGCAAGCGTTGATGGACGACAGCCGATACCGCAAGCGGCTGGCTGCGAAGGCGCGGCGGTATGCGCGGACGGCTTTCGACGGGGAGCGGATCGCCCGGCAAATCGTTCAATTTGCGAAGGATGCGTACAAGGACACGAACATGGATGCGTACAAGGATATATGCATGGGTGCGTACAAGGACACACGCATGGATGCGTACAAGGATACGTCCACCGAAGCATATAAGGAGGAAGACCAATGAAGCCGGCACTTCCTCCGGACGGCGTATATGAGACGGCCAAGGAATGGTTCGAGCAATCCGGCGCGGGCAGCGGCGGCAGTTATCGGGAAGTGTATCCGGCCGAGACCGTTTGCCCGCCGCAGCCGAAGGGGCCCTTTGCCTTCCGCTGGCCTGCGGAGTTCCGGTATCGCCCGGCTTACGTTGCCGTGATGCCCGAAGGTCGCATTTGGGGAGGGGCGCCGATGCATGCGGAGGTGTGGTCGGGGGAAGTCGTCACGCCGGACAACAAGCTGCTCATGGATGCGGGCTTTCCCGAGTGGTGGAGTCTTCCCGTCCGTTCCCCGTTGCCGCGGCTTGCCGACTTCGAGGAAACGTGGGCCGTTCTCGTCTCGCCGCTGCAGTACAACTACTATCATTGGCTTATCGATATATTGCCGCGCCTGCATTTGCTGGAGGAGAGCGGCCTGACGATTGACAAGTACGTCTTCGGCATCCTTCCTCTCCGCTACCAGCTCGATACGCTGTCTTTGCTAGGCATCCCGGAGAGCCGAATCGTTCAAATCGGCAACAATCAGTTTCATTGCCGCGCCGCCAAGCTGGTCGTTCCCGCCCTGCCCGCAAGGCTCGGCATCTGCCCGAAATGGGCCTGCGATTATGTGCGCAGCCGGCTGCTGCCGTCGCGCTTGCCGAAAAGCGGCGAATACGCGCGCATTTATATAAGCCGGGACGATTCCCCCAAGCGGAAGGTAGTTAACGAGGAAGCAGTATTGCAGCCGTTAATCGCGAGAGGGTTTAAAAAAGTAGTGCTCGGTTCGCTGCCCTTCGAGGAGCAGGTTCGCCTATTCCATTCTGCCGAATGGATCGTGTCTCCGCATGGCGCGGGATTGGCCAATCTGGTCTTCTGCGGCCCGGGGACGAAGGTCGTCGAGCTGCTGGCCCGAAACTCGGCGACGAGCACTCATTTTTGGATACTCAGCCATCATATGCGGCTCGATTACTACAACCTGGTCTGCGACGCGCAATATCCGCCCAAGGAGGCGCCGCAGCTGGACGATATCGTCGTCGATGTCGCCAGGCTGCTGCAGACGCTGGATTGTGCAGGACGGCCGCCGGCGACTTCGTAGCATTGCGAGGTGATAGAGGATGATCGACAGGCAATTTTGGCAAGGAAAACGTGTATTTGTGACTGGACATACCGGATTTAAGGGCTCCTGGCTCAGCATGTGGCTCCATTCGTTAGGCGCCGTGCTGACGGGTTATTCGCTAGCTCCGCCGACCCGCCCCAGCCTGTTCGAAGCCGGTAGGGTAGGCGGCTGTACGCGAACCGTTACAGGGGACGTTCGGCAGCTCGAACGCCTTGTGCGGACGATGGACGAAGCGAACCCGGACATCGTGATCCATATGGCCGCCCAGCCGCTGGTCAGAACAGGCTACCGGATGCCGGTGCAGACGTACGAGACGAATGTCATGGGGACAGTCCATCTGTTCGAAGCGGTGCGGATCGTTGCCAACGGGAAGCGGCGAATCAAGGCCGTCGTCCATGTGACGACCGACAAATGCTATGAGAATCAGGAATGGCCATGGGGCTACAGGGAGAGCGATCCGCTGGGCGGGCACGACCCGTATTCCAGCAGCAAGGCATGCTCCGAGCTGATTGCCGCCTGTTACCGCAGCTCCTATTTTTCTCCGGCGGCACATGCCTCCCACGGCGTCGCCGTCGCCTCGGCAAGGGCGGGCAACGTGATCGGGGGCGGCGACTGGGCGGCGGACAGGCTGCTTCCCGATTGCCTTCGCGCGCTGGCATGCGGCGAGCCTATCGAGCTTCGCCATCCCGGGGCTACCAGGCCGTGGCAGCATGTGCTGGAGCCGCTCTCCGGATATTTGCTGCTGGCGCAGCGGCTGTACGAGGAAGGCCCTGCGTATTCGGGCGGCTGGAATTTCGGCCCCGACGATCAGGACGTCCAGCCGGTCGAAAGCGTCGTGCGCAAGGTGTGCGAGATGTGGGGGGCGGGCACCGCTTACTCCGTTCAGCCAGGGGAGCATCCGCCCGAAGCGCACGCGCTCAAGCTGGACTGCTCCAAGGCGAAAAGCGAACTCGGCTGGTCCCCGAGATGGCGCCTGGATCAGGCGATCCGCAAGACGGTAGAGTGGACGAAGGCGTATCAAGCTGGTCAAGACGCCAGAGAGCTTTGTCTGGCGCAAATTGCGGAATACGATGCGTAAGCGATATATGGATATGGCGGGCGGCATGCCCGCGCCGCTTCCTGAAACCGCAAATGGCGCGCACAGCCGGTCGGCTGTGCGCGCCATTGATTGCCGGTTTATTGCTTGCCAAGGAAACCGTCCCTGAAGATGTTCATCAAATAATCGAGCGTAATCGGATCGCTGTAGCTGGATGACTCCGTATCGATCTCGATGACGCGGTTGTTTTTGACGGCCGGAATGCTCTTCCAGATCTCGCTGTTCATAAATTCGTTTGTGCCTGTCGCGCTTCTGCTAAGGACAATGAAATCGCCGGCGTACTCGGGCATGACTTCCTGCGACAGCGTGTAGTAGCCGGGGCCAAGCGCATCCTGCTTGACTTTCTCCGGCATGGCCAGGCCCATCGCCTGGTACAGAATCTCGGTGCCGCGCGCCCAATTGTTGCCAAGCACATAGAATTCCTTGGGGCCCGCTTCGAACACCGTCACGGACACATCGTCGCCGAATTTGGCTTTAATCTCTTGGCCCATCGCTGCGGTACGCTGTTTGAAAGCGTCGATCCACTGCTGCGCTTCCGCCTCCTTGTTCAGCAGCTTGCCGATCTCCCGCTGCTGCTCAAGGTAGTCCAGCTTGCCCCACGTGTACACGACAGTCGGTGCGATTTTGCCGAGCTCCTCGAGATTTTTCATGTGCGCGCCGGCGTAATCAGGTCGGGGTTTTGCGCCATGACGCTCTCCAGATTAGTCTCCGAGACGACGGCCACCCCTTTCAGTTGCTCAGAAAACAGCTTGTTCCCCATCGTCCACTCATCCACGCCGACCAGCTTGCCGCCCAGCGAGTAAACGTTCGTCCCATAGTCGAGGGCGACGATTCTCTGGGGATTGGCCGGAATTTCGAGCGGACCTGTCTCGGACTCGTAAGTGCGCGTACCGGATGTCTCGTTGGCGGCCGGCTGCGGCGTGTTGGCTCCCGGAGAAGAGGAAGAGTCCGCAGCCTTGCCGCACGCGCTCGCAATGACGACCAATAGCAGCAAGGCGATACTCGTCATGAAGGATGGTTTAACGTTCATGGGTACATATGTCCTCCTATCGGGCCATTCGGGCATTTCGGGCAATGCGAATCAATGATAATGATTATCATTAACAATCCGAGTTTCATTCTAGTAGATTCGCTGCTGGATGTCAATCCCGGCGATTGTTCGCGATCGTTGTGCTGCGAAGCTCATTCCGGGAGGTTGTGCCCGACGTGCAGCCCTGCCTGGCGGACTACCACCGTTTATCCGTGAACACGAACTGCCCGAACTGCGGCACCTTCAAGATGTCGTCTTTGCTTGCCGGCTTTCCGGCAGTATCGTATATATATTTGTAGAAATCGAGGTGAACCAGCACATTTTCCGTTAAAGCCCGCGGATCGCCGGGCGCCTCCCCTCCTGCGCCTTGCGCCGCTGCCGAGCGGAGATGATCGTTCAGAAATTGGGGATGGAGCGATAAATACAGCGTCGGTCGACAGCTCTTCAAATAAGCGTGCATGGCCGGAACCAACACGTATTCCCCCGCCTCGATATCCATCTTGACGAAGTTAACGTCGTGCATGCTGTGCTCCGCCAGCAATTCCTCGATCGTAGCCGCTCTAACATCGTAATATTCGTCGGAGAGGGTGGAGAGCAGGCTGGATTGGGAGCTGCCGAAGGCGTCCCGCTTATACAGCCGCGCAGTTCCGGACACGGCAGACACGGCGGCATGAATGCACGTTACCTTCGGCTGGATATCGGGGTTTAACGACAAGTTTTCCTGCAGCTCCTGAAAATCGACGGGATCGGGCTCTACGGCGAATACATGCTTCGCCCTTTGAGCGCCGTACAGCACGGTCGGACCGATCCAGGCGCCGATATCGAGATAAGGGCGCTTGGGATGAAGGAAACGGTCGAAGATGGCAAAGGTATCCTCCTCCCAGGAGTTTCTCAGCATTTCGTGCCACACCCACATGCCCCAATCGTTTTTGGGCTTCACTTTAAATTGGGCTCCGTTTTTATGAATCACCATCTCATTCAAGCTCATGCTTGTTCATCTCCTTTAGCGGATGCCGGCATGCGCCAGCAAGCGCAGCAGCTTGGCCGGATCGACCCGAATGTTTCTCGTCCAGATGTGCCAATCCAAATGCAGCTTCGGCAAATCCGGCAGCTGCGCGGTTTCTTCCTCGCAAATCATGTGATAGTATTGCAAGCCGGCGTATCGGCTGAATTTCCAGAAATCGGTGGAGACGAAGGAGCGGTTGGAAAACTCCATCACCTTCGTTCCCGGGCGGCAGAACACGACATTGGCCAGCCCGGCGCCAAGCGGAGCGACAATGACCTGGGCCGAGGCGAAGAGTCTCATTTTGTCTTTGAATGATAAAGGGCCGAGCACGACCTTGCGGAAGCCGAGGGGGCCGAGCGCCTGCATTACCTCGTCCTCGTTCACTACATGCCGGTATGCGGAATCTTCCCGGCTGACGTAAATTCGATCGTATCCGGCCAGCGGAGCGATCTTCTGGCTGTCCCGGAATGATCGGCGCAAAAAATCGAACACCCATCCCGGATACCCGAGCCGGTTCGGAATCGAAGCGACGACCAGCCTTTTGGCCTCCAAATGAAACGTATCGCTGGTAAAGACGATCTGACTTTCCGGTATGCCGAGCATCCTCAGCGTCTCCAGCTGGTACGGATGGGCCAGTCCGCCGTTTACGATATATTGGCCAATGGCGATGCCGCTCCTCTGCAGCAGATGAAGGCGGGGCAAAATATCGAACAGCCAGTGTGCATAATTGTTGTAGGAAATCCAGGCCAGCGTCGCCACCGTTTCCTCGCTGCGGACAACAGGGGGCAGCTCCGCCGCGTGGAATACCTCGTTGCTCTCCGGCGGCCTGGCATCCGATACGTCCCATAACAGCTTGTTGTCGGGACTGATCACGCTTCCGTTCAGCCCCCACACCCGCCCGTTCGGAACGATGGCGACGAAGGCCTGGCGAACGGGAAACTCTCCCTGCCACTGGGGCGGGTCGATGCCTTCAGGCTCCGCGAGCAGGACCGTTTCGTCCTCATAGAGCGGCATCAGCAAGTCCTGCTCCAGGGAGGCGCCGGCTGCGGATTGCCGGACCCATTCCCTGGTCTCAAGATAGTATCCGTCGGGAGGCTGACGTTTCTTCCCGGAATCGTCCATCCGTTTCACCTCGCAGCGCAGTCTATCAATCTATCATGCATAGTATTCCTGAACCCCAACGATTGACAGGGCGGCTGCCTCGCCCATCTATTTTCTATGCTTGTCAGTGGCAAGCTGCGCTCTGCGGCCATATACTGCATTGATATTCTTTCATGAAAAAAGGTGATGGATGTGTCCGCGTCACGCTGTCGTTTCTGCCATCATCCGCTGACGCATCGCTTTGCGGATTTGGGCATGTCTCCGCTCGCCAATTCGTATGTGCGTCCGGAAGCGCTGAAGGACAAGGAAGCTTATTACCCGCTACATGCCTTCGTCTGCGATCGATGCTTTCTCGTTCAATTGGAGGCGTTCGAGCCTCCCGAGACGATTTTCGGCGATTACGCTTATTTCAGCTCGTATTCGGACAGCTGGCTGGACCATGCCCGGCAATATGTCGAGATGATGATCCCGCGCTTCGGCTACGGCGCTCAATCGCAAATCGTCGAAATTGCCAGCAATGACGGCTATCTTCTGCAATACTTCAGCAAGCGCGGTATTCCGGCGCTCGGCATCGAACCGGCCGCCAACGTCGCCCGCGCAGCCGAGCGCAAAGGGATTCGAACGGATGTCGCCTTCTTCGGCGTGCAGACAGCCCGGCGGCTCGCTGCCGAGGGCATTCGCCCCGACCTGATCGTAGCCAACAATGTGCTGGCGCATGTCCCCGATCTGCACGATTTCGTGCAGGGGCTCAAGTTGCTGCTCAAGCCGGATGGCGTCATCACGATCGAGGTTCCCCATCTGATGAAGCTGATGCAGGGCAATCAGTTCGATACGATCTATCACGAGCATTTCTCGTATTTCTCGCTGCTTGTGCTCATCCGCATTTTCGAGTTCCACGAGCTGGCGGTCTTCGATGTCGAGCAGCTTCCTACGCACGGAGGCTCGCTGCGCATCTTCGCCAAGCATCGGCGGGACA
Source organism: Paenibacillus ginsengihumi DSM 21568 (assembly GCF_000380965.1). Classification (GTDB taxonomy): domain Bacteria; phylum Bacillota; class Bacilli; order Paenibacillales; family NBRC-103111; genus Paenibacillus_G; species Paenibacillus_G ginsengihumi. The sequence continues at coordinate 81,792 of NZ_KB905549.1, read as the reverse complement.
CGGGCAAGCCGGCAACGCGCCATGTCGCCGATCTGGTGAAGAAGGAGGTCCGCTTCGGCCTGCTGCAGCTCGAACGCTATGCCGACTTCCACCGCAAGGTCAAGGAAACGCGGCTGGACGTGCTGCGATTTTTCATAAAGGCGCGGCGATCCGGCAAGCGCATTGCCGCTTACGGCGCTCCGGCCAAGGGCAATACGCTGCTCAATTACTGCGGAATCGGGGCTGACGATATCGAATATACGGTGGACCGCAACCCGCATAAGCAGGGGCTGTACTTGCCAGGCTCCCGCATTCCCATCAAGCCGCCGGAGGCGATCATGGAGACGAAGCCGGATTATGTGCTTATTTTGCCCTGGAATTTGAAGGAAGAGATTATGGAGCAGATGGGCGGCATTCGCGATTGGGGCGGCAAATTCGTTACCGCCATTCCGAGAATCGCCGTGACGGAGGCTGCCGATGGGCCGGGGCGGCGCTAGGACGGCGCTCGTTACGGGCGGCAGCGGATATGTCGGCTCGCATGTCGCCAGACGGCTCATTCGTTCAGGCTGGGACGTCCATCTGATCGTCCGCCGGCAGTCGAAGCTGGAGCCGCTGCAGGACATCCTGCCCCGGGCGGTGGTTCACATCCATGACGGTTCGACAGAGGCGCTGCTGAAGACGGTGGACCGGGTTCGCCCGGACGTTGTGTTCCATCTGGCCGCTTCGTGCATCCTGCAGCACAGGCCTGAGCATATCGTGCCGATGCTCGGCAGCAATATCGTATTCGGCACCCAGCTAGTAGAGGCGATGACGGCTAGCGGGGTTCACTGCCTCGTCAATACGGGGACGGCATCGCAGCATTGGGGCAACAGCGATTACAATCCCGCTACCTTGTACGCCGCCACGAAGCAGGCGTTCGAGACCCTGCTCGTATACTATGCGGAGACGACGCCGCTGAAGGCCATCACGCTGAAGCTGTACGATACGTACGGGCCCGGCGATTTCCGGCCGAAGCTGCTGCCTGCCCTGCTGCACCGGGAAGATGGGGCCCGTCTTCCGCTGTCGCCGGGCGGGCAGTGGATGGATATGGTCTATATCGACGATGTGGCGGAGGCGTATCTGGTTGCGGCAGAGCGTCTATTGAGCGCAGGCGCCGCCGGCCTGGAGCATTATGCGGTCAGCTCGGGCAAGCCGGTTACGCTGAAGGAGCTGATCGCCGTCTTCGAGCGGGTGTCGGGCCGGAAGCTGGCGGTCGATTGGGGCGCGCTGCCTTACCGGCCGCGCGAAGCGATGGTCCATTGGAGCCGGGGAGCGCGGCTGCCGGGCTGGCAGCCGGCGACGGAGCTGGAAGAAGGCATCCGGCGCATGCTGGGCCTGGGGTGAAGATCTTTTTATGCCGCGGAAAGGGGGGGGATCATGACGCAAATCGTCTGGAACGGGAGCATTATGGACTTTACCGGATACAGCAAGGCAGCCAGAGAATATATTTTGGGGCTGCACGAGCTGGGCGTCGATGTCAAAATCGAACCGGACCCGAACAATCTGCTTTCCGTCGAGCTGCCTGCAGGCGAGGAGCAGGTGCTTCGGACCTTGATGGAGAAGCCGGAAGCGGGCGGACGAACTGTCTGTATTTCGCATGACCTTCCGGATTATTGGGAGACGGGGGCCGATATATCGATCGGCTTCACCTATTGGGAGACGTCGCGCATTCCGCCCAAATGGACGCGCAAAATTCAGGCCGTCGACGCGGTATTTTTGCCGAGCCGGCACAATATCGACGTATTCCGGCAATCCGGCGTGCAGGCGCCTCTCTTCCATATTCGTCCCTGCTTGTCGCGCCCGAATCCGGCTTCTGCGGACGCGGTTCCCGGTTATGTGGCGAAGCTGCCGCCTTTCCGCTTCTTGTCCGTCTGTTCGTGGATTCAGCGCAAAGGCTGCGACGTGCTGCTGCAGGCGTTCTGGGAGCAGTTCGCCGGCAGAGACGACGTCGCCCTCGTGATCAAAACGGTCGGCTCGGCAAAGCTCGGCCATGAGATCGATGAGCTGAAAGCCCGCCTGCAGGCTCCCGCCGACACCGCTCCCGTCTATGTGGACACCCAGATTCGGAGCGAGGCCGAGATGGACGCTTTGTACCGCAGCTGCCACGCCTTCGTGCTGCCTACCCGCGGGGAAGGGGTCGGCTATCCGATGCTTGATGCGGCCGTCCGCGGGCTGCCGATCATCGCGACCGGCTGGGGCGGGCATCTGGATTTTCTGGATGAGCGCAACAGCTTTCTTGTGCCCTATCGTCTCGTTCCCGTGCCGCCGCAGCCGTATTACTACGGTTACCGGTCCGATCAGCTGTGGGCCGAGCCTTCGCTGGACGGCTTGAAGCGGCAGATGCAGCACGTGCTCGACCATTACGAGGAGGCGGTTGCCAAAGGAGCGATGCTGCAAAGCTATGTCGAACAGCATTTGACGCGGCGGAAGGCGGCGGAAGATATCGCGGCGGCTGTTTGCCGGCTGACAGGCCTTCGTCTCGTTTGATGCTGGCCGAGGGAACGGGTGCCGTGTCTCTTGCCGTTTCTCCGAATAATATATTTATAGAAGGAGAAACAGCAAGGGGGGAGTGTTATGGAACAGCAACCGGTGGCCCGTCCTCTGGTCAGCGTCGTCATCCCGACGCTGAACGGCTCCAGGTTGACGGAGCGGTGTCTCAGCAGCTTCGCCCGCACCGTCCAGGGGATCGATTGCGAGCTGATCGTCGTTGACGACGGCAGCGGGGAGGAGGAGAAGGAGCGGCTGCGCGCGCTTGCTGCGGCCTATGGCAGCAGACTGATCGAGCTGCCCCGGCGAAGCGGTTTCGCCAGGGCGGTGAATGCCGGGCTGCGCGCAGCGGCCGGGCAGCATCTCTTGCTGCTGAACAACGATATTTATTTCCACGAACCGGATTGGCTGGATGCGATGCTGCAGACGATGCGGGAGGGGCGGAGGGTCGGCATTGTCGGCTGTCGCCTGCTCTATTCGGATTGGACGATACAGCACGGCGGTGGCGCGCTGTCCCTTGAGGAGGGGCATATTCATCTGCACAGGGGCAAGCCTGCCGATGCGCCGGAGGCCGGCCTCAGCTACAACGCGGTATCCGTGACCGGAGCGGTTATGCTGGTTCGCCGCGAAGTAACGGACGACATCGGATTGTTGAGCGAGGACTATCCGCTGTCCTACGAGGATGTCGATTTCTGTCTTCGCGCAAGGAAGGCCGGCTGGAGGGTCGTCTATTGCGGCCGGGCGGCAGCGATCCATGACGAAGGGTCGACGCGGGGCATGACGCTGGCAGACAAGCCTGCGGCGTGGCATGCGGAGGAGCAGCAATCGTACCGCCTTTTCTGGAGCCGCTGGGCGGACGATGAATTCATCGCTCTGACGCCGTCGGAGCTGGAGGGGATCGCGGATGAGTCATGAAGACGAATTTACGGGACGCTACATGGACGGATGGGTGTCCAGACGGTTTGTCGCGACGCTGCGCGGCATCCGGCAGCCGTCGCCGCTTGTGCTTTACGGACGCCGGTATCCTTGGCCGGAGCGGCTCACGGTAAGCCTGTTTGTGAACGGCGAGCTGGTTGGACAGGCAGAGGTCGAGGAAGGCGAATTCACGATACAGGCGACGATCGGGCCGCTGGCCAGAGGAAAGCTGGAGGTCGTCTCCAGCGCAACGTTCGTTCCGAAGGAGATCGGCCTGAACGAGGACGTGAGAAGCCTGGCCTTCCTGCTCGACGATATCGTCATTCCCGATATGCCCGACTGGATTAATCCGTATCAGCATTTGTTCGACTTCGAGCCGGGAAGAATGATTTACTATATGGATGAAGAACTGTGGGATCGGATCGTCTTCGCGTTGGACCCCGCCTATCGCATTCCCGACCGGGAGCTGCTGAGTCCGCTTCAGGCCCCGCCGCTGCCAGGCGGCAAGGCGCGGGCCGCCGCAGCGGGCACGGTCAGCGGCATGCTGTACGACAAGTTTTCCGGGCGGCCGGTCGGCGAGGGGAGCGTGCGGCTGATCGTTCGCGGCGGCGCGCCGGCTCGGGAGACGAAGCCGAACCGGCAAGGAGAGTACGCGTTCGGCGGCCTGCCGCCCGGCGAATGCATCGTGACAGCGCGAGCGGAAGGTTACGGAGAGCAGACGATCGTTGTCGCCGCCCGGGAGGGCCGCCGCACGATCCATATTCCGCTGCTTCCACTCTCGTGAGCGGTCCAACAATCGGGGGCCCGGAAGGGCCTTCTTCGGGCGGGAGGGAATCCTATGAACATCTTGCTGGCGACCTTCTGGTATTTGCCGCATGTCGGCGGCGTGGATACGTATTTGAAGGTATTGACCAAAGGGCTGGAGCAGCGCGGGCATCGCGTCGACGTGTGCGCGCACCATCCCGATATGAACCATCTTTATTTGCTGAACGGGCGGCGTAAGCTCGCCAAAAAACCGGTGCTGTTCCCGCTGCATGAGCTGTTGATGGATCATTTCGACAAGTGCGTGCCGGAAGCGGACTCATGGATTCGCTATCGGGAAGCCGAGCGGTATACGTTCGAGCTTGTCTCGACGCAGTTCGGGCTTGACGGCTACGATCTCATTCATACGCACGATATTTTGTCAACCAGAGCGATCGCCCGCGTCAAGCCGCAAGGGATGCCGCATGTCGCGACCATTCACGGCCTGCTGCTGGAGGAGTATCTCGTTACAGGGGAAATTGTGGGCGAAGACTCGATAAGATGGCGCTACAGCCTGAACGAGGAGCGCCTTGGAGCTTCGTCCGCGGACATAACGATCTTGCCCAGCGAATGGCTGCACAGGGAATATATGAACCGCATCGGCGCGCCCGGCGAGCGGCTGACCGTCATTCCTTACGGGCTGGATACGCAGGCGATCATCGCGGAGCTGGAGCGCATCCCGCGGGAGCCGAGGCAGAGCGGCAAGACGCTGATGATATGCCCTGCGAGATTGGTCGCTTACAAGGGCCAGCGCTATTTGATCGAGGCGCTGGGCAAGCTGAAGCGGGAACGGGACGATTTCGTCTGCCAGTTCGCCGGCGACGGCCCCGCCCGGGAAGAGCTCGCGCGATTGGCCGAGGAATTGGGGCTTAAGCGGCATGTGCAGTTTTTGGGCAACCGCAGCGATATTATGCGCCTGTACAAGCAGGCCGATCTCTTCGTGCTGCCGACGTTAGTAGAGAACCATTCCCTGGCGATTATGGAGGCGCAGCTCGCCGGGCTGCCCGTCATTGCGACGCGCGCCGGCGGCAATTCCGAGCTGATCGTGCCGGATCATACCGGGGTGCTGGTGGACCCGGCCGACGCGGACCAGCTATTTGAGGCGCTGCGGTCCTTGATGAACGATGGGGAGCGGAGGCGCCGCCTGGCGGCAACCGGGCAAGCGTGGGCGCGCAAATATTGGCACCCGCGCAACATGCTCGAGAGGACGCTGCGCGTATACGAGCAGGCCGCCGGCATGAAGCACGGACAATAACGACAAATTTCCGGCTGTAGATAGGGGGGACTTACGTTGACGATATCGGATAAGCCGTTGCCGCTGCCGGCCGGCTATTACCGGACGACGGAGGAATGGGCGGCCGTTTGGAGCCCGCGCGGAAACGAAGCTCAGGCCGCCTATCTGGAGCTTTATAAGACGCATCGCAGCGCTTTTCGCAGGCCTGTGGGGCTCGACGACGAAATCCCGCAGGAATTCCATGATCGAGATCATCAGAGCGCGTTCGTCGCCGTCATCCCCGGCGGCAGACTGTGGGGAGCGAAGGGAGCCGTGATCGCCCCGGACAATCGGCTGCTGTTCGACGTGTCTCTGGAGCTGTGGGGAGAGGAGCCGGAGCGGCATTCCGTATTCCGCCAGCCAGGCCTGCCCCCGGTCCGCCGCTTTCGCGAGACGTGGGGCGTCCTGACTTATACGGCCAGCGATTTTTATTTTCATTGGATGCTCGACGTGCTTCCCCGCATCGCATTGATCCGCCAAACCGGCATCGCGCCCGACAAGTACGTCGTCAATACGCATGCGGCTTCGCTGCTGCCCTTTCAGGACGAGACGCTGGCGATGATCGGCATTCCTCCGGAGGCCAGGGTCGTGATGAGCGGTCAAGATCATCTGCAGGCCGAGCGGCTGCTGGTGCCTTCCTTGATCGGCGTCCGCTCCCATTATCCCGAGTGGGCGATCGCCTCTGTGCGCGCGGCGTTCGCTGCTTATATGAACGAGCCGCAAGACAGCGAATTCGCGAAAATTTATGTGAGCCGGGAGGACGCCCAATACCGCAACGTTACCAACGAGGAGCAGGTCGCGGACTTTCTGGCGAAATACGGCTACAAGAAGATTGTGCCGAGCGAATGGACGGTCAAGGAGCAAATCCATATCTTCGCGTCGGCCCGCAGGATCGTCGCCCCCCACGGCTCCAACTTGACCAATCTGCTGTTCTGCCGGCCGGGGGCGCAGGTGCTTGAAATCTTCTCGCCGCACTATATCAACGCGATCTATTGGGTGCTGAGCAACCATGCCCGGCTCGACTACTATTATGTGCTGGGCAGCAAAAGACCGAGGCCGAGGAGCTTGTTCGAGATGGAGAAAATGCAGGGAAAGAACCGGGAGCAGCTCGATATCGAGGTCGATCTGGATCGCCTCGGGCAAATGATGAGGCGGGCCGGAATGGAGGCGTGACATCGTTCTAAAAATCGCAAACGGCCGTACAATGAAAGCATAGGGTGCCATTACTTACCGGGAAGGAGCGAGCCTATGCATTCCCGCATTGTTGTCGGCCTGCCCGCTTATAACGAGGAGGACAGCCTCGGCCCGCTGCTGAACCAACTGATCGGGCTTCGGAGGCGCTTCGGAGCCCGGCTCGAAATCGTGGTCGTGAACGACGGCAGCACTGACCGAACCGCCGACATCGTTTACGCTTACTGCCGCGCTTATCCGTTCGTCCGCTATGTGGAACACGAGCGAAACAGAGGGCTCGGGGCGGCGGTCCGCACGCTGCTGTCATACGTCGTGCGCCATTACGATTCCGCCGATTTGCTGGTGACGATGGACGCCGACAATACGCATCCGCCGCACCTGATCCCGTCGCTCGTCGCCAAGATGAATGAAGGGCGGCTGGACGTAGCGATCGCCTCCCGTTTTGCGCCGGGAGGCGAGGTCTGCGGCTTATCCTGGCGTCGCCGCATGTACAGCCGGGGCGCTGCGCTGTTTTTCACGCTTTTTTTTCCGATCACGCACGTTCGGGATTATTCGAGCGGCTTTCGCTGCTACCGCATCGGTTATTTGAAGCGCGTATCGACGCAGTGGGGCGGCGAGCTGATCACCGGCAGCGGCTTCGAGTGCATGGCCGAGCTGCTGGCCCGCTTCAGCCGGGTCGGCGTGCGCGCAGGGGAAGTTCCGCTGGTGCTCAGGTACGACCTTAAGACCGGACCAAGCAAGATGCATGCGGCCAGAACGATCCGCGGTTATTTCCGGCTGCTGGGCGAGATGAGAGCGCTGCCGAAGCCGCCCGGGACCGCAAGATGAGGGAGAGGGAACGGAAGAAGGCATGTCCAGACACGCATGGCTGACGCTATCGATTTTTGCCGTTGTCTTCGCCTTAAGGCTGCCATATTTGTCCGATTCGCCCTTCGAGTATCAGTCGTGGAGGCAATCGGATACGGAAGCGATCGCCCGGCTGTTCGCCGAGCACGGCCTCGGCCTGATCCCGCAGCTCAACTACGACGGGCCGCTGCCGAATTACGCGCAGCTCGAGCTGCAGCTCACCACATGGCTGATTGCTCTCTTGTATCAGGCGTTCGGTCCCGATTATGCGCTGGCCCGCATCGTTCCCGTCGCCTTCTTCATGGGCTCGGCGGCATTCGTATACGCCATCGGCCGCTTGTACATGACGCCTGCCGCCGCCGGATGGGCGCTCTTGCTGTACGGAATATTGCCGGTCAACGTGCTCTTCTCCCGGGCGATTATGCCGGAGTCGGCCGCGTTGTTTTTTTCCGCCGCCGCCTTCTATCTATTTGCCCGCTGGCTGCAGGAGCGCCGCCTGCGGCTGTTGCTGCTTGCGGCCGGATGTCTGGCGATGACCGCCCTGATCAAGCTTCCCGCCGCTTTCATCGGCGTCGCCATGTTCCTGATGGCTTGCCGTGAGCTCGGCCGCAAAATGCTTGCGATGCCGCAGCTGTGGCTCTTCGCCTTCGTCTCCGCCATTCCGCCCGCGCTCTATTTTGCCTGGATAGGCCGCGTCGCCGAGCACCGTTTTGTCTCCGGCATTGCAGCCAAGCATATATGGCCGAAGATGTGGAGCGCGGCCGCTTCCGAGGAAGCGCGGCTGTTCTTCGCCGAGCAGCTTCCCCGAATGCTCACGGCCTCCGGGCTGCTGCTCGGCGCCGCGGGGGCGCTGCTGTTGCTGCGCGAACGCGAGCGGCAGCCGCTGCCGTTCTGGCTTGGGGCGATGGGACTTGAGCTTGCGGCGATTGTCGCCGTCATCCGCTTCGATTATTACTTGATCTTTCTCGGCCCTCCTGTCGCTTTATGCGCCGGCTATCTGCTCGCCCGCTGGACGCAGCGGCCGGGTCCGCTCGGAGCGGCCGCCGCAGCCCTGGCCGCCGCCTGCCTGGCAGTGCAGAGCTGGCATACTGTCGGGCCGCTCGTTCATGCGCAGCAATGGGACATGCTGCGGCAAGGGGAGGCGGTTCGCCGGGTCGCAGGCCGCAGCGAACTGATCGTAACCGGCATCAACGACCCTTCGCTGCTCAATGCCGCGCAGCGCCAGGGCTGGCGGCTGCGCAACGAAAGGCCGGACGATCCGATCGGGGAGCTGGGGGAGTACATTCGGCGGGGGGCCGTCCTGTTCGTTCCGCTGAAAGGCTATATCGAAGGGGATGACGGAACGCTCAGGCAGTATCTGGAGCGGCATTACGAGAAGCGCGAGCCGATTCCCGGCTATCCCGTTTACTGGCTGCGGGACGATTCGCCGGGCAGCTGGTCGAGCAAATAGCGGGCGTAGCCCATCGGATTGTCGTAGGTGGCTTTCCAGGCCTCGTGCATGCCCGCCAAGTGAAAGCTGTAGCGCTGATCCTTGCCGTTGCATTCGATGAACATGGGGAAGCCGTCCCGCGTTATGGCGATATCCAGTCCGACGTCGGCCAGCTCCGGCAGGCCGGCGCTCAGCCGATCGACGATGCGCAGGGAGAACATGGCGATGCCATTCATAATCTCCGCAGCGGGCAGCTCCGGGTATTCCTCCTGCAGGATGCGCTCGAGCGCACAGACGGACCCTCCTTGGGCGACATTCGTGATATAAGCGCCGCGGGCCGCGACCTTCGCCACCATGCCCGTCACTTTCCAGTGTCCTTCTCTGCCGCGCTGCACGGAGACGCGGATGTCAAATGGGCGCCCCTGGTATGTCGCCAAGGGCAGCCTCTGCTGAATAATATACCGTTGGCGGCGCATTCTTCCGAGCAGCAGAGCCGGGATGTTAGCGCCTCGGAACAGCAAAGTTTTCCACGATCGGTTGCTGGTGCTGACCGAAGCGGGATAAGTGAGCCGCCATCCGGATTGGCGGCGCTCCAGCTTCATGACGCCGCGGCCGATGCTGCTGCTGTCAGGCTTAATGATGAGCGCGTCGTACATATCCATCATCATGCGGAGCGCTGACGGGCTGGCCGCGACCGTGCCCGGCAGGTGCGGCCTGAGCTCATGGTCCTCCATCAGCAGACGGTGGATCATCAGCTTGCCGTAACGGTTCCGCCGGTTATACAGGCGCAAGCCGCCCGCGGTCAAAGCTGCGAGCTTGCGCTCATCGCTTTTTTTGGTGAAAATTCCCCGATTATGAACAACGGACGGGACCGGGACCGTGGTATGAACGTATTTGCCGTGCGCAGGAACGTAAGCTTTGACCTGCGTTTGTCCCGGCATGAGATCGCCGATGCGGATAAAACAGGGAACGAAGCCGTATCGCTGCGCCGACTCGACATAGAATGAGAGGTTCTCGTGCCCCGTACGGCCGCTCGGAATGCTCTGATACAGCTTCTCGCCTACCAGAATTCCTACGTAAGGACGATTCATGATTGCACACCCCATTCCAGATCTATGGCATTCGTTCAGGGCATTCGGATTGCTAGGATATGATATGTCCGCAGGCGTACATGCGTATAGTCAGGTGCGGTGCGCCCTGCAAAAAAATGGATAGGCCTTCGCCGGCCCCTGCCGGGTTCTTTCCGGCCCCGGATGAATACACTGGGACAGGAGCGGTTATGTCGTATAACAAAAGGAGGGTATCTGCCATGATCCGACCGGACGCGGCGATCATCACTCCGGGCACGTTCGCGATTCCTTCCGGAAAGAGCAGCTCCGTGGAAATCGTTATCGAGCGGCTTGCCAGACAACTGCATGAGATCGGCCAGCTGCAGGTAGCCGTTGTGGGTCGTCAAGGGAGGCTGCCGGCGGCCGAGTCGCGCGGAGGGATCACTTATATTCGCGTTCCCGCGCCGAGCCCTGCGGCTTATATCCGCGCCGTCAGCCGCAAGCTGCTCCGGCTCAAGCCGAAGCTTATTCAGGTGGATAACCGCCCGCGCTACGTTCGTTATTTGCGCAAGCGTCATCCGCAAGCCGCGATTTGGCTGATGCTCCATTCGATGACGTTCGTCTCCGGCAAGCATATCCGGCCGGCCGAGCTGAAGCGCTGTCTGGAGGCCGCCGACCGCATTGTAGTAAACAGCCGCTTTATGAAGGAGCAGCTGAGCCGGAAGGCGCCCGGCTGCTTGTCCAAAATCGCCGTCAATCATCTGGGGGTCGACTTGGCCAGCTATTATCCGAGGTGGACCCCTCAGGGGGAGGCGCTGTATCATTCCGTCAGGCAAAAGCTCGGGCTGCAGAACAAAAAAATCGTGCTGTACGCCGGTCGTCTTGTTCCGGACAAAGGCGTGCATCATCTGCTGGCCGCCATGCCGGCAATTGCAGAGCGGGTGCCCGAGGCGGTGCTTGTGGTGGTAGGCAGTGCCCGCGTCGGCTCCCGCAGGATTACGCCATATGTGCGGAAGCTGCATCGGATGGGCGGTCAGATGCCGCAGCATGTCCGCTTTATTCCCTTCGTGCCTCATTGCCGGATGGCTGATCTGTATGCGATGGCGGACTGTCTGGCCGTTCCCTCCGGTCCGAGGGAGGCGTTCGGCCTCGTTAACGTGGAAGCGATGGCTTCGGGCTTGCCGGTCGTTGCCGCGGATGCGGGCGGCATCAAGGAGATTGTGCGGGACGGAGAAACCGGGTATCTCTTATCGCAGGAGCGGCTGGAGCAGGAGCTGGCGGCGCGAATTGCGCAGGTGCTGTCTGACGGGGAGCTGGCTCTGCGCATGGGCGGAGCCGGGCGGCGTCTGGCCGGGGAGCTTTTTACTTGGGAAAGCATGGCCAGGAGATGGCTGAACGATTATTACCTCGCGGTCCGCTAGGGCCGTTATTGGCGCCTTTTTCGGCCTTGCAGGCCGCGGACGGCGCTTTTTGTTTGCTGCCGGCGGCGAGCGAGTTCCGCCTAATTTCGGGCGGGCGTATGACCTCCTTCTGGGTTAATGCATATGCTGCAAATGACTATTGTAAGATATTCCATCTTCAGATCAAGCCACAGATCCTTTCCATGAACGATATAAGAGGAGGAGCAGGCATGAAGAAACAAAGCCGCCGGAATTCCGGCAAAAAGCCGCTGCGTCCCAAACAGCTCGATTCGTTCATCAATGAATTGAGATGGCTGGACGACGATCCTGACAATGCGAGGAAGCTTCGCGAGGACGAAGCGGTCATCAATCATACGATGTTAGCCACGGAGAAGGAGGACGATTCGCCGCCGGCAAGTCCCGAGCGGACGGCTAAGCCGGAAGCGGAGCAGGAAGCCCCGCTTGCGGGAGAGACGAAGCAGCCCAAGGAGCCGCAACCCTTGATGGCGCCAATCTTTCCGGCGCGCAAGGAAGCGGCGTCCAGGCCGGAGGAACCGACGCGCTCCGAAGCGGCGCCGAAGCAGCTGCTCAAAGAACGCAAGCTGTCGGCCGGCACTTCCGGTTATATCTATACGGACGATCTTGCCGACGAATCGGTGACGGGGGAGAAGATCGCCCGCCAGGCGATTCACGGCGGCCATATCCGGCGCGGCAGCATCGGCAGAGAGCTGCTGGCCGATTACGCCGTCGATACGGCGAAGCTGGCCGATCACAGCGTGAACGGGCAGAAGCTGGCTCCGCGCTCCATCACGGGGGAGCATATCGCCACGGGAACGATAACCGGCGACAAAATTCAGGAACGGGCCATCAGCGGCGACAAGTTGCAGGACAACAGCATTACTTCCGATAAGCTTGCAGACAAGACGATCGATTCGGTCAAAATCGCGGAACGATCGATCCAGGCCAAGCATTTGGCCGACGAGGCCATCTCCGGCGAACTGATCATGAACCAGTCCATTACGTCGGAAAAAATTAAAAGCGGCGCGATTCATACGAACAATCTGGCGAATCAGTCCATCAATACGGCCAAACTGGCCGACGGCGCGGTGACGGCGGATAAAATCAGGGACCGGGCGGTGACGGCGGCGAAGCTGGCGGACGGAGAAGTGACGACCGACAAGCTGGGACCGCAATCGGTGACGGAGGAGAAGCTGGCTCCCTGGAGCGTGTCCGGCGAGCATCTGCAGCTGAAATCGATCGTTCACGATCATCTGACTCCAGGCTTGATCCGCGGCGACAATATTGCCGCCAAGCAGATCGAAAGCCACCATCTGGCCGACGAATCGATCCAGGCCGCGCACCTGAAGAGCGGATCCGTAACAGGCGAAAAGCTGGCCAAAGGCGCGGTGACGGCGCTGCACCTGAATGAATCGGCCGTGGAGGGCAGGCATTTGTCGCCGCGGAGCGTATCGACCTCGCATCTTCAGGCAGGCAGCGTCCAGGCGGAGCAGCTGGCCGCAGGCTGCGTCGAGACGACGCATCTGTCGGCGGGTGCGGTGGACAGCTTGAAGCTGTCGGATCAGGCGGTGACGTCCGCCAAGCTGGCCAAAAACGCGGTGCAAGGCACGCATATCGCTCCGGGGGTCATCGGATCGTCGCATATCGGGGACCGCATGATTTTATCCGGGCATTTGGGGGACCGCAGCGTCGGCGCCGAGCATTTGCAGGACCGGTCCGTATCGACAGGCAAGCTGCAGGACCGGGCGGTGACCGCCGAGAATCTGGCCGCAGGCGCTGTCCAATTGCAGCATTTGCAGGAAGGCGCCGTTCAAACGAATCATTTGGCGAATCACAGTGTAACGACCTCCAAAATATCGAGCGAATCGATCTCGACCGACAAGCTGACCAACCTGGCCGTAACGGCGGCCAAACTGGCTTCAGGCAGCGTTACGACGGATAAAATCGGCAAAGAAGCCGTTCTCGCCGACCATATTGCCCCTGGCGCTATACAGACAGGGCATCTCGGGAAAGCCATCGTCAAATCGGCTCAGCTCGCCACCTCCGCCGTAACCGCCGAGAAGCTGGCCGACAGCGCGGTGACGTCAGAGAAGTTGGCGCCGCAGTCCGTCGGCCCCGTGCATTTGGCCAGCGGCAGCATCATGCCCGCTCATGTGGCGGAGGGAACGATTCGCTCCGGCCATCTGGCGGACGGCTTGATCGACAGCAGGCACGTGTCCGCAGGAGCTATCACCTCGGATCACCTTGCGGCCGCCGCTGTGACCGCCGACAAGCTGGCGCCGGGCGCGGTGACGCCGGAAGCGCTGGGCGAGGGCGCGGTAACGGCGGAAATATTAGCGGCCGGAGCGGTGACTCCCGCGGCGCTGGCGCCGGGCGCCGTAACGCAGAAGGCGCTGGCAGAAGGCGCGGTCACCGCCGAAGCGCTGGCGCCGGGTGCCGTGTCGGCGCAGTCGCTGGCCGCAGGCTCGGTGACGTCGGAAGCGTTGGCTGCGGGCGCGGTGACAGCGGAGGCTTTGGCCGCAGGCTCGGTGACGCCTGGGGCGTTAGCCGCCGGCGCGGTCACCTCGGCTGCGCTGGCCGCCGGCGCCGTGACGTCAGAGTCGCTGGCGACAGGGGCGGTAACGCCGAAAGCGCTGGCTGAAGGCGCGGTGACATCATGGGCGCTGGCTGCCGGCGCGGTAACCAGCGAGACTTTGGCGGCCGGAGCTGTCAAGTCGTGGACGCTGGCCCCCGGAGCGGTAACGAGAGAAGCGATCGGCTCCGGCGCGGTGACGTCGGAGGCGTTGGCTGCGGGCGCGGTGACGCCTGGGGCGTTAGCCGCCGGCGCGGTGACGTCGGATTCGCTGGCCGCAGGCGCGGTGACGCCTGGGGCGTTAGCCGCGGGAGCGGTCACCTCGGAAGCGCTGGCCGCAGGCTCGGTGACGTCGGATTCGTTGGCCGCGGGAGCGGTAACGCCGGAAGCGCTGGCTGAGGGCGCGGTAACGGCGCGAGCGCTGGCCGCGGGGGCGGTAACTGCCGCGGCGCTGGCTGCGGGCGCCGTGACGCCGGAGGCGCTGGCTTCGGGAGCGGTAACGCCGAGCGCGCTGGCCGAAGGAGCGGTCACGTCATGGGCGCTGGCCGCGGGAGCGGTCACGAGTGAGGCTTTGGCGTCCGGAGCCGTCAAGCCATGGACGATCGCTCCCGGCGCGGTGACGCCGGAGGCGTTGGCTGCGGGCGCGGTGACGTCGGAAGCGTTGGCCACGGGCGCGGTGACGTCGGAAGCGTTGGCCGCAGGCGCGGTGACGCCGGAGGCGTTGGCTGCGGGCGCGGTGACGCCGGAGGCGTTGGCTGCGGGCGCGGTGACGTCGGAAGCGTTGGCCGCGGGCGTGGTAACGCGGGAAGCGCTGGCTGCGGGCGCGGTAACGCGGGAAGCGTTGGCGGCAGGTTCGGTGACGTCGGAGGTGTTGGCTGCGGGCGCGGTGACAGCGGAGGCGTTAGCCGCGAGAGCGGTCACCTCGGAAGCGCTGGCCGCCGGCGCGGTGACGTCGGAGGCGTTGGCCGCTGGCGCGGTGACGCCGGAAGCGTTGGCTGCCGGGGCGGTAACGCCGGATTCGCTGGCTGCTGGCGCGGTAACGCGGGAAGCGTTGGCTGCGGGCGCGGTAACGCCGGAGGCGTTGGCTGCTGGCGCGGTAACGTCGGAAGCGTTGGCCGTGGGCGCGGTGACGTCAGAAGCGCTGGCTGCTGGCGCGGTAACGTCGGAGGCGTTGGCTGCGGGCGCGGTGACGTCGGAGGCGTTGGCTGCGGACTCGGTGACGTCGGAAGCGCTGGCCGCGGACTCGGTGACGTCGGAGGCGTTGGCTGCGGGCGCGGTGACGTCGGAAGCGTTGGCCGCGGGCGCGGTAACGCCGGAAGCGTTGGCGGCGGGTTCGGTGACGGCAATGGCGCTGGCGGCAGAATCGGTGACGTCGAAGGCTTTGGCTGCCGGCTCAGTGACGCCGAAAGCGCTGGCCGGGGGAGCAGTAACGGCGTGGGCGTTGGCCTCCGGTGCCGTCACCTCCGATGCGCTGGCCGAGGGAGCTGTCAAGTCATGGACGATTGCCCCCGGGGCGATTACGCGGGAAGCGCTGAGCGCCGGCTCGGTGACGTCGGAAGCGCTGGCGGCGGAATCCGTGACGGCAGGGTCGCTGGCCGCAGGCGCGGTGACGCCGAAAGCGCTGGCTGAAGGATCGGTCACGTCATGGGCGCTGGCCTCCGGAGCCGTCACCTCCGAGGCGTTGGCTGCCGGAGCGGTCAAAGCCTGGACGCTTGCGGAAGGCTCGGTGACGTCGGAAGCGCTGGCCGCAGGCTCGGTGACGTCGGAGGCCTTGGCCGCACGTGCGGTAACGTCGGAGGCGCTGGCCGCGGGCTCGGTGACGACGGAGGCGTTGGCCGCGGGCTCGGTGACGCCGGAAGCGTTGGCCGCAGGCTCGGTGACGTCGGAGGCGTTGGCCGCCGGCGCGGTGACGTCAGAGGCATTGGCCGCCGGCGCGGTGACATCGGAAGCGTTGGCTGCGGGAGCAGTGACGTCGGAGGCGTTGGCCGCCGGCTCGGTGACGTCGGAAGCGCTGGCCGCAGGTTCGGTGACGCCGGAAGCGTTGGCCGCCGGCTCGGTGACGACGGAGGCGTTGGCCGCCGGCGCGGTGACGTCAGAGGCATTGGCCGCCGGCGCGGTGACATCGGAAGCGTTGGCTGCGGGAGCAGTGACGTCGGAGGCGTTGGCTGCGGGTTCGGTAACGCGGGAAGCGTTGGCCGCGGGCTCGGTGACGTCAGAAGCCTTAGCCGCGGGCTCGGTGACGTCAGAAGCCTTAGCCGCGGGCTCGGTGACGTCAGAGGCCTTGGCCGCAGGCTCGGTAACGTCGGAAGCCTTGGCTGCAGGTTCGGTGACATCGGAAGCGTTGGCCGCAGGCTCGGTGACGTCGGAGGCGTTGGCTGCAGGCTCGGTGACGACGGAGGCGTTGGCCGCAGGCTCCGTAACATCGGAAGCCCTGGCTGCAGGCTCGGTGACGTCGGAAGCCCTGGCTGCAGGCTCGGTGACGTCGGAGTCTCTGGCTGCAGGCTCGGTGACGTCGGAGTCTCTGGCTGCAGGCTCGGTAACGTCGGAAGCCTTGGCTGCAGGTTCGGTGACATCGGAAGCGTTGGCCGCGGGCTCGGTGACGTCAGAAGCCTTAGCCGCGGGCGCGGTGACGTCAGAGGCCTTGGCCGCAGGCGCGGTAACGTCGAAAGCGTTGGCCGCGGGCTCGGTGACGTCAGAAGCCTTAGCCGCGGGCTCGGTGACGTCAGAGGCCTTGGCCGCAGGCGCGGTAACGTCGAAAGCGCTGGCCGCAGGCTCCGTAACATCGGAAGCCCTGGCTGCAGGCTCGGTGACGTCGGAGGCGTTGGCCGCGGGCTCGGTGACGTCAGAGGCCTTGGCCGCAGGTTCGGTGACATCGGAAGCGCTGGCCGCCGGCTCGGTAACGTCGGAAGCGTTGGCCGCAGGTGCGGTGACGTCGGAGGCGCTGGCAGAAGGCGCAGTGACGTCAGAGGCCTTGGCCGCAGGTTCGGTGACATCGGAAGCGCTGGCCGCGGGCTCGGTGACGACGGAGGCTTTGGCCGCGGGCTCGGTGACGTCGGAGTCTCTGGCTGCCGGCTCGGTGACGTCGGAGTCTCTGGCTGCAGGCTCGGTAACGTCGGAGGCGTTGGCTGCCGGCTCGGTGACGACGGAAGCGTTGGCCGCCGGCGCAGTAACGTCGGAGGCCTTGGCCGCAGGCGCTGTGACGTCGAAGGCGCTAGCCAAAGGAGCAGTAACGAAAGCTGTGCTGGCCGCCGGCTCGGTAACATCGAAGGCGATCGCCCCCGGGGCCGTGACGTCGGAAGCGCTGGCCGCCAATACGGTGACGTCCAAATCGCTCGTTGCCGGCGCGGTGACATCATGGGCATTGGCTCCGGGCGCGGTGACGTCGGAAGCGCTGGCTGCCGGCTCGGTGACGACGAAGGCGTTGGCCGACGGGGCGATTACGCGGGAAAAGATGGCGCTTCGTTCGATCACCGGCGAGCATATTGCCGTCGAAGAAATCGACGGGATGCACATTAAAGCGGAGAGCATCTCGGGGTATCACCTGCTGCCCGGCAGCATTTCCGCGCTCCATCTGGACCCTCTGCTTTGGAAACAGCTCAGCCACAATGTCGTCAGCGAGCTCCGGAACGAGCAAGGGAACGGTCAGACTGTCGCGGAGCAGCAGCCTGCGGGCAACGCGGCCTCCGAAGCATTGACCGATAAGGCGGAGGCCGCGGAGAATTCAGCCGGCAAGGCCGAGGCGCCGCAGCATCAAGCTTCGCTTCCCGCCGCTCCCGTCCAGTTCTTCGGATTGGCGTCATTTGAACTCGGCGCGATCATGGAGACGGCGCAGGTGAGCATCCGCTTCGACCGACCGTTTGCCAGCGACGCCTATGCACTGGTGGCAAACAGCAACCATTCCTGCTGCTATGTGGCGATTAAGGAAAAAAGCACAGACGGAGCTGTGCTGGAAATCATTAGAAGTAAATTTTCTCCGGACATTCAGGGCGTTATCAACTGGATCGCAATCGGCGAGGCGTAAAGCATAAATAGCATCCTCAGCACAAAGAGGCTCCTTGACAGGGGCCTCTTAAGTTGTTTTATCGGCTAAAAGTTTTTGCTTATCTTTGAAGGAGCATCATGGACACCGGGAACGGTTTGCGGCCAAAACCAAAAGCATTCAGACCGAGGCCTAATGGGATCAAGGAAGCCGACGCATTCCGGGGATGCGGGGAACGGAGGAATGGCTTGAAGCCGGTCTGCGAAAGAGGCCATAGCCTGCAGCTCGCTTCTTGGTCGCGACAAAGGCAGATCGCTCGCCTCGCACTAACCTTCGATTAGTGTCTTGCCGGGTTAACGCTTGCCACAGAGCTTATTTTTCCCAAAACGGCCGATTCGGCATCCTAACGCTTGTGAGCAGCCTTATTTCGCATTTTGGGCTACCCAATTCACCGTTTTTGACAAAATAGCGTTACTCCGTTTCGTTACATTTTAATAAGGGGGCGATTCATCAAAATAGCGCTCGTCACAAGCGTTAGAGATGATGCTGTAGTTCAGAAGCTTCCGGAAGGCCCGCTTGGCCCGCTTTTCGCCCTCGATAGATGCTGCTTAAGGCCATCCCTTGCCTTGTCGGGAGGGAGCGGGATAAGGGCTGCCCCGACCCCGACGGCCTGGTTTGAGTTCTGATCCGATACGGATTCGGATTCCGCGAGGAAGAAACGCTTGACAGCAACAGCAATTTTTCAAGGTCGTCAGCGAATGTTGTGCTTTGCGAGTCATGTACCCAATTTTACTTTAGGCGTGTTATCCGTCCACTTGACTTCCCGTTAGGGCGCATAAGATAAGAGCAGGTTATGCGTATATACTAGGCTGCGGCGGGAAAGGAGCACTACGATGAAAGGAATTATACTGGCCGGCGGAACCGGTACGCGGCTTAGGCCGATGACCAATATTATCAACAAACACCTGCTGCCTGTAGGAAAATACCCGATGATTCATTACGCAATCCATAAAATGACCGATGCGGGAGTGAACGATATCCTGCTGATTACAGGCAAGCAATCGGCGGGAATTTATGCGGAATATATCGGCAGCGGAGAAGCTTTCGGCGCCAGAGTATCGTACCGGGTACAGGAACACGCGGGGGGGATCGCTCATGCTCTGGAGATGGCGGAAGCCTTCGTCGCTCCTCGGGAGAAGCTGCTCGTGCTGCTGGGCGACAACCTGTTTGAAGATTCGCTTCGGCTGGCGGTGGAGGAGTTCTGCGCGCGAGGGGAAGGGGCTCATGTTTTTCTGAAAAAGGTAGACGATCCGAAAGCGTACGGCGTGCCGGAGATCGTCGATGGACGGATCGTCAAGATCGTCGAGAAGCCGGATACGCCGTCATGCGATTATGCGGTGACCGGATTATACATGTACGATTCATCGGTATTCGACATTATCCGCACGCTGAAGCCGTCGGCGCGGGGGGAGATGGAAATTACAGATGTCAACAACGTGTATGCCAGGCAGGGCAAGCTGACGCACAGCATGCTCTGCGGCTGGTGGACCGATGCGGGCACGCACAACGCGCTGCTGGAAGCGGGAACTCGCATGATCGGGCGTGATGAAGCATGAGCACGCTGCTCGTTACCGGCGGAATGGGGTTTATCGGCAGCCATTTCATTCGATACTGGATGCGGCGCCATCCGGAGGACCGGGTGGTGAATTATGATTTGCTGACGTATGCCGGAAATCCGGCCAATTTAGCCGCGCTGCAAGGCTATCCCGGCTACCGGTTTGTGCGCGGCGATATCGCGGATGCGGCTGCGGTAAACCGGGTATTCGCCGAGGAGAACGTCGCGACCGTCGTGCATTTTGCCGCCGAATCCCATGTCGACCGCAGCATTAGCGAGCCTTCGGCATTCGTCCGCACGAACGTCCTGGGCACGCAATGTTTGCTTGAGGCGGCCCGGAGCAAGGGCGTGCGCCGTTTTGTGCATATTTCCACAGATGAAGTGTACGGCACCTTGGGGCCGGAAGGGCTGTTCACGGAGGAAACGCCGCTGGCCCCGAACAGCCCGTACTCCGCAAGCAAGGCCGGCTCGGATCTGATGGTCCGGGCGTACGGCGAGACGTACGGGCTACCCGTCATCATTACCCGCTGCTCCAACAATTACGGGCCTTATCAATATCCGGAAAAGCTGATTCCGACGATCATTACCCGGGCGCTGGACGATCAGCCGATCCCTGTGTACGGAGACGGCCTTAACGTTCGCGATTGGCTGTATGTGGAGGATCACTGCTCCGCCGTCGAGCTCGCTCTGCTCGGCGGCAAGCCCGGGCAAGTCTACAATGTCGGAGGCGGCAACGAGCGCACGAATGTGGAGATTGCCCGGACGATCCTCGGCCTGCTCGGCAAGCCGGAATCGCTGCTGCGCTTCGTCGCCGACCGGCCGGGGCACGATCGCCGCTACGCTATCGATGCCGGCAAAATCCGCCGGGAGCTCGGCTGGCAGCCCCGCTATTCGCTTGAGGAAGGCATCGCGCGGACGGTGGAATGGTACATCGAGCGGCAGGACTGGTGGCGTCCGCTGCTGAAATCCCCAGCCTCCCCTGCTTCGGCGGAGAACGGAGCCGGAGGTGCGTCATGAAGGTGCTCATTACGGGAGCCGGAGGGCAGCTCGGCCAAGATTTGCTGCGGGTGCTGGCCCCCCGGCATGAATGCATTGGCTGGACGCGCCAGGAGTTCGATGTCACCGACCGCCGGCTCGTGCAGGAGCGGACGGCGTGGCTCAGGCCTGACGCCATCGTGCATGCAGCCGCCTATACGCAGGTCGACCTGGCCGAAGCGCACCCGGACGATGCCTTCATGGTTAATGCGTTCGGCGCCTGCCATATGGCGCAGGCGGCCGCGGCGATCGATGCGAAGCTGGTATATGTCAGCACCGACTATGTGTTTGACGGGCGCAAGGGCGAGCCGTATACCGAGCATGATCCGACGAACCCGCTCAGCGCCTACGGGGAGTCGAAGCTGCTCGGAGAGAAGTTCGTCCGCGCGTTTTGCAGCAAGCATTTTATCGTGCGCACGTCCTGGCTTTACGGGAAGCACGGCAGCAATTTCGTGACCAAAATATTGGCGCAGGCCGAGCGGCGCAAAGAGCTGACGGTGGTAGACGATGAAGTCGGATCGCCCACCTATACGTACGATCTGGCCGAATGCATCGGCTGGCTGCTGCCAACGGAGCGGTACGGCGTCTATCATGCGGCCAATCGCGGCTGGTGCTCGCGCGCCCAGTTCGCCGAAGCCATCGTCCGGCTGGGTGGGTGGGACGATGTCAGGGTGGTGCCGATCCGCTCCGATCAGCTTGCGCTGCCTGCGGCAAGGCCGGCCTATTCGGCGCTGGACGACGCCGCCCTGCGGCACGCCGGGCTAGCCCGGATGCGGGAATGGCAGCCGGCGCTGAAAGCCTTTGTGCAGGATGATCTGGGCTACAGCAGAAGAAAGGAGCGGGATTCATGAGCACGATTGAAGGCGTAGCGCAGAAAATGCTCGTCAAGCACAGCGACGACCGCGGGTATTTTATGGAGCTGCTGCGGGAGGACGACGACATGTTCGAGCATTTCGGTCAAGCGTCGCTGTCGATGACTTTTCCGGGCGTCATCAAAGCTTTTCATTACCACGAGCGGCAGGACGACATCTGGTTTTTTCCGAGCGGACACGCGCAGGTCGTGCTTCACGACTTGCGTCCCCATTCGGCGACCAAAGGGAAGACGGCCGTATACTACATGGGCGAGGAGACGCCGTATTTGCTGCTTATTCCCCGCGGCGTGGCGCACGGCTACAGAGTGCTCGGGACGAAGCCCGTTACGATCGTTTATTTCACGAATCAAGCTTATGATCCGAAGCAGCCCGACGAGTTCAGGATTGCCTACGACGATCCGACCATCGGCTTCGACTGGACGACCCGGTTCCGCTGAGCTTGTCGCCTGGCAGCCAAGATCGGGATATTCAAGCGGAAGGAGGCGTATCTCATGGTTCGCTCGAATCGTTCCTCCCGCGCCGCAGCGGCCGGAAGCCAGCGCGGACGGTGGGACGGGGAACAGCTGGGTTGGGAAAGCGGGTACCATTGCGGACGGTGCGAGGCGGTTCGCCGTCTGACCCCTTCCTGGGCGCCCCCTGTCCGGAATGTGAAAGTGTTGTTTATTCCTCAGGGCTTTCCGGCAATCGACAACGGAGCCGCCAGCGGACTGGAGCGATGCGTCGGCGAACTGATTGTCGGCTCGCCGAGCGGGATGGCCGCCCAGGCCGCCGTGCACAAGCCGCACCTGGTGCTCGTTATGAACGGCCTGCACGTTTTTCCGCAGGACCATCTGGCGCAGATCGATACGATCCGCAAGCTGGGGATCAAGACCGCAATCTGGTTTGCCGACGATCCGTATTTTACCGATGAAACGGCGGCCATCGCTCCGCATTACGACTTCGTCGCCACTCACGAGCAGGGCTGCATCGATTTTTACAAATCTCTCGGCTGCCCGAACGTCTTCTATATGCCGCTGGCGGTGAACGCCGAGCTGTTCCGGCCTCAGCCCGTGCCGCCGTCGTACCGCAGCGACGTCTGTTTTGTCGGGACCGGATTTTGGAATCGAATCCGGTTTTTCGACCGTTTGGCGCCGTATTTGGTCGGCAAAAAAGTCGTGATCGCCGGCGGGAAATGGGAACGAATGGCGAAGTTCCGGCTGCTGCAAAACCAGATCATCGGCAGCGGCGTGCCGGTGGAGGAATCGATCAAATATTACAACGGCGCCAAAATCGTTATCAATCTGCATCGCGGCTGGGAGCATTCGGAGGATAATCGGAATTCCCGGGGGATCAAGGGGCTGTCGGTCAATCCCCGAACTTACGAAATCGCCGCCTGCGGCGCGTTCCAGTTGACCGACGTCAGACAAGATTTGCCGCTGCATTATGCGCCTGGCATCGACATCGCCACATATAACTCCCCGGAGGAGCTGGCCGGCCGGATCGATTATTATTTGAAGCACGAGGATGAACGCCGCGCTTTGGCTTACAACGGCTTGAAACGGACGCTGCAGCAGCATTCGTTCGTCGTGCGCGCCGATCAGCTGCTGAGCCGGCTCGGTTATTAACCAAGGAGGTGAACGCAAGGTGGCGCAACGCAAACCGCGAGCATCGATCGGATGGAGTCGAGGCTGGGAACACGGATACCGGACGGGGCTGCCCCTCGGTTATCACCTCGGCCTGTGCGAAGCGGTCCGGCAGCAGGTGCCCGATCCGGCGCCGGCCCGGCGGGACGTCAAGCTGATGTATGTGACATCGGGCAAAGGATTTCCCTATTCCCCGCTCGATCAATCGATCATTGAAACATTGCAGGGACTGGTGCGCAAGCTGCTCGTTCTAAGCCCGAACGACAACCTGGTCAAGGTGGCTATGCGGCACCGGCCCGATGTGGTGCTTGTGCTGGAAGGGCTGGCCTGCCCGGTCGAGCACATCGACGCCATTCGCGAAGCGGGCATCCGCACGGCGATCTGGTTTACCGACGATCCGTATTATACGGATGTCACGGCATTGCTGGCAGAGCATTACGATGTCATCTTTACTCTGGAGCTGGAATGCGTGCCCTTCTACCTGGACCGCGGCTGCCGGCAGGTGCATTATTTGCCCTTCGCGGCCAATCCGGCGATATACCGGCCGAAGCCGATTCCGGTGAATTACCGTTACGATATCAGCTTTATCGGTTCCGCCTACTGGTCGCGGGTCGATTTCTTCGACCGCATCGCCTCGTTTCTCGCGGAAAGGCACACGTATATTTCAGGAATTTGGTGGGACCGGCTGCGCCACTACAAGCAGCTGGCCTCGAAGATCGAGCTGGGCAAATGGATGGAGGCCGAAGAGACGGCTTCCTACTATTACGGCTCCAAAATCGTCATCAATCTTCACCGCTCGACGATCGATCCGACCTACAACAAGAACACGCAAGGGATCGGCGCGGTGTCCCCCAACCCGCGCACGTTCGAGATCGCCGGCAGCGGGACGCTGCAGATGACCGATGTCCGCAGCGACCTCGGACGCTTCTATGAGCCGGGCAAGGAAATCGTCACTTATTCCTCGCCGGAGGAGCTGATGCAAAAAATCGATTACTATCTCGCTCATGAGGAGGAGCGGACGGCCATCGCCTTGAATGCGCTGCGCCGGACGCTGCAGGAGCATACGTACGTGCATCGGCTGGACCGCATGCTGGGCATTTTGTTCGGGTAAAACCGGGCTTCGGATTCGCAGGCAGGACGAACCACCGGAGCGAATGGGCCCGCGCGAAGGAGGGAATCAGATTGCGAAAAGTCAGACGACGGGTTCGCAGGACGGGCTCGCTCAGGCGCAAACGTCCGCAACGCTTGCGCAAGCGAGCTGTGCGGACGCGGCGGAGAACGGCTAAAAGGAAGCCGAAGCGTACGCCGGGAATCACCTATGCGCAGGCGTACAACGCCGCTTTCGATCAGGCCTATGACGAAGCGTTTCAGAAAGGTTATCAAGAAGGCTTGCGCGCCGGGCTGGCAAGCGGCTGACGACGCGCGAATGCATCGTCACCGGTCGCCCGCCCGCGGCTTGCCGAAAATTCGCCGACGGATTTCGTCGCACGATCAGGATAGGGGGAGGGAGATATGCGAACCAGACTCAAGCGAAGCGCCTGCGGCCGGCCGCTCAGGCCCGCGGCCCTCTCGGGGCTCAAGGTATCCGTCGTCGTCCCGGTCATGAATGAGCGCCGGACTTTGCCATATGTGCTTCGCGAAGTGCGCAAGCTGACCTTGCCGCCGCCGGAAATCATCGTTGTCGCCAACGGCAGCACGGACGGCTCCGATGAGCTGGCGCATGCGCTTGGCGTGAACGTCATCCGGTTCGCCGAGCCTCTCGGTCACGACGTCGGCCGAAGCGTCGGGGCGAGGCATGCGACCGGCGACATTATTTTGTTTGTGGACGGCGATATGCGCATTGCGGCATCGCAGCTTCGGCCTTTTATCGCGGCGGTCGCGAAAGGAACAGACGTCGCATTGAACCGCTACCTCGGCCCGGTGCGCAGCAAATATCCGCATCCCGTCGTCGTTGCCAAGCACGCGCTGAATGCGGCGCTCGGCAGGGCGGATCTGCGGGGGGCGTCGTTGACGACCGTTCCCCATGCGCTCAGCCGCAGGGCGCTGAACGCGATCGGCGCCGATTCGCTGTGCGTGCCTCCCAAGGCGCTGGCTATGGCTGTCATCTTCGGGCTGCGCGTACAAGCGGTTCACCTGGTCAATGTGGCGCCGCTCAACCCGGTTCGCCGCGCGCGGACTCAGGGAGGCGATCCGCTCGCGGCATTAATCGTCGGGGATCATTTGGAAGCGATGCAGTGGTTGACGGAACAGACCGATGAAAGAGGCCGACATACGGATTTGACGCGCAAGCGGAATATGGTGAGGTGAGCAAAACGAATGAGCATACGACGTCGGCACCGCCAGCCATTACGGCAATCCGGGCCGCCCCGAAGAGCGTCTGCCGGGAAGACGGCCGGCAGGACGCGCTCCGGGCGGCCGCTTGTCAGGCTCCGGCCGCAGCCGGGCCGTTCGTCCCCGGCTTACCGGCTCGGCTTTCGCTGGGGACGCGAGGATGGGTTGAAGCATGCGGCCGCCAGGGAGCGCGTTCACCCCAAAGCGTTGAACCGATTATGGGCATCGCGGCTGGCGGCCGGCCGGGCGATGGAGGCGATGTCCTGGCCCAGGTATCATGCGATGATGAAAGGGTATGTGCGCGGCTTTTTCCATGCTCTTCGCCGCCCGGCGCCCGCCTGGGTGCTTGTGCCGACAGACCGGTCGTTCGCCGTCGTCGTCACCGCGATGAATGAGGGGAGGACGCTGGGCGCGGTGCTGGCCCAGATCAGCCGGCTCCCTGCCGACGAGCTGATCGTCGTCGTGAACGGCTCCGTCGACGCCAGCTTTCGGCGGGCGCGGTCGGTGCCCGGGGCTATCGTCGTCAACGAGCCGCAGCCGCTCGGGCACGATGTCGGGCGGGCTCTGGGGGCGAAGCTGGCCCGTGCCGATACGGTGCTGTTCCTTGACGGCGACTTTGCCGTCAGCGCGGAGCAGCTGGTTCCGTTCCTGCATGGCATCGGGAGCGGGCTCGATGTGGCGCTGAACGATATCGGACCGTATCTCGGCCCCTTTTATCGCCAGGACGCGGTTACCGGCTGGAAGCAATTTCTCAACACGGCGCTCGGCCGTCCCGATCTGCGGGCCGCTTCGCTGACCGCCGTGCCTCACGCCGTCTCGCGGAAGGCGATCGATACGCTCGGTCCCCAGTCCTTCATGGTGCCGCCGAAGGCGCAAGCGCGAGCCTTGCTGTCGGGGCTGGCCGTAGGCACGGCGGGCAGCGTAAACGTCATTCGCGCCAACAAGCGCCGGCCTGCGAATCGCGGGATGAACAACAGGATGGCCCAACTGATCGTCGGCGATCATATCGAGGCGCTGCATATGGCCAGCGCTTTGGCGGGAGCGCGGCTGCGCTACGACGATACGATACGCCGCCGAAGCATGGCCGGGGAGGTGCCGCAATGACGTTGACGAGCATTATCATCCCGAATTATAACGGGTTATCCGTACTGAAGCCGTGCGTCGAATCGATCATTCGGCACGTGCATATGCCGTATGAAGTGATCGTCGTCGATAACGGGTCGCGGGACGGCTCCGCCGAGTATTGCCTGAATCAGCGGCTGCGGGTCATTTCCCTTCCCGACAACCGGGGATTTCCCGCAGCGTGCAACTTGGGCATGCTGGCGGCGATCGGCGACGAGCTGCTGCTTTTGAACAACGATACGCTCATGACGCGCGGCGCGCTGGACAATATGCTTCGCTGTTTGTACAGCAGGGACGATATCGGCATCGTCGGGCCGATGTCCAATTACGCCAGCGGCAGGCAGCAAATCCAGGAGCCGTTCACCTCGGTCGACGAGATGGCCGCGCGCTGGAACGTGCCGGACAGCGGCAAATGGCAGGAGGTGCAGCGCATCGTCGGCCTGTGCTTTCTGTTCCGCCGCGTGCTGATGGAGCGCATCGGACTGCTTGACGAACGGTTCTCGCCAGGCCATTACGAGGACGACGATTATTGCTACCGGGCCCGCCAGGCAGGCTACAGACTGATGATTGCCGGAGATTCGTTCGTCTTCCATCACGGCAGCGCAAGCTTCCGGAAGGAAGGGAGCGAGCTCATGCAGCGGCTCATTGAGCTCAACCGGCAAAAATTCGTCGACAAGTGGGGCGTCGATCCTGCCGGGATGATGTAGCGCCAAGGTCCGCCTGCCGGCGCCTGGGCGGCTGTCGGTATCTTCCCGGCCTGCGAATGCATATGTTGTGATTGGGAAAAGACATATGATCGAATCGGGTCGGGAGCAGGGAGGAAGCAGCGTGCAGCGGGAAATTACGAAAATGATCGAAAACATGGCCGTTTCCCAGACGGAGATGGCCAAAATCATTGCGGCAGAGCGGCATACTGCGGTCCACATGGCCCAGCTTGTTCACGACATTCCGCCCCATAATCCAGGCTTTGGCGGGATTGAGGAGCTGATGGGAAATTCGCTGGCCGTTACCAAAAATGTCGCCGCCTATTTGAACAGTCTGGCCGATTTGGAGGATACGCTGGCCGATCATTTGAGTTATTTGCTCAAAGAGGTGAATATCCCGGAAGGGGAAGAGTGATCGTCAGGGCGTCTGAATGCGAGAGCAAGGTGGGATCTGGATGAGCAGAACGGAGTCTTATCAGAAGATGCTGATGGCGTCCAGCCATTTCCAGCACAATGTGGCGCTAATTTTGGAGGCCAAGGCCGTGGAGGCGGCGCGGTCGACCCAATGGATCGTAAATCACCTCGGCAATATTCACTTTGAGGATCATGACAGCCAGGTGAAAAAGACGCTGGAGGTTCACGAACAGCTGATTGAAGTGATCGACGGGTTAACCAAGATGGAGCAGGCGCTCGCCAAGCATTTGTCGGTCATCCTCGGAGACAGCGGCGATAGCGAAGGGGGAGATTCCAGCACAAGCGATTTTGGCGATATGTTCCCGTTCGGAGGAGATAGCCGATGAACCGGCTGGAAGCGCAGGAGCTCGTCAAGCTTCATATTTTGCAATCTTTGGCGCGCAGTCAACGGGCTTTGGCAAGGATGATCGAGAGCATGGCGGACTTGTCGGAGATTAGCGGCGCCGCGGCCCGCGATTTGGCGGAGCACGCGGAGGCGATCGCCCGCTGCCAGCGCGCGATCGCCGCGAACATCGCCGGCGTGCGGTTTCGCCGCATCCGCCGCGGCCGCCCGGGCAAGGTGTGGTTTTCGGATAAGCTGAGGCCGGGAAGAAGAGCGGGGGCTGCGAAACCATAGTCCCCTCGCAGCCTCTGCAAGCGGAGGGACTTTGCAGCTGCCAAGGCACACTCTCCTGTTGTTCTTATTGCCCCAGGCCGGCCCATCTCATGAGCATGCCGGTGTGGACAAGCCCGCCGCCGAAGCCGAACAGCAGCATGGCGTCGCCGGCCTTGAACCGCCCCTGGCGGACGCCTTCGTCCATCGCCAGCGGAATCGTGGCTGCGGACGTATTGCCGTAACGCTCGATCGTGTGAAGCGTGCGGTTCAGGGGGATGCCTGTTTTCTCGCAGACCGACTCGATGATGCGCAAGTTGGCGCTGTGCGGCAGGAACCAGTCGACGTCGGCAGGCGCGAGCCCGGCTGCGGACAGCATCGCCGCCACGCCGCGGGGAATCGTCTGCACGGCGAATTTGTATACTTCCCGGCCGTTCTGAATAATTTTGCCGTTCGCCGTAACTGGCCTTCCCCGCATCGACCCGGTCGTGTGCGTCTGGTAAAGATGGATGCCGCCGTCTCCGTCCGAGCCTTGCACGCAGACAACGGGCTGCGGCCTGGGCTCGTCCGTCCGTTCGACCAGCACCGCTCCCGCGCCGTCGCCGAACAGGATGCAGGTCGAACGGTCGGTATAATCCGTCATTTTCGATAGCGCATCCGCTCCGATGACGATGATTTTGCGGTGAAAGCCGGCCGTGACCATGCCGAAAGCCGTCAGCAGGCCGTTGACGAATCCGGCGCAGGCGGCGGACAAATCCATCGTGCCGGCATGCGGAATGGCAAAGTGAGCCTGCACGAGCGCGGCTGTCGAAGGGAAGGCGAAGTCGGGCGTGCTGGTGCTGACGAGCACCAGGTCCACATCGCTCAAATCGGGCTGAAAGCGATCTTTCATATTTTGCACGGCAGCGATGCACAAATCGCTCGTAAATTCGTCCGGAGCGCAGATCCGGCGTTCCTTGATGCCGGTTCTTTCGATGATCCACCGATCGCTCGTGTCCACGATCCGTTCGAGATCGGCGTTGGTTAGCCTGCGTTCGGGAACATAGCTGCCGATCGCGGTGATGCGTGCTTGCGGATACAGTATGCGTGCCGGGAAAGCGGCATCGGACATGACGGACCACCTCGTTTTTCGGGAATTGACAGCGGCGGCGACCGAATCTCTTCGTCAGCCGGCGTCACCTGCGGTGTTGAAATGTTGGTCGGCGGATCGCCGCCGCATTTTCAAGAGAACGATTTGTCACTTGGTATTATAATTAGATATTAGAACCAAGTGTTAAAATAAGCATATACCGCATCGATTCGTTTTGTCAATGCGGGTGTTAGGGGAAATATCGCGGACATCCTCTTCCTGTTCAGGGACGAACATGAAAGCTCGCCGCAAATAGGTTTCGATACTACAGATAGACAGGCCTCAACAGACCCCCGTGCCGCCCGGATCGTCTGCATCTTTACTGACGGACAATTGGCGGGTTACATCGGGCGTCTTCTAAGGCGAGGGAGGGCAGCGATGGATTCCGGCGCTCGAAGTCTTCCCGGCGTCCATGTATAATAGAGCTTGTCGCCGGGCTGCGGCATGTTCCATGATGAATGCGCCGAAGACTGCCCGGCAAGATTTGAAGAGAAAAGGTGGGGAAAGCAAGGTGACCTTACGGACGCTGAAATGGCTCACCGTTCTTCTTCCGCCGCTGCTCATCGGCGGGTTTGAATATGTGCGGCACGAATTTTTGCTGCAGATGCTGTCGATGGAGGCAGGAAACGTATACATTACGCTGCTGACCCTGCTGCTGTCCTTCCTGTTCTCGACGTGGGTATTCCGCCAAATTCGCCAGAGCAATGAGAAACTTGCCGCAGAGGAAGCGAAGCGGGCGGTGTACGAGGAGCGCGAGAGGCTGGCGCAGGAGCTTCACGACAACATCGCGCAAATTTTGTTTTTCCTTAATGTACAGCTGAAAAAAGGGCAGATCGAGGAGGCGCGGTCCGCCGTCTCGGAGATCGATCATCATGTGCGGCAGGCGATCTTCAACCTGCGCACGCCTCCCGTCGAAGGAGCCAACTTCGCGTCGCGCCTGGAAGCTTGGCTGGAGGAATGGAGCGGTCTCAGCGGCATCGCGGTGGAGCGGCGCATCGCGGCGGACTTTAGCGGCATTTCGCCCGCGGCCGAGGTGCAGCTGTTCTCCATTATCCGCGAAGCCTTCACCAATATCCGCAAGCATTCGCAGGCGGATCATGCGTCCATCGAGCTGGGGCCATCGGCAGACGGCTGGAAGCTCGTCATCGCCGACAACGGCATCGGCCTTGGCCAGGAGTATGGGGAAGGCGGGGCGGGTGCTTACCGCTACGGCTTGTCCATGATGCGCAGGCGCGTGGAGTCGCTGGGGGGCGAGCTGGCGATCGGCAGCGGGGACGAGGGCGGTCTGAAGCTTACGATGACGGGAGGGTGGAAGCTGTGAATTTTCGGGTGCTGGTAGCCGATGATCATCCGCTGTCGCGGCGGGCGGTGCGGACATTGCTCGAGGGGGAAGCGGGCTTCGAATGGATCGGCGAGGCCGCTAACGGCAAGGAAGCGGTGGAGCGGGCCGACGAGCTGCTGCCCGACCTCGTGCTGATGGATATTCAAATGCCGGTCATGGACGGCCTGGAGGCGACGAAGCGCATCAAGCAGCAGCATCCGCATATCCGCGTCGTCATGCTGACCGTCTCTGACGACGTGGCGGATTTGTTCGCGGCGATTCGTTACGGCGCGCAGGGCTACCTGCTGAAAAATATGGACCCGGACGATTGGATCGCCTATCTGCGCGGCCTGCTGGACGACAACAGCGAAATTTCCCGGGGCATGGCCGACCGGTTGTTTCAGTCGTTCCGTTCCGCGGAGGTGCCGGCGATTTCGGAGACAGGTCCGGGAGTACTATCCCCCAGGGAATCCGAAATTGTCGGTCTTGTCGCCGGAGGACTGAGCAACCGGCAAATCGCGGAGACCTTGGTCATCACCGAGAATACCGTCAAAAATCATTTGAAAAACATATTGGCCAAGCTGTCGCTCGACAACCGGGTGCAGCTGACCGCCTATGCGGTGCGCCACGGCTTGACACAGGTTGGACATAAATCGGCGGGAAAATAGCCCGATCGGGCCATTCACCGGCTTCGGCGGTTAAAGTACCTTAAATATTGGTCATACTGATCGCCGAAAGGATGAGGACACTCATGAAAAAATATTATTGGGGGTTCGCGCTGGCGCTGATCGTGTCGCTGCTCGGGGCGTCTGCCGCCAGCGCGCATGTCACAGTGCAGCCGGCGCAAGCCGTGCAGGGAGCATACGAGAAATTCACGGTGCGGGTACCGTCGGAGAGCAAAGATAGCGCCACGGTCAAGGTTGAGGTGAAATTCCAGACCGACTCGGTCAGCATCTCCCGCTTCGAGCCGAAACCGGGCTGGTCCTACGAGATCGTGAAAGATGCGGACGGTAAGGCAACCGGAGTCATATGGACGGCGGAAGGCGAAGGCATCGGTCCGACGGAATTCGTCGAGTTCTATATGCAGGGCAAGGTAGCGGATACGGCGACGGCTATCACGTGGAAAGCTTACCAGACGTACGCGGACGGCAGCGTCGTGGAATGGGTCGGCGCGGACGGCTCGGACTATCCGGCTTCCGTGACGAAGGTTGCTCCGAAGCCGGCGGGCGCGGCAACCGACAGCCATGGGCATACGACCGCTCCGGCTGGCGAAGGAGAAGGGAAGCCGGCTGCCGCGGCGCCGGCAGGCGGGTCGCAGACCCCTCTGTATTTGTCGATCGCCGCACTGGTGCTCGGCGCGCTGTCGCTGGTGATCTCGCTCGCGCGGGGACGCGCATCGCGCTGATTAGCGTAAGCGGGAGGTTAGTGGATATCGCTGCAAAAAGGGTTGGCAGACGCCTGCGCGTACTGTCCAGCCCTTTTTTAAATATAATGCATTTTCGGAGATGGGGAGAACGGAAGCAGGCTGCAGTTGCCGGCCTGTGAAGGAAGCCATGGAACAATCGTTTGCAGCTGCTGCTTTGCAAAGGAGGCCACGATAGAATGCCATGACCTGCGGCTCGCTTCTGGATCGCTGCCAAGGCGAAAGGTGTCGGGTGGCGCCCTTCCAGGCTAAAGCATATGGTATAACAGCACAGTTCGTTCGGCCGCCGGCCGGGCGGGCTACGCTGTTTTGGTGCGGAAAGGCGGTGTTGCGAATTCCTGGGGAATTGCCTGTGAGGCAGCTATGGATGGACGGAGAGGCGCTGCGCCAGCTGGAGAAGGACGTATGGAGCGAGCGGTACGTGCCTGCCGCGGTGATTGCCGGAAACCGGCGATATGCGGCGAAGGTGAGATACCGCGGCGGCCATACACGCGAATATCCGAAGCGTTCCTACGAAGTGATTCGGGCAGGGAAAACGTACCATTATAACGCCGAATACGACGATCCGTCCATGCTCCGAAACGCGCTGTCGTTTCATTTTTTTCGGGCGATCGGCGTTCCCGCGCCGCGGGCCCGCCATTGTCTGCTGACGCTGAACGGCAGAAGTCTGGGCGTCTACTTGGAGATCGAGGGAGTGAAGCGGGCCTTTTTCCGCAGGCGGGGCATCCCCGTCCGAGCTCTCTTTTACGCGGTCAACAACTTGGCCAATTTCGGGCTGCGGGATTCCGATACGCAGAACAAGAAAGCATCTTTGGACGCGGGCTACACGCAAATCATAGGGAGCGATCGGGACAGGAGGCGGCTGACGATGTTTATTCGCCGCCTGAACCGCCGGGGCGATCCTGCCGCAGAAGCTTATTTGCGCCAAAAAGTCGATATCGACAACTATTTGCGCTGGCTCGCCGGCGCAGTGCTGACTGGCAATTTCGACGGCTTCGAGCAAAATTACGCATTGTACTTGCATGCGGCGAAACGCAAATACCGGATCATCCCTTGGGATTATGAAGGAACATGGGGCCGCAATTGCTACGGCAGAGCGTGCGGCAGCGATCTCGTCAGCGTGCGAGGCTACAATAAGCTGACCGACAAGCTGCTGTCGTATCGCCGGGTGCGCCGCAGCTACAAGCGGCTGCTCAGGCGGTTTTTGCGCAAGCAGTTCACCTTGCAGGAGCTCGGTCCCGTCATCGACCGGCTTTATCTGCAAATACGCCCGCATATTTATTTCGACTCTTCCCGCAAATGGTCCGTTCGGGAATTCGACGCCGAGCCGCAATTTATTCGCCGTTATATCGAGGAGCGGCGAGCGCTTGTGCTGCGGGAGCTCCGCAGGTTATAGGGCGAGCTCGGGCATCGGCCAGACCTAAGTCTTTAGGGGCTTGTTCAGCCCCTTCCTTCGTGATAGCATGGTTGTAAAAAACGAAGGTAGGTCTCATATCGATGGCTTCGAACGTTTGGAAAGAATTTAAGGAATTTGCAATAAAAGGCAACATGATTGATCTTGCCGTAGGGGTCATCATCGGCGGAGCCTTCGGCAAAGTCGTGACTTCCATCGTCAACGATGTGGTGATGCCGCCGATCGGATTGCTGCTGGGGCAGGTGGACTTCCAGGATTTGTTCATCAGCCTCAACGGCCAGCACTACGATACGTTGGAACAGGCCAAACAAGCCAGCGCTCCGACGCTGAATTATGGCCTGTTCATCAGCACGCTGCTGGACTTTTTTATCGTCTCCTTCGTCATTTTTATCGCCGTGAAACAGATGAACCGGCTGCGCAGAGAGAAGAAGGAGGAGCAGCCTGATCCGAAGGCCGGTCTTAAGGAATGTGCCGAATGCTTGTCCGAGATTCCGGAGAAGGCGAAGCGCTGCAAGTACTGCACAGCCGAACAGCCTGACGCCGCTGCCCAAGCCGGTGTCTGAACGCAATGTATGCCGCGGGAACGAACGATTGTTCCGGCGGCATTTTTTGTACGTTTACAGAGAAGAAGGGCGAAGCTGTCGATACCGCCGGGGAGAGCAGCCCATTTTTTGAATAAGGCCTATACGTACCGCACCATTGCTTGAGCCCTTTCATAAACTGAATTTGACTGTATCCCTAAACCTTGTAATGAAACTAAACCCGGGCAAGGAGGGGTGACACTTTGAAGGGCAGCGAACATAAAAGCAAATTTTTGCTGACCAATCGCGAACGCGAGGTATTCGAGCTTTTGGTCCAAGACAAAACTACGAAAGACATCGCGCAGCAGTTGTTTATCAGCGAAAAAACGGTGCGTAACCATATCTCGAACGTCATGTGTTTTGAAATGCATGACGTCAAAAGGGCTGATGCACCTGCGATTTATCCGCAATTGACGTACTTAATTTGGCAACCCTGTACAGATCGTGGTACTAACCTGTCAGGATTTTGTTATAATAAGAGTAATCGGTTTTAACGAACGGAGGGAATCTCTCATGAAATGGTCCCAAGTCAGAAGCCATTATCCGTCCCAGTGGGTGCTGGTTGAAGCGATTGAAGCTTCAACAAAAGATCATAAACGGGTCATTGAGCAAATGTCCGTAGTAGATACGTTTGGAGACGACAGCAAAGAAGCAATGAAAAAGTATTTGAAGTTGCATAGGGAGAACAAGGAACGCGAACTTTACGTCGTTAATACTTCCCGCGATCAATTGGATGTTGAAGTGACAACGTGGACAGGAGTACGTGCGGCCCCATGAAGTTCGAAGTAAAATATGGTCTGCCTTTTGTAGAGGTTATTTTCACTCATCGAGGCATTGAGAAACGGGTTTCCAACGTGCTGATCGATACCGGTTCTGCGGCGACACTACTTTCCGCTGAGGTCGCGCTTGACTTGGGACTGGAGCCTGAGTCCACGGATGTGATCCGTACGATGTACGGTATTGGCGGAGCGGAATTTGTTTATGAAAAAATCATTGATTGCTTGCAGGTGGATGCTGCTGCTGCCAGGCATTTTACGATACAGATCGGTGCAATGGATTACGGGATGAGCATGAACGGCATTCTTGGAACAGACTTTTTGCTTTCAGTCGGAATGATCATCAATATGCGGAAGCAGGAATTATATGTCATCCGGTCATAATCTTTTCGGTGGGAGTAGGGAAAGCAAGATGAAACAAGGTCGTTTTGTTGCCTCCGGGGATTATGACGCTTTGATCGAGCTGGCTCTGATCATGAAAGACAAGCAATAGTTTGAGGAGCTTGTCAAAAAGAAGCAAAAGCTGCGGCAATTGGAGGAGGAAGTTCGTAACGATCTTGGATTCGTCGAATAGGTGGGATGAACAGGCTTCAGGCAAGCCTGTTTTTTATTTGCGGGGGAAACAATTGAAAATTTCAACCAGAATGTTCTTAGCCATCCGGATTTCTTTCAAGTCCCTTCCTTGTAGGAGAGTATGAATCTCATTAAGTAAGGTTTTGCTTTCGTTCAATTCCGACATTTGCAGCGACTCGTCGAACTCGAATAATTATTTGGTTTCAATACCCAAAGCTTGGGCAATCTTTTCAATATTCTCAAGGGAAATGTTTCGTTCCCCGCGTTCAACGCCTCCGATGTATGAAAAACGAAATCCGCATATTTCTCCAAGCTGTTCCTGTGAAAGTCCCTTCATTTTTCGGTATTCCCGAATTTTTGATCCCACTTGAAACATTGAGTGTGTAACGGCTCGCTTGTTTGAAATTTATGGTTCGCGGCTCGGCAGGAATGGATTTGCGACTTGGATGGAACTTGCCGTTTTCGGAGAAGAGGGATCACGAATGAGACAATCAACAATTTTTTAACGCGCACCTTAAAAATTTCAAAGGAAAAGTGTTATGTTACGATGCTAGGCAAATTTCGCCTAAGGCAATTTTCACTGTCAAACCCGCCCATCTCATATGCCAAGCTATGACAGGAATATAATCTAAAAAGTCATTCGGGAGGGGAACCCATGCGAAATCGGCGGATTCCGTTTCAAATTCAATATCAATACGGTTCGGGCGACCTTTACGAGATCGTGAATGATATGGCCAGAGATACGGTGATGAAAAACGGTTATCCTAACGCAATCCATCTACGGGCAAAAAAAATGCCCAAACTCGTACAAGTCGTATCATAGCCGAACAAGGGTCGTTTGATGAACAGTCAAACGGCTCTTTTCATCTGCATCATTGGGGGAGGCGAAAAAGTTGTCACAGAAGTATAAACCAGTCGCTGCTATTTATGTGCGGGTCAGTACGACAAAAGAAAGTCAGAAAGACAGTCCGGAACATCAAGAGGGGATATGCAGGGAAAAAGCACGGTTAATGGGACTGGAAGTTCTGGACGATTGGGTTTATGAGGACCGCGACAGCGGCACCAGTATCATTGAGCGTCCGGCGATTCAAAAACTGTTGGAAGATGCGCAAGCGGGACGATTTCAAGCGGTCATATTCGCCTCTTTATCCAGATTTTCCCGCGATTTGGTCGACTCAATGGCATTAAAAAGAATGCTGGTAGATTCGTTGAAAATCCGGCTTATTTCTATAGATGAGAACTATGACTCCGGCATTGACCAGGATGAATTCAAATTTCAGATTTTTTCGGCGGTCAATCAGAAGCAAAGTGAAATGATTAGTTTAAGCTCGCGCCGCGGCATTAGGCAGTCAGCCATGAAAGGGAATTTTACCGGGAGCATCCCCCCGTATGGGTATAAGAAAGCTGTTATCAACGGGAGAAAAACGCTTGTTCCTGATGAAAATGAAAGCAAAATTGTCCGAGAAATATTTGAATTGTATACAGCTCACAAGCTTGGAGAAAAAGCCATTGTTAAAGTGCTAAACGAACGATTCATTCCATCGCCCAAGGGCGGTGTGTGGGGCATTACCACAATTCAGCGCATCTTGCAAAATGAAGCGTATACCGGCGTCAATGTTTTCAGCAAGTACGAAACGATCAAAGTTCACAGTTTGACTGATTTGCACGACCGGAGAAAAAAGCTTGTTCAGCGCAACAAGACAGACTGGGAACGTTCCGCAATTGGTCAGACACATGAAGCCATTATTGAGCCCGAAGTATTTCGTGCAGCACAAGAAATCCGATTGAAACGAGGCGGCGGCAGGCGCGGCGGAATTCGCAACCGCAAAAATATATTTGCAGGGCTGATATTCTGCGAGCACTGCGGCGCATCAATGGTAAGCATGAAGTCAAAATCTTCCCGTTCTCGATCGAATGGTAAGGAGTATCGTTATCTGATCTGTTCAAGACGAAGAAGGCAAGGAGATGCCGGCTGTCAAAACGATTACTGGCTGCCCTATGAAGAATTTAGGGATACGTTGTTGGCAGACCTTTCCGAACAGTTATCCGCCATTACTTCGGTTGATGAATTGTTTGAGAAGCATCAAGGGTTGATACAAAGCGACCGTCATGACCATGAAAAGGAAATCGCTGAATTAAACGCAAAAATAAAGCGCTACCGGGAAGCGATCTTCTCCCTTCGCAAAGACTTAGTGGATGGCCGGATTGATCAGGAGCAAATGGAATATGAAAAACAGCAGTTCGAAAAGGAAATTCGGCAATTGGAGCAGCGACTTGTAGAGAAACGGGAGAACCAGCAGAAAAGAGAAAACATTTTTCGCCTGTATCAGGAAGTCAGGGAGGCATTGGACGATCTGCTTGAATTGAATTATGACGACGATGAGGATTTTGACGAATTGCATCTTATCTTGAGGAAGTTGGTGGAGAGAATTACTGTATCGAGGGAGGGAGAAGTAGTCATAAGAACTACATATAGAATGAAAATAACGACTGACCAATTACAGGAAGTTTGAAAGGCTTGATGAGTTTGAAGTGTTATTAGAGCAGGAACTGAGTTGCCTGCGTCTTTTTCAATAGTATATCGTGATGTATTGATGGGTAGAAATCAGTGATATCAATTTTAATAAAGTGATCGTATTTGCCAGAATTAATAGAAAATTTGAGTTCATCAATGATTGTTTGGATGATTTTCTGATTAGTTTCTTTTTCGAAAACCTTTATTAAGAAGTCATTTAATAACCTCAATGTAATTTTATCTCTTATTGTAGGGATTGAAATTTGTCGTGGTGGGCGAGCGGCTCCTTTAGATATAAGTTTTTCCTTATAAGGTATATATTTGTAAGTTCCGTTAAGTGCTTTGGTAGAGATGACCCTAATGTAATCATCAATTCTGCTCTCAAATGAAAGTCGATTAATTCTATCTATCCCTGGGGAACATTTGTTCTTAATTTTATTGAGATAGCATTCTTTTACTGATTTTTCACAAAAGAGTCGATTGAATATAGGTTTAAGTGAACTAACATCGATTTTTAACAGTTCCCCTTCGTTGTATATAATTAAGAAGTATCTGTGCTATGAAGTCATATTTATTCAGCCGTTCTTCTGCTTTGATTCGAGCCTTCCGTGTTCGATAGATTTTGTTAAGTAGTACATCTAATCTTTCTGAGACAGTAAATTCGCTCATTTAGATAATCACCCAAAAGATCAATGTGAAAAGAAAGCCCTCAAATAAGGTTACGATTATTACCTAGGTATACACCTAGGTCAGGAGTAGGGATAGTATCCCTGTTGATTAGTCATATTCCCGAATGGGAATCTCTTGTATAACAAGATGGGGGCTTCCATGTATAATAATGTCATAAAT
Organism: Paenibacillus ginsengihumi DSM 21568; assembly: GCF_000380965.1. Lineage (GTDB taxonomy): Bacteria > Bacillota > Bacilli > Paenibacillales > NBRC-103111 > Paenibacillus_G > Paenibacillus_G ginsengihumi. Next base: position 42,866 of record NZ_KB905549.1, on the reverse strand, counting down.
TGTCCTTCCGGTAAACCACCATTGCCAGAAATTTTGTCATGGAAAGTATTTCAAAACACATGACGAACGTCATGCAAAAATTAAATGTCAAGGGGCGTTCGCAAGCGGTCGTCGAGCTGATCAAGCTCGGTGAGCTTTACATTTGAGGTCATTTGAATGTTCCGAACAAAAGCCTTCTGTTTACGCTTCCTCCTGGCGGGAACGTAAGCGGAGGGCTTTTTGGTTTGGGGGCAAGGCGTACTGAGCTGCGTTAAAGCGGGACCGCGGCGATTGGAGTGTAAACAACGAACAGGAGAGCAATCATGGACTCGAAAAAGGCGGCGTATTGGCTCATCCGCGCCCATTATGCCCTCCGGCGTCCGTTTACAAACCGCCGATTGCAACGAAAATGACGACCTAAGTCCGTTAGACGACTCTTACGGTGTTTTTGGCTCGATCTGCTGGCTTATCTTCCGGTAAGGCACCTTCATATGCACAAGCAGGCCGACGAGCACCAGCACGAAGAGCGAGCCGAGCGCCAGCCGGCTGGCGAGATTGCCCCAATCGGCAAGCGCCCACGTGATCGAGCCGTACAGCAAGGGGCCGACGATGGAGGAAACTTTACCGGAGAAGGCGAACAGGCCGAAAAATTGCCCCCGCTTGCCTTCGGGCGACAGTTCCACGATCATCGTGCGCGATGTCACCCACATCGCGCCCATCGCCACGCCGTACAGGCTGCCGGCGGCCCAAAACATCGGTCCTCCTCGGGCGATGGAAGCGAGCAGGATGGACAGCATCATGACGGCGGCGACGATGCCGACCGACGTTTTGGCTCCGGTTGCGCGGGTCACGTAGCCGAAAGCGAACGAGCCGACGATGCTGGAGACGGTCGATACGAGATAGAGCAGGATGAATTGGCCCGTCGAGAAGCCCATAACGCCTGTCGCGTAGACGCCCATCACGGCGATCGCCGTAGCCACCGCGTCATTGAAGAAAAAATAAGCGATCATGAACAGAAAGATCGGCCGATAAGCGCGCGCTTCGCGGAACGTGTCGGCAATTTCGGCATAACCGCTGAAGAAGGAGCGCCTCCCGCTGCCGCCTGTTCTCGCCCCTGCTGCAGGATGAGCCGGGAGAGGGTCCCGGTACAACAAAAACAGCGGCAGCGCAAAGACGAGGAACATCAGGGCGCTCGGAATGAACGTATGGTGGAAGCCGCCGCCACTTACGAGCGGATAGACGATGAGCCCCGCCAGCGTGCCGATGTAGCCGACCGCCACGCCGAAGCCGGAGATGACAGACAAGCTCCGCCCTTTGCCGATATCGGAAATCATGGCATCGTAGAACACGAGCCCGGAATTGTAGGCGAACTTGGCGACCATGAACAAGAGCAGCACGGCAGCCAGCGAAGCGGGCAAGCCGGCGATCGTCAGATCGGTCTGCCAATAGGCGGCGGCTCCCATCAGCAGTGTGGAGATAATGCAGGCGAGCGTGAACGGCACGAGAAATGCTTTTTTTCGTCCCGTCCGGTCGACCCAAACGCCGTACAGCGGCGAGAGGAGCACGAGCAACAGGCTCGCCGCCGCATTCGTATACGTCACAAAGGTGCTGGCGATCTGATTCGTCGTCTCGCTGCCGCCGACCTGCGCCTGCAAATACAGCGGGAAAAAGATCGTGACCAGATTGGACGAGAAGATCGTGTTGGCAAAATCGTACAACGCCCATGACAGCACAGGCATCGATAAAAGCATGGCCCAGTCTCGGCGTGAAGACGAATTCGGCGAGGCTGGCGAAGACGTTCGCGACATGGCAGGCACCGGTCCTTTTTTCGTAGGGATGTTATCATAGTCCAATTCTGCACAGCTGGCGAAAATTCCTGTCGGAGCACGGGGATATCAAATTTTTTAAATGAAAAATGATTGAAAAAGTCAAAAAAATGATTTAATATTTCATTATTATGAGGAGAGGGGTAAAGTGTATGTCAAATTACGGACAACAGACTTATCCTGAAATTACGGCGCAGCCGGAGGCGCTGCAGGCGGCGCTGCGGCAGCTGGAACGGCAGCAGGACTGGGTTCGCCGCTATATCGGCAACCAGGCTTTCGACGAAGTGGTGTTCATCGGCTCGGGTTCGTCCTATTACCAGGCGATCGCGATGGCGGCGACATATCGCCGCTGGACCAGGCGCAGCGCCGCAGCGTTGCCGTCCTCCGAGCTGCTGCTGTTCAGGGACAGCCACGTTGCCGCCGGCCGCCAGGTGCTCGTCGTCGGCGTATCACGCTCCGGCGAGTCGTCGGAAGTCGTGCTGGCGCTCGATGCCGTGAAGGATACGCCGGGCTATACGGTTGCCGGCATTACCTGCCATGAGGACAGCACGATGGCGAAGAAGGCGGACTGTCTCCTCTCACCGCTCGGCAAGGAGCAAAGCACGGTGATGACCAAATCGTTCAGCAGCATGACCTTCATGATGCAGGCCGCCATTGCGCAAGCTGCCGGGAATGATACAATAGTAGAAGAATTGAAGCAGGTCGCGGAGCTGGACGAAGCGGTCGTGCCGAAGGCCGACGCCTTCGCGAAGCAGCTCGTTGCAAACGGCGCATTCAACAAATATATTTATTTGGGCATGGGCGCATACCAGGGCCTTGCCCAGGAAGCGATGCTGAAAATCAAGGAAATGTCCTATGTATGGACGGAAAGCTATGGCACGCTCGAGTTTCGGCACGGGCCGAAAGCGATCGTCGATCCGGGGACGCTCGTCTGTCTGCTTGTCTCCGAGCGAGCCCGGTCGTACGAGCTGAAGGTGGCGGAGGAGATGAAGGGCTACGGCGCCTTTGTCGTGCTTCTGACGGCCCGGGCGGGGGACGATACGGCGTTCGCCGATGCGGTATTCGAGGTCGGCGGGGAGGCGCTGAGCGACGAGGCGCGCGGCGTGCTGTACATGCCGGCGGTGCAATATCTCGGCTTATATACGGCGCTGAAGCGGGACGTGGACCCGGATCAGCCGCGCAATTTGACCCAGGTGGTCATTATTTAACTGCAGAGGATAAGGAAAGGTGAATGAGGATGAGCGAACGGGGGCCGAACAAGGGCGACAAGCGGCGGGAGCGCATTATGACCATGCTGAAAAGGCAGGGGAAAATTACGATACAGGAGATTATCGACGCTCTGCACTGCTCGGAGGCGACCGCCCGCCGGGACCTCGATTCGCTTGCCAGGCAAGGAAGCTTGATCCGGACGATCGGCGGCGCGCAGCTGGACCATTTGCCGGCAAGCCGGGAAATTCCGTTCCATGAGAAGAAGCAGCTGCTGCTGTTGGAGAAGGAAGCGATCGCCGCCAAGGCGGCAGCGATGGTGAAGCCTGGCGACGTCGTCGGGCTGACGGGAGGGACGACGACGTATTTGATCGCCAAGGCGCTCAAGGAGCTGCGCGGCATTACGGTCGTCACCAATGCGGTCAACATTGCTATGGAGCTGGCCGACTGCGACGGGATTCAGCTGGTGCTGACAGGCGGCGTGATGCGTCAGAACAGCTACGAGCTGTGCGGACCGTTGGCGGAGAAGGTCGTCGAGGGGCTGAACATCGGCATCATGTTCGCCGGCGTGGACGGGGTGACGGCCGAACAGGGGCTAACGACATATTCGGAGCAGGAGGCCGTCATCGCGCGGCTGATGCTGAAGCGGTCGGTATCTTCTTACGCGGTGTTCGACCATACGAAGGTAGGCAGAGCTTCCTTGTTCAGCTTCGCTGGATTGGATGCCGTCAGCGGTTGCGTCACGGACCGGCAGCCAGAGGGCGAGGTCGGACGTTATTTGGAGGAACGGGGCATCCCTGTCTATGTGGCGGAGACCGCCGCGGTCCCGTAATCGGCCGGGGGCATAGCATCGGTCGTCATATGCGGTGCCAGAAAATTCGGCCAGAGGGACGTTGCCGAATTTTCTGGATAACGTATAACGCCCATGCCGCTGGCGCAGCACCATCAGATGATGGGCTGCGGGCCAGGGGCTATTTTCAAGATAGACGCCTATGACGAGCGATTCCTTTCGTCATCGGTCGTCACCTTCGGTGTTGAAAAATTCGCCGGAGGGTTCCGTCCAATTTTTCAAGATAGACGGCCTATGACGAGCGATTCCTTTCGTCATTGGTCGTCACCTTCGGTGTTGAAAATTCGGCTTGTAGGCTAAGCTGATTTTTCAAGATAGGTTGGGGAGGACAGCGACAAATGGCTCATTATTTGGGGATCGATATCGGCGGGACGAATATCGTCTGCGGCGCGGTGGACGAAGCGGGCCGGCTTATCGGCATGCGCAAGCTGGCCACCGAAGCGGACCGCGGCAGCGCTGACGTCGTCAGCCGCATCGCCGCTGCGGCAGAGCAGCTGAGGCGGGAGACGCTCGGCGAAGGCCGCTGGACGGCCGTCGGTATCGGCGTGCCCGGCTTTGTCGACCATGAGCGGGGCGTCGTCGAGCTGGCGGTGAACCTCGGCTGGCGAGGTTTCCCGCTGGCGGAGGAGCTTGCCGGCCGCATCGGGGCGCCCGTCTATATCAATAACGACGTGCGCATGTATGTGTACGGCGAAGCGATGGCGGGCGCGGGAAAGGACGTCAGCCACGTCTACGGCATCACGCTGGGGACCGGCATGGCCGGCGCGCTTGTGCAGGAAGGGGAGCTGTTCTACGGCGGCGGCGGGATCGCCGGGGAGATCGGCCATATTCCTGTGCCGGGCATATCGTTTCGCTGCAACTGCGGCCTCACCGGCTGCCTGGAAACCGTCGCCTCCGCGAACGGCCTCGTGCGGCAGGCGCGGCAGGCGATGGAACAGGGGAGGCAGACGGTGTTGGCCGATTGGTTCCCGGGGGAAGAAGCAGGCAGGCTGACGGCCGCCGACGTCACCCGGGCATGGGATGCCGGCGATGCCTTGGCCCATGAGATTATGGATCGCACCGGCCGGGCGCTGGCCTTAGGGCTGACCGCCGCGATCACGCTGTACAGTCCGCAAATGCTGGTGATCGGCGGCGGCGCCGCCCGGGCGGGAGAGCGGCTGTTGGCGCCGATGCGCGAAGAGCTGCAGCGGCGGCTGCTGCCCGCATATTGGAACCAGCTTGGCATCCGGACCGCGGCGCTGCTGGAAGAAGCAGGCGTCGTCGGCAGCGCCATCTACGCCAAGCGAAGCGCAGAGCGAAGCTAGCTGGCGGCCGAAAGCGATGCTTGTCATTTACTCGGAAGGGAGCACCAAACATGCCACTCGTATCCTCGACTCCGATGCTGCAGGCGGCCCGCGCGGGCGGTTACGGCATCGGAGCGTTCAACGTGCATACACTGGAGATGCTGCAGGCGGTAGTGGAAGCGGCGGAGGAGACGAACTCGCCGCTTATTTTGCAGACGACGGTCGGCACCGTCAAGCATCTCGGCGAAGACTATATCGCGGCCGCCGCCCGGGCGGCGGCGAGCCGTTCGCGGGTGCCGATCGCCCTGCACCTGGACCATTGCACCGATTTTGAACTGATCATAAGATGCATTCGGGCGGGGTACACCTCCGTCATGATCGACGCTTCCATGCATCCGTTCGACGACAATGTCCGGCGGACCCGCAAGGTCGCGGAGATTGCGGCGGCGGCCGGCGTCAATGTGGAAGCCGAGCTCGGCAAAGTCGGCGGCGTGGAGGACGACATCGTCGTGGCCGAGCATGAGGCGCTGATGGCCGATCCGGACGAATGCGCGCGGTTCGTCGAGCTGACCGGCGTGCCGACGCTGGCGCCGGCCATCGGCACGGCGCACGGCATCTACAAGGGCGAGCCGCGCATCGATTTCGAGCGGATCGCGGCGATCGCCGCCCGGGTCGCAGTGCCGCTCGTGCTTCACGGCGGCTCCGGCATTCCGGAAGCGCAGGTGAAGCGCTGCGTCTCCCTCGGCATGGCCAAAATGAACATCGCGACCGAGATCCGCATCATTTTCTCCGATGCGATCAAGCGCGTGTTTGCGGAGCATCCGGACGAGAACGATCCGCGCAAATACATGGTACCGGCCAAGCAGGCGGTAAAAGCGGCAGCCATCGGCAAGATGGCGATGCTCGGCTGCATCGGCCGGGCGCCCGAGCTGAGATGAGGGCGGCGGATGATCACGACGGTCACCTTGAACGCGGCGGTCGACAAAACCTACTTCGTCTCGCGCTTTGAGAAGGGCATGACGACGCGGGTCGAGCGGGCGATCGCCGTCGCCGGAGGCAAAGGCATCAATGTAGCGCGGGTGCTGCATCTGCTCGGCGAGCCGGTAACCGTTACCGGCCTGGCCGGAGGCGCCAGCGGCCGGTTGATCGCCGTCGACCTGGACAGGCTCGGCATTCGCCACGACATGCAGCCGGTCGCGGGAGAATCGCGCAGCTGCCTGAACGTGATCGAGGAAAGCACGGGCGTATCGACCGAACTGCTGGAGCCGGGGCCGCAGGTCGCCGCAGCGGAATACGCTGCGTTTTGCGAACGGCTCGTTCGGCTGGCGCGGCGCTCCAGGCTCGTCTGCTTCAGCGGCAGCTTGCCCGCCGGCTTGCCGAAGTTGGCCTATGCCGAGCTGATTCGTCTCGCCCGCGGCGAAGGGGCGGACGTCTTCCTTGATGCGAGCGGCGCTGCTCTCCGCTTCGGTATCGAAGCCGGGCCGGATATGATCAAGCCGAACGAGGCAGAAGCATCCGCTTTGGCCGGCGGATCTTGCCGGACGGGGGAAGAGCGGCTGCAGCTGCTAAATCGCCTGGCGGCGCGCGGCATTCGCTGCGCGGTGCTGTCGCTCGGCGCGCAGGGGGCGATCGCCAGCGTTGATGGCACGCTGTACCGCGTGAAGCCGCCGCCCCTTCAGGCGGTCAACGCCGTCGGCTCCGGCGACGCCTTCGTCGCCGGCTTGGCCGCCGCCTGGGTGCGCGGTCTGCCGCCCCAGGAGTCGCTCCGGCACGCCGCGGCGGCGGGCGGGGCCAATGCGCTTCATCCGCAGGCGGGGTTCGTCCGCCGCGAAGATGTCGATGCGCTCTTGCAGCAGATCGACGTCGCAGCATTATAACCATATGGTCACGCCTGCCAAACGCGCCCTGGGCTGTCGCCAGACGGCCGCAAGGCGCGTTTTTGTCTAACTTCGGATTAAAGCGAAGTGCGACTTTCTGTACCAAGAAAAACAACCGCTAAACCGCGGTCGCTCACCTTGAATGGACTTCGATAGACGTTTTTCTTATGCGATAGGTGGTTCCCCAATAATTAGCAGCCGCCGCGGCGGTTAAAAGGATGCCTGCTGTAAAATAATGTTGTTGTCCAGGCGGATGTGTAATTTTGAACGAGGAAGGTGAACACGATGCCCGAATGGTTGGAGGTAGCTTTACGAACCTTGTTCGCTGTCGTCGTTCTTTTAGCGCTGACGAGACTGCTTGGCAAACGGCAGGTATCCCAATTATCCTTATTCGAATACATTACCGGCATCACGATCGGCAGCCTTGCCGCCTACATTTCCTTGGACCTTGAGGCCAACTGGTATCTCGGGCTCGTCTCGCTGGTCGTCTGGGTGCTGGTATCGTACGGATTCGAGGTGCTTCAGCTGAAAAGCAAGCTCGCCCGGGATCTCGTCGACAGCAAGGCGCGGGTCATTATCAAGGACGGCAAAATTCTCGAAGACAATATGAAGAAGGAACGGCTGACCACCGACGAGCTGCTGGAGCAACTGCGCAGAAAGAACGTGTTCCGCGCCGCCGACGTCGAATTCGCCGTTCTGGAGACGAGCGGCGAGCTGAGCGTGCTTCTTAAAAAGGAGCATCAGCCGCTGACTCCTCACCATCTAGGGGTCAAGGTCGGGCCGGAGCAGGAGCCGCAAACTGTGATCATGGACGCCAAAATGATGGACGAGCCGCTGGCCACGATGGGGTTAAGCCGCGAATGGCTTCATACGGAACTGGAAAAGCTGGGCATCCCGCTGGAAAACGTGTTTTTGGGTCAAGTCGATGCTTACGGCCAGCTCTACGTCGATTTGTACGACGATCAGCTGCAGGTGCCTTTGCCTCAGCAAAAGGCAAAGCTGCTGGCCCAGCTCAAAAAATGCGAAGCTGACCTGGAAATGTTCGGCCTGTCGACGGACGACGAGGGGGCCAAATTTATGTACGAGCGCTGCTCCGAGCAGATGCAGCGAGTGATCGACGAGGTGAAACCTTTGTTAATCCGCTGAAAAACGTAAAAATTGCCGCCCGCGCGAAGGGCGGTGTTTTTTATACCGCTTTAACCGCGGTCGCTCATCCTTGAAAGGGCATCGATAGACGGCGAATCGAACCGAAAAAGCCGGAGGCTTTGTTGAGCCTCCGGCTTGCCGCGGATCAGCGTTTTTCGTCCTGGACGGTTATCGGGCTTCCGGGAAGACGCGCTGAATCATTTCGTTCAGTTGGCTAACGAATCCGGAGACCGGCTGCCCTTGCTGCACAGCGGCAACATAGGAGTTGACGCGGCTGACGAAATCCGGGTTCGTCGTGACGTAGACGTTCAGCACGTCGGGCTTGGCTGCGCGTACCTGCTGCGCAATCTGGTTCTCCAACTCGCGAGACAGCTGTCCCTGCTCATCCTGCACGACAGCAGCGACGTAAGCATTGCGATTAGTGATCAGCACATTCGCCTGCTTCACGTTGTTCAACCGGGTGATATTTTTGGACGCTTGATCGGCGATTTCGATCCGGTTATCCATTTGGGCTTGAGCGCCTCCGGCATGATCCTGCATTGCCCCGGCGTGCTGCCCTTGCTGCTGCACGGCGCTTTGCTGCTGCGCAGTGCCGCCTTGATTCGCTCCATTATTATTGCCGCCGTTCATGCAGCCTGTCGTCATCAGCAAGGCCGCCGCGCTTAAAGCGACGCCCGCTTTAAGCAAACGTTGATTCATCTCATTCGACCTCCCTTTTCGGATTTGCTGGTAGTATGCCCTGAACGAGCGGAAACTTGCGCAATATGATCGATTTTCCACGGCTCGGCAAGCGAATTTCTTGTTAATGTGAACGTAAGCGTTAGCCGCTGCTCCTTTTCGCCGGCGCGCAGCATGGAGACGTGCACGGGAATTTCCGCCGCGAGCGAATCGGCGAAGTCGGCCGCGGTCGATTCCTTCGTTTGGCGCATGCCGCCGATCTTCGGCAGCTCGGCTAAATAAGCGGCAAACTGAGGGTGAGCGTCATGCGGGAAAAGCATTCTCAGCAGTTCGGCATCCTGCAGATTGAGAGCCATGACGAACAGCTCGGCGATTTGAGTAGGCGACGCCTGCCGAATGTATTCCTCTAATTGCCCGCCCGCCTTGCGGATCATCGTCTGATGCTCGGGATCGATATGGCCTGATCCATGCGTTGTGCTGCCCAGAAAATGGATGCAAAAGTGGCCGGAAAAATTGTTGTTCGGAATGCCGTCGCCGCCGTGCGGCATCCCGTGCATCGAGGCGGCCAGCACCTGGCTTTCGGTGCGGACAAGAATCGCCTTGCGCTTCCAGCTCCAGTCGCCCCCGTAAATCCGCTTCATGACGGCTGTATCTTCCTTCGTCAACGGCTGCGCGTCGGCATGGCTCGAGCCGGCTCTGCGCTGGGCGCGAAACTTAAGGCCCGTGACCGGATCGACGATGGTGAGCACAGACTTGCGGGGGATCAGCTTCTCCGCTTCGCTCCAGGGAACGATCCGTCCGTAATGCGCTTGGCGCAAAGCGCCGACAAGCCGGCTCAGCTCGTCCCGAGCAGAGCTTGGCAGCACCTGCATCTCCCCGCGGCTGCCATCGTAGAGTCTTCCGCGGCCGTCCACCCAATAACGGGCAACTGTCTTCCCCTCGATCGTTAGCGTTGCGTCCGTAAACGGAATGCCCGGGACCCTCATTCGCCGTCCTTCCTTGCGAAGCGCCCGGCTCAAGCTGTCCGAACGGATTTCCAGCTCCGAGCGGAAGGAGGCTTCGGGAGCGGACTGCACCGTCAGCACGATACGTTCCGTCTGCGGCGACGCGGCGGCGTGCGGCTTGGGCGGAACGAGCAGCAAGGCCCACAAGGACATTCCGCCGATCGCCAGCAGCATTGTTTTTCTCATTCGTTTACTCCTCGTTTCATATGGACGCCGATGACGCAGCGATTTCTACTGTCATCGGTCGTTACCTTCGGTGTTGAAAATTCGGCTCGCGAGATACCGCTGAATTTTCGGGGAGAGTCCGCGGCAGCAGCAGACGAGTAACCCCCTTTCATGTTGCACATCGGAAACCGGATTATGCTTGGAAAATTCCTTGCGGCATAAGGCTCGCGAGCAACGCTATGCGAGTATGTTGCAGGCTTCTGGCCGAAATATTTTGTCCTCGTCCCGTTTGAATCCGCAGATCCAAGTGATACAATGGAACAAACAAATTGAACAGATTGACGGGGCGCGCCCGGCGAGGGCCTGGTTAGTGCTCATCGCAGTGCCTGGAACATGCTGCACCTTGGGGGGGAAAAGCTTGGATAAGCGCAGTATCGATATCGCTGGTGCTGTCGACCGCATCGTCAACTTCGAGCATTATATCGGGCGGATGACAGAACACGAATTGGCGGAAATCGTCCTGCGGATGGAAAATGAGGAGGAGGCGACCTGCGCTTTGACAGAGCTGTCCAGCCGCAATTCGGCGATGGCATTGTCTTTGTCAACCACCATTCTTGCCAAAAGCCTCGGCGACGATTATGTACAGGCGATGGCGCTGCATGTGCTGTATTACGGCGACCGGGAGAAGGCGATGCTGTTCATGAGCGATATGCCGCAAGAAGTGCCCGCCGCCGTGCTCGGCACGATCATGGACTGCCTGTCTGCCGATAGCCTGCAGCCGTTCGGCCGGCAGCTTCCGCGCGGGCTGCTTCTTGCCATTGCCGGACGATACGACGGCCTAGACGAAACGGAGCGGCAGCGCATTGCCGACAATTACGAATGGTTCGCGGCATCCTATTCCGAAAGGCTGCAGCGCCGATGAACAAAACCGACCGAATGCTCGCCCTCGTTCTCGAGCTGCAGCGCAAAGGAAGGCAGCGCGCCGCCGATTTGGCCCAGACGTTCGAGACGAGTACGCGCACGATATACAGGGACGTACAGGCGCTGTGCGAGGCAGGCGTGCCGATCGTCGGTTCGCCGGGGCAAGGCTATTGGCTGGCGGAGGGGTATTTTTTGCCGCCGGTCAGCTTTACGGCGGAGGAGGCTGTAGCGCTGCTCATGGGCGCCAGCTTCATAGAGCGCTATTTTGACGCCGGGTACCGCGCCGCTGCGGAGAGCTCCAAGGCCAAGCTTGAGGCGATCTTGCCGGAGGCCGTGAAGGCGGATGCGGCTCGGGTCATCGCCGGCATGAAGCTGATCGCCCCGCGGCGGGATGGCAGCCGGCCGGAGGAAGAGCGCAAGCTCGAGCTGCTGCGCCGGGCCGTATTGGAGGAACGCACCGTCCGCTTTCGCTACGTGAAAAAAATCGCCGGCCCGGACGGCACCCGGGAAAGCGTCCGCGAAGCCGATCCGTACGGCCTCGCATTTGCGGGGGGCGTCTGGATGCTGCTTGCTTTTTGCCGGTTCAGGCAGGGGATCAGGCATTTCCGGCTGAGCCGGATGAGCGATCTGGAGCTGACGGACGAGCGGTTCAAGCGTCCCGCCGGCTTCGACCTGGAAGCGTACACGCCTCCAGATGACCGGACGCTGCGCGTGCGCATTCGGGTGAGAAGCGAGTTTGCCGACAGGGTGAAGGAAGACGCCGCGTTTTGGATCGAAACGGAGGAAGCGGAGGACGAGGGGCTGGTGCTGACGCTGCGCGTGCGCCGGGTTGAAGAGGTGCTGCCCACTGTGCTTGGATGGGGGGCGGAAGCCGTCGTGCTTGAACCGGAAGCTTTGCGCCGCAAACTTCGCGAGGAGGCGGAAAAGATGCTGAATCGCTACTGACATACTGCTGTCAGCAGCGGTCTGGTATCGTAAGCTTAACTAAAGTGAAGGGAGCGATACCCCCTATGAATACGAAAGCAGCACTGCAAAGCTTTGAACAGGTACAAGAAACTTATCTCCGCGCTCTGGACCGCTTCGATCTGGAGGAGCTGACCCGCGTTACGGCGGAGGACGACTGGTCGATTGGGCAAATGTACATGCATTTGATCCAATCGGCGCTGTATATGCAGCTCAGAAATGCCGAGCTGTGCGGCAATCCGCAGGAAGCGGCGGCTGGCGGGGAGGGGAAAACGGAGAACGGACAGGCAGTGTTCGCCGCAGGTTCGTTTCCGCCGATCCGGATTCGGGTTCCGGCCGACAAGCAGGCTGCCCCTCCGCAGCCGGAAAGCAAGCGGCAAATTGTCGAAGGCTTGCATCGCGTAGCCGAGCGGATGCGGGAGCTTGAGCCGACGCTGGACGCCATTCCGCCTGCGCAGACTGTTCGCCATCCCGCGCTTGGCGCACTTAACGCGAAAGAGTGGTTTTGTCTGGTCGACATGCATTTTCGGCATCATCTTCGCCAATTGGAACGATTGGAGGCGCAGCTGGCAGCAAGCCGCGCCTAAGGGCTGCCGCCGCGGAAATGCCGCGAGCGGGCCAGCCGCAGGAAGGAAAGGAGAGCAGGGATGAACCATTTCGACGGGCAGCAGGTGCTTCCGGCGATCAGAAAGCCGAAAGATTTGGAGCAGCTGCTGCAAAGCCCGTACCGCTGGCTCGTCCTGCTGGACAGCCACGTATCTCAATTGATCGGCATCGCGGGACTCGCCCGCAAAGCGAGGAAGCAGCTTCTCGTTCATGTCGATCTCATTCACGGACTGAAGAACGACGAGCACGCTATCGAATTTTTGAGCCAGACAGTCAGGCCGGCCGGGATGATCTCGACAAGATCGAGCGCCGTAGCGACCGCCAAGAAGCTGAAAATGATCGCGATCCAGCGGCATTTTCTGCTCGATTCGACGGCCGTGGAATCCAGCTGCCGCATGAGCGAGAAGATCCGGCCGGATTATATCGAGCTGATGCCTGGCGTGATGCCGCACATCATTGCCGAAATTCGGGAGCGCGTCGCCGTCCCTATTCTGGCCGGCGGGCTGATCCGCACTTCGGCGGAGGTCGAGCAGGCGCTGTCGGCCGGGGCCGTCGCCGTGACGACGTCCCAGAAAGAGATTTGGGAGCGCTATGCGCCCGGTTCTTCTTAAAAGCCCGTTCCGCCTCGGGACGGATGAATCATCTTATTTCTTCCGCAACGGAGCAAGCGGGGGAAGTAAGATGATTTTTTTTCATTACTTGGGGAATTTGCGCGAGCAAGCCTGGTGTTGAAGGCGGGAGGGAAATTGGGGACAGTGTCGCCATGGGACTGGGCTCGCCGCTGGAGCGGCACCGCGCGGGTGCTGCTGTTCATCAGCGTGGCGCTGGCCGGGTCGGCCGTCGTCGTCGCCGGGGCGATTCGGCTTTGTTGGCCTCGTAGCGCCCGGCGCCTCGTTCGGCGGATTGATCCCGACCGCAGCGCTGATCGGCGGTCTTGTCGTACTCATGGCGGATAATCGCCATCGCTGATTGCGGCCGGAGCCCGCGGCGCACAGGTCGCCTGCGCATGGAACGGCAAGCGCGCCCGGCCTGCGGTTCCTCAGGCGGCCGGTCCCCGGCCGAGCCGCTCCGCCAGCGCTTTCCGAGCCCCGCCGCCCGCGTTATTCCGTCTCGGCTTTACTCCGTCTCGGCCGGTACTACCGCGTCATGCAGCTGGCTGTCCAGCCATTCCATGTGCGCGCCGATCGCCGCCGGCGACATGCCGAAATAGTTCGCCATAAAGGCGGCAACCGGCTCCTTCCATCGCTCCACCCAGGCTCTGTTGAAGTAGAGCGCTCCGGTACGGCGAATGAAGAAGTCTTGCGGCGTCACGGCCATCTCCTCTTCCATCGCGTACAGCAGCTGGGCGAACACCGCGGCAGGCAGGCCGCTTGCTTCCGCTTCGCCGCGCCGCGACTCGTACATGGCGAAGACGCGCTCCGCATTGGAGCCGTACCGCTCGGCCAGCCGCTGCGCTTCCTGGCGGTCCCAGCCGCGCTTCACGGCCGCCTCGGTCTGCTTCCGCACATAATCCGGGAAGGCGCTGGAGCCGCCCACGTCCCCGCCGGAGAGGCGGATGCGGTCGGTGGAGCAGGCCGGATAGGAGCCCGCGCCTTCCTGCCCGAGCTGCTTGCCGACCAGATCGACGATCCGCTCGGCCATCTTGCGGTAGCCGGTCAGCTTGCCGCCGGCAATCGTGATCAGCCCGGACGGCGCGATGAAAATTTCGTCCTTGCGCGACAGCTCGGAAGGCGATTTGCCGTCCTCGTGAATGAGCGGACGCAGGCCGCACCAGCTCGACTCGACGTCGGCGGCCGTCAGCTTGAGCGACGGGAACATGAAGTTGGCGGCGGCTACGAGATAATCCCGGTCGGCCGTCGTCATGCGCGGATGCACGATGTCGCCTTGATAGTTCGTATCGGTCGTGCCGATGTAGGTTTTGCCGTCCCGCGGTATGGCGAACACCATCCGGCCGTCCGGCGTATCGAAATAGATCGCCTGCTTGAGCGGGAACCTGCCGCCGTCGATAACCAGGTGAACGCCCTTGGTAAGGTGCAGCCGCTTGCCCTGCTTCGACTTGTCCATCTCGCGGATCGTATCGACCCACGGCCCGGCGGCGTTGACGATTTTTTTGGCAAAAATGTCGAACGTTTCGCCGCTCAGCTGGTCCTTCACGCGGACGCCAACCAGCTTGCCGTTGTCGTACAACAGCTCGTCAGCTTTGGCATAGTTCACCGCCAGCGCGCCGCGGTCGGCCGCCGCCTTCATCGTCTCGATCGTTAGCCGGGCGTCGTCCGTGCGGTATTCGACGTAATAGCCGCCGCCCTTCAGCTTGTCGGTTCGCAGCAGCGGCTCGCGGCGCAGCGTTTCGTCCTTCGACAGCATGATGCGGCGCTCCTCGCGCTTCACGCCAGCCAGCATATCGTACACGAGCAGGCCGACGGATGTCGCCAGCTTGCCGTAGGTGCCTCCTTCGATAATGGGCAGCAGCATCCATTCGGGCGTCGTCACGTGCGGCGCGTTCTCGTAGACGATCGCGCGCTCCTTGCCGACCTCCGCCACCAGCTTGAATTCCAGCTGCTTCAGGTAGCGTAGCCCGCCGTGAATCAGCTTGGTGGAGCGGCTGGAGGTGCCGGCGCCGAAGTCCTGCATTTCGATCAGCCCTGTCTTCATCCCCCGGGTTTGCGCGTCGAGCGCGATCCCCGCCCCGGTGATGCCTCCTCCGATAACGAGCAGGTCCAGCTTCGCGGCGGCCATGCGCCGGATGATTTCTTGTCGGTTGTTTCCGGAAAATCGGATATTGCTCATCGGTCATCATCCTTCCCGGGCCGGAGCAAACAAAAAGAAGACACGCAGAACGAGCTCTATGCGTGGCGTAGCCCTTCCCGGCAGCAAATGCCGATGAAAGAGCAAGCGTAGAGCTTGCTGCGGTCTTCTCTTGATCTCTGACCCGTACGTAATTAACTTGTTAACGTTACTATAGCACGAGCGGGGGGATCGGCGCAACCTTTTTTAGCGGCTTCGGAGCGCCCTTTGGCGGCATTGGTACACCTTTTAGCAGCTTTGGCGCGCCCTTTAGCGGCTTCGGTAAGCACATTAGCAGCCGTGGTGCCCTTTGGCGGCTTCGGAAGCTCATTAGCAGCTTCGGTGCGCCCTTTAGCGGCTTCTGGTACGCTTTTGGACGGCATCGGGTACGCTGCTTCCCCGCGTTTGCGCCAGGCCTCCCGCTTTGGTTGCGCCCGCCCGGGTCTTGACAGGCCGAAGAGCGCTATGTTAGATTGCCGATGAACTGTTCTTGTCGGTTGTGATTTATTTTACATGAATCGAGACTGCTTCCCCGAGCCCGGCCGCGCCCTATAGTTTTGCGCGCATTGTGCCCGGATGCTCGAAATAAAGAAAGCGCTCTTAAGGAGGAGATTACCCGTGGCGGCGAAACCGAAATACGTGTTGGCGCTCGATCAGGGAACGACGAGCTGCCGGGCCATTATGTTCGATCATCGCGGAGCCGTCGTGCGAACCGCGCAGCAGGAATTCACCCAGCGGTTCCCGGTGGCCGGTTGGGTCGAGCACGATCCCGAAGAAATATGGCAGGTGCAGCTGGAAGTGATGAAGCAGGCCGCAGCAGGCATCGCGCCGTCCGACATCGCCGCGCTCGGCATTACGAATCAGCGGGAGACGACCGTCGTCTGGGACAAGGCGACGGGCAAGCCGCTACATCCGGCCATCGTATGGCAGTGCCGCAGGACGGCGGAGCTGTGCGAGAGCCTGAAGGCGCGCGGGCTGACGGATCTGTTCCGGCAGAAGACGGGACTTGTGCTTGATCCGTACTTTTCCGGTACGAAGCTGAAGTGGATTCTCGACCGTCACCCCGAAATTCGCGAGAAAGCGGAGCGGGGAGAGGCGCTGTTCGGGACGATCGATTCCTGGCTTATTTGGCGGCTGACCGGCGGAGCGGTGCACGCCACCGACGTGTCCAACGCCTCGCGCACGCTCATGTTCAACATCCATACGCTGCAATGGGACGACGAGCTGCTGCGGGAGCTGGGCGTTCCTAGAGCGATGCTGCCGGAGGTCCGCCCGTCGAGCGGCTTGTACGGGCATACCGCGCTGCTTGGAGAAGGCAGCGCCATTCCGATCGGCGGAGTCGCCGGCGACCAGCAGGCCGCTCTGTTCGGCCAAGGCTGCTTCCGCGCAGGTATGGCCAAGAATACGTACGGCACCGGCTGCTTCATCCTGGCCAATACGGGCGGCAAGCCGGTCATGTCGCAAAACGGCTTGCTGACGACGGTCGGCTGGCAGATCGGCGACGAGGTGACCTACGCCCTGGAGGGCAGCGTATTCATCGCCGGGGCGGTCGTTCAGTGGCTGCGCGACGGGCTCGGCCTCATCGGCGATTCCGCCGAAACCGAAAGCTTGGCCTTGTCGGTGCCCGACACCGGCGGCGTCTATTTCGTGCCCGCCTTTGCCGGGCTCGGCACGCCGCATTGGCAGCCGAACGCCCGCGGCATGATCTCGGGGCTGTCGCGGGGTACCGGCCGCGCTCATCTGGTGCGCGCCGCGCTGGAAGCGATCGCTTACCAGAGCCGCGACGTGCTGGAGGTGATGCAGCAGGAGTCGGGCACCAAGCTGAGCGAGCTGCGCGTCGACGGCGGAGCGGCCAGGAACGGGTTCCTGATGCAGTTCCAGGCGGATTTGCTGGGCGTGGCCGTCACGAGGCCGGCAGTGGTCGAGACGACGGCGCTCGGAGCGGCGCTGCTTGCCGGCCTGGCGGTCGGCTTCTGGAGCGGGCTGGAGGAGATCGGGCAGCTGTCAGGCTACGACCGCACGTTTAAGCCGGAGCGAAGCGAGGAATACCGGGAGTCCGTCTATTCCGGCTGGAAGCAGGCGCTCGGCTACCAGTTGGACCGTTAGACCGGCTCCGGCAACAGCGGCAGGCAAGATGCAGGGCTGCATTCCGCAGATGGAGCGGCGGAATACAGCCCTGCTTCGTCTGGAAAAATGCGGGAGACGGCTGGCAGCCTGCGGACCGTGTTCCCCGCCCCGGTTGACAAGGCGGATCAATCCTTGGAATCCTTGTTTTTGTTCTTGCTGTTGCGGCGGTATTTGCGGTCGGCCCAATAACAGGCGGCGAGCAGCACGGCCAGAATCAGGATGTGGTATTCTATAGGTATCGGGAGCGGCGGCACAGCCGTATTGATTTCCTCATTTCTTTCCAGAAAGAAGTTGAATGCATACGACATAGGAATCATGAAAAAAGCCCCTTGATTACCATAATTTGATACTGTCTATTATAGCAAATTATTCCTCATGAAAGCTAGTTAAAGATTGTCAAACCGTAAAGCATCCCCTCGGGCAACGCCGCTGGGCCGATGTCGGCAGCTTCATTTCGGTTTTTTGCGGCCTGCCGTCGCCAATCGCCGCCCATTTCTTCATGAATCGTTAAAGTATGACTTTAATTTCTGCCGCACAATCAGTAAAATAGAATAGGCTGATCATTCGGAATGCCTTTCGAGCGGTCCGTGAACCGGCTGCGGCTATTGGCATCCGATCGCTTGCCTCCCGCTCGAATGACGGGTTCGAGCGCCCTGAAGCCTGTAAAGAATAGGAAACGCTTTTATGTTTATGGAAGGCTGGGGAGGGAAGCCGTCGCCTGACGCAGAGCCTTCTGCGGCGTCTGCAAACAAGCGGGCAATAAATCCTACATTTTTATACCAATATGCTGAATGTTTCGTGACAAATCGGTGTATAATGGAACTATATGAACCTACTAACGTAAAATTAGTATATCTGCCTTGTGTCAAGAAGCTTTCGACGGATTTGCATTGCCCGATCTTATGGCTTTCGCTGAAGCGCATCCAGTTTCAAGCTTTTGGCATTCCGGTGGCATTCTGGCGCGGCTTTCGGTTCGGCTTTTAAAGCTGACAACGCATATAGAAGGAGGAGTATGAATGGATCCGGTTTCATCTTTATCGGAACTGCTGGCAGAGCAAAAAGCGTCTTCTTTCATCGAAATTCCGGGAGTTCTCTCCCGCACGTTCGGGCAAACGACGCTTTCAACGACGCTGCCGATGAGCAAGCTTTTTTCTATTTATGAGGTGGATCTCGAGGTGCAGCGCTCGATCGTGCCGCAAAACTTGTCCAAGCTGATGGATTACATCATGCTGTATCTCGATCACGGACAGACGATCTATTTCCCGGGCATCATTCTGTCGGCGAGAGGCGCGGGAGAATACGACGAGGCGGCGCAGGTGTACCGTCTGCAGGCGATCGAGAAGCTGTACGTCGTCGACGGGCAGCATCGTCTGGCTGCCTTTCAGCGGCTGATGGAAACGCTGCAAAGCGCCATGGCCAGGGCTAAAGACCGGCGCGAGTACGATCGAATGGAAGAGATTACGGACAAGATGCGGAAGCTGTACGCTTTCCCGATGTCCACCATGATCTATCTGGATATTAACGCCCGCCAGGAGCGCCAGCTGTTCTCCGACATCAACAAGCTTCCGCGCAAAATCGGCGGCAACCTGGCCGTGCTCCGCGAGCAGCGCCGCTTCTATCACGTGCTTGCTTCGAAGCTGGTGGAGAGCGCGCCGGTGATGAAGCGCATCCCGGTCGATATGTTCACCGAACGGGGCAAAGGGCCGGAATATTTGTTCTCGTATCACCTGTTGATCGAGATTTTGATCGGCTTGTTCGAGGGTCGCCTGAAATCGGCCGCCCGCAACAACGGCTACTACTTCACCGATGCCGAGATTGAAGAGCATCTGAAGCTGGCCTCCGCCTACTTCGAGGCGTTGCTGAAATATTTGCCCGAGCCGGAGAAGGGCGAGCTTTGCTGGACGGAGAACCTGCAGATCGCGCTGGCGATGTTCTTCCACGAGGAAGTGAAGAAGACCGGCACCTTCAACAAATACGCGCTGGATTATGCCGTCAAAATTTTGCCGCATATCGATTGGAACGCGATCTATTCGGGCGACGAGAAGGACCGTCTGCCGCGGCGCACGCGCATCATGAAGGCTTATCAGTACGTCAAAGAATTTTATCAGGAGCACCATCTGTTCCTGATTCGGGATAAGGAGGACGTCGTATGATGGACGGACTTTGTCTGCGGATGACGATTCATCCGTTCTGCGATAAATTCGGCTTGGCAACCGTAGCGATCCAGGTGCAGGATCTGCTCAACTACACGACGATCGATCCGATGGTTCAGCGGAAGCTCAGCGCCGGCCAGCGCCGGAAAATATCCAATTACTTGCAGGAGCGCGACCTGGACCGCGTCTTTTTCGGACCGGTGACGCTGTCGCTGCGCGATGTCAGCAGCTTGGCCAAGGCCGAGGAAGGGCTGTATTTGCGTCCCGGCGCGAAGCTGAGCATTCTCGACGGCCAGCACCGCATCCTGGCGCTCGGCTATGTCAACGAGCAGATGCTGAAGGAAGCGCGCAGCCTCGACAAGAAGGTGGCGGCGCTCAAGATCAAGTGCCGCAAAAATCCGGACATCGCCGAGCTGGCCCAGGAGTTGGAGCAGCTGGAAGGACAGGTGCGCCAACTGGAGCAGCGCCGCCTGGAGCTCATGGAAAGCGAGCTGGCCGTACAGCTGTACATCGGGCTGGATGAAGAGCAGGAGAAGCAGCTGTTCGGAGATATCAACTCCAAAGTGCAGCTCGTCAGCAAGGAGCTCGGCCACTCGTTCGACTCGATCGATCCGCTCAATGTGATCATTCAGCAGGTCGTCGATCACAACGTGTTCCTCAAAGGGGCCGGCGTCGAGCGGCGGGCCAACCTGACGGCGTACAACAAAAATTTCACCTCGTTCAGCTGGATTTATTCGACGGCGACGATGCTGTTCACCGGAAAAATGCAGCCGTCCTACGAGCTGGCGAGAAAGATCAAGCAGGACCCGTCGACGTACATCGAGATTTTGCATCAGTTCTACAGCACGCTGCTGCCGCTCATGCCCGAGCAGCCGGGCCTGCCGCAGTACAGCTCGTCGTCGCGCGCCATGCAGGAAAGCATCGCCCTGTATGCCCACCGCCATCTGTTCTCGGACGGCAAGTATGTGAAGAACTGGACCTCCTGCCTGAGCATCTTCGAGGGCTTCGATTGGACGCACGATAACGAGATGCTGATCGAGGAGTTCGGCAAGCTGGACAACGGCAAGCTGAACCTGATCCACGAGAAGTCGCTGCGCAAGCACGCCAAATTCGTGCGGCTGTTCCAGCAAATGCACGGCGATCCCATCGAAGAAGACGAAGCGACGGCTTAAACGCAAGCTGCCCAAAAAGCCCCAAGCGTTCGGCATACTGCCGCCGCTTGGGGCTGTTGTCGTTTCAAAAGGCCGGGAGTACAGCTTTAGGCTCCCCGGGGCCTCCGATGGTTTTCTGAGACAATGATGATGAATTGCTTAACGCGCGCCTTTGGCGAGGGCTTACTGATTACTGCTTACTGCTCTGTCATCCGGTTGATGACCATCGTGGCGGCCCCTGCCGCCAGCGCCTCATCGCCGAGCCGGCCCAGACTGAACACGACCTGGTACTTCGGATAATGGTACGTGTTGCGAATCGCCACCCGGGTCGCCGTATGGAAGAAGGAAGGATGGCTGCCGATCAGCGTGCCGCCGAGAACGACCTTCTCCGGATGAAGCACGTTCAGCAAATTGGCCAGGCCGATTCCGAAATAGGTGGCGGCCTGGGTGAACAGCTCGGCAGCCAGTGGATCGCCGCTTTGCAGCGCCTGCTCCAGATGCATGTAGGATATTTTGTCCGGATCGGGCTCCAGCTCGCGAAGCAGACTGTCGCGGCCCTGCTTCAGCCTCGAGCGGGCCTGCTCCTCCAGCGCGTGCACCGATACGTACGATTCGAGCGAGCCGTAGTTGCCGTGATTTCTCAGCCGGTCTCCGTTCGTCTGAATAATCATCTGGCCGACGGAGCCTTCCATGTCAACGGCCCCGTACACGATCTTGCCTCCGGTCATCATCGACGAGCGCAGTCCGACGCCGACATGCACGTACAGCAAATGACGGTATTCCCGCTCCCGGTCGGCCCACCATTCTCCGATGATGGCCGTGTTGGCGCCGTTGTCCAGCAGCGCCGGAAAGCCGAGCTCGTCCTCGAGCCGGGAGACGATCGGAATGTGGTTCCAGCCCGGCGCGGCAAAATGAAGCGGCTCGAGAATCGTCCCCGCCGAGCGGTCGATCGGCCCGACGGCGCCGATGCCCATGCCGATGACATCCTGCGGCCGAAGCCCTCTGCGCTGCAGCATCGCCTTGGCCGAGCGGACGATGTCGGCGAGCAGCTTGTCCGGCGTCGCGTCCTCCGTCATGACCCAGCGCTCCGATTCAAGGCGGTTCAAATGCAGATCGTACAGGTTGAGCCTGGAATATACCCTGGAAATATCGAGGCCGAACACGTAACCGTAGGCGGGATTCGTCTCGTACAGAATCGGCCGGCGCCCGCCCGTCGAGTCGCCGAACCCCGCCTCCAGGATCAGCCCCTGGGCTGACAGGTCCTCCAGCGTTCGCGTCAGCGTGCTGCCGGTCAGGCCACTCTGCTCCAGCAGCTCCTGCTTCGACACGGTGCCCTGCCTGCGGATCAGCTCATAAATATCTTTGGCCTTGCGGCCGCCAATTCGTTCTTCAATTGCCTTGCGTTCCATTGTTGTAAGCCCTCCCGGGACGGATTGACCGCAGCATACCGGATCAAGCATATATTATACAACAGAATGGGAAAGGCAGGAATCCCTAGCCGTATATGGCGATCCCGACGAGGCCCGAGAGGACGATCACGAAGAAGGGGTGCAGCCGGACGTACAGCAGCGCGAACAGCGAGGCGGCAAACAGCAGCAGAGCGATCACGGTATGTGCCGACATGGTGCCGATGACTCCGTTGCTGACGGCGAAGCGAATGGCGCCGTAGATGATCAACCCGGTGATAATGGGGCGCAGTCCGTAAAATGCGGCTTTGACCCAGTGGTTGTGATGGATTTTATAAAAAAAGGCCGCAACGGCGATGACGATGATAAGCGAAGGGACGACCATGCCGGCGGCGGAAGCGATCGCCCCGGGCAGACCGGCCGTCTTGTAGCCGACGAAGATCGCGCTGTTCGTGCCGATCGGCCCGGGCGACATCCCGGCCACGGCGATGGCATCCGTAAACTCCTGCGTCGTCATCCAGCCATGGGAGGATACTTGCTGCTCGATCACCGGAATCATCGCATAGCCGCCGCCGAACGACACGAAGCCAATGACCAAAAACGTTGTGAACAGTTCCCATAAAACCAACCTACCCGCCTCCTTGCTTCCGATAAGAAAACGATCAGATCCCGTCTCCTATGAAGTAATCCTTGTATTTGTATTTCATCGTTTCCTCATGCTCCAGCTTCACCTGAAGGCCGAGCCGCTGCTTGATCCTGACCAGAGCGATCCCCGTCAAAGCGCCGGCGGCAATGATCAAGACCGGGTTCAGGTGCAGGAAGTACAGCACGGCGGTCGTCGCGAGGGCGGCAGCCAGCGTCGCTTTGTCCAGCACGGCCGTTTTGCCGATCTTGATGCCTGCGTAGGCGATCAGCGCGACGGTCGCCGCGCGGATTCCCTGGAAGGCCGCCTCCACCTTCGGGTGATCGTGTACCTGCATGAAGAGGACGCACAGGGCGATAACGATTAAAAAGGTAGGGAGCACCACGCCGATCATGGCGGCCAGCGCGCCGGGCACCCTGGCGATCCGATAGCCGACGAAGACAGCCGAATTGACGGCGATCGCGCCCGGAATCGATTCGGATATGGCGAACACATCGGCAATATCGCGGGACTTCACCCAGCCGCGCCGCTCGACCACCTCCCGTTCGATGAGCGGGATCATCGCATAGCCGCCGCCGAATGTGACGGGGCCGATTTTGAAGAAAGAAATAAAAATGTCGCGAAGCAGTTTCCATTGCTGCTGCCCTTTCAAGATTTCGTCCCCCCTTGTCTGCTGATGCCAGTATATCACACTTAATTTCATTTTGGAATAAACTATTGACAGGAGGGGACAAATTTTTTGATTTCGATGCAATAACGGCTGTTTAAACCGACTATTTCCATAGGATTATTAAGTGCAACACGTCTTTGTCGTCTCCTTAATTCCAATGTGATAAAAAGGAAAAGAAGAAAGGACCGTCCAGGTCGTGTCGGGGCCTGAGCAGTCCTTGTTATTCAACGGGGGGCGCGCGCTTCGCTCGCGAAAGAAGCCTTGGTCAGCCGTTCCCGGTATTCCTGCGGCGTGAGGCCGTAATGCTTTTTGAAGGCGTGAATGAACGAATGGGAGCGCTGATAGCCTAATTTTTCGGCGATTTCATACGTTTTCTCCTGGCTGTTGGCGAGCGCATAGACGGCTTTTTCCATCCGCAGCTTATGAATATGCTCGCTAATATTTTCGCCTGTCTCCAGCTTGTATATTTTGGAAATGTACACCGGATGCATATGCACATGATCGGCGATGCTCTGCAAGGTCACGTCGCGCGACAAATTTGCTTCGATAAACCGATGAATGTCCCGGATCAGCGCGGCGCGGCTGTCCCTGTTCTCGCGATCCGTGTCTTCCTTCAGCCGCTGCAGGATGTGCCCGCACCAATTCCTCAGCTGGGAGATGGAGCGGGGCGGAATGCCGCTGGCCAGCTTTTCGTAATCTTTGCCGATCAGTTCGGATAGCGGCTGTCCGTTTTTATGGGCAATATACGTAAAAGCGGAGGAAACGGCAAAATACACTTCCAGCAAATGCTCCTGCGATTGCGGCCGGTTATCCTCAAGCTCGCGCATAATGCACGCCAGCTTCTCCTCCAGCTCCCCCCAGCGCCCCGCTTCCAGCAGGTGAATCAATGTGGGGGGCTCGTACAGGCTGCGAATCGATTGGACCGCCGCGGCGGCAGGCTCGCCCTCGGTGCGGAGGAATAAGCTTTGTCGGCTTGCGACCCGCTTGCGCGCCGCCGATACGCAGTTGTCGTATTTGGCCGGCAGCTCGCGGGGAAACAGGCCAAAATCGCTGACGATCACGGAGATGCGCCCCTTCAGAAGCGACTGCGCGACAGCCTGAAGCTTGACGGCGGTTTGTTCAAACCGTAGCGCGCTCGAGTCAGGATCGCTCCCCTGTTTGCTGGCCGCCACGAAAATCAAGTAGTCATGGGCGTCTTTTGCCTGCCATAAATCGAATTGATCCCGGAACAGCTCCTCGGCGATATTGCACACCGCATATTCAATCAGAGAGAAGCTGCGGAAATCATCGTTAATAAAAGGCTCCTCCAGCCGAATCAGCATGACCGCGCAGGGGCGGCCATACAGATCCGGCAGCGAGAGCGCGGCCATTTTTTCTCGCAGCTGCTGTTCGCCCCAGGCGCATCCCTGCAGCAGCTCATTGAGCAAATTCGCTTTCAGCAGAGGCAGATTGTCGGCCAGCGTCCTGGTCAAAGTGCGGAGCGAGCATACCTCTTCCCACTCCTGGGCGATTTTCCGGCACAGCCGCGATACCGTCTGCAGCAGCTCCTCTTCGGTGACCGGCTTGAGCAGGTATTCCTCCACCTGCTGCCGAATCGCTTCTTTGGCGTAGTGGAAATCGGAATATCCCGACAGCAGCACACATTTGGTCCGGTTCCAGCGGCGCCGGATTTCCGCGATGAGTTCAAGGCCCGACATGCCCGGCATGCGGATGTCGGTCACCACGATGTCCGCCGGACATTGCTGCATGAGGGCGAGCGCTTCCCGCGCGGAATAGGCGCAGTAAATATGATCGATGCCGGCCTTCTGCCACGGAACCGTCTTCTCCAGCCGGTCGACCACATGCGTTTCGTCATCCACGATCAACAGATGCATGCCATCCGCCTCCCTGGTCGTCAGTCTGTTGTCCGTCCGTCCATGCTGCGAAAGCGTGCCCAACGGATCGTCGTTCGCAGACCTCCCGTCGGGATCGGTTCGAAGGCGAGCCCTGATTCTTCGCCGAATTGATACTGCAAGCGCCTGTGCACATTCCATGTGCCCGTGCCCGCTTCTTCCGTGAGCGGCTGTTCCAATTCGGCGCTCAGCTTGCGGATTTGCTCCGGCGTCATACCGACGCCGTCGTCCTCGATAAACAGCAGGTTGTACCGCCTGGTTTGCTTGCCGGTGATCGTGATCATGCCGCCGTCCACGGACGGCTCGATTCCATGAACGATGGCGTTCTCGACGATCGGCTGCACAATAAGCCGCGGCATGGCCAGCTCCAGCATCGGCTCGGGCACGTCGATTTCAAACATAAGGCGGTTCATGCGCAAGTTTTGAATGACGAGATAGCTGCGCACCAGATCCAATTCATCCCTGAGCGATACGGACTGATTCTCCACCCGGGTCGAATAGCGGAAAAATGCCGCCAAATTTTGCGCCATTTTGACGACCGATTCCCGGTTGCCCAGCATCGCGGAGTTGATGATAAAAAACAGCGAATTGTACAAAAAATGCGGGTTGATTTGGGATTGCAGCTGCTTGAGCGTAGCTTCGCGGGAACGAAGCTTCTCCGCGTACACGTCCTCGATCAGCAGCTGAATTTGCTCCGCCATTTCGTTGAAATGAAATCCGAGATAGTCGAACTCGTTGTTCGCCTTTACGCAGACGCGCGCCGAGTAATCGCCGTGCTTGATGCGCTTGACGCCGGAGATGAGCTGCGCAAGCGGGCGCTGCACATTGCGGTACAGCGAGAACGATGCGCCGATCGCGAGCAAAAGCAATAGGCCGATTATCCAATAAAAGAAATTGCGCTGTTCCAGGATCGGCGTGATGATGCTCTGATACGGCGCGTAGTCGATCAAATACCAGCCGAGCTGCTCGGATACGGCGAAGCTGACAAGAAACTGCTCCCCGTCGAGACGGACCAACTGCTGCCCGGAGCTCCTGCCGCCGCCTTCCGGCAAATGCAGCTGGCCGATCAGCTGGGAGACCATTTCCGCGGACGAGGAGCTGTTTAAGATGGGAGGCTCGCCCGGAAAGTAAAGAAAAGGATTGTTCTCCTTTCCGATTTTGTAAGAGTCCAGCATGGCGGTCACATTGCTTGCCGAGAAGCGGACGCGAAACACGGCGCTCGCTGCTTCCTTGTTTGTTTCTATGAGCGGTTCCGCAATCTCGCGAACAAAATGGCGGCTCGCGCCGCTGCCGGTTCCATCCGCAACAAATAACCAGCGGGTGTAAACCGGCCCTCGCCAATCTTCGTCCGACCGCTGCACGAACATGCCGGACGTAATCGACCGCTTTTCTTGCGGCAGGATGAGCGACAAGTCGTTCTGCCATCCGCTCGATACGCTTTGCGAACCTAACTTCGAGATGATCCGGTATTCGGCGTTCAGCGCGTCAATCCGATTGGCGGGACGGTGATTCAGAAATTCCCGAATGTTCGGGTCATAGCTGAGCAGCACGGGGAACATGGACAACTGCTCGATATTCGTATCGATCTGATCCATCAAAAATATAAGCTGGCTCAAATTAGTCGATTCGATCTGCTTGCGCACCACTTCCGTGCTTGTCATCGTGGATACGCTGTATAACACCAAGATCGGCACGAGGAGAAGGACGATCATAAGTACGGTTTTTCTAAAGATGCTGTGCATGAAATTCCCGCTCCCCTGCGGAGATTATCCTTTGACGGCTCCCGCCGACAGTCCGCTGATCACGTACCGCTGCGCCATCAGGGCGATCGCGAGCACCGGAAGCGTGATGATGCAGGCCGCGGCCATCAAGCCGCCCCAATTGATTTCAGCATAGGACATAAAATTGAATACTGCAATAGGAAGCGTTTTCGTTTTGTCTCCGGCAAGGATGATCGAGAACATGAAGTTGTTCCAGGAGAATATGAACGACAGCAAGGAGGACGTCACGATCCCTGGCACCGACATCGGCAGCGCGATTCGGCAGAACACATGATGCGGCGTGCAGCCGTCCATAAGTCCCGCTTCCTCGACTTCGTACGGCAGCGATTCGAAGAACGAAATCATGATCCATACGATAAACGGCAATCCGACCAGCATATGGCTGAGCACCAAAGCCGCGTAGGTGTCCACCAGGCGCAGCTGCGAGAAAATGATATACCACGGCACCAAAAAAGAAATGCCCGGCACGATGCGCGCGATCAAAATGATGACGCTTAATTTGTGCATCCGGAATTTGGCGATCGAATACGCGGCCGGCAGCCCGATGAGCAGCGACAGCAGGGTCGAAGCGACAGCCACGATCATGCTGTTCGCGATATACCGGAGAAAATCGTACTGCTGAAAGACGCTCAAGTAATTTTGTCCGGTAGGCGCAAAAAGCAGAGTCAGTTCGCCCGACATGATCTGCGCCTGCGTTTTGAAGGAGGCGAGCAGCATCCAGAGAAACGGAAAAATAAATATCAGAAGGATAGCGGCGGTCAACAGGCCCCATAGAACATTCGCTGTATTTTTTCTTCTCATAGCGCATCCCTCGTTCGGTTTCTAAACATGATCAAAAGCAGCGTAAGCGCCAGAACGATCAGGAAGAAGACGACGAGCAGGGCAGAAGCGTATCCGAATTTAAAATATTGGAAGCCGAGCACATACCCGTAGATATTCAGCGTTTCCGATTTGAGGTTCGGGCCGCCCTGTGTCGTCGCATAGATGATGTCGTACGTTTTCAGCACATCGATGAGGCGCAGCATCGTGGCGATGATGATTGTCGGCATGAGCAGCGGCAGCGTAATATGAATGAACTTTTGCCAGGCGTTCGCCCCGTCGACGTCGGCGGATTCGTAAGGATCGGTCGGCAGTGTCGACAACCCGGCCAACAAAATAAGGGAGACCATCGGCGTCCATTGCCACACGTCGACCAGGATCAGCGACGGAATGACCTGCGTCATCGACGCGAGAAAAAGCTGCGGCTCCAGGCCGATCGCTTTCAACAGCATGTTCGCCGCGCCGATGCTTGGCTCGTACATGAGCATCCAGACCATGCCCATGGCGACGGGAGTTGCCACCATCGGCAGCAGCATGACCGTTTTGGCGATGTTTTTGCCTTTGAATTTGCGGTTGAGCAGAAGGGCGACGGCAAGTCCGAGCGCTACCTCGATCGCCAGCGCGACGATGGTGAAATAAAACGTATTGACCGTCGCGTCCCAAAACCGCTGGTCCCGAAACAATGCGGCATAATTGGCGAACCCGACGAATACGGGCGGTGAAACCGCGGACATGCTCCACTCGAACAAGCTTAGACGCACCGTATACAACACCGGAACAACCATCATCAGCAGCACAAATAATAGTGCCGGAAGAACATAGATCCATCTCAGGTTGCGGTTAAACCAGCTGTACTGCATATTTCCCCCTTTCCCTTCAGCCGCTTCAAAAGGCCTCCATGGCCAAGGCCTTTTGAAGACGGCGCAAGAAGCTGTTGCCGATTACTTGTTGTCTTTGTCGATGACGGCCTGCAGCAATTCGTTCGCCCGGTTGGCCGCCGCCTGGATGTCCCCTTCGCCTGTAATCACTCTCATAACGACCTCGCCTACCGCGTCGCGCGCTTCGCCGACGCTGATGACGAGCGGACGGTCGTGGCCGACGCCGAGCTCCATCGACTCCCGGATGACCGGCACGAGCTCGTCAGGGAACGCCTTGACGCCTTCCGGATTGTCCCATACGGAGCTGCGGGCGCCCGGATTGCCTTTTTGCTGCTGCTTGAGCACGATGTCCTTGCCGGTCGCCCATTCGATGAACGCCCATGCCGCCTCTTTCTTCTCGGACCTCTCATTGATCGCCAGTCCCCAAGACGTGATGTTGAACGGCTTGGAGCCCGCGCTGCCGGCCGGGAATACCGCGAACCCGACCTTGTCGCTGACCGTCGATTTTTGCGGGTCGGTCAAGTTCGTATACAAGGAATCGGCGTCTGTCAGGAATGCCGCTTTGCCTTGCGCAAAGACGCCGAACGCTTGCGGCCAGGCCATATTCAGCACGCCGGGAGGACCGGCTTCCTTGAGCAGCGTGCCGTAGGTCGTCATCGCTTTCACCGCTTCCGGCGTATGAATCGAGGCTTGGCCGTCCGTGATGAAATCGCCGCCTTCGGAGAAGATGAAGGAAGACAGCTGGGTAACGAGAGGCGACCGCTGGCCTCTGGCGACGAATCCGTACATTTCCCTGCTTGGATCGTGCAGCTGCTTCGCTGCCGCAATGAGGTCGTCGATCGTCTTCGGCGCCTCGATTCCCGCCGCTTCCAGCAAATCTTTGCGGTAGTAGAGAATTTCGCGCTCCGTGACGATCGGGATGCCGGCGATCTTGCCATCTACCGTCGTCGTTCCGACGGCGGATTGCGAGAAGTCCGCAAAATCGTAGTCCGCATTTTGGTTGACGTAATCGTTGAGCGGCGTTACCCAGCCGTTCTTGAAGAACAAGCGCCCTTCCTGCAGCGGGCGGTACATGAACACATCCGGCGTCGCCGAACCGGCCGTAAACTGCACGGTCAGCTTCTGCGTCAGCTGGTCTTCAAAGTAATTTTCGACCTTGACTTTAATGCCGGTCGCCTGCTCGAATTCCGGCAGCAGCGGGGTCAACGCTTCGGACCACGGATGGTTGGCGGTCACGAGCACGAGCTCCGTGCCGGCGAGCGGTTTGTCGCTCCCCGGAGCGGAAGCGGCGCCGTCCTGCGGCGCTCCTGCACCTCCATTGCCGCCGGCGCCGCTGCAGGCAGCTAACGAGACGGTGGTTGCAACCACTGCGGCGAGCTTTACGAAACCATGTGTTCTCATTGCTTTCTCCCCCTTGAAACAAAGATTGGATCAGTGTCATCTTCATCATAGAAAAGGTTTTCATTCAAAGAAACAACTGAATTTTAACATCGATAACGAAACATTAGTGATTTGCGGGCGAGGGACTGATACAATAAAAAGAATGACAGACCCGGCCCGCGCGCCTGCTCAAGCGGCAGCGCCGGGGCGGCAGGCGATTACAGAAAGGGAGATTCGGTATGGCGGAGTGGTATGAGAAGAGCTTCGGCAGCGATTATTTGCTCGTCTACAAACATAGAGATCTTCAGGGCGCTTACAATGAAGTGCGCTCTATGATGGAATGGCTCGAGCTGCCGGAAGGCTCGGAGGTGCTCGATTTATGCTGCGGCATGGGTCGGCATTCGCTGGTGCTGACCGACTTCGGCTTCAAGGTGACCGGCGTCGATCTGTCCGAAGCGTTGCTTGCGGAAGCCCGCAGGAAGGATGCGGCCGGCGAAGTGAGATGGGTTCGCGGCGATATGAGAGAGGTGCCGCTTGCCGATACGTTCGATGCGGTAGTTAACTTGTTCACGTCGTTCGGCTATTTTGAGGACGACGCCGAGAACGTCCGCGTGCTGCGCGAAATCAAGCGGCTGCTGAAGCCGGGCGGCTCCTTCATCATCGATTATTTGAACCCGCCGTACGTTAAGGCTCATCTCGTGCCGGAATCGGAACGGACGGACGGTTCGGTGCTCATTCGGGAGCAGCGTCGCATCGAGAACGGCTTCGTCAAGAAGCAGATCGTCCTGAGCGAAGGCGGCGCGGAGCGAACGTACGAGGAGCGGGTGAAGCTCTACGACCGAGAGCGGTTCGAGGCGCTGCTCAAGGAGGCGGGGCTGGCGGCAGACCGGTTGTATGGCGGATATGACGCGTCCCCCTACGAACCGGAGGCGTCGCCCCGAATGATATTTGTAGGCCGCAAAGGAGAATGATGACGATGGAGACGCAGGCTGTGCTGCACACGAAGCAGGCTGTCATCAGGCGGGAGCACGCCATACAGGTCAAGGTGCCCTTGCCATTCCCGCTGCGCTGGGTCAATGCGTATTTGCTGCGCGGCGGCGATGGCTGGACGCTGATCGATCCTGGCTTGCGGACGGCAGCGGCAGAGGCGCTGTGGACGCAGGCGCTGGCCGAGCTCGGGATCGGCTGGCGGGATATCGACCGCATCGTGCTGACGCATCATCATCCCGATCATTACGGGCTCGCCGGCTGGTTTCAGGAGCGGACGGGAGCTCCCGTGCTGCTGTCCGGGACCGGCCTGGAGCAGGTGAAGCTGCTGTGGGGCGAGGGCGAGCCGATGACCGCCAGGCTGCTCGAACTGTTCCGGCGGCACGGCATGCCGGAGGAGCAGCTGGCCCCGATGCGGGAGCATATGGACAGCTTCGTGCCGCTCGTATCGCCGCAGCCGGAGGTAACGGTCATCGCGCGCGGCGAGCGAATCCGGCTCGGAGCGGCCGAATACGAGGCGCTGGAGATGCCGGGGCATGCGGCGGGCCATCTGTGCTTTTACCGCCGCGAGGAGGAAGTCGTGTTTTGCGGAGATCACGTGCTGCCGCAAATTTCCCCGAACGTAAGCTATTTGCCGGGAGTGGACGAGAATCCTCTGGCCAGCTATTTGGCCAGCCTGGATAGCGTCCGCACGCTGCCGGTGCGCATGGCGTACCCCGGCCACCGGGAGCCGTTCTCCCGTTTCGGGGAGCGGGCGGCCGAGCTGATCCGCCATCACGGGGAACGGCTGGAGACGATGCTGGCCATGGCCGCCTCGCCGAAGACGGCATACGACGTTTGCCGGGAGGCGTTCGGCGACAAACTCAGCCTGCACCAGCTCCGCTTCGCGCTGTCGGAGACGATCGCTCATCTGATTTGGCTGCGCGAAGCGGGCCGGGCTGCGGAGGAGACGGGCGCGGACGGCGCGACCGTACTCTATCGGCGCAGATAGCCCCGGGGCCCGGGACAAGCCCCATCGATAAAACGGGACAAGCCCCATCGATAAAAGTTGAACAAGGGAATCATCAGCGTGGTCGGCCACAACGCGCATGTTCCGGAGAAGCGCAGCGTTCGCGTTTGCTCCCGGAATGATTCCTTTACGTGAGGAGCCCGGGAATGGCTCGCGATGGGAATCCGAGAAATCCGGGAACAGCAGCGCTCGGGACAACAGCAGTTGGAACAACGGTGTTCGGGTCAACAGCGCTCGGGTCAACAGCGTTCGGATCAACAGAGGTCGGAACAACGGCATTTGGAACAGCAGCGTTCGGGTCAACAGCGCTCGGGGCAACAGCGTTCGGATCAACAGAGGTCGGAACAACGGCATTTGGAACAGCAGCGTTCGGGTCAACAGAGGTCGGAACAACGGCATTTGGAACAGCAGCGTTCGGGTCAACAGAGG
>NZ_KB905549.1:0-10078 GCF_000380965.1 Paenibacillus ginsengihumi DSM 21568 | reverse complement strand
CGGAACAACGGCGTTTGGAACAGCAGCGTTCGGGTCAACAGAGGTCGGAACAACGGCGTTTGGAACAGCAACGTTCGAGTCAACAGCGCTCGGGACAACGCTGTTCGGAACAAACGGCGCTTGGAACAACAATGCCACACGGCCGCCCTGGCTGAACGCATTTATTTGTTCAGCTTACAAGAGACGTTGGAAGACGAGCGAACCCGACCGCGGACGCCCGCATGAATGATTTGCACCGCGAGGCACTTCCCTCGTTTAGAGCGCTATGGTAAGGCGGCATGGAATAAAAATACATTCATTTGGACATTAGTAGAACATCCGAATGGGAAATGTATGTTCATGACCGACCGAAAGGGGCGCGGGGATTATGCGGGGCGATAGCGGACAGAGGCGGCGGGCGCGCCGGGCAGCCGCAACCGTATTGGCGGCGCTCGGCTTGTTCTGCGCCGGCGGATGCAGCGGCAAGGCGAGTGGCAGCGCTGCCGGAGGCGGCTATATCGTCGGCATTGACGAAGGCGGCGGAGGCATTCGCGTATTGTCCGCGGGCGCGGCCACCGGGATGGAGGCGGCGCCTGCGTCTGCTGCCGGCAAGCTGCAGGCCCGCTCGTTCGTCTCGCTCGCGGACGCCGCCTGGCAGTGGGAGCGATCCGCGCCGCCCGCCGCGATTCTGATCGGCGAAGCGTGGGCGCGCGCCCACGGCATGCCTAGCGACTGGCTGCGCCGGATCGGGCGGATCAGCGCGGGCAGCGGGCAGCCTGTCGCGCTCGCCGTCGTGGAAGGAACCGCGCAGCGGTTTTTGGAGCGGCAGGGCGGCACCGCGCTGGCCGCGCAGCTGAAGGAGCTGCTTGGCGGCTGGGCCGCTTCGCCATCCGTCTTCCCGGGCCGCCCCGGGGCTCTTGCGCCGGCCGAGGGCGACTCCGCGCTGCCCTTCCTGTCGCAAGCTGCGGCGGACGGCCAGCGCACCGTGCGCGCCGTCCTGTTTCGCAAGCGGCAATTCGCCGCAGTATTATCGCAGGATGAGGCGGCATGGATGGCTTGCCTGCGCGGCGGCAGCAGCCCGCTTACGCTCAAGCTTGCAGCGGCGGAGGCCGGAAGCCGGGGACAAGCTTCTCCCGCCGCGGACGGCCTAGTTCCCGCCCGCTGCCGCTGGCAGGCGGACGCCGGTGGCGGGCTACGCCAGCCGCGCTTCAAGCTGCGCGTAGCGCTTGAGGTGGAGCCACTGTCCCTGCCGAACGGGACCATGCCTTCGCCGGACGCGGTGCGCTCCGCCGCGGTGCAGGGCGTGCACGGGCTTCTCCGGCAGCTTCAAGCGCACGGCGCCGACCCGCTCGGATTGGGGCAGGCGCTGCGTTCCGTCTATCGGGGAGTATGGAACCCGGATCGATGGCGGGAAGCGTGGACTGCCGCCGAGACGGATGTGGAAGTACGCGTCAATATTGATGGAGGTGTTTGGAAATGAACCAACGACAGATACAAGGACCGGAGGCATCCGGTATTCGATACAGAGGTGCGGGAAAGGAGCGGCGAAATCAGTTCAAAGCCGGGCTGCGCCGCGCGCGGTGGGCGCTCATCGCCCTTATGCTCCTGCTTGCGCTGGCCGCCTGCCAATCGCGCCAGCCGGCCGCTGAGCTGGTGCCGGCCGCTTTCGGCGATGCCGAGAAGCAGGCGTTCACGGACAGCATGAAGGCTGCCGAGCTCAAGACGCTGTACGTGCCTCAGCAGATCGCCAAGGACGACAAGCTGAACCAAGTGCAGACGTCCGGCGTGGACAAAACGATGACACTAACTTTTCTGAAAATGGAGCTGATCGAGTCTCCTCGGGAGCTGAAGCCTGCGGGCGAGGCGGGAGAGGCCAAGGAAGTGAAGCTTGCGACCGGGACAGCCCGCTGGATGGAGGACGGCGGCAAGCCGACCCTATATACGAAGATGGGCGATACCTATATCGCGCTTCGTTCGCTGGACGGCTCGCTGGCCGAAAGAGACATCGAGGCGATTGCGGCGACTTTGGCTCCGCTACAATAGCGCGTTTCCCTGTTAGCCGCCGATGGCGAGCGATCCTTTTGGCATCGGTCGTCTCCTGCGACGCTACAAAATTCGATTCGTGGATACCGCCGACGAGCGTTCTCTTCGTTATCGCTCGTCACTTTCGGTGTCCGCCGCGGATGGGCGCCGAAGACAAGCGAGCTGACATTTGGCGGGCAGATCGCCGTCTTGCGACAAAATCTCCAAGGGGCGTTACCTTCGGCTGCAGTCCGCGCTGCTTCCGAGTAACGTCCCATGTTTTTTGACGCTGCAGAAAAAGTACGAAAGCAGCCCAGAGCGAATAGTTCAAGAAACCGCAGTATTCCGGGGACGAGACCGGAAGAATGGCTTAAACCAATGGCCTGCGTACAGGGGCATGGAAGGGCGGCCATGGCATAACCCGCGGCTCGCTTCTGGTAATCGCGGCAAACGCGGATAGCTTGCTGTTGGGTCACGGCAAAAAGCAAAGACGGGGGGTTGCTCGTTTCGCTAGTCTCCGCTTGGTGGTGGCTTTCGCTAACGCTTGCCACAGAGCTAATTTGCCCCCAAATTTGTCATTCTAAATTCTAACGCTTGTCGGCTGCCTTAATCTGCATATTGGGGCACCGAAATTAGCGTTTTTGACAAAATAGCGTTGCTTATTTTCG
The DNA here is from genome assembly GCF_000380965.1 of Paenibacillus ginsengihumi DSM 21568. GTDB lineage: Bacteria > Bacillota > Bacilli > Paenibacillales > NBRC-103111 > Paenibacillus_G > Paenibacillus_G ginsengihumi. The sequence goes on along the minus strand of NZ_KB905549.1, from coordinate 7,409 downwards.
TTACAGTTTCAAAAGCGCCCGATTCATCAAAATAGCGTTTGTCACAAGCGTTAGAGAAGATGTTGCGATCCGGAAGGAGCCATAAGGCCTTGCCTGGCCCGCTTTTAGCCTCGGTTTAGGCTGGCTTTCAGGCCATGCCTTGCAGTTCGAGTTTCGATAACGGCCTGCCAAACGGCCAAACCGCGTCCGCCCATCAGCAAATGTTGTATTTTGTACAACAAAAACGGGGGATAACTCGCACTAGCTGCTAAATGTTGTATAAAATGCAACATTTCGGACGATATTCCCGGGATTGCAGCGAATCAAGCCCAAATTGTTGTACAAAATGCAACATTCCCCCTTCTCTTGTGCGAAGGATACGGAAAATGTTGCATTTTTTGCAGGATTTGCAGCCACATGTGCCTGGGTGCCGTTTGGGAGGGGCCGTGCTAACGCGGGGTTCGCATGCAACCGAGGAGCAGTAGCGTGCTAACGCGGGGTTCGCATGCAACCAAGGATCAGCGGCGCTAGCGCGGGGTTCGCACGATACCGCGAAGCTCGAACGCAAGCGCCGAGTTTGGGGGCTGCCGGCAAGGGATCGGTCGCTGCCCGGCTGAATATCGGCCGAGTCCGGCTGAGTAATCGACCACAATAAAGTAACCGCTTACGCAGCAAAAAAAACCTTGCCGAAGGCAAGGTTAGGTTCAGCCTGCCTAAAAACCTTCAGCAGGCTTTTACTGTTCCTCCGCTTCCTTCTCCGCCTGCTTGCGGTGAGCGATGCGGCTGCTGGCGGCGGCGGCGATCGCTCCGACGATGTCGTCGAGGAAGGTATGCTTTCGCTTGCCCGATTTATCGTTCAGCCGGCTGATGATGCCCGGCTTCGTCTTGTCGATATAGCCGAAGCTGGTCAGTCCGATACTTCCGTACACGTTGACGATGGACAAGGCCAAAATTTCGTCGCAGCCGTACAGCCCCTCGTCATGCTCGATCATCTCCTGCAGCGGGGAATCGAGCTTGCCGGCTTCGGCCAGCTTGTCGAGTTGGATGCCGGTGAGCAGCGCATTTTGCACCTCCCGCTTGGCCAGAACCTGCTCGACGCTGTGCAAGCATTCCTCCATCGACAGGTCGTCGTAATAATCCTTTTGCAGAATATAAGTCAGTTCGGCGATGTCCATGAGCTGGACGCCGCGGCTTGCGAGCCAATCTGCGGCCGCTTCGGCTACTTTGCGGCTATTTAGACTGTAGGTCATAGATCGAAGCCTCCTCTTGTCTAGTTCATAGGGAAGCGGACATTCATTCCCCGTATAGAGCATACCGGTTTTTGCCATGACGCTTGGAAGAATACATCGCCGTATCGGCCATATGAATCAAAGCATCGGCCGTGCTGGCATCGCACGGGTATATCGCGCCGCCGATGCTGCAGGTGACCTCGATATACCTGCCGCTCAGCTCGAAAGGCTCGCTTAGAGCGGCAGCGATGCGCTGTATTATTTTGACCACATCCTTCTTGTTTTCAAACTGATCGAGCAGCACGACAAATTCGTCCCCGCCCATTCGGCACACCGTATCCGGATCTCGCAGCGACCGGCGCAGCCGCTTCGCGGCGGTCTGCAGCAGCTCGTCGCCGGCAGAGTGTCCGTGTTGATCGTTCACCCGCTTGAAATCGTCCAGGTCCACATAGAGCACGGCCAGCAAACGATGGTGCCTCTTGGCAGACAGCATGCTCTGCTGGAGCCGGTCCATCAGCAGTCGGCGGTTCGGCAGCCCGGTGAGCGGATCGGAATAGGCCAGATGGGTGAGCTGGAGCATCTGTTCTTTATAAGCTGTAATGTCATGAGCTGCCAGCGCGCCCAGCATCGGGCCGTCCGAAGGCATCAGCGCGAACAGCCTGCCTTTGAGCCAGAGCGGCTTTCGGCCCGGCGGCTGAATCCGGAATTCGAGCTCGGCAGGGCAGCCCGAACGAAACAGTTGGAGCGCGGCGCCTGCCAGACCGGCGGCATCGTCTTCATGGACGTAGTCCGTCAGCATCGGGGCGCGGCCTGCGGAGTGTTTCTCATTCCCCGGCTTGTCCCAGGCCGGAGAAGCGTACACCGGGGCCAGGCTTTCATCGAAGACGAGCGCATAATCGCCGCTGCTGCCAAACCATTGCTGAAACCACTCGTTGTCCTGCAGGCGGGGGTAACGATTGTCCAAAGCTCACATCACCTCATGAAAGGAACAGCACAGACTTTATTACGCTATTATACGCCTTTCGCCCACCCTTGGACAAATCTTAGTCATAAACTTGTACAGACGCCGTATACATAAGAGTAAAACCGGACAACACCCGAATCAAGAACGCTACTCTTAAGGAGGAAAAAATCTATGAAAGCAGGCAAACTGGCAAAATGGGCCGCCGTCACGGGCATCGGGCTGATGCTGACCGCCGGCTGCTCGGTACTGGAACCGAAGGAACAATCGCAACCGATCGATCCTCCGCAATCCGGCGCGGAAGGCGCCGCGGCGAACGTCCAGCCGGTGAGCGCGGCCGTCGCCAATCCGATGGCGGTGACCATCTACGCCAGAGACGAGAGAGGAATGCTCGCGCCGATCGCCATCGAGGTGGAAAAAACGATGGAACCCGCCAAGCTTGCCTTGGAATATATGGTTGAGGGAGGCCCGGCCGAAGGCAAAATTCCGGCCGGCTTCAGCAGCGTCCTTCCTAAAGGGACAGTTGTCAAGGGCATTAATATCGTCAAAGATCAGAAGCTGGCGATTGTCGACTTCTCCAAGGAATTTACCGATTACAACATTCAGGACGAGCGAAAAATATTGGAGGCGATCACGTGGACGCTGACCGCATTTCCGTCCGTGAGCCAGGTGCAGCTGCGCGTCGAAGGGGCGGCTCTGAAGGAAATGCCGCATGACGGCACGCCGCTGGACAACGCGCTCACCCGGGCGATGGGCATCAATCTGGAGAAGCCCGAAAGCGTCGAGGTCGGGCAATCGACGCCGGTGACGCTTTATTTCTTGAGTCAAAATCAGGCAGAATACAAATACTATGTCCCGGTAACCCGGCTCATCAAACGCACCGATAATCTGGAGAAGGCGGTTGTCGAGCAGCTGATCGCCGGACCGGACGAGAGGAGGGGGCTGACCGCGGTCATGACCCCGGGCTCAGAGCTGCTCGAGGTCAAGAAGGAAGCGGACATCGTGACGGTCAATTTCTCCGATACGATGCTTGGGCCGGATAAGAAGGCGCCGGCCGAAGCGCTCAAGGCGGTCGTCCTGTCGCTGACGGAAAATGCGGGAGTCGAAACGAAAGTGCAGATTCTTGTCAACGGCGAAGCCAAGGTCAGCGCCACAGACAACGAAAATTATGCGAAGCCGGTAACCCGTCCGACCACGGTCAATCCGGTCAAGCTATAAAGCGCAGGAACAGCATCATCCTGCCCCCGGTTCCGCAAGCGGCGCTGCCTGCCGCCGGAGCCGGTTCTTTTTTTGGACGGGAAGGCCGCCTGGAAGTCGGAACGGCTCTCTGATACAATGTACTGTGTTGATGTCAAAGGAGGAAACATTTGCTGATGAGAAAAGACGGAAGAGCTTACGATCAGGCCCGGCCTGTATCGATTACGACGAATTATAACAAGCACGCCGAAGGCTCGGTATTGATCGAAGTGGGGGATACGCGGGTCATTTGCACGGCTACCGTAGAGGAGAAAGTGCCTCCGTTTATGAAAGGGCAGGGCCGCGGCTGGGTCACTGCCGAATATTCGATGCTGCCGCGGGCGACGGCCGTGCGCAACCAGCGCGAAGCCGCCAGAGGCAAGCTCGGCGGACGAACGATGGAAATTCAGCGGCTGATCGGCCGCGCGCTTCGTTCGGTCGTAAACCTCGAGGCGCTCGGCGAACGGACGATCACGCTCGACTGCGACGTCATTCAGGCCGACGGGGGAACGCGCACGACCTCCATTACAGGCTCGTTCGTCGCGCTGGCGATCGCGGTGGACAAGGTGGTCTCGGAGAAGCAGCTCCCCGTCTTCCCGATTACCGATTTTCTCGGATCGATCAGCGTCGGCATCGTGGACGGCATTCCCCATCTGGACTTGAACTACCAGGAGGATTCCGGAGCCAAGGTCGATATGAACCTGGTCATGACCGGCGAAGGCAAGTTTGTCGAGGTTCAGGGGACCGGCGAGGAAGCTCCTTTTTCCCGCCAGGAGCTGGACCAGCTTCTGGCCTTGGGCGAATCCGGCATTCGCGCAATGATCGAAGCGCAGAAGCAGGCGCTCGGACCGATCGCGCAGCGGATCGGCGGCGGCTCCACTGCCGCGCTGGGAGGGGCAGCGCATGTCCAGGCTCGGAGCTGAAGTCGTGATCGCCACCCGCAATGCGGGCAAGGTGAAGGAATTCGCGCCGATCTTCGAAGCCAAGGGCATGGCCGTCAAGAGCTTGCTTGACGTTGCCGGCATTCCCGACATTGCGGAGGACGGAGCGACATTCGCCGAGAATGCGCTGATCAAAGCCAGCTTTACGGCCAGATATCTGGGCGTCCCGGTGGTGGCCGACGATTCCGGCCTGTGCGTGGACAGGCTGGGCGGCGCGCCGGGCGTCTATTCGGCCCGCTATGCGGGCGAGGGCGCCGGGGACGAGGCGAACAACCGCAAGCTGCTTGCGGAGCTCGCCGCGGCCGGGGGAAGTCCGCCCGCCGCGCCGCACGGCCTGGCAGGCGGCATTCAGCCGCTCAGCACCGCCAGATTCGTCTGCTCGATCGCGCTGGTGGACGCTTCCGGCGAGCTTGCCGCTCAAAGCGAAGGCGTATGCGAGGGCTGGATCTTGTCCGCGCCGCGCGGCGCGGGCGGATTCGGCTACGATCCGCTGTTTTACGTGCCGGAGCTTGGCCGGACGATGGCGGAGCTGACCGTGGCGGAGAAAAACCGCATCAGCCATAGGGGGAAAGCGATCGAGCAGCTATGGAAGCTGATTTGAGCAACTGTCCCCGCAGATGACGGGAACGACAGAAGGACGGCTCTGCGCATAGACCGCTGCTATGCGAGGCCGTCTTTTTTATAAGGAATATTATAAGGAATAGGAATACGCAAAGCTTCCGGCATTTGTCCTCCATAAAATATAGAGATGAACGGCGGTTCATGTTCTTTTCGCATGCGGAGATCTTTCCGCGCCGCGAATCAAGGAGATTAGCGCACGACAATGCGGTATTGACGCAGCCAGGTATCCACCTGAGCCAAATAGGCGAACAATTGGGGGCCTGTCATCAATTGGCCGAACCAGGGGAGGTTGAAGCGGCCCTGATCGTCCTCCGCGAGCCGGCGAATTTTGGCGGCGTCGATGAACTGAAGAATCGGCGAGGACGGATCGTTCAAGATGTCCAGCACCCATGTCCTGACCGCGGCCAGGTAGTTCGGATTGTGCGTTTTCGGATATGGGCTTTTTTTGCGGGTCAGCACGTCTTCGGGCAGCACGCCGCGCAGCGCTTTGCGGAGTATGCCCTTTTCGCGGTCTCCGGCCGTCTTGATTTCCCACGGAATGTTCCAGACGTATTCGACAAGCCGGTGATCGCAGAAGGGGACGCGCACCTCCAGCCCGACCGCCATGCTCATCCGGTCCTTGCGATCGAGCAGCGTAGGCATGAACCGGGTGATGTTCAGATAGGACATCTCGCGCATCCGGTTTTGCTGCTTGTTTTCGCCGGCCAGCCGGGGCACCTCGCTCAGCGCCTGGGCATAGCGGTCCTTCACGTACTGCTCCGGCTTCACCCAGTCGACCAGATCGGGGGACAGCAGGCCGACCCGCTCGGCAGTGGCGAGCGCCCAAGGGAACGTATCTGCGTTCAGCGCCTCTTCGCGGTGAAACCACGGATAGCCGCCGAAAATTTCATCCGCCGCTTCCCCGGAGATGGCCACGGTGGCGTTGCGCTTGATTTCCCGGCAAAACAGATAGAGCGACCCGTCGACATCGGCCATGCCGGGCGTGTCGCGGGCGGTCACGACGGTTTTGAGCGAATCGACCAGCTCCGGCGTGTCGAATTCGACGTAAGTGTGCTCTGTGCCCAGATATTCGGTCATTCGGGCGATCCACGGCTTGTCAGCGTTCGGCTGAAAGGCGTTCGCTTTAAAATGCTTGTCGTTGTCCACATAGTCAACCGAGTACGTATTTAGCGGCCCGAGCCCGGACTCCCGGTAATGATGGGCAGCGAAGGTCGTCAAGGCGCTGGAGTCGAGCCCGCCGGACAGAAGCGTGCAGATCGGCACGTCGGAAACGAGCTGGCGGCGCACCGTGTCGCTCAGCAACTCGCGAACCTTCTCCGCCGTCGCATCGACATCGTCCTCATGCGGCCGGCTCTCCAGCTTCCAGTAAGTCCGCACGTTCGCCCCGCTGCGGTCGACCCGCATGCAGCAGCCCGGCCTCAGCTCCTGCATATTGCGGTAGATGCCGTGGCCGGGCGTGCGGGCAGGGCCGACGGCGAATATTTCGGCCAAACCTTCAAAGCCGATTTCCGCGGGGAAATCCGGATGGGCAAGAATCGCCTTCGGCTCAGAGCCGAAAAGCAATCTTCCATTCATATACGAGTAGAATAGCGGCTTGACTCCGAGCCGGTCCCGGGCCAAAAACAGCGACTGCTCCTCGTCATTCCAGACCGCGAAGGCAAAGATGCCATTCAATCGGTCGACGCAGGCCTTTCCCCATTCGATATAGGAGACGAGCAGCACTTCCGTATCGCATGTCGTCTGAAACGCATGGCCGCGAAGCTCCAGCTCGCGCCTTAGCTCGGGGGCGTTGTAAAGCTCGCCGTTATATACGATGACGTAGGTGTTCTCGCCCGCCTTTCGGCTCATCGGCTGCGCTCCGTTCGCCGGGTCCATGACGCTGAGCCGGCGATGGCCGAGCGCGCAGTGCGGGGTAATCCATGTACCGGATGCATCGGGGCCGCGCGGAGCGAGCGTATCCGTCATATGCTCGAGAACGGACGGGTACTGGGTCAAGTCTTTGTTCCAATCAATCCACCCCGTTAATCCACACATTAGCCTTCATCCCTTCCCTTGAAGAATGCCCGCGGCTGACAGGCCGGTTCCACAGTGACAGCATGATGATAAAGGGTATGCGATAAGAAGGCGCATAATGTCTGTCCGCCCAGGAACAAGCAAAAAAAGGCGATAGTGTAAAATCTCTGTGGGTGTAGGAATTGGAAAAAGCGGATATAGAAAAAGAGCTTCTCCCTTGGTAAAGTGATGTTTGCGCACAACACACCAAGAAGGAGGAAGCTCCTGTGAGCCACTTTACCACAACAATGCCGACGATGAAAGAGATTGAGCAATGGATTTTCCGGAAAATGCAGGAGGAATTCGCTCGTGCGATGAAGCAGGTACTGGAGGCGCTGGATCAGCAGATCCTGGAGCAACGGGACCGAGAGCGTTATCGAGTAAAGGAAG
>NZ_KB905548.1 GCF_000380965.1 Paenibacillus ginsengihumi DSM 21568 | reverse complement strand
GCTATATTCTGCTGGCATGGCAGCACCGGCAAAGTACGGATGCTCGCTCGTTCGGCGGCTTGTTTTATGTGTTGTGCGACGAAGTTGGCACGTTGGACTGGGTGATCGCCTTGCAGCAACTGCTCGATCTGATCAACGAAATCGCAACGAAAGCAGGAAAAAAGCTTTCGACTCTGATTCAACGTCAACTCCAGCAATGGATTGCTGCTTTGCCCAGCTACATCAAGGCTTGTTTGCCGATTTCATGCTGCGAAAGTTGAGTTAATTGCGCCTTAATGAACGAATTTTTACAGGGACAATGCTTGTGAATATTATCCTCTCGCCTGTTCCAATAACCACTTTTTAACATTTTCACCATCCAACCTTATTGGTTTCTCTTCAGTTCCAACAAAAATATGATTGGCAGACACTTCATCCAGCCCGCTTATTTCTTCAAAACTGGTTCCATAGAGAAGCGCCCCATCAAGCAGAGCGTTTGTTAAATCGACATTAGAAAACTTTGCATAGCTTAAATTGGCTCTTCGAAGTGATGCTCGCCTCAAGTCAGATCTAGATATATTCGCAAAGCTAAGGTCTGTATCATCGAAAGACGCTTTTATCTCCACACAATTTCTTATCATTGAATGTTTTATGGATGCGTAATCAAATACTGTTTTACTCAGTATGCATTCCGAGAAAATCGTTCTTTCGAATGATGTACTCAAAAAATAGCAATCACCTTTGGCAATTATCCACATGCTCCGTTATCATCAGGATTTATCTCTTTAAGAACATATGGCTTAACTTTGTCTAAAGGTATTCCTTCACCAGTTTTACCCGTCCCCTTGGTTATAAACCAGCCGGCGCCCGCATAAGGTGTACCATATTCCAAATCTATTAACGGACGGAGGCCGAATCTATGAAAGCGTACCTCGCTCCTGAGCAGCTCAGATTAGTCGGCAAAGGCTGGGAAATTCGCCACTACTTGAAAATGGCGCTGAAGCGCAGCACAGGCTCGCCTCTGCTGGCCGATTGGCTGCCCCGCGAGCGAAATCGTCCCGCGAACAAGGTTTCGCCGCGGCCATTCAAACGGGTTAACCGTATATTGTCTGCCGTTGAGAGGGGCAAAAGCTAGCAAGCTCGATGCTTTTTCGTGATACAAGAAAATCCGTGCCGGCCGCATCGAATCATTTTGCCCTACCGGCGCTCCTCCGCCAGCGTCAGCGCTTCTTCCGCCGCGGCGCAAACCGCCGCAAAAAAGGCGTAATCTTCGGCGAGCCCTCGCCCCATCGTCGTCACCGGTTCCGGGTAAAGAGCCAAAGCTTGCCCGATGTCCTCGGCCCGCGCAGCCTGCACCCAGCGGACGTCGTGCCGTTCGGGCAGCCGGCAGACAGCGGCTTGCCGGGACAGTCGCCGCGTTTGTTCGCGGCCAAGCAGCGGCAAGGGCACGAGCGCCGGCTCGCGCGCGGATACGGTCAATGCCGTCAGCGAATGATGGCTGAGGCCGCGATGCCGCTCGCGCGGATCGGCGAAGCTGACGCGCGGAATATAGACCGGCCGGCCGCCGAGCGCCCGCGCCGCGTTGATCAGCTCGCCCGTCTCGATGCCGCTGTAGCCGAGCGCAGTGCCCGTGCCGACGATGCCCGGCCCCATGGCGGCGATGGCGATGTCGGCCTTCAGTGCACGCCTTGCTGCCAGCAGCGCCGTAAATTTGTTGACGGCCTCCAGGTCGCCGCCGTACGCATGCCCATAGGTGACGCTGCCGGCGATCCAGCCCATCGCGCTGAGCTGCCGCACATGGCGGCTGAAGGCGAGCGGGAGCGCCCCCGCGTCCGACATCACATACGCGATCCGGCATCCGCCGGCCCGCCCCCGGCGGCGAAGCTCCGTGGCGCGAATCCAGGCCGCCGCGATCGGCAGCATGCTGTGCAGCTCGCCGATCAGCACCGGCATGCCCTCCAGCGTACCCGGCTCGGCGAACAGGCGGCGGTGCGGGCTCGCTTCCTCCTCGGCGGCCAGCACGGCCCGCTGCAGGGATGTGTACCGCAGCTTTATAATGTGGCCCTCCTGCCGCGGAGCAACGGATGGCGCAGAAATGGGCTCGCCCGTCGCGGCGGGCGCGGAGTTCGCAGGCGCCACAGGTGTCTCCGATGTCTCAGGCGACTCGGGTGTCTGGGGTATCGCGGGCGACTCAGCTGTCTCGGACGTCCCGGATATCTCGGACATTTCGAGCATCACGGGTGTCTCGAGCATCTCGAGTGCCACGGCCGTCTCGGACGTCTTTGATGTCACGGGTGTCTCGGGCGACTCGGGTGCCACGGCCGTCTCTGCCTCGGGTGCCGCGGGTGTCACGGGTGTCGTCACGTTAGCTGTCGCCACTTTGTCATCTGCTTGGCGGGACAAGACCGCGTGGACGAAGTGGACCCCGCCCGTGCCAAGTCCAAGTGCGCCGGCCGTCGTATTCAGCAGCACGCGGTCTCCCGGCCGCAAAGGCGGCAGCAGCTCCGTATCGTGCAGCGCAGGTGAGAGCTGTCCGCTGCCCGTATCGACCATGACCTGCTGCAGCGCTTCCCGGCGTCCCGATTCGGGGACGGCGGAAGCCTGCGTCACAACGCCTTCCTGAAACCGGATTCCCATCGCTCTATGCCCCCATTCTTCGTCTGGCAGAGTGATCGGCCTGTCTTGTCAGTTGGTCCTGATGCCCCGGCTTGCCGGTCTGGGACCCGGATTGATGCCCCAGCTTGCCGGTCTGGGACCGGATTGATGCCTCAGCTTGCCGGCCTGGGCTGGATTGATGCCCCGGCTTGCCGGTCTGAGACCCGGATTGATGCCCCGACTTGTCTGCCCCTCGGGCCGGATTGATGCCCCAGCTTGCCGGTCTGGGACCGGATACTTGCTCCCGCGGCTTAACCGTTCAAGGTTGCTCGGTTATGAGTATGCACCGAAGTTACGCTATATGAACCTGTCTAAAGCCTCCCTTCCCAGGCCAAACCAAGGGCAAAAAGCGAACCGAGCGAACCGTCTGGAACCTTCCACATCACACTAGCATCTCTAACGCTTGTGACAAACGCTATTTGGCAGAATCGTACCTTTTTAACAATGTAACGAAACGGAGTAACGCTATTTGGTCAGAAACGCTGAATGCAGCAGCCAAAAACGCCGATTAAGGCTGCTCACAAGCGTTAGAATGCCAAATCGGTCATTTCGACAGAAATAAGCGCTGTGGCAAGCGTTAGCCGAGCATGACTGTCTGAAACGTAAAAACCTCCAAACCGCACGCTCGCGGCTGGAGGTTTTTACACTCACGTCTAGAAAACTTTACATTCGTTAAATACGTTGTGCAAAAATGTTACCAAAACTGTTACGCCAATTATTTTTCCAACTTTTTTTGCCAACTATTATGCAAAAACGTTACTCACTCGCCCGCGCCGCTTCGCGGACAATGTTCACGACGATTTCCGCCGTCTTGACCAGATCCTTCACGGCGATCCGCTCCTGCGTCGTATGGATGTCCAGGTAACCGATCGCCAGATTGACCGTCGGCACGCCGTAGCCGTTGAACATGTTGGCGTCGCTGCCGCCGCCCGAATGGAACAGGCGCGGCGTGCAGCCGGATGCGCGCAGAGCGCGCGAAGCGAGCGCGACGACCGGCGCGGATTCGTCGAACTTGAACGCCGGATAGATGATCTCGCTGTGGAAATCGACCTGCGCGCCTGCCTCCCGGGCCGCCGCTTCGCACGTCTGGCGCATCGCCTCGACCTGGCGGTCCAGCTTCTCCTGTACGAGGCTGCGGGCCTCGCCTTCGAGATCGGCCCGTTCGACGACGATGTTCGTCGCGCCTTCGATGCCGCCGGAGAAGCGCCCGATGTTCGCCGTCGTCTCCTTGTCGATGCGCCCGAGCTTCATGGCGGCGACCGCCCTGCCCGCTACCGAAATGGCGCTGATGCCGTCCTCCGGGTTGACCCCGGCGTGGGCAGAGCGGCCCCGGAACGTGATGTGAATTTTCGCCTGGGTCGGGGCAGCTACGGCGATATCGCCAATCTTGCCGTTCGAGTCCAGCGCGAAGCCGAAATCCGCGTCGAGCCGCTGCGGGTCCATCGCCCGCGAGCCTTTGAGGCCGGCTTCTTCGCCCGCCGTGATGACGAATTGGATTTGCCCGTGAGGGATGCCTTGCTCCTTCAGCACACGGATCGCCTCCAGCATGGCGGCAAGGCCGGCCTTGTCATCGCTGCCGAGAATCGTCGTGCCGTCGCTGCGGATGTAACCGTCGTCACCGATCTGCGGCTTGATGCCCCGGCCCGGTTTGACCGTATCCATATGGGAGGTGAACAGCAGCTTGGGCGCCTTCCCTTGAGCCGATGCCGGCAGCAGGCAGAACAAGTTGCCAGACCCGTGGCCCGTCCTCGCGGCTGAATCGTCTTCCTCCACCGCCAGGCCAAGCTCGCTGAACTTGCGCTTCAGTACAGCGCTGATCTCCTGCTCGCTGCCCGTTTCGCTGTCAATCTGCACCAGCTCGATAAACTCCGCCACCAGTCGCTTTTCCTGTATCATCTCTTTCCTCCGCTCTATGAATTAGGTTACAATATCACTATTGGATTATCCTGATCATTTCGATGAAGTCCATCGCGGCGAATGATCAGTACAGAAGGTGACGGCCGATGGGCCAGGAATCGCCTGCCATCGGCGTCTAATCGTCGAAGGAGTGAATGGATCATGAAGAACAAGCTGTGGTTCAAAATCGTCATTTACACGATGATCGCTGCCATGCTGCTGTCCACGTTCATGTTCACGATCAATATGTTCTTCGTATAATCGCCCAAACGCCGGGCAGACGGCCCGGCGGCCGTCTGCCTGGCGCCGATCCGGCTTCCGCCCGGCATTAATACAGCTTCGTATCCATGCTGTAGCCTTCCAGATTTTCTTTGACCCGCTGCAGGAACCGTCCGCAGATGACGCCGTCCAATATGCGGTGGTCCAGCGACAGACACAAGTTGGCCATGGAGCGGACGGCTATCATATCCTGGATGACGACCGGCTTTTTGACGATGGATTCGAAGGTAATGATCGCCGCCTGCGGATAGTTGATGATCGGGTATGACAGGATCGACCCGAAGGAGCCGGTATTGTTAACCGTGAACGTGCCGCCCTGCATATCGCTCAACGCCAGCTTGCCCGCCCGGGCTTTGCGCGTCAGCTGGTCGATCTCCATGGCGAGGCCGGCGATGCTTTTTTGATCCGCCTGCTTGATCACCGGCGTGACGACAAAATCCTCCGTTCCTACGGCGAGCGACAGGTTGATGTCCCGCTTCACGATAATTTTGTCAGTCGCCCACACCGAGTTCATGATCGGATAATCTTTGATCGCCCCCACGACCGCCTTAAGCACGAACGCCAAATAGGTCAGATTGATCCCTTCCTGACGCTTGAACTCGTCCTTCAGCTTATTGCGCAGCAGCACGAGATTGGTGACGTCCACCTCAATCATCGTCCAGGCGTGCGGAATTTCGCTGACGCTTTGCCGCATGCGGCTGGCGATCGTGTGGCGGATCGGCGTGATGTCGATCAAATACTCGCCGCGGCCGACCGGCTGTCCCTCGACCTCGATGTTCGGAAGCGGCGGGTTGGAGGACAGATGTAGGCCGGAGGACCGCACCGGAACCTTCGGAACGCTCGCCGCGGCTTCCTCGCCCGGAGACGACGGCTCCCCGGCAGTTCCCGCTGCGGGCACCGCTGCAGCCGCTGCCGGCTCTGGCCGCGCGCCGGACGCACTCCGGGTTCGGCCGGAGGCGATGAACGCCTCGACGTCCTTGCGGGTAATGCGCCCGCCTAGCCCGGTGCCCCGAATCTCCTCCAGGCGAACCCCGTGCTCGGCGGCAAGCTTCAGAACAGCGGGGGAATACCGCCCGCTCATCGGCACCTCGCCGGGCTCCTGCCGCAGTTCCCGCACGCCGCCTTCCGGCGCAGCGGTCCCCGGAACGGCCCCTTCGCCCGCCGCCTTCTCTTCGATAATACAGATCGGCGCGCCGACATCGGCGGTATCGCCGTCCGCAACGAGCAGCTCGATTATGGTGCCTTCCACCGGAGAAGGCATTTCCACGCTCACCTTGTCCGTAATCAGCTCGCACAGCACGTCGTATTGTTCGACATAATCGCCCGGCTTCTTCAGCCATTTGCCGATCGTAGCGGAAACGAGCGTTTCCGCCAGATGGGGTACGGTCACTTCGGTTCTCCTCGTGTTATCGGTCATTTGAATATGATTCCTCCTAAGGCATTGGCATCGCTAAGGCAGGTTCCGGCCGGAACGTCAACAGCCCATCATCAAAACAAAGCCAGCTGCCGCATCGCCGTCGCCAGCTTATCGGCGCTTAGCAGAAAAAACTTCTCCATCGGCGGGTTCATCCCGACCGCAGGCACGTCCGGCGGGCACAGCCGCTGGATCGGCGCATCAAGCTCGAACAGCAGCTCCTCGGCAATGATCGCCGAGACCTCCGCGCCGACGCCGCCCGTCTTGTTATCCTCATGGACGATCAGTACTTTGCCGGTCTTGGCTGCCGCCTCGAGGACAGCTTCCTTGTCTAGCGGCTGCAGCGTGCGCAGGTCGAGAATATGCGCGCTGATGCCTTCCCTGGCCAATTCTTCGGCAGCCTGCAGCGCATAATTGACAGCGATTCCGTAGGCGATAACGGTAATGTCCGTTCCTTGCCGCTTCACCTCGGCCTTTCCGATCGGCACCGTAAAGTCGCCTTCCGGCACTTCCCCCGTTACGCCGAGATAGCATTTTTTATGTTCAAAATAAAGCACCGGGTCCGGATCGCGAATGGCGGCGATCAACAGACCTTTTGCATCATAAGGGCTGGAAGGAGCAACGATCTTCAGGCCAGGAGTGCCGAAAAACACCGACTCCGGGCATTGCGAATGATACAGCGCGCCGCCGCCCGTCGCCCCGTACGGAGCGCGGATGACGATCGGACAGTTCCAATCGTTGTTGGAACGGTAACGAATGCGCGCCGCCTCGCTGATGATCTGGTTCGCCGCCGGAAAGATGAAATCGGCGAACTGCACCTCGGCCACCGGCTTCATGCCGTACATCGCCGCTCCGATCGAAACGCCGACAATGGCCGATTCGGCCAGCGGCGTATCCATGACCCGCTCTTCCCCGAACAGATCGCGCAAGCCTTTGGTCGCATTGTTGACACCGCCCTTGCCGACGTCCTCGCCCAGGACGAATACGCTCCCGTCGCGTCTCATCTCGTCCTCCATGGCCGATCGGATCGCTTCCAAATAAGTGATTACTGCCATGCCGGCACCTCCCCGTCTTCCGCATACACGTGGCGAAGCGTATCCTCCGGCTTCGGATACGGCGCTTTCTCCGCGTAATCCGTCGCTTCGTTGACTTCGCGCTTGATCGCCTCCAGCAGCTCTTCATCCTGCTGCTCGCTCCACAGTCCGTTGTCGATCAAATATTGCTTGAAACGCGGGATGCCGTCCTTGGCACGGTTCTCCTCGACCTCTTCCTTCGTCCGGTACAGCAGGTCGTTGTCGGCCGTGGAGTGCGGCGATATACGATACATGACAGCCTCGATCAGCGTCGGCCCTTCTCCGCGCACGGCGCGCTCGCGGGCTTCCTTCACGACGCGGTACACCTCAAGCGCATCGTTGCCGTCAACCTTGTACCCGGGAAATCCATAGCCCAGGGCGCGCTCGGAAATATTGCCGGCCACCTGCTTGTGCAGCGGAATAGAGATCGCATACTGGTTGTTTTCGCACATGAAGATGACGGGCAGCTTGTGAACGCCGGCAAAATTGCAGCCCTCGTGAAAATCGCCCTGATTGCTCGAGCCTTCGCCGAACGTCGTGAAGGCGACGAAGTCCTGGCGCTGCATTTTGGCCGCGAGCGCGAATCCGACCGCATGGGGAACCTGCGTCGTAACAGGGCTGGAGCCGGTGACGATATGAATTTTCTTATGGCTGAAATGCCCCGGCATCTGGCGGCCGCCGCTGTTCGGGTCCTCCGCCTTGGCGAACACCGACAGCATCAGTTCCTTCATGGTCATGCCGACGGCCAGCACAAAAGCGTAATCGCGGTAGTAAGGAAGAAAATAGTCCTTGCCTTTCTGCAACGCGAAGGCCGCCGCCACTTGCGCGGTCTCCTGACCGATGCCGGATACGTGAAAGGCGATTTTCCCGGCCCGCTGCAGCAGCAAGGATCGTTCGTCGAATTTTCGTGCCTTCAACATGTATGTATACATCTCGATGACGTCTTGGTCGGACAAGCCGAGCCGCCGATGCTTCGCCAACTGGCCGATGGACATGGGGCGAACGCCTCCTTTTTCTGATTGGAACTTACCTTTATTACCAGGTGCTAGTACTTGATACAATTCTATTATAAACGCAACCGAATATGAATACAATTTTTTAAATGCCGATCGCCAGCCCGTCCACCGCCAGCATCGCTTCTCCGACGATTTCCGACAGCGAAGGATGCGGATGAATCGTCCGCCCGACCTCCCACGGCACTGCGTTCAGCAGCTGCGCCAGCGCCGCCTCGGAGATGAGCTCCGTCACATGGGCGCCGATCATATGCACGCCGACAATATCTCCCGACCGCCGGTCGGCGATGACTTTGGCGAACCCTTCTCCGCTGCCGTGCACCAGCGCCTTGCCGATCGCCTGAAAAGGCACCTTGCCGATCTTCACGTCGTATCCTTTGTCCCGGGCTTCCCGCTCCGTCAGGCCGACCGAGGCGACCTCGGTCCGGGTATAGATGCAGCGCGGCACGAGATGCGGCGCATACCAATGGTCGCGCTGCCCGCAAATATGCTCAACAGCAACGATCCCCTCGTGGCTTGCCGCATGGGCCAGCTGCAGTCCGCCGATACAGTCGCCGACGGCATAGATGTGCGATTCCGCCGTCTGCATGAATTCGTTCACCTTAATCAAGCCGTTTTCTACCTTAACGTCTGTGTTTTCCAGGCCAAAACCTTCGATATTCGCCTGCCTGCCGACGCTCACAAGCAGCTTCTCGGCCGTGAAGGATACGGCTTCTTCTCCGCGGACCGCCTGAAACGAGACGCCGGCTTCACTTATCTCCAGCGTATCCGTCTGGACTGCCGCGCCCGTCCATATGTTCACGCCCCGCCGCTTCAGCGATTTTTCCAGCTCGCGGGAAATATCCTCGTCCTCTGTCGGGATGAGGCGGTCGGCGTATTCCACAATCGTCACGTCCACGCCGAAATCGTTCAGCATCGACGCCCATTCCACCCCGATGACGCCGCCGCCGACGATGACGATGGAAGCCGGCAGCTCCTTCATTTGCAGGGCGTGGTCGCTCGTCAGGATGCGCTCTCCGTCCGGTTCGATCCCTCCCAAAGTGCGCGGTCTGGAGCCCGTCGCGATGATCAGATGCTCCGGCACGAGCGTCACGATCTCCCCGTCCTCCTGCTCGACGGAGACCGAGCCGCTGCGCGGCGAGAAGATGGACGGCCCGATGAGACGGCCGGTGCCGCGGAAGACGGCAATGTCATGCTTCTTCATCAAATATTCGACGCCCCGGTGAAGCTGATTGACGACGGCCTGCTTTCTCTCCATCGCCTTGCCCAAATTAAATCGCATTCCCGACACCTCGATGCCGAAGCGCTCCCCGTCGCGAAGCGATGCGTATATTTCCGCGCTGCGCAGCAGCGCCTTGCTCGGGATGCAGCCGCGGTGCAGGCATGTGCCTCCCAGCTTGTCCTTCTCGACGACAGCTACGGTTTTGCCGAGCTGCGCTGCCCGCACAGCGGCGACATAGCCGGCGGTGCCTCCGCCAAGAATTACGATATCGAACGATTGCGTCATTGGTTCAATGCCTCCCGAAAAATCTATGTATTCTATCTTGAAAAATTGGACGGAACCCTCCGGCGAATTTTCGGGCACCGAAGGTGACGACCGATGACGAAAGGAATCGCTCGTCATAGGCGTCTACCTTGAAAATTCAGCGCTATCTAAACGCTGAATTTTCAATACCGCAGGTGACGACCGATGACAAGGAATCGCCCGTCATAGGCGTCTGTGCCTTTCCTTCCATCGCCCCCGCCGAAGCTTCCAAATCTCTAACGCTAGTGACTAACGCTATTTTGCTGAATCGCGCCATTTTTTAAATGTAACGAAACTGAGGAACGCTATTTGGTCAGAAACATTGAATCTGGTAGCCCAAAATGCCAAATAAGACTGCTCACTAGCGTTAAAATTTCATATTGCTCGTTTCAGGTTAAATAAGCTCTGTGCTAGCGTTAGCTTAGGGTTCGCCCGGCAAAACAGCATCGAAGCTTACGAGCATGAAGAGAAGCTTCTAACGAAGCACCTTCACCAGATGAACTTGGCTGCGCTTGAGCGGCAGTTTTGCCTGGTGCAGAAAGCCATACTTCAATTTAACGCACATGCGGCGGCAAATCCTGCAAAAAATGCAACATTTTCCGCCCCTTTCGCACCAGAAGAAGGGTAATGTTGCATTTTGTGCAACAAATTGGGCGCGATGGGCCTCAAACCCGGGATCATCGCCCGAAATGTTGCACAATTTACAGCATTGAACCGCAAATAGGGGTTATCCCCCCGATTTTGTTGTACAAAATACAACATTTACGGGCTTTCCTGAAATTTGCAGATAATTCACGGGCCAAAATTTCAGGTACCGCAGGCGACGACCGATGACGAGAAGGAATCGCTCGTCACAGGCGTCTATATTCTCCTATTGTAACCTTATTTGCCTTAAGAAAAATAGTCTACAGAAGCAAAATTGCATGAATTGTCGGCTATTTTATGTTACTTTAATACAAGAAGATTATCCTGATCATACGACGAAGTCTATCGGCGAATGTTCAGCACCGCAGGCGACGGACGATGATGAAAGATTCGCCTGTCACAGGTGTTCAACTTGAACGAAAGGAATTCGAGCTCATATGCATAACGCAGTCAGCCGCTTTATCGCTATTTTGCTGCTTGTCATTCCGGGGCTGGCAGCCACTTACGGCTTTCTCGCCATGAAAGACGCGTGGTTTGCTCAATTCGACGGCGGCTTTTTATGGGGCAAATTTGTTTTAGGTCTGCTTCTGTTTGCCGCAGGCGTGTCTTTTATCGGCGGATGGATTTTTTTTCGGGACCGCAAGCGCAACTACGTGGCTCCGCGGTTTCGCGAGAAACGCAAATAGAGCGGATGCATTCCGCTCCCTTCCGCTCCCAAAGCTTCATTATGCCCCGTTTCGACCGGCCTGATCGAGCCACTCTAACAGGCGGTTGCCGGCAATAATTGCCGTCAGCGATCGCCGCATCGTCAGCACGTGCAGTCCTATTAGCAGCAAAATGACACATATCTGCAGCGGCCAAGGAATGAACCAGACAAGCCAGCAGCCGGCCGCGAAGCCGAGCGCGTTCGCGCCGGTATCGCCAAGCATCAGCTTCCCGCGCAAATCGTCCCGGACCAAAGCGACGGCTCCCGTCAGCACCGGCGCCATGCAGGCCAGCTTGTCCCAAGCCGTCCCGGCAAGCACGCCGGCCCCGATGGCCGGAAGCGCGGCGGCCGCAAATCCTTTGAGCGCGCGGCCAGGACGGACGTCCAGCAAGTTAACCGCATTGGTCATCAGCACGATCAAAGCCGCGCCTGTCCATCTGGCCGGGGCGCCCGTTTCATAGGACGACGTGACGACGACAGCCGCCCATAAAGCGGCTGCCGCTTTGATCGCTCCAGTCGTCACAATCCCCTGCCGCAAAGCCCGCCAATGGCCGGCAAGCCCCTTCACCGCCGTATCCCCGAAACAGTCATCCACGAACCCCGACAAGGCCACGATCCCGAACGCGACGACATAATCGCCCCAGCCGCGTTGCGGCGCCAAATGCCCAAACGGTCCCGCCTCGACAAGCGTCCAGCTGGCCAACACAAGCAGCCACATCAGCATGCCGGCGGCGCCGGGAATCATCGTTCCCTTATAGCTGGGCCGGGTCAACCGGTGGTCTGTCAAAAAACGGACCGTCGCCCCTTTCAAGGCATATCCGGTCAGCGCCAGCGCGGCGAGATACGCCGCCTGCTGCCATATCATCGGCATATCGGCCGCCTCCAGCAATCGATCAGCGTGCGTCCCACCGCATAAAATTGTCGGCCGCGATGCATCCAGTCGCGCAGCTGCCGGCCTGTTTCGCGGTGGCGGAACGGCACCTCGACTTCGGCCAGGCGGTAGCCGAGAACGGCCGCGTCGACCGTCATGCCGACTTCGATGCCGAAGCCGCTGTAGCTGCGGCTCAGCCGGCGGAGCAGCTCCGAGCGGATCGCTCTTTGGCCCGATAACAGCGCCGTCCCCCGGTAACCGCTAAGCCGGTATGCTCCTGCGCCGGCCAACCGGCGCACAAGCCCGAAGCCGCCGCGGACGGAGGGCGCGGGGAGGCGCGCGGTCGCCATATCGCAGCTACCGGCCATAAGCGGCTCGAGCAGCTTCACGAAATGCGCCGCCGTCTCGCCCAAATCGGCATCGAGGCAGACGACGACGTCCCCGGCGGCCGCCTTCCAGCCGGCGGAAAGCGCCGCCCCTTTGCCGGCGTTGAACGGCAGCCTCAGCACAACGTCGGCCCAAGGGAGCGCGGCGCGCCTGGTGCCGTCGACGCTTCCGTCGTCAACGACGATCAGCTGCACCCTGCTGCCGAATAACTGAGACACGAGCAGACGGCTACGGCAGACGGCGCTCAAGGTCGCCTCTATCGCTTGTTCCTCATTCCATGCGGGGATAACGACCGACACGAGTGAAGACATTTTTCCATCTCCTCTTTCCTGTCAAACAAGAGCGGGCCCATGCCGCCCATTGGTTCGCCCGCTCGGCGAGCGGCGCGCGCGGACTCAGCTGCAAGCGACTGATTCCCTTGGCGTCGATCAGCTTGCTGCCCACCTTCATGCGCACGAGCCAGGTGCTGGCCATGCCTCCGCGTCCTTTTTCTAAAAAATCAAACATATGTATATGCGAACCGACCGAAACGATCTGCTCGCAGCGGCCGTCAAAGGCGATTAGCATCGCCAAATCTTCGCTCGTCCCGGCGCAGCGCAGAACCGCAGCGTCCAGCCCCAGCCCGCGGACGCGCGCGAGACCGGGAGCTTCCCCGGACAAATAGCCGTGGACGATCAGCTCCGCTCCGGAGCGCAGCGCCCGGTCCGAGACGCTGTCCATATCGCCGACGATCATATCGGGCCTAAGGCCCAGCTCGTGCAGCGCATCGGCTCCGCCGTCCACACCGATGAGCACAGGGCTAAACGCCGCAATATAACTCCGCAGTGCGGCCAAATCTTCCCGATAGCCGTCGCCGCGGCAGACGACGACCGCATGGCGGCCGGCAAGAGCTGTCGTTAATCCGTCCAGACGCAAGGGGGCGAGCAGCAGCTTCTTATCGCGCTCGGCAAAGGTCAGCGTATTATCGATAAAACGGGCCCATTCGTCGTTCACGCGGCTTACGGCAAGCTCGTGAAGCCGCCGCCAGTCCGCTCGGGTGAAGGCGCGGCAAGGACTCCAGCCGTCAGACCAATGCACCCCGGCGGAAGTGATCGTCAGCCGGCTGCCGTCGCTGATCCGTTCCATCGCCTCCGGATCGATCTCGACAATCGGAATCCCGGCGTCAAGCAGCAAAAGCGCGGCATCGCTCGGAATGCGCCCGGTCATCGTACGGCCCGCGTTGACGACAGCTAGCGCCTTGGCCTCGATCAATCCCCGCGCCGCCAGGCGATCCACATCTTCATGGTCGATAACGGCAATGGAGCGGCGCCCCATTCGCTCAAGCAGCCGCTTCGTGCTTTTGCCGACCGCCGCCGTGCCGACGATCGGCTTCATCCGTTGTCCCGGTTCGATCATAGGCCAGCGGACGAAGCGGCATGCAGCGCATCCTGCAGCCGGCTGACGCTCTGCGACATCGAATGGCCGCTCCCGACCGCGGCAGCGACCATCGCCACCTCGGCAACCTCGCGGGCAGAGGCCCCGTGGGCTAACGCTTCCTGCGCGTGATACAGCGTGCATACTTCGTTATTGGCAAACAAGCTGATACCGAGCGCGATCAGCTGCTTGTTTTTGATATCGATTGTCCCGTCGGCAAAGCAGCTGCCCGTAAACCGATGATATCCGTCGATCGCTTCAGGCTCCAGCTCTTGGAGAAAGCCGATCCCCAGCTTATAAGCGTCCACCTTGCCATTGGGCCATTCGGTTGGCATATTGAACAACTCCCCTTGTCCTGCTTTTGCTTAAACTTAAGCTTTCCCCGGCACCGGCTGAATATGCATCGACACGAGAATGTTCTATTCAGTTGTCCACAATTAATTTAGAGGAATTACAAAATCAGACAAATTCCGCGTTTTTTTCATGCTATAATGATCAAGATCACATAGTAAGGAGAAAACATTCAATGCCAAATAGATGTCAAAAAATCGTTCGGGTTCAGGATGGTCAAATCAAGGAAATTTACGACGGCCTGGTCTATCGGAGCTTTACTGACAACGACCGCGCATTGAAAGAGTTATTAATGGACGATATCGGGCTCGATTTTTATTCCATCCTGCAAACTTACGAGTCGCTGATTTGCGAGCTGTCCCGATTGACCGAGGAAAATAGACAGTATATCGAAAGCAGGCTGCCGGAAGGCTGGCTTGAATGGGCTTCTGAAGTGTATTCGCAGGATCACCGGGAGAACGCCGCCCGATTTCCGTCATCCATTCGGGCAGGCGAGCAAAGCGTCTAATCGCGCCATGAATGAGCGGCTCCGCAATGATCCATACTACTCAGCGTAATGATGATCTGGATGGAGGGCTGCTTATGCTGGAACGATTGGAAAGCGATTATGATTGCGCGAATGCGAGCAGCGATCTGACGCAGCTGCTGCAGGAGCTCGCTGCGCTTCGGGAAGGTCCGGCCGCCAATGGAGCGGACACGCAGGAACGCATCAACCGGCTGGAAAATCAGATTCATTTCATTAAAAACAAATGCGGCATCCGTCCGTAGCTTCATGCGAAGACTGGCTGAGACCAGTCTTTTTGCTTTATGATCAGTAGCCCGATCGTTGCCGATTGAAAAAACCTCTATTTATCAGCTCATACTGCGGCCAATAAATAGAGGTGTCCATCATTTACCCTTTCAGCTTACCTTATGCTCGATCCGCAGCTTGTCGGCAACCATCGCAATGAACTCGGAGTTGGTCGGCTTCGCCTTAGAAATATTGATCGTATAGCCGAACAGATGGCTGATGCTGTCGATGTTGCCGCGCGTCCAGGCGACTTCGATCGCATGGCGAATGGCGCGTTCGACGCGGCTCGGCGTCGTTTTGTACTTTTCTGCAATGGCCGGATACAGCGTTTTCGTGATCGCGCCCAAAATCTCGATGTTGTTGTATACCATCGTAATCGCTTCGCGCAAATACTGGTATCCTTTGATATGGGCGGGCACGCCGATTTCGTGAATGATGGTGGTAATGTTCGCGTCCAAATTTTTGCTCTTGGGCAGCTGTACGACATTGGTTTTGAGCGCGCCGCTTGCGGAAGAGGACATCATCGGCATGGCCGGCTGGTTCACCGACACGAGCTGGCGGATGCGATTCGTCAAAATTTCCATGTCGAACGGCTTGAGAATGTAATACGACGCGCCGAGCTGCACCGCTTTTTGAGTGATGTTCTCCTGACCGAATGCAGTCAGCATAATGATCTTCGGCTGCGGCTGCAGATCCATCTCGCGCAGCTTTTCGAGCACGCCGAGTCCGTCCAGATGAGGCATAATAATATCTAATATCAGCACGTCCGGCACACGCTGACTTTGTTCGATCAGACGCAACACGTCATTGCCGTTATACGCGATGCCTGCAACGTGCATATCTTCCTGATCTTCGATAAATTCGGATAACAAATTCGTAAATTCGCGGTTATCGTCCGCCAGCAACACTTCAATCGTTTGCAACGTTATTTCCTCCTTAATTGACGACAATTAAATTTTACATGCATTTTACCTGATATTATACTTTCGACATGCAAAGGAAAATTCCTTCTGTCGAAAATTATTTTTATAGATTTTTTTGAGCAAATATTTTATAATTAATATTTTATTTCAAATAAGTACACCGTTCGACAAAATCGCTGTTTTCCCGCCAATGATGTCGCGACTTCCTTGATCCCATTCTGCCTAAGAGCTGCTTTAACGCGCTTGGCCGCAAAACGTAAAAATGCCCGATTTCCCGGGCATTCCTTCGTGTATATGACTTAGGCTACGACGCTTGGGGCTGAGGCTTGTCTCGGAGCATGATGCCGGCGTCCTGCAGCATCCATTCGATATAACAGCCATATCCGCTCGTCGGATCGTTGACGAACACATGCGTTACGGCGCCGACGACCTTGCCGTTCTGGATGATGGGACTGCCGCTCATGCCTTGAACGATGCCGCCGGTTTTTTCGAGCAGCCGCTGATCCGTAATTTTGATGACCATTCCTTTAGTTGCCGCATAATCCTGCTTCGCCGCGTGAACAATCTCGATGTTGAACTTTTCGACCTTCTGTCCATTAATAACGGTATATATTTCGGCGGGCCCTTCTTTTACTTCTTCCGCAAAAGCGACCGGAATCGCTTCTTTCGCCAGGCCGTGGTCGGGCACGTGCGGCATTTTGCCGAAAATGCCGAACTGCGTGTTTTTCTCGATGTTGCCGATCACTTTGCTTTCCTTGGAAAACTGCGCGCGCTTTTCCCCCGGTTCTCCGTCGTGACTTTTGGAGATCGAGGTAACGTTGGAATAGACGACCTCTCCTTCGCCGACGACGATCGGCGTCTGCGTGTCCATATCGGTGATGACATGGCCTAATGCACCGTACACGCCCTGGTCGGGAGCATAAAACGTCAGCGTGCCGACGCCAGCCGCCGAGTCTCTAATATACAGCCCGAGACGATATGCCTTATCGACGATGTCGTAAGCTGGTTGAATCGGAATGTCCAGCGTTTCATTGCCGCGGCGAATCGTTAAAGTGATCGGCTGTTTGGATTCGCCCGCCGCTTTCACCAGTTCCGCCACTTTGCCGACATCCTTGACCGGCTTGCCGTCCATCTTCAAAATAAGATCGCCGAGCTTCAGCTTCGCTTCTTCGCCAGGCGACGTCTTCTTGTCCTCGGATACGGCGACCAAATGATGTCCGACAATAAGAATGCCGGCCGACTTCAGCTTGACTCCGATCGTTTGTCCGCCGGGAATCACCTTCAGATCAGGAACGACCTTCACTTTGACCGTCTTCAGCGGGATCGCGCCGAACAGCTTGAGCTGCATTTCGGTCTGTCCGGCTTTGAACGACTTCAAGAATAAGGGATGATGAAGATCGACCCGGAATGAGTGCTTTGCCGAACCGTTCACCTTGACGATGTCGGGATGACCTACAGTCACCTGCGCGCTGACGGGCATGGCCAGTTGAAGCGAGGTTTGCTGGCCGGAGAACATTCGCAATTCCTCGGGGAATGAGGCAAAGCTACGGAAGGGGGTGGATAGGCTACCCAAACAAACGAAGAGGACGAGCATCAATCCAATCAATCTTTTTCTCTGGTTGGAACTCAAGACTGCTCACGCTCCCTTGCTTCCTTTGTTTAGCGGCGCTGGAACCCTGCATCCCAGCTCGATACGATCAGCACCGCCGAAGATGTACCTTTAAGGTAACCCCCCGCCAATCGTTTTATTACTCCAATATCGTCCCCCGCAGTCAGTCCTGCCCTCGCTTTTTAGCATCCGCCAAGGTGAGCATTTCCTGAGCGTGCAGCAGCGTCTTGTCCGTCACTTCCACGCCGCCGAGCATTCGCGCCAGCTCCTCGATGCGCTGCTTGCCGTCCATGTCGTCCACATGGGTGAAGGTGCGCTCGCCCTCGGTCGCTTTGTGAATCCGATAATGAACGTCGGCCATGCAGGCTACCTGCGGCAAATGCGTAATGGAAAACACCTGGCAGCTGCGCGACAGCCGCGACATCTTCTCCGCGATCGCTTGCGCGGCCCGGCCGCTGACGCCGGTGTCCACCTCGTCGAATACGAGCACGGGAATGCGGTCGATTCGGGCGAAGATCGACTTCATCGCCAGCATCACGCGCGATATTTCGCCGCCGGAGGCGATTTTGCTGAGCGGCCGCAGCGGCTCGCCGGGGTTCGCCGAGATAAGAAATTCCACTTGATCCGCGCCGTCCTTCGCCGGCTTGTCTTCCGGAAGCGGCGTGATCTGGACTTTGAAGCGCGTCTTTTCCATATGCAGCTCTTTCAGCTCGGACATAATTTCGCAGGCGAGCGATTCGGCGGCCAGCTCCCTTTGCTCCCTTAAGGCGACAGCGCGCTGCTTGAGACGCTGAAGCAAGGCTGTTTCCTCAGCTTGCAGCTGCGTTAGCAGCTCGTCCTTGTTCTCCATGCGGCTTAGCTCGTCCTGAATTTTATCATAATACTGCAGGATATCCGCGACTGTCTCGCCGTATTTGCGGCGCAGCGTCGAGAGGGTGTCCAGACGCTGCTCGATATAATCGAGACGCGACGGATTGAATTCGATCTCGTCGCGGTAATCGCGCAGCTGAAAAGCGGCATCCTCCAGCTGATAATACGCCGACTGCACCTGCTCGACCAGCGGCTGCAGCTTGTCGGGGTCGAACGCGGCGATATCCGTCAGCTTCTGCAGCGCCTTGCGAATCGCGTCCAATCCTTCATGCCCGCCGTACAATCCGTCGTAGGCCCCGGAAGCGCCAGAATACAGCTTTTCCGCATTGGCGAGCCTTCTCCGTTCCTCCTGAAGCTCCTCGTCTTCGCCGAGCTTCAGCTTGGCCGCGCCGATCTCTTCCACCTGAAACCGATACAGGTCCATCATCTGCAGCGCCTGCTTGCCGGATTCCTGCAGCTCGCGAAGCTGGTCCCTGACCGTTATGTACGCTTGATAAGCTTCCTTATAAGCCTGCTTGACCGGCCCGATCGTCTCATGACCGAACAGATCGAGCCACTCGATATGCTTCTCCGTGCGGAACAGCGATTGGTGCTCGTGCTGGCCGTGAATGTTGATCAGACATTCCCCGACCTCCTTCAACGAGGCGAGGTTCACGAGCTGGCTGTTGATGCGGCTTGTGCTTTTGCCCTGAACCGTAATTTCTCTGCGAATAATAAGATGCTCATCATCGTCCGCTTCTATACCCATTCGTTCCAAAACGCCCCAAACCGGATGATCCGCGCCCACATGAAACAGCGCCTCGATCACGGCCCGGTCGCTGCCGTAACGGACGAGCTCGGAGGAGCTCCGCCCTCCGGCAATCAGGCCGAGCGCGTCGATGATGATCGATTTGCCCGCGCCCGTTTCCCCTGTCAGCACGTGAAACCCTTCTTTGCAGCGCACATGGACATATTCGATCACTGCCAAATTGCGAATGGTCAGTTCCTGCAGCATGCCCTTTTCCCCTCTCCCTCGCCTGTCAGTCATCCAAAACGTTGCCGCCTACTTCTAGCTCAACATGCCGAGAACTTGGCTGACGACATGCGCGCTGTGCTCCTTGGTCCGGCATATAATCAGGATCGTATCGTCGCCGCAAATCGTCCCCATGATCTCGTTCCACTCCAGACTGTCGATCAAGGCGCCGATCGCGTTGGCCGTGCCCGGCAAGCATTTCAGCACGACCAGATTTTCCGTATAATCGATATGGACAAAATGGTCGCTCAGCGCCCGCCGCAGCCTCTGCAGCGGATTGTACCGCTGGTCGGCGGGCATGGAATATTTGTAGCGTCCGTCATCCAGCGGAACCTTGATCAGGTGCATTTCCTTGATATCGCGGGAAATCGTAGCCTGCGTCACATAAAAACCGCTGGCACGAAGCCGCTCCACCAGCTCGTCCTGCGTTTCGATTTCGTTGTTGGTTATAATTTCCCGGATTTTGATATGTCGTTGGGCTTTCATGGCATCCTCCTGAAGTCCTTCCATGGCTTCCCGGCTACAGCTCGTCGCCGCCGGCTAATCTTGCGGTAAATTCGAACACCTGGATCGTTTTCGAAGGCAGATCGACATACAGCACGCCGGTTAAGCCTGGCACGATCAATTGATACACGAGCAGCTTGTCCCGCAGTCCGCTGCCGGTCATCTCCAGCATCATTCGCTCCCTGGCCAGCTTGACGGCATACCGCTCGGCTCCTTTGGCGGCAAAATAGTCGACGAAAAGCCGGCTGTGCAGCGTCTTGCTTCCGTTGACCTCGATGTCGATCGGAATGCGCGTCTTTCCGGCGAATACGCGATAGCCGTTTTTCTCCAGCAGCTTTGTCGCTTCGTCCGGCTCAACGTCGCCATCGCCCGCCAGCAGCTCCCACGAGGCGCCTCCTTCGACCTTTTCCCTCATGCGATTCCGCAGCGAAATCGACAGCCAAACGACAAGCGCCGCGACGATCACGATGACAACGATTCCGTCTCCGCTTTGCATGTCAGCAAAAACCTCCTTAAGAAGCGTATTGCATCAATGCCTGCCAGACCCATCTGCAACGATAACGAAAGATAACCAGAGATTAAGAAAAACATCTATCGATGCCTGTTCAAGGATGAGCGACCGCGGCTTTGCGGTTTTTTCTTGGTACAGAAAGTCGCACTTCGCTTGAATCCTTTAGCGAAGTTAAACTTTCTGTAACGATAACAAAAAACTCATCGCCAGACGAAACTAGGATGAGCTCTCGTGATGCAGTCGTTGGGACGTGCGAACCAGTTCGGCGATGTGCGCCTTAAGCTCCCCCTCCGGGGACGGCGCCTGGCCTTCCGCCGCCAAGGCCAAGTATGCCAAAAATTCGATGTTGCCCTCTCCGCCTTTAATGGGAGAATACGTCATCCCTTTCACGGCAAAACCGATGCTTTCGGCAAAGCGCAGCACCTCCTGCAGCACTTCGGCATGCACCGCGGCATCTCTTACAACGCCGGATTTGCCTACCTTCTCCCGGCCTGCCTCGAACTGGGGCTTGATTAAGGCGACGACTTCTCCGTTTGGAGCAAGCAGCTCGCGCAAAGGAGGCAAAATCAGCTTGAGCGAAATGAACGATACGTCGATCGAAGCGAACGTCGGCTGCGGGCCTTCCAGATCGCCAGGCTGCATATAGCGAAAATTCGTTCTTTCCATCACTTTGACGCGAGGATCGCTGCGCAAAGACCAATCCAGCTGATTGTAGCCGACGTCTATGGCGTACACGAACGATGCGCCGTTTTGCAGAGCGCAATCGGTGAACCCGCCGGTCGAGGCGCCGATATCGAGCATGGTGACGCCCTGCAGATCGATGCCGAATTCCTTCAGCGCTTTTTCCAGCTTCAGTCCGCCGCGGCTCACATAGGGATGCAGCGGTCCTTTCACCTGAATGCGGGCGGCCCGCGATACTTTCGTGCCCGCCTTATCGACGGGCTCGTTATCTACGAGCACCAGCCCGGCCATGATGGCGGCCTTCGCCTTTTCCCTCGACTCGAAATGCTGCCGTTCCACCAGCAGTACGTCCAATCTTTCCTTATCCGATGCCATGGCGATATAGTCCTTCCCGATCCGTTAGTAAAATCGTAACATAAAGCGCAGACAGCGCAAAAACGGCGCCGGATGGCGCCGTTTAAGCCCGCTGCCGCTTGCGGGGCGCGAGCGCCTGCAGCTCGGCGACAAGCCGGTCCGCCGTCAGGCCGACTTCCTCCCTCTGCTCCGCGACGGAGCCGTGCTCGACGAAATAGTCCGGAACGCCGATCGTTTTGATGCGAAGTCCGTAGATATCGCGGCCGGAGTAAAATTCAAGCACGCCGCTGCCAAAGCCGCCCATGCGGGCCCCTTCCTCGATTGTCATGATCGGGATATCCTCATTGGCCAGCTGCATGAGCATCGCTTCATCCATCGGCTTGATGAACCGCGCATTCACGACGCGAACATGGACGTTCTCCTTGGCCATTCGCTCGGCCGCCTCCAGCGCAGGCTTAATCATCGGCCCTACAGCCAGCACCGCGGCATCGCCGCCCGGCCGCAGCACTTCCCAGCTGCCGATCGGAATAGCCTGCAGCTTCTCGTCCAGCTCCACGCCCACTCCGTTAGTGCGCGGATAACGGTAGGCGATCGGACCATCGTCATATTCGAGCGCCGTCTTCATCATATGCCGGAGCTCGTTCTCGTCCTTCGGCATCATCAGCACCATGTTCGGCAAGCTGCGCAAATAGGCGATATCGTATACTCCCTGATGCGTCTCGCCGTCCGGCCCGACAAAACCGGCCCGGTCGATCGCAAAGGTCACGTTCAATTTCGCCCGGCAAATGTCGTGAACGACCTGGTCGTAAGCCCTCTGCAGAAACGTCGAATACACCGCGAAGATCGGCTTCATGCCTTCGGCGGCCAGCCCGGCCGACAGCGTGGCGGCATGCTGCTCGGCAATGCCGACATCGATCATGCGGCCCGGAAATTGCTCGGCGAAGCGCATCAGGCCAGAGCCGCCCGGCATGGCCGGAGTGATGGCAATAATGCGCTCATCCTGCTTGGCCAGCTCGATCAGCGTGCGTCCGAACACGTCGGTGTACATCGGCGGTCCGACCGATTTCAGAATTTGGCCGGATTCGATCTTGTAAGGGCTGACGCCGTGCCAGCCATGGGAATCCGCCTCCGCCGGCGAGTAGCCTTTGCCCTTGATCGTAACCACGTGAACGAGCACGGGACCTTCGATGCTGTCCGCCTGCTGCAGCGTCTCCATCAACAGCGGCAGATTGTGCCCATCCACCGGACCCAAATAGGTGAAGCCGAGCTCCTCGAACAAGACGCCGGGAACGACGATATATTTCAATCCGTCCTTCACCTTCTCGACGGTTCTTGCCAGCGTGCTGCCGATAGCCGGAATTTTCTTGATGAGGTGCTCGACCTCTTCCTTCGCTTTCACGTAATGCCGGTCGGAGCGGATGCGGCTGAGATAATTGTGCAGCGCTCCTACGTTCGGGGCGATCGACATCTCGTTATCGTTCAAGATCACCATCAGCTTGCGCTGCTCGTGGCCGATATGGTTCATGGCCTCCAAAGCCATCCCGCCGGTCAGCGCCCCATCTCCGATCAACGCGACGATGCGGTTCGAGCCGCCCTGCAAATCCCGAGCGACCGCCATGCCCATCGCCGCCGACAGCGACGTGCTGCTGTGGCCGGCTTCCCACACGTCGTGCTCGCTTTCGGAGCGCTTGATGAATCCGCACAATCCTTTATATTTGCGCAGCGTGTCAAACTGGTCTTTTCTGCCTGTCAAAATTTTATGCACGTACGATTGGTGACCCACGTCAAAAATAAATTTGTCGTTCGGACTATCGAACAAATAATGAAGAGCAATCGTCAATTCGACGACACCAAGGTTCGGTGCGAGGTGACCGCCGGTGACGGAAAGCTTCTCCACCAGAAACCGCCGGATTTCAGCCGACAATTGCTCCAGTTGGTCCGGCGCAAGGCGTTTCAAATCCTGCGGACTATGAATCTGATCGAGCAGCATGCTTGTTCCCTCGCTTTCCGTTCGTGATTTGCCGTGCTGCAGACTGCTTGATGCCGGACCGCGTTCGAAATGCCGTTGTCTTGGTTATCATTCAATATCCGATCGCCTCCAAGGAAACCCTTCCATACCGCTGCGCGGCGCTGCCGCGCTTCTGCCGCCTGCGCAGCCGCGCATCGGCCGTTGCTATCTATCGTCGAATGTTTATTTTTACGTCTTTATCCCAAAAAAGAGCAACTTCGTGCACATTATATCACAAAGCCGCTCCCGCGCTCAAATAAAGCCTGCTTAAGACACAGGGGTCTGCCAGGCCAAAGCAGCTGCAGCGGCCGCCGATGCTTCCTTAATGATCGCGGTTCATCAGATAATCCGCCAGCTCCAATAGCCGTTCGGGATGAGGAAAGGACGCTTCCCGCACCGCCGCCTTCGCTTCCTCCGTCAGCTGCCTGACCTTGGCTGCCGAAGCTTCCAGCCCGATAAAATACGGATAAGTCACCTTCTGCTGCTTGACATCGCTTTGCACCGGCTTGCCCAGCTTCTGCTCGTCGCCGGTCAGGTCGAGGATGTCGTCCTGAATCTGAAAAGCAAGGCCTATGCAAGTCCCATAGCGTTCCAGCGCCTCCAGCTGACGGCTTTCTGCGCCGGCAATGCGCGCGCCCG
The DNA here is from genome assembly GCF_000380965.1 of Paenibacillus ginsengihumi DSM 21568. Classification (GTDB taxonomy): domain Bacteria; phylum Bacillota; class Bacilli; order Paenibacillales; family NBRC-103111; genus Paenibacillus_G; species Paenibacillus_G ginsengihumi. Next base: position 242,788 of record NZ_KB905548.1, on the reverse strand, counting down.
CCTTCAGCGAAAAGACGATCAGGTCGCTTGTCTTATGAAGGTGAATGTATTCGAGCTCCTCCAGCCGGGTCAGCCCCTGCTCGCCTTCCATATCGGCCACCTGCCCGCCGACCATCCCCCGCGCGCCGGCCAGCAAGGCCAGTTCCTCGACGATATCGACGACCCGGTCAGCCGGTATGCCGTTCTTGCGCGCCTGGGCCGCCGTATAGAAAGCATGCGTCAGCAGGGCGTCGCCGGCCAAAATCGCCATCGCTTCGCCGTACACTTTATGGTTCGTCGGCTTGCCGCGGCGGTAATCGTCATTGTCCATCGCCGGCAAATCGTCATGAATGAGCGAATACGTATGCACCATCTCTACCGCCAGCGCGACGGGAAGGGCCGCTTCCGGGCGTCCGCCGACCGCTTCGCAGGCGGCCAGCACCAGGATCGGACGCAGCCGCTTGCCCCCGGCCATTAAGGAGTACATCATCGATTCGCGCAGCTTGGCCGGAATGTCCCACGTCTGCGGCACAAAGCGCTCCAGCTCGGCTTCAACGAGAGCCGCCTGTTCCGCTATATACTGCTTGAGCTCGCTCCGGGTCTGGCCGTTCATCGGCTGTCCCCTCTCTCTTCGCTCCCGGGCTGGAACGGCTTCTTGACAAGCTCGCCGTCCTGCTCCAGCAAAATTTCGATCTTGCGCTCGACCTGCTCCAGCTTGCTGCCGCACAGCTGCGACAGCTTCATGCCTTCCTGAAACAGCTCGATCGCCTGCTCCAGCGGCACGTCGCCGCTCTCCAGCCGGGCAACGATGCTCTCGAGCCGGTCCATCGCTTCCTCAAAGCTCGGTGTCGTTTCCTGTTCCGCCATGCTTATTCTCCTCCATTGACCAGACATGACAATCGATGCGCCCGTCAGCCAGCTTCAGCCGCAAAATATCGCCGATCTCGACCTGCGCGACCGACTTGATCAGCTGCTTCTCCTGCTCGTCGTACACAAGCCCGTATCCGCGCTGCATCACCTTCAGCGGGCTTAACGCATCAAGCTGGCGCATGGCCGATACGAGCTGCTGGCTTTTGTGCTTCTTCAGCACCTGCATCGCCACCTGCAGCTGCTTCGCGGCCGAGGCCAGCCGCCTTCTGGCGAATACGGCTTGCTCCTTCGGATTGCTCGCCGCCAGCCGCTTGTCCAAGCGCATCTTGCGCTCATGAGCCAGAGCCAGCCGGCCTTGCATCTTGAACCGCAGCTGCTCCTTGACCCGGTCCAGCCGTTCGGCCGGCTGGAGCAGCAGCTGGCGCCGCGGGTTCGTCAAATACGGCGACCGGCGCAGCCGGTTCAAGCGCTCGCGGCTCGATTCCAGTCGCTTGTTCAGGCTGCGGTACAGCCGCTGCTCCATGTAGGCGAGCTGCTGCTTCAGCTCCAGATGGTGCGGCACCGCCAGCTCTGCCGCAGCCGTCGGGGTGGCGGCCCGCAGGTCGGCGACGAAATCGGCGATCGTATAATCGGTCTCGTGGCCGACCGCGGAGATGACGGGAATCGCCGAGGCGGAGATAGCCCGGGCGACCGCCTCCTCGTTGAACGCCCACAGCTCCTCGAGCGAGCCGCCGCCGCGGCCGACGATCAGCACATCGACTTCGCCGAGCCGGTTCATCTCCTCAATCGCCCTCACGATCGACGGCGCCGCCTGCGTCCCCTGCACCAGCACGGGATACAGCAGCACCGGCACCGCCGGATATCTGCGCTGCAGGGTGGTGATGATATCGCGCACAGCCGCTCCCGTCGGGGAGGTGATGACGCCGATCGCCCGGGGAAAGCGGGGGATCGGCCTCTTCCGCTCGGCCGCGAACAGCCCTTCCGCCTCCAGCTTCTTCTTCAGCTGCTCGAAGGCGAGATACAGGCTGCCGATGCCGTCAGGCTGCATCTGCGTCACGTAGAACTGGTATTGTCCGTCGCGTTCATATACCGAAATATTGCCGCAGGCGAGCACCTTGGCCCCTTCCCGCGGAATAAAAGGAAGCCGCTGATTGTAGGAGGCGAACATGATGGTTTTGAGCCGGCTGTCCGCGTCCTTCAGCGTAAAATACATGTGCCCGCTGGAATGATGCGTAAAATTGGATATTTCGCCGCGCACCCAGACGTGTTGCAGCCGGTCGTTCCCTTCCAGCATCATCTTGATGTAGCGGTTAAGCTCCTTGACCGAGAAGACTTGCCTGTCCTTCCCTGGGCTACGCATTCACCTGCGCTCCCGCGGCCTGCTGCGCGGCCTCAAGCGTATTGCGCAGCAGGATCGTAATCGTCATCGGACCTACGCAGCCCGGCACGGGCGTAATATAGCTTGCGGTTTCAAGCACATCGTCAAAGTCCACATCTCCGGCCAGCTTGCCGTCCGGCAAGCGGTTGATGCCGACGTCGATCACGACGGCGCCCGGCTTCACATGCTCGCGCTTGATCATGCGGGCCTGGCCTACGGCCGCCACGAGGATATCGGCCTGGCGCGTAATCGCCGCCAAATCCGGCGTGCGCGAATGGCACACCGTTACCGTCGCATGCTCGCGCAGCAGCAGCATCGCCATCGGCTTGCCGACAATGTTGCTGCGGCCGACAACGACGGCGTGCTTGCCGGCGATATCGACGCCGATTTTTTTCAAAATTTCGATGACGCCGGCCGGCGTGCAGGGCGACGGCCCCGGCTTGCCGATCATCAGATTGCCGACGTTGACAGGGTGAAAGCAGTCGACATCCTTCTCTACGGCGATCGCCTCGACAACCCGCTCCTCCGATATATGCCCAGGCAGCGGCGACTGTACGAGAATGCCGTGAATGCCGGCATCTTCGTTAAGCTTCCCGATCAGGTCCAGCACTTCCCCTTCGGGAGTATTTTCCGGCAGCTTGTACACTTCGGAATGCATGCCTGCTGCCTCACAAGCTTTGGCCTTGTTTCTTACATAGACGTGCGAGGCCGGATCGTCGCCGACGATAATGACGGCAAGCCCCGGCTGAACGCCGCGGCTGCGAAGCGCTTCCGTCTGTTCCTTGATCTGCGCCCGGTAGGCGGCGACGATTTCCTTTCCGTTAATAATATGCGCTGTCATCTCATTTGCTCCCCTCTCTCGGGACGCCCGCCGGCCTCTGCAAGGCCGGCGGGTCGCCCATCCAATGCTCGCCGTTTCTTTACGGCTGCGCCGGTCCCTGGGTCTGCACCCGCCCCCGGATCGCTTCGGCATCCTTGATCAATTGGCCCAGGACGCCGTTGACGAATTTGCCTGACTCCTCCGTGCCGAACAGCTTCGCCATCTCGATCGCTTCATTCACGACAACCTTCGGCGGCACATCGTCGCGGTAGATCATCTCGTAAGCGGCAAGCCGCAAAATTTGGCGGTCCACCTTGGACAGCCTGTCCATCTGCCAGCCCTTCAAATAGTCCGACAGCAGCGCATCGATGTCGCTGCGGCGCGACGCCGTGCCTTTGACGAGCTCGGTCACGTATTGGGCCGAGATTTGATCCTTTTCCTGCATGAGCTTGGCCTCGTCCTCCGTCTGCGCTTCCTCCAGCACGTGGTCGATCGCGGCCTCCGCAGAGACGTCGTTCATTTCGATCTGATACAAGCATTGCAGGGCCAGTTCTCTAGCCAATCTGCGTCTCATTCGTGTTGCTCCTTCCGGGTTGTCCGAACTGCGGCGGCCTTCGCGAAGGCAACAAAAAAATCCAAGGCTTGAACCCAAGGATTTTAACGGAACCCTCTCCATTTGTCCAATAACCGCCGCCATTCGTCTTGATCGGGAATGAGCGGCATGTTGCGGTCCGCTCTTTTCCCTATGTAATATCCAGTATATACGATCAGGGCAAAGATTAACATATCCAGCAATCCGCTTATCAAATAAACGATGCCAAGCGCAAGGCCGACGGCCGAGCCGAGCGTCGCTCCTCTATGCCGCTCCCAGAGCTGCTCCCACCATAGTCTCCACATCCGGGAAAATCACCTCTATTCCACTCGACTCTTGAAGGTTGGCGTTGACGATTGAATATTGGCAACGAACACGGAGACCGAAGCTACGGGAATGCCCGTGATCTCTTCGACATAGGATTTGATATTCGCCTGCAGCTCTTCCGTCATGCCCGGAATCGGATGCTCGCCGTCAACGAGAGCGCGGACGGTAATTTCGATCCCTGCCTGGCTGACGTTCACGCGCGCCCGCAAATCTTTCAGTCCCCGGGTGCGGCCCGCCGCCTTCAAGGCCAAATTCTCCACCGTATCCAGCGAGATGCGAATATCCCCGTATTCGGTGCGCTGGTCGATCGACGGAGCTGAAGCTCGTCCGCTGCGAAAGGATACGTACAGGAAGCGGATGCTGATGAGAGCCATGACAGCTGTGACGCAGAGAAACGGCACGGCTGTGCCCATATCGCTGTAAACATCGCTGACGAACGCCTGCGCGTCTCGGTATCCGATCAGGCCGAAGCCTGCGGTCAGAAGGATGAGGGCAACAACCAGTATCGCAAGACTGAACAGCATAAGCAGCAATCGGTCCAGGACTTTTACCACGATGATTTGTCTCCTTCCGATAGATGGAGGAAACCCCCTGACCTGGCAGTAGGGGGTTTGCTTCCGGACTTTGAGTGATTATTTGACGCGCTGCGGGGAGGCTTCCTCCGTCTCCGGCTTCTCCGCCCCTTTAAAAATAACGTCGTGTATGTGCACGTTCACCTGCACGACCTGAAGCCCCGTCATCGACTCGATGGCATGCTTGACACTGCTCTGGACGGCACTTGCCACCTCGGGAATACGGGTGCCGTATTCGATGACGACCGATACGTCGATCGACGCTTCGCGCTGACCGACCTCGACCTTCACGCCCTTGGTGATGTTCTTGCGGCCGAGCAATTCCGCGATGCCGCCTGCGAAACCGCCGCTCATGCCCGCTACGCCCGGGACTTCCGTCGTCGCCATGCCGGCAATGATCTCAATCACCTCGGGGGCAATCTGAATCGTGCCCATCTCGGTCTTCTCATAATCCGCAGCTATGATGCTCATGGCTCGGTACCTCCTAATGGCTTTGGATGCGAAGCTTGCCTCCTTGCTTGTTCGCGGCTTAAGCTGCGGGAAGCAAACGACCCGGCAGCGCCGGACATCGGCAACTTGTCTTTATTGTATACTATACCATTTCGATTAAAATATGACAACGAATCCGGCCAAGCCGGCCCGATTACGAATCCGGGTCGTTGATGTCGTGCTCTTCCAGAAACTTGATGTCGTGATCGCCTGCCAAAAACTTCTTGTGCTCGAGAAGCTTCAGGTGGAACGGAATGGTAGAGTGGATGCCTTCGATGGCAAATTCGGACAGCGCCCGCTTCATCCGCTCAATCGCCTCGTTCCTGTCCGGCGCCCACACGATCAGCTTGGCGATCATGGAATCGTAATGCGGCGAAATCGTATATCCCGGATAGGCAGCGCTGTCGACGCGCACGCCGAAGCCGCCCGGCGGCAGGTAGAACTGGATTTGGCCGGCCGACGGCATGAAGTTGCGGCTCGGGTCCTCCGCGTTGATGCGGCATTCGATGGACCAGCCGTCGATCACCACGTCCTCTTGCGTGAAGGAAAGCGGTTCACCTTCGGCGATGCGGATCATTTCCTTGATGATGTCGATGCCTGTGATCATCTCGGTGACCGGATGCTCGACCTGAATGCGGGTATTCATCTCCATAAAGTAGAATTGTCCGTCCGGCCCAAGTAGAAACTCCAGCGTCCCCGCGCCCGCATAATTCACGGCCTTGGCCGCTCTCACGGCAGCTTCGCCCATCTGCTGCCGAATTTCCGGCGTCAGAATCGGGCAAGGCGCCTCCTCGACCAGCTTCTGGCGGCGGCGCTGCACGGAGCAATCGCGCTCGCCGAGATGGACGACATTGCCGTGCTTGTCGGCCAGCACCTGAATTTCCACGTGCTTCATGCCGGTCAAATATTTCTCCAGATACACGCCGGCGTTGCCGAACGCATTCTGCGCTTCCTGCTGTGCTGTCGTAATCTGCTGAATGAGCATCTCCTCATTCTCAGCCAGCCGGATGCCTTTGCCGCCTCCTCCGGCCGTCGCCTTGATGATCAGCGGATAGCCGATCTCGCGGCCGAGACGAATCGCCTCGTCCAGATCCTCGATCAGCCCGTCCGAACCGGGAATGACCGGCACGCCCGCTTCCTTCATCGTCTGCTTGGCGACCGACTTGTCCCCCATTCGGCTGATCGCTTCAGGCGACGGTCCGATAAAAGCGATGTTGCAGCTTTCGCAAATTTCGGCGAAATCGGCGTTCTCCGCAAGGAAGCCGTAACCGGGATGAATCGCGTCGGTCTCGGTGAGCGTAGCCACGCTCATAATGTTGGTGAAATTGAGGTAGCTGTCCTTGGACATCGTCGGGCCGATGCAGTATGCCTCGTCCGCCAGACGGACATGAAGCGCATCGCGGTCGGCCTCGGAATAGACCGCTACCGTAGAGATGCCAAGCTCCTGGCATGCCCGGATAATGCGGACGGCGATTTCCCCGCGGTTGGCGATCAGTACTTTGCGAAACTTCAATTGCATTCTCCCCTTACGATTCGCCCTCGAAGAGCTTAGTGCGGCTTGACCAGGAACAGCGGTTGGCCGAATTCGACCAGCTGGCCGTTCTGAACGAGCACTTCCACAATCTCGCCGGCGACCTCCGCTTCGATCTCATTCATCAGCTTCATCGCCTCGACGATGCAGACGATCGTTTTCTCGGTCACCTGGCTGCCCTTCGTAACATACGGAGCTGCTCCCGGCGAGGGAGCAGCATAGAAGGTGCCGACCATCGGGGACACAATCTTATGTAAGCTCGAGTCGTCGGCCTGCTCTGCCGGCTGCGCGGGTGCAGCGGCTGCCGGAGCTTGCACCGCAGCGCTTGGCGCCGCTGCCTGCGGAACGGCGACGACCTGCGGATAGGCTATCGGCGCCTGCGCCTGCGCGGCAATATGAGCAGCGGGCTCGGATATATTCGGTTTACGAATCGAAAGGCGGGTGCCTTCATTCTCGATTTCCAGTTCCTGAATGGAGGTTTGATCGACAAGCTTGATCAATTCCTTAATCTCGCTTAATTTAAACACGGAAATGCCTCACTCCTTCAACTTGGGTGTTACGGACGACTTTGATATTATAACTATAAACGATAGAAATGGAAAGAGTCCAGTTTGTCCGGACCCTTTCTCCAGTCGCTTATGGAAGGAGCGGCAATCGTGCTTAAGGACGGTAGGCGACGGCCACTTGCTCCGGGGAGACGCCGAGCTCGCTGAACATCAGATCGGTAATGCTGACGACCTGGCTCTTCTCCAGCTTCGCGGCCTGCACGGTCACTTTCCACTTGTCACCCTCCTGGGTGACGGCGACTAGCGGGAAGTCCTTCATCAGCGCTTCCTCAAGGCTGTCGATCTTCGCTTCCATCTCTTGAATTTTCCGGATTTCTTGCTCCGCTTTGGCGGCGGCTTCCGCCGTCTGCTTCGTATCCGCCGTGATCGTCATCAGCTGCTCGACTTTCCTCGCAATCTCTTCGTCGCGCTTCATTTGCAGGCCGATGAAGTAATCTTCGCCCGCCTTCGCCGTCTGCGACTGCTGCACCTGCTCCAGCACCTGCGCGTCCCTGGCGGTGGAGGACACCGGCTGGGCCGGTTCGCCGCCGTCTGCCGAGGAAGGCTTATCGCTGTTGGCGGAAGGCGCCTTCTCCGCCTTGCTGCCGCTGTCCCTGGACTCGGCCTTCGCTTCGCCGGACGCTTCCGGCTGCGACGGGCCGGACTTGGCGGCGTTTTCCCTGGAGCCGTCTGCGGCAGGCAGGCGAATCCCCGTCTTGCCGCCGGCTTCCGTTCCGGCCGCATTCAGATCGTTCACGTTGATCACCACTTCGCTGCCTTTCGGATCGGTCGCCGTCAGGTCCAGCTCGCTGATATCTTCGGTAAACAGATAATAGGCCGACAGCACAACCATCAGACTGAGCATCGAGACAAGCCAGACCGTTTGCCGTTTTGAATTCACTTGTAGTTCCTCCTTCGAACTGAAATAATCGGGATAGCCGCCTATGACGAGCGATTCCTCTCGTCATCGGTCGTCGCCTGCGGTGTTGAAATTTTGGCCCGGCGGTTTACCCCCAAAATTTTCAAGAGAGCCGCCTATGACGAGCGATTCCTTCGTCATCGGTCGTCTAATCTGGAAAATCACTGCTTCCGCGGCAGAATGGATATGCGGTGCGGCGGGACGTCCAGCCCCCGTTCGACGGCTTCGCTGATCATTTTTTTCACCGTCAAGTTTTCCGCCCCGCGGGCGACTACCAGTACGCCGCGAATTTTCGGCTTGATGTATTTCGTGACCAGCGGCTGCCGGCCGCCCCCCGATACTTCATAGATGACCACCTCCCCGCTGCGGGTCACATTCGTGATATGGCGGGTTGCTGCCTGCTGGTCTTTCTCGTTCGTGATCTGCTGCGATTCCTGCGTGCTGCGCTCCACGACGATCTCCTCCGTCGATTCGATCGTCACGAGCACCTCCACCTCGCCGACGCCGGCCACCTTCGTCAAAATGCTCTTCAATTGATTCTGGTAGGCTTCCTCGTATTCGCGAAATGAAGTGCGTTCGTCTCCTCCGCTGCCAAAAGCGGGCTGGGCCGGTTCCGCAGGCGAGCCGCGAACCGATCCGATGGGGTCCACCTCCTTCACGGTAATGAACGAGTGGAGTATCATGAACGCTGCTCCGGCCAGTCCGACCAGCATCAGCCACCGGACCGTCTGCACGCGCTTGGCCCCGCCGGGGCCGCCGCCCAGCTTTTGCTCCAGCCACTGCCACAGCTTCCCCATGGATTCACCTCCTGTCGCAATCTGCCGTCATTCGCTTCAAGGCCCCTTATGACGGGGCATCCGGCTCTCTCCAATCGACGCGCACTTGCTCGCTGTCCAGCTGCCATTCCCGCACGATCAGGCTGACGATCTGCGTCCGCTTCTGCGCCAGCTCGGGAGACTCCGCCTTCGCCGCTGCGGCTTCCGCATGCGGAGCGAGCGCTTCTCCGCCGGGCCGAATATCGATCGCGACGGGGGCGATCGGCTCGATCGGCTCTACCAACGCCGGGGCGCTGCCGCCGCGGGCGCCCGCCGCCTTCCGCTCCGCTGCCTTCTGCTCCGCTGCCTTCTGTTCTGCCGCTTCGTTTGCCGCCAGCACCTCGACGCCGCTCAGCGCCGGCTGTCCTTGGCCGTTCAGCTCCGCCTTCACGCGGATGGAAGCGACCCGGATGCGCAGCGATTGCTCCAGCTGCTGCTTCATCACCTCCGCCGCCTGCGACTCAACGAGCCGCAGCGACTGCTCCTGCTGCTTCGAGCGGAACGCTTCCGCGTCGCTGCGGATGCCCGCGACCGGGCGGAGCTCTCCCCCGCCTGCGGCCTGATTCTGCAGCAGCAGCCCGCTAGCGAGCCGCCGTTCGATCTGCGGGCGGACGTCCATCAGCGAAAACAGCGGCGACATCAGCGTCAGCACGATGAACAGGCTCATCACCGTCCGCACGTACCGCTGCATCGTCTGATTCGGCAGCAGCAGGTCGAGGAAGACCGCCAGCAAGACGACGAGAATGATCGATTTGAGCCAGCCGCTAAGCCATTCCACCTCCGTCAGCTCCTTTCGCCGCTTGTCGCATTCGCGCCGCCGGTCAGCGCATCATGACCGAGATGTTGGAGGCGGCGATCATGATCGTGATCGCCAGGAAAAACATCAGGCCGACGACCGCCAGCGCGGCGAACACGTAGATCAGGCTTTTGCCGATCGTGGACAGCGTGCCGATCATCGGGTTGTCCCCGAGCGGCTGCATCACCGCAGCGGCCACATGATAGATGGCGGCCAGCGCCAATATTTTGATCGCCGGGAAGGCGCACAGCATCAGGATGATGACGACGCCCGCCAGCCCGATCGCATTTTTGACGAGAAGCGAGGCGCCGATGACCGTCTCCGTCGCGTCGGAGAACATTTTGCCGACGACCGGCACAAAGTTGCCGGCGATATATTTGGCCGAGCGGATCGCCACGCCGTCCGTCACCGATCCGGCCGCTCCCTGCACCGATACGACGCCGAGAAAGACGGTCGCGAAAATGCCGAGAGCCCCTACGCTGACGTTGCGCAGCAAATTCGCCAGATGCGTTACCTTGTATTTGTCCGTCAAGGCGCTGACGATATGAAGCACGGCCGAGAAGAACAGGAGCGGAAACACGAACAGATAGATCGCTGTTCCGACGGCGTGAATCATAAAGACAACGAGCGGATGCAGCACCGACACCGACACCAGGTTGCCCATCGAGGCCAGCAGCGTCAGCAGCAAGGGCACGACAGCGATCATAAAATGAATCATGTCGGTAATCGCATCCTTGGCGTAGCCGATGGCCACGCTGAAGCTGTTGATCGCCATAATCATCAGCACCAGAAAGGAGATCGAATAGGCGATTTTGCTGACGGCGTTTTTTTCGAACGAGCTTTGCAGCGTCTCGAGCAGGATGCAAAAGATCGTCACGATGACGATGGACACCATCAGCTTGCCGTTGTACAAGAGCTCGTGGAACAGGTAGCGCAGGATGCCGCCCAGCACCGCGGAAAAGCTGAGCTGCGTCCCGGCCAGCAGCTCCGCGAAGGTCGGCACGCGGCTGTCGGGAAAATAGCCGCCGTATTGCTGAACGAGGCGGCTCCAGAACTGCTCGACCGGCTCGAGCGGCAATCGCTCCGCCTGCTCCTGGATCAGCCGTTCGAGCGGCGACGCCGCTCCGGCCGCATGGGCTTCGGCTCCTGGCGAAGCGATGGCCGGGGCGCCTGCCGGCTCCGCCGCCATGGCGGCCGGGGTGCCTCCGACAAGCAGGCCGCAAAGCGCCGCAAGCAGGATCGCCAGGCGCCAACATCCGCCTTGGCCCGCTTTGCGATGCGGTCCGCGGCGAGAGCAGAGGCGACCGTTTGACCGCGCGTATAGGTTGCTCCGATAATGCTGCAGCATGGGCTTTCACTCCTGGTCCTCCGTTTCCTTCCGCTCTGCCGCCCTCGCCCCGGCATCCCGCGCGGTCATGCGGGCAGCAGCCTGACCACGGTCTCGATGATGGCGGTCACGATCGGGATCGCCATGATCATAATGAGAATTTTGCCGGAAAGCTCGATCTTGGAGGCGACCGCCTCCTGCCCGGCATCCCGCACGATTTGCGCTCCGAATTCGGCGATATAGGCGATGCCGATAATTTTCAGTATCGTCCGCAAAAAGATCATGTCGACGTCGGCCTTGCCCGCCAATTCCTCCAGCACGCCGATCAAGGAAGTGATCTTCCCGAGCAGGAACAGGAAAATCGTGATGCCGGTAAACACGGTGAGCAGGAAGGCGAACATCGGCTTTTGCTCCTTGACAATGAGCACGAGAATCGCCGTCATTAGGCCCAGTCCGACAATTTGCACGATTTCCAAGGGCCCTCACCTATCCCGTCGCGTTTGATCTGCCGACCTTTCGCTATTGGAACAAAAAGATCGTTTTAATTTCCTTAAACAGGTTGTCAAGCATATTGACCACCATAAACAGCACGACGACAAATCCGATCACCGTCACCCAATGAGCCATATCCTCCTTGCCCATCTGCTTCAGCACGGTATGAATCATCGCGATAATGATGCCGATCCCGGCTATCTGGAATATCGCGTTCACGTCCACATTCATCGGCGGCACCTCATCTCAAAAAGCCCTAATCCCCCGAAGGCTGCCCCGCAAGGAAAGCCCGGGCTTCTACTAATACATCAATATGACGACCAGTGCTCCCAGCAGTAAGCCCAGACTCCGCCACATCCGCTCGTACTTGCCCTGCTCGTCCCGGGCCAGGCGTTCCTCCGCCTCAAGCTGCAGCATGCACAGCTTGAGATGCTTGGCCTGATCCTCGCGGTCGGACAAGCCGAGCGTAAAGCCTAACTGCCGGAGCGCTTCCCGCTCGGGCGGCTTCATGGCGGTGTGGCGCCAGCCTTGCGAAAGCGTGTCCTGCCATATCTGATGCACGGGCCGGCCCCGGCTCTCCGCCAGCTTCGCGGCGGCCGAGCGGAACAGCTGCCCGACGGGATCGGGACTGGCGGCGCCGATGCGCTCCAGCGCCTCGGGCAAAGGGGTAAAGCCGTACACGATCTCGGTCTCGAGCCGCTGCAGAGCGCGAATCAAATCGTTCAGCTGCCTGGGCCGGGCGGCCAACTGCCCTGCCTGGAAATACCCGAACAATGCGCCCGACAGCAGCACGAGCGCGGCTCCGATCAGCTTCAACATGGCGGCGCCTCCGTATCCTCGTCCCTTGCCCGTCTGCATCCTCGCGCGGGAATCCGCCGCGCCTTCAGCCTGCTCATCGGCCTCCTCCCCCAAGCTGCCGGCGCGGCTCGATGGGCCTGGCGTCCTCATCGAACACCTCCGCCTCGATGCCGGCCAGAGGATGCCTGCGCAGCACGGCTATGCGGCGAAAAATGCGCGCCGCGAGCAGCTCCCGCAGAATCGGCCGCTGGCGAATCTCGCGGACGTCGCGTCCGTGGGCGGTGGCCAGCACCGCAATTCCGGCATGGAGCGCCTCGTGCACGGCTTCCGCATCCTCGGCCCGTCCGATCTCGTCCACCACGAGCACCTCCGGCGACATAGAGCGGATCATCATCATCATGCCCTCCGCCTTCGGGCAGCCGTCGAGCACATCCGTCCGCGGGCCGAGATCGAAGGTGGGCACGCCCTTGACGGAAGCGGCGATCTCCGAGCGCTCATCCACGACGCCGACCTTGTAGCTGCGCCTCGCGCCCGGGCGAAGCGGCAATCCGTCCGGCGCGCCGCCGGCCCCTTCGCTGAGCAGCCGGGCCAGATCGCGAATCATCGTCGTCTTGCCCTGGCATGGCGGCGATACGATCAGCGTGTGCAGCGGTTCTCCGGAGACCGGATCGAGCAGCTGCGGCAGCAGGCGGGCTCCGGCATTCTTCCACTCCTTCGCCAGCCGTATATTGAAGCCGGCCACATCCTTCACGCTTCTGACTCTGCCTCCCTCGATCAGCACCCTGCCGGCCAGCCCGACCCGGTGCCCGCCGGCCACGGTAATATAACCGCGCTTCAGCTCTTCCTCGAACGTATACAGCGAATGCTGAGTGAGGGCTTCCAGCAGCGCCGAGCAGTCGCTTCGGGTCGGCCGGTAGGCGGCCTGCGCGTTACGGGTCGGCTCCCCGGCATCGCCGACGAAGCCGTATTCCAGCCCCCAGCCTACCTCCAGCGGCCGACCTTCGCGGATGCGAATTTCCTGCAGCCGGCCAAGCACCGGCTCCGGGAGCCGGGCAACTCTGGCGCGAAGCGGCGGAGACAACAGGGGAAGTACGGTTTGCATCGCGTTTCCCTCCAAGCTGTCCAGCTTTTTTCTTACAACCCAATGTATGCTTGGCCTATCGAATTATGACAGAATCGATTGGAAGATTGCTTGCCAGCAGGATTACTTTTTCAATATTCCGATAAAAATGCAGCTGACGCCAGCAAGCACCCACAGCAGGCGGCCGAAGGACAGCTTTTCGGCGATCCCGACGAGCCCGAGCGTCGTCGTGGTCAACAGCACCAGCGGGCCGACCAGCGCCAGACCGGAATTGACCATAAGCGCTTTGTCGACCTGATTCAGCCTCAGCATAATCAATGCGGCGATAATTTCGATAGTGCCGGACATCAGGCGCAGCGAGGCCATACCGAGGACGATTTTGCTCAGCACGGTTACGTTCCCCCCTTGTCTCACGATTACTGTATCAATCTATGCCGGCTCGTCTCATTTTAGGCATCGTTGGGCACAGCCCCAAGCGAAAATGCATATGATGAGACAGTAATTCCTAATCATGATTTGCGAGGCGATATGACATGGAGTTAACTGCACCGCTCCGATGGCCCGAGCGGCTGTGCGACCCTGCGGGCGTCCGCGAGAGCAAGCCGAGAACGACGGGAAAAACGATGGTGATCGATAAAGGTCTCGGTCTTCACGCCTTGGAGGATCTGCTGCTGACGGCGGGGGCTTACATTGACATGCTCAAGATCGGATTTGGCACCTCGCCGTTATATGCGACCGGATTGCTCCGCGAAAAAATTGAGATGGCCAAAGCCCACGATATCATCGTCTATCCGGGCGGCACATTCCTCGAGGTGGCGATTCGGCAAGACGCGGTCGACGATTATTTTCATATGATCTCCGCCTTGGGGTTCAACGGACTTGAAATTTCCGACGGCACGATCGAATTGTCGCGAAAAGTCCGCAGCGAGCTGATTCGCCGGGCTGACAACGAAGGGTTCGCCGTCGTTACCGAATACGGCAAAAAATGCTGGGGCTCGACGATCGAGGTCGAAGCGTTGATCGACACGGTCGCTGTCGATACCGATCTGGGGGCTTGTCTTGTCACCATCGAGGGACGCGAGTCGGGCAAGGGCGTCGGCATCTTCGACAGCAACGGGGAATGCAAGGATGACGAGATCGAGCGGGTGCTGGCTCATGTCCCGAGCCGCCATCTCCTATTATGGGAAGCTCCCCATAAAGAGCAGCAGGTGCACCTGATGCGCATGCTCGGTCCCGATATTCATATCGGGAATGTTGCGGCAGGCGATGTCATTTCGCTGGAGGCGCTGCGGCGGGGGCTTCGTTCCGATACGTTCGATTTCGGTCGGAAGAATGCGGAAGCGGGCGAATGATTCGCGGTACTGATCGGAGCAGGCAAGCAGTGCTGGTGGAAGCGCGGGCGCAGCAAGCATGCGTCCGCAGACGGACAAAGGAGGCGCTGTGATGAACATTCAGGTGATTCCCACAGTCAGTGAAGCGCGGACGGAAGATTTGGGCCATCGCATTGCCATCGTCGTCGATGTGCTGCGCGCCACCTCGACGATGCTGGCGGCGCTGGCGGCCGGAGCGGAGGCCGTCATCCCGGCGGAAACGGTGCAGCAGGCGAGACAGCTGCAGCAGCGCGGTTATTTGCTTGGCGGGGAGCGGTCATGCCGCAAAATTCCCGGCTTCGACCTCGGCAATTCTCCCCTGGAGTATACGGCGGAGGCGGTTCGGGGCCGGACCGTCGTCATGACGACGGCGAACGGCACCCGGGCGATCCAGAAGGCGGGCAAGGCCAGCCGCGTCCTCATCGGCTCCCTGCTCAACGGCAGAGCCTGCGCGGCCAAAGCCGCATCGTTTGGCGAAGATATCGCCATTCTTTGCGCCGGCACGCAGGATGTATTCGCGCTGGAGGACGGCTTGTGCGCCGGAATGCTGGCGGACGAACTGATCCGGCTCGGCGGCGGCCGGGACAGCGACATCGAGATGAACGATTTTGGCTGGAGCATGCTGTACGCCTACCGCGAAGCCAAGGATCGGCTGACCGACGCACTGCTGTCCAGCGCGAACGGCCGGCGGCTGACGAAGCTCGGCTTCCGCGACGATATCCTGTACTGCGCGAGAACGAACGTGCTGGAGCTCGCTCCGGACATGTCGGGCGGCCAGCTGTCCCTGGCGGCTGCGCAAATCTGAGGCAGGCGTTCTAAAACAAGCCCCCGTTCATACAAATAAAGAGAATCCATGAGACAAGGGGTCTTGGCATGAACGGGGAGATATTGCTTGTCGTCCTGATTATCATCGGGCTGCTCGGTCGTTCCCACATTATAACGACGGCAGCCTGTGTGCTTCTTGTCGTCAAATTGATCAGCCTGGACCGCTATTTGCCGACGATCGAACGGCGCGGGCTGGAGCTGGGACTGCTTTTTCTTACGATGGGCGTGCTTGTGCCGTTCGCCAGCGAACGCATTTCGCTGAAGGACGTCACCTCGGTGTTCACGACATGGCCGGGCATTCTGGCCCTGCTCGGCGGGGCGCTGGCAACGTATATGAACGGAAAAGGGCTCGCGCTATTAAAAATAGACCCACAATTGATTGTGGGTCTTGTGCTCGGCTCGATCATCGGCATCATCTTCCTGCGCGGCATTCCCGTCGGGCCGCTGATGGCCGCGGGCATTACCGCTTTCCTGCTGAAGCTCTTCACGTTCGTATTCGACAAGCTGCGTTAAGCCGCAGGCTGGATGCCGCGGCGGCGCGGAAGGCGGCTTACCTTCTCTCCGCCGGTCCGCCGACGAAGGCCGTCGTGTCCGTATCGAGGCCGTACGCCGTATGCAGCGCCTGCACCACTTCGTTCAAGCGACCGTTCTCGATGACGCAGGACGTCTTGATTTCGGACGTGCTGACCATCAGGATGCTGATGCCGAGATCGGAGATCACCTCGAACATCTTCGCTGCGACGCCCGGAGTGCTGACCATGCCGGCACCGACGATCGACACCTTGACCAGATCGGTCTCCGACGTCACCTCGCGGAATCCGACCGTCTGGCGAATGCTCTCGATGACGCCCAGCGCCTTGTCCAGATCGGACAGCGCGACGGTGAAGGAGAAATCAGCCTGGCCGTTCAACACGCCGCTCTGGACGATAATATCGACGTCGATCTGCTCCTGGGCAAGCGCCGTAAATACTTTGGCCAGCTGCCCCGGCTTCTCTTCCACCCCGAGGATGCTGATTCTGGCGACATTCTTGTCGTAAGCGATTCCCCGTACTACAATCCCTTGTTCCATAGCGGCTTCCTCCTTGACCATCGTTCCTTCGTTGTAAGTAAAGCTCGATCGGACCACGAGCTTGACGTTGTAGTTTTTGGCGTACTCCACCGCTCTCGGATGCAATACGGCCGCTCCGAGATTGGCCAGCTCCAGCATCTCATCGTACGAGATGGCGTCCAGCTTGCGCGCCACCTTCACGATGCGCGGATCGGTCGAATAAACGCCGTCGACGTCGGTGTATATTTCGCAGACGTCCGCCTGAATCGCTGCCGCCAGCGCCACGGCCGTCGTATCCGATCCGCCGCGGCCGAGCGTCGTAATCTCGCCATCTTCCGTCATCCCCTGGAAGCCCGCGACGATAACCACTTTATCCTCATGGAGCGCCTTGATCACGCGTTCCGGCTGAATATCCGTAATGCGCGCCTTGCCGTGCACCGCCTCCGTGTACATGCCGGCTTGCCACCCCGTGAACGAAACGGCCTTCAGTCCGAGGCTCTGTATCGCCATCGACAGCAGCGCGATCGAAACCTGCTCCCCTGTGGAGAGCAGCATATCCATCTCGCGGGCCGGAGGCGCGATCGTGCAGATCTGCTTGGACAGATCGATCAGATCGTCCGTCGTATCGCCCATCGCCGAAACGACGACGACGCACTGATGGCCCTCCCGTTTGCGCTCCGCTATGCGGCCTGCCACGCGCTTCATCCGTTCCGCATCGCCGACGGAGCTTCCGCCGAATTTCATGACTACCAGTGACACAGCTGCTCACTCCCTACCGTTACTTTTGCATAACAATGTATGATTATATCATACTCGTTCAGCGACATGAAAGAGAAAAATGTCGAAAAATAGAGTCCGGCCCTGCCATGAAGCCGTTCATCCTGAGCATGGAGCTCGAGCTGTTAGACAAAATATCAGCGGGCCGAAGGCGACGAGCGATCGCTCTCGCCCGCGAGCGCCCAAAACGTGCCGGTGCCCGCTTCCAGCATAGCTTCCGGCATATCGGAAACTTCGCGAATCGAAGACGCGAACAGCTGGCGGTAGGACGAGATCGTGCCTTCGTCTGTGACGATGAACACCCGTCTCTTCTCAAGCGACCTGCACCAGCCCAGCATTGTGGCGGCATGCTGGGCAAGCAGCGGCCCCGGCATCGAGGCGATGCCCTGCAGCCACAGATGCTCCGGCAGTCCGGCCGGCAGCAGAAAAGCGGGAAACTCCGCGGCCATCCGCTTCGGCTCCAGCGGCGGGTCCCACGCCTGCGGCGGCAGCTTAAAGCGCAGCGGATACGGCCTCGGGCCGGCGAGCGGATGCACGAAGCGGGCGCAGCCGGAATCGCCCGCCCAGAGTTCTGCCGTCTGCAGCGCCCTGAGCATCGGCCCGGCGACGAGCGCGTCCTCATCCGAGAGCGCCATCGCTTTAGCCAGCCGCCGCGCGAAGCGGATGCCGCGCTGCGACAGCGGCGCCTGATGCAGCGCGCCCGCCGCTCCTCCGCCCGGGCCGCTCGCCTCCGCTTTGCTGCACATGACGAATATAACGCTCACGAGCTTCACCTCGTTCACAGTGTCATCTTTATGTATATGCGCCCTGTGCTTGTCATTCGAACCCGGAAATGCGCCGATTTATGCCCGTCGGGGAATTTCCCGGTGAATATTTCCCGGGAAGGCGCAGCAATCGAGCGCTGTCCCGCCGCTTCGACAAATTCATGCGCTCGACCCGTCTCCATGATCTGACACAAGTCATCGCCTGTTCATCCGATTGTGCGGTAGGCCGGCGCTTCTTATTGTTCCTCATGCTTTCCCCGCAAAGTCGCAGGTCATGCGCCGCCTGCATCCAAGCTGGATCTTGATGTCCGCCGCGCTCATACCGATCGTCCTGGCCTTCACGCTGAGCTGACCTTGCCAAAGCTGGCGGCGCGAAACACGTTGCCGGTCTTGAAACGAGGGCTAAAGCGCGCATTCCCGCCAGCCCTCATCCGCCTGGAGCTGCCCTGGCTGCTGGCTGCGTACTGACCGAGCTGCGGGCGCCAGCCTTCATCCGCCTGGCGCTGCCGCAGCGCTTTATTTTGGAAAGTTACCCTTGCTCATAGGTTCTGACCGTTTCGCTCAAGGTGCGTCTGCCGACGCTGTCCCAAACGGAGCTCCTCTCGAAGGTTCCCGGCTGGAAGAAAAGAGGAAACCTGCGCTTGAACCAGTCCTGCATCGGCAGGTTCAGCGCTTCATCAATCGGGACCCACAAAAGCTCCCCTTCCGGCGGATCAGACAGCAGTTCTCCTGCGAAGGACGTCGCCAAATAATTAAATACCATGTATCTCTCGCCTGTAGCGATGTCGCATGAATCGGCCAAGCCTTTGTACACGATCTCCGTCACGGTTAGCCCGGTTTCTTCCTTCACTTCGCGTATAGCGCCCTGCACGATGCTTTCCGGAAACTCCACTTTGCCGCCGGGTGCGATGTATCCGGGAAAGCCTTTGCTGTCCGGCCGGTTGATCAGCAGCACCTTATCCTTGTCCTGCACCATGCACATCGTATAGAGCTTATATTCAAGCTGAGTGGCCATTCGTACTTGCACCTCCGCCATTTTCCATATTTATGTATGTCGCCCCGACGAACCGCCTGCGAAAGTCCGCCTGCTGCCATCTGCTGCTTTTCGGGTTTCCGGACGATCCAGCGGCTCTCCCGTCCGCCGCCAGCGCCGCCTTTGCGTTTGATGGTTCGATGGGCTACTCTTCTTCCGACGCAGCTCCGGCTAGCAGCGGGAATTGCTTAATATGTTACATGATGCTCTGATTCCTTGAAAACTGTCAAAATAAAGAACCGATGCGGATCGCTGAGATCGCATCGGCGTTAGCGCCCTTGGCGCCGCAGGCTTAGCGCGGGCATGGATGCGCTGCCGCTTCAACCTTCTCTGGCGCTTACGGGCGGAGCGGCGGCGACAAGGCGCAGCAAGAGCTCGATATTGGGCATCCGGTAACCGTACGCTTCCACATCCAGCGTCATTAACCCGGATAACACCATCAGATAGGTGGAGATCAATTCTCGCGGATCGCCGGAGATGATATCCCCCGCCTGCTGCCCTTCCACAAATACAGGAAGAAGCTGCTCGACAAACCACTCCATCGTCAAGCGGTCGATCAGTTCCTTGGCCTTCTCGGGAACGCCTTCGGACGTACGGGCCTGATGAATCAGCATAAAATACGGCGTGCCGCTTTCGTCCAAAATCTCCTTCGTCAGCGCCTTGATCTTGTCGATCGCCGTCCCCGGATATTCGCTGATCCCCTTCATCGCGGCTTCCGCGCCCTCCATCGCCTCCTCCACGAGCGAAACGAACAGCTCTTCCTTCGATTTAAAATAATGATAGAGCAGGCCGTGGCTGATGCCGGCCTCGTGCGCGATCATGCTCATTTTCGTGCCTGCCAGCCCTCTCCGGGCGAACACTTTCAGCGCAGCCCCCATAATTTGTTCCTTGCGCTCATCCCGGATTTGGTGCAGTTGATTTTCGTTCATCGGGGACAATGGCGGCCCACTCCTTCGCGGATTCGTCATCCATCATTATAAAATGTTCGGGCAGTATTCGGAACAAGGCGTCGGCCAATTCCTCTCCCTCCGCCGCAAGCTCGCCCAGCAGCCGCTTCCCTTCCTCCGTCGCTGCGAGAACGGCAGCGGCCGTCTCCGGATGAAAAAGAAAACGCGGAGGAATCCCGAGCGAGCTGACTCCCCAATAAAGCCCGTAAAGCGTAAGATCGCCCCGTTCGGTTGCATATCGCAAGAACAGATCCAAATACCGGCAGCCGAATTCAATGCCTTTCAGTGGCCTTGGGCCGGCGTATTCGACCCGCTCCCACTGCAAATCCGCGGCGCAATTGAACCACCAGGCCGTCTCGATTACCCGCTTGATGGACCGGTGAAACCGCTGCGCGAAGTCCGGTCTGGGCTCGCTCTGCTGTTCGCGCAGGCAGCTTCCCAGCATTTCGGCTGCAATGGCGGCGACCGTCATGCCTTGGCCGAATACCGGATCGTAAATGCAGTAGGCGTCGCCGATAACCAATAGCCCGGACGGCCAGCGATCCATCTG
Source organism: Paenibacillus ginsengihumi DSM 21568 (assembly GCF_000380965.1). Lineage (GTDB taxonomy): Bacteria > Bacillota > Bacilli > Paenibacillales > NBRC-103111 > Paenibacillus_G > Paenibacillus_G ginsengihumi. The sequence goes on along the minus strand of NZ_KB905548.1, from coordinate 222,143 downwards.
CTCGTAGCAATGACAGTACAGCTCCGGTATCCGGTAAGCCCGCGGCGGCGCCAGCGGTTCCAGCTGCTGCACGATGTCGGCGATCAGCTTGTCGGGAAGCCCGGCAACGGCCTTCTCGAACTCGTTCGCATTTACCGGCGGATATTGTCCGCCAGGGCGGCTCAGCACCAGCTCTGCCATGTTATGCTCAATGGTAGAGAACACGCCTCCGAATGTTCCTTGCGCAGGCTGCCCCGAAATGTGTATAGTATCCCACATTTCCGTCAAATGCGCCAGATGGGAAGGAATACGATAGCGGCGCGTGCTGTATCCGAGAGAAAGCTGCAGCCGGTTCGGCTCGGGCACCGAATAGCCGAGCTCGGTCAGCCATGCGGACAGCCTGGAGCCGCGTCCCCCTGCTTCGACGACAAGCTCGGCCGCAAGCTCCCGCTCCCGGCGCATGCCGCTGCGCTCCGATACGCGGACTCCGGTCACCGCGCTGCGCTCGGCGTTCGTCAGCAAGGAGACGACCTCGTGCTTCGGCATAAAACGGACGTTCGGAATATCGTGCGCTCTCCGGCGCAATACCCATTCCAGCAGCGCCCGGCTGAATTTGAGATCGTCATCGGGGTTTTGCATTTCCAGGCTCCCGTACTGATTCAGGAAATATAGCTTTTTATTGCGGACAGACCGGGCCCCGCCTGCGATCATTTCGTCCTCATATCCCGGAAACAAGCGGTTCGCGATTTGTTTCCCCCGGTCGGTAAAGCGATGCGGATGAAATGCTTGCGGAATGCCGGCCCGTTCCCCGGGCTTCTCGGGATACTCATCCTTCTCGATGACAAGCACCTCGCTGTAATAGTCGGACAATACTCTGGCCGTCAATATTCCGGCAAACCCTCCGCCAATGACAATGGCTTTTCCTGTTGCTTGCTCAGCTTGCTTCATTCCGCGTCTCATCCTTTCGGAATTGCATATGATTTTTTGATTGACTTAATCAGTCAATAATAAAATAAATGATGCCGCGCTTCCCGTCAAGAGAAAAAATGGTGGAGACGATCAAGTCGAGCGTTCTGATTCAAACCCGACATCCGTGCGTCTACAGAGTAGGCGAAATGGAATGATGCAGCCTAAGCGTGCATGGTGCGTGTCTTCGTGCTTGGGCAGGCAGGGCGGATTACCGCTGCCAACACTGCGGAGCGGAGATCCCCTCCATGTGCCGGAACGCCTTCCGCTGATGCCCAGTCGGGCGTATTTCAGTTGCCCGCACCGCTGAGGCGGACGCTCGGTGCCGGGGGGCGAAGCCGTGCTTTCCCGCGTCGCTCTCTGCTCCATTTTTGCTCGGATGCGGCTAATCGATTTGCGCGATTTGCCAGTGTTGCGGCGGACTCCGCATGCAGCTCAACGAATGTTGTATTTTGTACAACAATACCGGGCCTGTTGGCTGATTTTTTGAGCGAATGTTGTATTTTGTGCAAAATTTCGAGCCAGTTTTAGTGGTTTTTTCGCTGATGGAGCTTAAAATCATGTACGAAATACAACATTCCGTCTCTTTTTCCAAAATAGAGGGTCAAATGTTGTATTTTTTGCAATATTCCAATACAGGGGGTTCCTATCGTTGAAAAAGCTTATCTTTCGTGCGGTCACCTGCCTTAATGAATTAGGAAGTTTCCCGCTTTAAAAAACCTGGGTAACTGTTATCGACCGCGTTTAACTCGTCGTTTTTGATCATGATCTTCGATCGCACCGCATCGTAACCTACTGCAACTCCCAGGCTTTCGGTCTGTAGGCGAGCCGACAAATAAACACGGACGTTGTGGTTGAACAATTTGTATTCGTCGCTGAATCCCCGCTTGTTTTGCCGTTGACCTCCAATGCAGCCGGAAAACCATTCCTTTACTACCAAATTTGAGGCCCATCAACCCCCAAGGGTTTACTTAAATAAAACCGACGAAATGGTTAAAACGTTCCACACAAAAAACAAAAAGCACTTCACCTCAGTGAAATGCTTGAAAAAAGCATCGTGCCGCTCAGTCTATCTTTTTATGGTGCGAAAAATCCACCTCAGCGCGAAAAACGCCGCCACCCCCGCTACGAAAAGGAGCGCAAGCTGACCTGCCCAGTCTGTCGGGCTCCCTATGACCCCGAAGCTTACTTTGCTCTCAAGGTAACCAACCGTTTCGTAAGCCTTGATAACATCAGGGACATAGTTCATGGTCTGATACATGCCCCAACCGATCTGAATGCCGAAATAAATCACGATAACAGCCATTGAAAACAATACCGATTGAATGATCGTTTTTCCCATTGTCCTCTGCTTTCCTCCACCGGGCCTCTGCTTATCGGCAGGAACGCTGCAAGCGGCCTGATGACGCTCCGCGATCGCGATCCAGTCTTTTACAAATCCGATTATACTAACAAAATATGCCGCGGTAAAGCGAACGCAGGCTTACGGATTGGACGCCGCGGAACGGCGGACGTACCGCGACAGCAGGCCGTGCTTCGGCGACGCCAGGAAGCTGACCAAAAACACGAGGCCGGTCGCGAACGCCATGGAGCCGGAGATGGACGTATCGACCCATACCGCGATCGCATAGCCGGCGATGGCCGACACGACGCCGAACGCGGCGCTGACGACCAGCATGACCGACAACCGGTCGGTCCACAAATAAGCGGCGGCCGCCGGCGTGATCAGCATGGCGACGACCATGATCGCGCCGACCGCATCGAACGAGGCTACGGTCGTGACCGAGACGAGCGACATGAACAAATAGTGCATCCATACGACCGGAATGCCGATGCTTGCCGCCAGCGCCGGATCGAACGAGGTGATTTTCCATTCTTTATAAAAAGCGATAATAACCAGCAGCAGCACGATCGTCACCGCGCTCAACATAAAAGTCGCCTCCGGCATTTCGCCGATCCACGGCAAAGAGATCGTCTGCCACGGCACGAACGTAATTTCGCCCATCAGCGCATGCTTGACGTCCAGATGGGCGTTGCCCGCCTGCGTCGCGATCAGAATGACGCCGACGGCGAACATCGTCGTGAACACGACGCCGATGGACGCGTCCTGCTGCACGCCGCGCGAATGAAACCACTGCACGAGCACCGCCGTCAGCAGGCCGGCGATCATCGCGCCGATCAGCATATGTCCTCCGCTCAGCTCGCGGGTGATCAAAAAAGCGACCACAATGCCCAGCAGCACCGTATGGCTGATCGCATCCGCCATCATCGCCATTCGGCGCAGGATGAGAAAAGCGCCGACAATGCCGCAGGACAAGCCCACCAGCGACGCCGTAAGCAAAATCCATGCCGTATAGCTCATCCTAATTCCCCTCCTTCATCGCCGTCTGCCCGCTCCAGGAGCGAACGGCCTGTTTCCTCTGCATTCTGAGCTGCAGTGTCTGGATCAGCAGCCCTTTCTGAGCGCCGAAGACGAGCGAGACGCAGAACAGCACGGAAGAAGCGACGACGATGAACGGCCCGGTCGGCCAGCCTTTGCCGAGCGTGCTGGCCAGCGTGCCGACCATCCCGGCCCCTCCGCCGAAAAGTGCCGACAGCACGACCATCCATTTGAACGATTGCGTCCAATAGCGCGCGCTGACAGCCGGGATAATAAGCAGCGCCGCCATCAAAATAACGCCGACCGCCTGAATGCCGATGACGATGACGAGAACGAGCACGGCCAGGTAGATCGCATTCATCAGGCGTCCCGAAAGCCCGAGACCGCGGGCGAAATCGGCGTCAAACAAAAACAGCTTCCATTCCTTGAAGCCGATGAATACGACGAGAATAACGAGCGCCGCCAGCGCGAGCATCGTATAGACATCCTTGCGCACCATCGAAGCGGCCTGGCCGAAGATAAAGCTGTCCAATCCGCTCTGATTGCCGCCGGCCGACCGGTTGACGATCGTCAGCAGCATGATGCCGAGCCCGAAGAAGACGGACAGGATCATGCCCATCGCCGTATCCTCCTTGATCCGGCTCGAGGAGCGAATCCACTGAATCAGAAGCGCCCCGAGCAGCGCGCTGACGGCCGCGCCGACGATCAGCGCCGGCAACTGCTTGCTGCCGGTCAAGGCGAAGGCGATCACGACGCCCGGCAAAGCGGCATGGGACAGCGCATCGCTCATCAGGCTCTGCCGCTTCCAATAGGCAAGGCATCCGATCATGCCGGATGCCATTCCCAAAATCAAGGTGCTAAGCAGCACCCACTGCGCATTCGCGGTAAAAACCGTACCCATGATGTCATGCCTCCTTCATCCAACGAAGCGCTCCGCCGTAAGCGCGGTACACATTGTCCTTCGTAAAGACGTCCTCCGTCTTCCCGTGGGCGACGACCGTGCGGTTCAGCAGCAGCACATGATCGAAATAATCCTCGACCGTCTGCAGGTCGTGATGCACGACCATAACCGTTTTGCCGGCCGTCTTGAGCTCCTTCAGCGTCGTCATGATGGCCCGCTCCGTCGCGGCGTCGACGCCGGCAAGCGGTTCGTCCATGAAGTACAAGTCCGCATCCTGGACGAGCGCCCTGGCCAGAAATACGCGCTGCTGCTGTCCGCCGGACAGCTGGCTGATTTGCCGGCCGGCGTAATCGGCCATGCCCATCTGGTCGAGCGCCGCCAGCGCCTTGTCCTTATGGCTGCGCTTCGGCCATTTGAGCCAGCCGACCTGGCCGTACAAGCCCATCATCACGACATCCAGCGCGTTCGTCGGAAAATCCCAGTCGACGGACCCGCGCTGCGGCACATAGCCGATCCGGGTCTTCATCTTCCCGAGCGAGGAGCCGAAGAAGGTGACCGAGCCGGACAGCCTCGGGTGAAGCTCCAGCATCACCTTCAGCAGCGTCGACTTGCCCGCGCCGTTCGGGCCGACAATGCTGGTCAGCGAGCCGGCCTGAACCTCGAAGCTTACGTCATGCAGCACTTTGTTTTTGCGGTAGGATGCCGATAAATCGTTGACTTTGAGCACGCTCATCTTAGTCACCCTTTTCCGTTAAAGCCTTATAGATCGTTTCCACGTTGTGGCGGTACATGCCCAGGTACGTGCCTTCCGGCGTACCCGCCTCGCCCATCGCGTCGGAGAACAGCTCGCCGCCCAGCTTCACCTGCAGCCCGGCGCTGGAGGCGCCCTCGATCACGGCGTTGATGGAGCTTTGATTGACGCTGCTTTCCACAAAAACGGCAGGCACTTGATGCTCAAGCAGCAGATCGATCGTCGCCTGAATATCGGAAATGCCGATCTCGTCCTCCGTGCTGAGCCCCTGCAGCCCGACGACCTCGATTCCGTGGCTGCGGCCGAAATAGCCGAAGGCGTCGTGAGCGGTGACGAGCACGCGCTTGTCGGCCGGGATTTGCGACAGCTTGCTTTTCGCTTCTGCGCTTAGCTCATCGAGCTTCGCGAAGTAGTCGGCCTTGTTCTTTTCAAAATAGTCCGCGTTGTCCGGCGACAGCTTCTTGAGCTCTTCCGTTGCCTTATCCAGCGCTGTCTTCCACAGCTCGATGTCGAACCAGACGTGCGGATCCACCGCCCCGGTCTCGTCCCTGAGCAGCTTCTCCTGCGGGATCGCTTCGGCGATGGCCGCCACCGGCTTTTTCTTGCCGATCTGCTCGAAAATTTCGATCATGTTGCCTTCCAGATGAAGGCCGCTGTATAGCACCAGGTCTCCGCCCTCGAGCTTGCGGATATCTCCCTGCGTCGCACTGTACAAGTGCGGGTCGACGCCCGGCCCCATGAGGCTGGTCACGTTCACCTTGTCCCCGCCGATGACCGAGACTGGTTCGGCAATTTGCGCGATCGTCGCAACGACGTTGATTTTCCCTTCCGGTGCAGCTTCCGGCGCGGCTCCCGGCGCCTCCCCTTCCCCTGTTCCGCAAGCGGCGAGCGCAAGCGATACAGCCAGCGCCAGCATGCCGAGCAGCGCGCCCCGTCTCTTAACGATCCGTCTCTCCATAGTGACTCCTCCCGCTTCTCCATTGTTCTTGTTTAACTTTGTTTCCTTAGCGCCCCTCTTCTGCATGTACACAAATGTTTTTCCCGAAGGCAAATTTAATGTATACAAACAAAATAATTGGTTTTGGGCGATATGTCAAGCGCTTTTTACCTTTTTCGGCCGCAGCCTGTTCTGTCCGCACCTGCTTCCTTAAACCAACCGGCCTGGCGCATCCGTTCGGTGGCGATTCGCGCAAGCGCCTCCATCGCATCGTCCGCGTCGTTCAAGCATTCCGCCCGGACAAACTCCAGACCGAGCGAATGCGCCGCCCGCTGCGCATCCGCGCCGATATCGCGCAGCGCCTCCGCGTTGTCCGTCAGCGAAAGCAGCTCGCACACGGCGATCCCTCCGGTCCCGTTGAACCCTTCCTCCCGAATCACATCGAGAATGTCCGGGCCGAGCCACGTCTGGGGCGGCGGCCCTCCGCTGCGATAAGCGAGCCTCCATCTGGGGATGCCCGCTCTGAGCGCCACATTCCGGGCTAACGCCTGGAACTGCTCGATGTAGTCCCGGTTCGCCTGCGCTTTCCCCGGCTTGCTGTGCGCGGTAAATACCATTTTGGCCGTATCCCGCGCAGCTATCGGCAGCCAGTGCCAGGCGCGGCGCGCCCGGTCGGCCAGCACGTCGATGAAGGAAGCGTCCAGGCTCCAGCGGATCAGCTCAAGCACCGGCAAGCTGCTGCGCATGGCTGCGAGCGTCTCCCTTACTTGCCGGATATACAGACCGGCGCCTGTCTTCGAGTACAGCATCGACATCGGCATGACGGCAACGGCTTCCGCCCCGTCCCGCACGATCGACCTTGCCGCCTGCCCGATCAGCGGCTCCCCATGCTTCATCCCGACGTATACGCGAATTTCTTCGCCCGTCATCCGCTTCAAGCGCCGCTCCAGCGCGGCGGCCTGCCTGAACGTGATAGCATGGAGCGGGTCGCACACCCCCAAAGCTCTGAACAGGCTGCGGCCGGCGGCAAGCGTCTCCGCCGCCGGCGGTTGGCCGCGATAAATGGCGCGATAGAAGTCGTCGACGCGGTCCATGGAGGAAGGGCCCCCGTATGCTGCCAGCAGCAGCGCCTTCATGGCCTTTCCCCCTCCCCGAACGAGGCCGGATGCAGCCAGCGGGCGATCCGCTCGATGCCTTCCGCGGCCTGCACGCTGGCCGTCATCACGTATTTGGCCGGGATGATTTTGACCCGGTTATGGCGAACCGCCTTGAGCGTCTGCCAGCCCGGGTCGTTCATCCATTCGTCGTATGCCTTCTGGCCGCTGCCATCCCAGTCGGCAAGCAATATGTAATCCGGGTCTTCCTTCAGCACCTGCTCGAGGTCCGCCTTCGCCGTCTGCCTGAGCCCCATCGACTCGACAGCCGGAACGGCCCCCGCCTTGCGGACGATGTCGCTGGCCAGGCTATCCGGCCCCAGCACATACGGCCCGGTATTCGTTCCGACGGGCGAGATGACGAGCAGGCTCGGCTTCGCGGGTACGGTCGCGATGCGGGATTGCACGTCCGCGATCTTGGCCGTCATCTCCGCGATCCGCTCCTCCGCCCTGGCCTCCTCGCCGAGCAGCCGGCCAATCAGCAGAAAATGGCGGCGAATGCGCTCCAGCGAATTCCAGGGCTCGAAGCTGACGAGCGGAACGCCGGCCTGCGCCAGCAGGCGGTCCGCATCCGCCTCGCTTCCGTGCTGCGTCGTCAGCAAAATCAGGTCGGGCTCCATGGCCAATATCGTTTCCGGATCGACTGCCGTGGCGCTGCCCAGCTTGCTGCCGACCGCTTCGCCTTCCTCCGCCTGAAAGGCGAGGCTCCGGTTGCCGATGCTGCGCGTAATGGCGGCGATGCGGGACGGCCCGGCCAGTTCGAGCGCCGCTTCCGCCGTGTCCAGGGAAATCGCCACAATCCGCTGCGGCTTCGCTGCGATCGTTACCGCTTTATCGCCGCTCAGTTTGATGGTGCGGGGAAAATCGGCCTGCCGCTGCGCGCGTGCCGCCGGTTGGGGCGATGCGGCCGCGGGGCCGTTCCCGGCGGCCGGCGGCCCGGTCGCTCCCGGGCCGGCCCCGGTGCTGTCTGCCGGCGCCTCCCTCGTCAGCGGGGCGCAAGCGGCCAGCAGCGCCAGTGTCAGCGCCGCCGACCAGGCCCATGCCGCTTTATTGTGCCGCTTTCTTTTGCTGCGCTGATTCAACGGTTTCTCCCTCCCTGTTATGTATCGGTTCGTGATCCGGCTCCAGCGCTGTCACCTGGACGGCTCCGAGCAGATCGTCCCTGTGGACGCGAGACTTGACTCCGTATGCCATGCGGATGCGAGCCTCTGTGAGCACTTCCTTCGGCCTGCCGTCGGCCAGCACGCGCCCTTCCGCCAGAAGCACGAGGCGGTCGCAATATCTGGCCGCCAGATTCAAGTCGTGCAGGGCGGCGACGGAAGCCGTTCCGCTTCCTGCTACGAGGCGGATCAGCTCCAGCACCTGCAGCTGATGCCGGATATCGAGCGCGGAGATCGGCTCATCCAAAAGCAGCAGCTCCGGTTCCTGGGCCAGCGCCTTGGCGATAAAGACCATCTGCCGCTGGCCGCCGGACAGCTCCCGCACGGAGCGGCCGGACAGCTCGAGCAGCTGCGTCTGCCGGAGAGCCCGCCGGACGGCGGCGCGGTCGCCCGGGCTTTCGGCGCGGAATCTCGGCGTATGCGGATGCCGGCCCATGCGGACGATTTCGCGCACGGTGAAATCAAAGTCGCACGAAATATCCTGGGGAACGTAGCCGATCATTTTGGCCAATTCCTTGCTTTTGTATCGGACGAGCGGACGTTCGCCCAGCATGACGACTCCTTGATCAGGTTTGCGCAGGCCGGCCAGCGTGCGCAGAAGCGTCGATTTGCCGCTGCCGTTCGCTCCGAGCAGGCCGACGAACTCCCCTTTCCGGACATGCAGGCAGACGCCGTCCAGCACAAGCCTTTGCCCGCAGCGCGCCGCAACATGGCGAACTGTCAGCTTGTTCATGCGAGATGCCCTCCTTTTCGGCTGCGCAGGACGAGAATGACAAACAGCGGCGCGCCGACGATAGCGCAGACGACGCCGACCTGCAGCGATACCGGCTGCAGCACGATGCGCGAAACGAGATCGGCCAGCATCAGGAACACGGCTCCGCCCAGAGCGGCTAGCGGCAGCAGGACGCGATGGTCGGGGCCGCACAGCAGCCGGACGATGTGCGGGACGATCAGGCCGACGAAGCCGATAGTGCCGCTGACGGCTACGGCGGCTCCCGTTGCCAGCGACGTCAGCCCGAGCAGCACAAGCCGGGTTGCGGCGACGCGGATGCCGGCCGTCTGCGCCAGGTCGTCGCCGAGCAGCATCACGTTCAGCTCGCGCCCGAACGAGCAGAGCAGCAGGCAGGCGGCCGCCACGATCGGCCCGACGAGCTGGACGTGCTGCCAGGTGCGGGCTTCCAGCCCCCCCTGCAGCCAATACACGATGCTGCGCAGCTCCTGTTCGCTGCTTGAGCCGGCCATCATGACGCTGATCAGCGCGGACAGGAACGCGCTGATGCCGACGCCGAGCAGCAGCAGGACAGCCGCGCCTGAGGCTTTGCTCATTTTCCATACGGCAAGCACAAGGAGGATTGCCGCCAGGCCGCCGATGAAGGCGGCGCCGGGCAGCGCCCACGGGCTGATGCGCGTCCAGCCGAAAAACAAGGCGCACACGGCTCCGAACGCGGCGCCGCTCGACACCCCGACGTAACCCGGTTCCACCAGCGGGTTGCGAAACAGCCCTTGCATGACCGCTCCCGAGACGGCCAGGGCGGCTCCGACCAGCGCGCCGACCAGGACGCGCGGCAATCTGACCTGGGTCACGACGACCCATTCCCGCTCGCCGAAGCCGCCTTTGTCCGTCAAATGCACGAGCTCCAGCAGCATCGCCAGCGTATGCCGAAACGGAACGGATACCGGCCCGATCGAGCTGGCCAACACGACGACGACCGGGAGGAGAAGGAGCATCAGCAGCCAGGTTGCCGGCAGCCGCTTCCCTCGTTTGGAAATCTCTCTCGCTTCAGGCATAGGCAGCGGCCTGGCATCGAGACGGTGGTTCGTCTCCACTTTGTCACCTCTCATTTTTTAGCCAAGTTAAATTACTTTGTTCAATTCAAAAATTTTTCCCTAGGGAAACAATCACATACTACCCCGATTTGCTACTTTTGTCAACCTAGAAATATTCACTTAGAATATTTCAATTCGCCACAAGGCTAAAGACTTTGCCGCGTCCTTGCCAATAACCATTGCCTTATTTGACATCATTTCTATGGAATGACGGAATCTCTTTCGACGCCTGCAGCCGAGGTGGAGCGAGACGCCTGCGGCAAGCGTATCCTTCGTCATCGGCCGCTACCTGCGGTATTGAAAATTCGCTGAAGGACTTCGTCGCATTTTCAAGACAGACGTCCATGCCGCTAGCGCAGCACCATCAGAAGATGAAAATGGGCTGCACGCCCTGGGGGCTATTTTCAAGACAGCAAATGTTGTATTCTGTACAACAAAAACGGGGGGATAAGCGCTATTTGCGGCTCAATATTGTAAAAAATACAACATTTCGGGCGATGTTCCCGGGGTTGAAGCCAATCGCACCCAAATTGTTGCACGAAATGCAACATTCCCCTCCCTCTTGTGCGTAAGATGCGGAAAATGTTGCATTTTTTGCAGGATTCGTCGCCTCATGTGCCTGGGGGTGTCCGAGGAGGGGCAGCGCCAACGCGGAGTGCGGGGGCCAGCGCGGAGTTCGGCGGCTAACTCGAAGTTCGATCGCCCGCTACCGTGGAGTTCGACCGCAAATACGGAGTTTGAGCGCTACCTAGAGCTCGATCGCTGCCATGGAGTTTGAAGCTAACGCGGGGTTCGCTCGCTAATACAAAGTTTCAGCGCTATTACGGAGTTCGCTCGCTAATACAAAGTTTCAGCGCTACTACGGAATTCGCTCGCTAATACAAAGTTTCAGCGCTACTACGGAATTCGCTCGCTAATACAAAGTTTCAGCGCTACTACGAAGTTCGACCGCTAACGCAGAGTTCAGGGCCGCCGGTTCAGTATCCCCCGTCGCAGCCTGTCGCTGCAAATTATCGGTTCGCACGAACAAAGACCTCGAGCAGAACTCATAGTTTTCTAAGTACGGAAAGTCGCACTTTGCTTTCATGCTTTGGCGAATGTGGCATTTTCAAAATGCCCGATTCGTTTTCGATCCTTTGCGCTTTTGGCTGTGGATGAGTAAGGGATCGGTTTTCGCTCTATTGGAGCGAATGTCTGGCTGAGAGAAAGCCAGCCGATATGACTGGGTGAAGCTAGAACTGGAGCTGAGCCAGGGCTGAAGCTAGGCTGGAGTTGAGCCGGGGCTAGAGCTGAGCTAGGGCTGAAGCTAGGCTGGAGCTGAGCCGGGGCTAGAGCTGAGCCAGGGCTGGAGCTGGCCCGGCCAGCCGCACAGCGCCCTCGGAACCACAGATTCGGGCAAGGCGGTAGCTGATCGGGAGATGGCGCGAGGGCCGGGCACAGGCGTAAACGCAGCGAGCCCGTAAATGCAGCGAACCCGCCCCTTGTTCGGAGCAGGTTCGCCATGCATAGCGCGGGTCTTAAGCGCGCGAAATATAGGTTCCTTCACGGGTATCGATCAAGAGCACGTCCCCTTCGTTAATGAAGAGCGGCACCTGCACGTTCAGGCCGGTTTCGAGCTTGGCGTTCTTCGTAGCGCCGGTAGCGGTATTGCCCTTGATGCCCGGCTCCGTCTCGACGACCTTCAGCTCGACGCTGTTCGGCAGGCTAATGCCGAGAATTTCGCCTTGGTAGCTCATGATGTTGATGTTCATGTTCTCGCGCAGGAAATTCAGCTCCCACTTGATTTGCTTGGCTTCCAGCGTAATCTGGTCGAACGTCTCCGTATCCATGAACGTATGCTCCTGGCCGGAAGCGTACAAATATTGCATTTGGCGGTTCTCGATATGCGCACGGTTGACGTTCTCCCCCGCGCGGAACGTGCGCTCGTTGATATTGCCGTTGCGCAGGTTCTTCAGCTTGGAGCGGACGAATGCGGCGCCCTTGCCCGGCTTGACGTGCTGGAATTCGAGGACGGTGAACAGATCGCCGTCTACTTCAATGGTCAGGCCTGTCTTAAAATCGTTAACGGAAATCACTGCAAAAATACCTCCCTAATATATTAAGCAGACGGCGAAGCACTGACGGGAGCGATAAGGGTCGGTGTTGCGATTGCAATCGAATCAGCCAACCATTGCCTGCCTCCAGCGGCGACGACCGGCTGCCGGGTTACGCCTTCATGATGAACGGCCCCAACGATCTATCTTATCGGATGCCGGGGCTTCATTCAAGGGTTAAAACACAAGGCCGCGCGAGCTGGTGTGCCGATTCCACAAAATCGGAGCGGCTTCAAGACCGGATCATCAAGCCCGGACAGTCAAGCCCGAGATGCTGAGAAGCCGGAGAAGCCCGCGACGCCGAAGCAAAGAAGGCCGAGAAGCCAAGCCGCGAGCCCTCCCGCGCCAAACCTCACGCGATCGCAATCAGCTCTTTGGTCGAGCTCGTCAGCCGTTCGTTGCCGCTTTCGGTGATGACGATATCGTCCTCAATCCGGACGCCGCCGAAGCCCGGCACATAAATTCCCGGCTCGACGGTCACCGTCATTCCCGGCTGCAGCACGATATCGCCGGAGACGGACAGTCGCGGCGCCTCGTGTATGTCAAGTCCGAGGCCGTGACCGAGCCCGTGGCCGAAGCAATCGCCGTACCCGTGCCGCCGGATGATGTCGCGGGCGATCGCGTCGGCTTCCTTGCCCGTCATGCCCGGGCGAATGCCGGCCAGCGCGGCGAGTTGCGCTTCCAGCACAATCTCGTAAATCTCCTTATGCTTCGCCGTCGGCGTGCCAAGCACGACCGTGCGCGTAATATCGGAGCAATAGCCCTTGTAATGCGCCCCGAAATCCATCTTGACGAACTCGTTCGGCTTAAGCACCCGATCGCTGGCTACGCCGTGAGGCAACGCGGAACGCTCGCCCGAGGCGACGATCGTCTCGAACGACGTGGAAGAAGCGCCTTCGCGGCGCACGAACATCTCGATCTCCAGCGCGATGTCCGATTCCTTGACCCCAGGCTTTAGCAGCCCGAGAATATGCGAAAAAGTGCGGTCGGCAAGCTGAGCCGCTTCCTTCATCACGGCGATCTCGGATGCGTCCTTGATCATGCGGATCGTCTCGACGAGCGAGTCGGTCGGCACCAGCTCAATGCCGGTTAGCGTCTCCGCATACGACCGGTAAGTCCCGAAGGTGAGATCGTTCTGCTCGAAGCCGAGCTTGCCGATCTTCAGCTTGTCCAGAACATCCTTGATCGTCTCGGCCGCCTTCGGCGCATGCTCGATCACTTCGTAGCCGGCCGCCTGCTGCGGCGCCTGCGTCATATAACGAAAATCCGTCAGCAGCATCGCCCGGTCCCCGGTAATCAGCACATATCCGGCCGACCCGGTGAACCCGGTCATATACCGTCGGTTTGTCGCATTCGTAACGAGCAGCGCCGGCAAGCCCCGCTCCTCCATCAGCGTGCGCAAGCGCGCCAGTCGTTCCTGCTGCATCCTTATTCCTCCATTCGCGAGAGATGTAGGACCAATGCCCGAAGCCCGAGCTCGTAGCTGTCCGCGCCGAAGCCGCTGATCTGCCCTACGATCGCCGGGGCGATCACCGACGTATGCCGGAAGGCTTCTCTCTTATGGATGTTGGAAATATGGACCTCCACGGCCGGAATGCCAACGGAGCTGAACGCATCGCGGAGCGCGTAGCTGTAATGGGTCAGCGCCCCCGGATTGATCATAATGCCGTCGAAGCTGCCGTATGCGGCATGGATGCGGTCGATCAAGGCCCCTTCGTGATTCGATTGGAAGCATTCGACCTGAACCCCGAGCTCGGCCGCCAGCCGGCTAACCCGTTCCTCAATGGCTTGCAGCGTCGTCTGCCCGTAGACGCCCGGCTCCCGAATGCCGAGCAGATTCAGATTGGGACCGTTCAGCAGCAAGATCCGCTTCATCCGGTGATGCCCCCTTCCGTCGGTTAACACACACTCAGCCATTTTACCATAACTTTCTTCGGTTTGAGAATCTTTTTTTGGCCAGGCTGCGGGTTATTCGGGCTGCGGGCCCTTCCTTTTCGGCGAAAACGGCTCCCGCGTCCGCTCCTCCGTAAATTCGAACGAAATCGAATAGCCGATGAACAAGCCCCACAGCACGAACAGGCAGGCATCGGTCGAAATCGTATTCCAGTCCATATACGCGATCCATTCGGTCATGCCGGAGAGCGGGCCGATCAGCAAAAAAATGAGGCCCCACCACAGCAAGCCATAGCAGATGCCGGGCCATGGCCCCTTCGCTTTGGCCAGTGCGATCGCGTAGATCAGGGAAGCGAGGATCGAAAATAAAATAAAGCTGCCCCAGCCAAGCAAATAGCCCGGCCATGCCGACAGAAACGAATGCTTATAGAAAGGCTCGATCAAAAAGCCCGGCGACAGCGAAGTAAGATGAAAATATTGCTCGACGATTTTCAGGCCACCCCACAGCACACCGGCAAAAAAACCGACGTATAACGCGAAAATCCGCTTGTTCGTCCGCCGAACCGTTTCTTCCTGCACTTTCACAGCTGCCGTCCTCCTTCAGGGAAATGCGGATAAACTTAGTATGCGCATTTATTTGCTTCGTAAACGGCGTCACGGTAGCAATATGAGGCCGGATTCGGTAAAATGGAAAGAAGCAAGTGCGATCATACTACTAAAGAAGGTGAAGTCGGATTGTCGCAGAACGAACAGCGCGCAATATACGGCGGACAAGCCGTAATTGAAGGAGTTATGTTCGCCGGCCGGCATGTCCATGTGACGGCCGTCCGCCGCAAAGACCATAGCATCGATTTTTTGGAGGTTCCGAAGAAGGAGATCGGTTGGGTCCAAACGCTGAAAAAAATTCCGATTCTCCGCGGCGTCGTCGGCATTATCGAGACGAGCGCCAAAGGAGCGCAGCATCTGAACTTCTCGGCCGAGGCGTTCGCCGAGGAGGAAGGAGAGTCCAAGGAGCAGGCGAAAGAATCGCTCTCCGGCCGGCTCACGATGATTCTCGGCGTCGCGTTCGTCGGCGTGCTGTCCTTTATATTCGGGAAGTTCGTCTTCACGCTGGTGCCTACAGCGATCGAACAGTTTCTGTTCGCAGGCCTCTTCACGAACCAGATCGGCCATAACCTGATCGAAGGCCTGATCAAAATCATGTTGCTGGTTGGCTACATTTATTTCATTTCGCTGACGCCGATGATCAAACGTCTGTTTCAATACCACGGAGCCGAGCATAAAGTGATCAGCGCCTACGAGGCCGGCGTCGAGCTCACGGTCAAAAACGTGCAGCAGTTCAGCACGCTCCACTACCGCTGCGGCAGCAGCTTTATCGTGTTCACGGTGATTGTCGGGGTCGTTATTTATTCTTTGTTCCCATACGAATCATTCCTGGAACGAATTATTCAGCGGCTCGTGCTGCTGCCGCTCGTCATCGGCGTATCCTACGAGGTGCTTCGCTTTACGAACAGTCTTCGCGATGTGCCGGTGCTGAGGTATCTCGGTTATCCGGGGCTGTGGCTGCAGCTGCTTACGACCAAGGAGCCGACGGACGATCAGGTGGAAGTGTCCATCGCTTCCTTTAACCGGATGCGCGAACTGGACCGGCAGGCCGCCCGGACTTAAAGCGGATGATTGTGCCATCGAATGGAGGGATCGAAGTTGCGTAACCGCAATATAGGAATGTACGTCGTCTTTGGCCTCTTGGCGATCGGGCTGCTCGTCAGCATCAGCAACCTGATTATTCCGATTGCCGTATTCGCCGTTATTTTCCTGCTGTACAAGTTCCCGCCGGACCGCTGGAGACGCTTCAAGTGGAGCGGCGGCGGGCGAAAGCCGCGGGGCAAAACCCGCAACGCCAAATTCCGGGTCATCCCCGGCAGCAAAGATTCCTCCGACGAACCTCCCAAGTATCATTAATATTACGACGGCAGGCTTGTCACCTTGGAATCGGCCAGCTTGGATTTGCGGCGCTGCACATAAGCGATATAGTTGTGCTTGTAATCCGACATTTTCCATCTGTTGAAGAAGGCGCTGGTCGAGTAGTAGCCTGACTCGTACAGCTGCTTGCTGTCCTCCGCGCTTATATCGAAGTCGGTGATGCTGATGCCGTGCGTCGGGATTTTTACGGTCCGAAACCGGTTCTCCTCTTCGATGTACCGCTCGTCGTGAGCGTCAAGCATCGTGCGGACAAGCGCCTTCAGCATGGACAGTGGCCCCCTGATCGTACTCGGCGCAAGCTGGCTCCGGCCGACCAGCCGGAAGCCGATCGTCGGGACGAGCGCCCCCTGCGGCGAATCGTTCGCCTGATCGAACAACCAGAGCGGAAAGTTGCTGAGCAGCCCGCCATCGACAATATAGACGAACTGATCGGCGAACGTTTCGCCAGGCAGGCGGCAGGACGCTTTCTTGCGGATAACGACCGGATCGAAGAAGTACGGTATGCTGGCGCTCATGCGAACGGCCTTGGCGACAGACAGCTGCTTCGGGTTCAGGCCGTATTGGGCGATGTCATCCGGCAGCACGAGCAGCTTGCGGCCCGAAATGTCGGAAGCGATAATGCGCAGCTGCTCCGGACGCAAATCGCCGAACGTGCGGATGCCTTTGGCCTGCAGCAGGTCGCGAACCCATTCCTCCAGCGCTTCGCCCGAATAAAGCCCTTTTTTGATAAAAAGCCGGGTCACCGGCCCGATCCACTTCGTGTTAAACAAGGGCGCGCGCTGCAGGAAGCTGCGGAAGGGCATCGCCTCGATCAGCTGCTTCATTTCGGCGGCCGTATATCCAGCGGCCACCAATGCGGCGACGATCGCCCCGGACGACGTTCCCGCAACCCGGCTAAACCGGATGCCCCTCTGCTCCGCAGCCTGTACCGCCCCAGCCAAAGCGATTCCTTTGACCCCTCCGCCTTCAAATACGGCATTGATATCCATGACCCGTCCCCCCTCTGCCTTCTGCTTGCTCCCACTCCCTATGTATGAGAGGACGGAATGTCCATATACCTAAAAAACACCCGTCCCTTCCGGAACAGGTGCCTTCCCTTTACGTATCTTGCTCTTCCTTTTTGCCTTACGGCGACTCGCCTTACGATTCCTCAAGCTCCTTCTTCAGCTTCATCAGCTCTTCGATCCGCGAAGGATCTCTGCGGAAATATTCCAGCAGCGTCTCTATGCATGTGATGGAATCCCAGCTCAAGTGATGCTCGATTCCTTCCACATCCTTGTAAATCGTATCTTCCGATACGCCGATCAGCTTCAGAAACTCCTCCAGCAGCTCGTGCCTGTCGACAAGCCGTTTGCCCATCTTCTGCCCTTTGGACGTCAGCACAAGCCCGCGGTACTTCTCGTACACCAAGTAATTGTCCTTATCCAGCTTCTGGATCATCTTCGTCACGGAAGACGGGTGCACTTCCAGGCCTTCCGCTATATCGGAGACGCGCGCGTAGCCCTTCTCGTCGATTAATTTATAGATTCTTTCCAAATAATCTTCCATGCTCGGCGTTGCCATCCGCGTTCCTCCCGTAACCGTACAATACATCTATGATACACTTCTTTCTGCGCCCAAAGCAAGTCCGCCGGCGCCCGTGCATGGAATTTGCCATGACTAAAACGGAAGCCGCAGCATCATGATATTAACGTTCGAGATGGGCGACATAACGAATCCATCTTTCCCGCATCGTTCGTCGCCGCCTGAGGTAAATGATAAGGATCGGCATTTCACGCTAATTCATCAGGTTTGAGCGCTTTATACTATACCACAGCGGTTCGTCCCGGGCAAGTTATATCCGCCCATCCCATTACAAATCTAACACAATTCACCAGGAGGCTGAACCGTCTTGGCCGAACAATTGCTCATTCCTGCAACGCGCAGTCCGGGGGTATTCATCCCGGAGCTCGTCTATTTCGAGCCGAACGCGCTGGACTACCCGAAGGGCCAAGCGATTATGGCATGGGCCGAGCGGGAAGGACTCCCCGTCCGGATGACAACGTCCCATAACCGGATCACGGATTTGCCCGGCGAGAGCGAGCTGGAGAAGTACCGGATCGCCAAGCGCACGCTCGTCGTCGGCATCCGCAAAACACTGAAGTTCGATACGTCCAAGCCCTCTGCCGAATATGCCATCCCGATCGCGACCGGCTGCATGGCTCACTGTCACTACTGCTATTTGCAGACAACGCTCGGAGCGAAGCCTTATCTTAGGGTATACGTCAACACAGACGAAATATTGGCGCAGGCGAAGAAGTATATCGACGAGCGCGCGCCGGAAATGACCCGCTTCGAGGCCGCCTGCACTTCCGACCCGGTCGGCCTGGAGCACATCTCGGGATCGCTCAAGGAATGCATTGAATTTATGGGGCAGCAGCCGCTTGGACGCCTCCGCTTCGTGACCAAATTTCATCATGTGGAGCCGCTATTGGACGCTAAGCACAACGGACATACCCGAATCCGCTTCAGCGTCAACGCGGAATACGTCATCAAGCATTTCGAGCCCGCTACCTCCGGGCTGAGCGACCGGCTTGCAGCCGCGGGCAAAGTAGCGCGCGCCGGTTATCCGCTCGGCTTCATCATCGCTCCGATCATTTGGCACGAAGGCTGGGAGGAAGGGTACGCGAAGCTGCTCATGCAATTAAAAGAAGCCCTTCCGGAGGAAGCGGCTTCGGGACTGACGTTTGAGCTGATCCAGCATCGTTTCACGAAAACGGCCAAAAACGTCATTTTGCGAAGGTATCCGAGAACGAAGCTGGAAATGGACGAGACGAAGCGGAAATACAAATGGGGCCGGTGGGGCCAGGGAAAATATGTATACCCGGATGAACAAGCCGATGCCTTAAGAGAATTCATTACCGAGCGCATTTTCGAAAACTTTCCCGAAGCCACCATCGACTATTTCACATAACATCCGCCGCGACATCCGCCGCGGCTACACCTTCATCCATTCCGGGGTAATGCTGAGTAGCCACATGGTGATTCGCGTCATCTGATCCGTATACAGCAGCACGGCGACGACGACCATCAGCGCGCCGCCGACCTTCATGATTTTGCCGGAATAGCGAAGAATCCATTTGGTCGAGCCGATGAAGAAAGCGAGCGCGAAGAACGGAATGGCGAAGCCGAGCGAGTATGCCGTAATCAGCTTCGTCCACGAGCCCGGCTCGGTCGTCGCCAGCGCCAGCATGGCGGTCAAGATCGGGCCGATGCAGGGTGACCAGCCTGCGGCAAAGCCCATGCCGATCAGCAGCGAGCCGAGATAACCGGCCGGCTTCCACTTCAGCTGCAGCTTGCGCTCCTTCATGAGAAATTGCGGTTGAAAAATGCCAAGCAGGAACAAGCCCATTACCAATATAAGAATCGCCGCAATTTGCCTGAGCAGCTCCCGGTAATCGACGAACAAATTGGAGATCAGACCGGCGCTTAAGCCCAGGCTGTAGAAAATAACGGAGAAACCGAGGATGAAAAACAGCGTATGGGAGACGGTCCGGATGCGAATGTTGGCGTCCGCCCCCGGATTTTTCAGCTGGCTTACGGAAATGCCGGTGATATACGACAAATAGGACGGGTACAGCGGCAAGCAGCACGGCGAGATAAAGGAAGCGAAGCCGGCCCAAAGCGCAATCCATACATTCAGTTCCATCCGTTATACCACTCCTTGCTTTCGTTTCGAGCGCTCCAGCGTCAAAGCTTGAACCCTCTCTTAATAAACAATATGCCGATCAGTATCGCAATCAGGACAAGAACGACCGTCGCCCCGGGAGCCAGGTCCCAGATCCCTGCGGCAACCAGACCGAGCAGCACCGCCGCCTCGGCGAACAACACCGACCACAGCACCGAATGCCGGAACGAACGGGCGACGAGCAGACTGCAGGCCACCGGGATCGTCAGCAGTGAGGAGACGAGCAGCGCTCCGACAATCTTGATCGAGACGCTGATGACGAGCGCCGTCAGCATCGTGATCATAATGTTGTAGGCGCGAACGGGAAGGCCGCTTACCCCTGCCGCATCCTCGTCGAAAAACATCAGGAACATCTCCTTGTAATTGACGGCCACCATGACAACGATGAGCACCGTGACGGCCCCTACCACGGCCAGGTCCGTATAATCAAGCGTGTATATGCTCCCGAAAAAATAGCTCATGACGTTCATATTGAAGCCTCGGCCGAGCGTAAACAGCATCGTCGCCAGCGCCACGCCGCCGGACATGATGATGGCGATGGACAGCTCGGCGTACGTCCTGTAGGCCCGGCGCAGCCTCTCGATCCCGTAGGAGGCGAGCAACGCGAACACCAGCCCGACGCCCAGCGGGTATATGCCCAGCAAGAAGCCGAGCGCGATACCCGCGATGGACACATGCGCCAGCGTATCTCCGATCATGGACAGCCGGCGCAGCACCAGAAATACGCCCATCAGCGGAGCAGCCAGACCGATCAAGGCCCCGCCGATCAGCGCCCGCTGAAAAAAATATTCCGCAAAAATATCCAAACGTCTTCCCTCTCCTCTTCATGAAACGACGTGCCGGGCCGCGCGTGTACGGCCGGGCAGGCACGGCCCCCGATGCGATGCGAATGCAACCGGCGTCTTGCGGCCTGACCATGAGGCCATAGCCGATTATACTCCGGCGCTCTCCCTTAGCTGGCCGATCGAATGGGTCCAGTTCGTCTCCTTGCAGTCCTGCGGCTCGTGAGTATGCCTTACATAAAACGAAAGCCCTCCGCTCTTTTGCAAAGGCTCGGAGCCGAGGTAAGCCTTCATCATATCCATGTCGTGCGAGACCATGATGAACGTGATCCGGTGATGCTCATGCATATGGCGGATCATCCGGAAAAAGTCAGCCTGCGTCTCCGCGTCAATGCCGACGGTCGGCTCGTCCAAAATCAGCAGCTCGGGATTGTTCACGAGCGCCCGGGCCAAAAACACCCGCTGCTGCTGCCCCCCTGACAGCTGGCCGATGCGGCGGCTGGCCAAATCCTCGATGCGCATCGCATACATGGCGTCGTCGGCCTTCTGCTGCTCGGCTCTGGTCAGGCGGCGGAACATTTTTTTCTTGCCGTACAGCCCCGACAACACGACCTCGCGCACCGTCGCCGGGAACAGCGGGTTGAAGGCGTTCTTCTGCGGCACATAGCCGATCCGCTCCCAGCCTTCGAACTGGCCGATCGGCTCGCCAAACAGGCGAATTTCCCCGCTCGCAGGCTTCAGCAGGCCGACGATCATCTTGAGCAAGGTCGTCTTCCCCGCCCCGTTCGATCCGATCAGGCCGACGAAGTCGCGCTCCAGCACGGAAAAGGTTAGGCCGCTAATAATTTGTTTGTTTTCATAAGAAAAAGAGACGTCATCGATCGCAACGATCTTCTGATGACATCCCGGCTGAGCATTCGTTAGCATGACTAACGCTCCTAACTATTCGGAAAGTCTCCCTTTCTATTTTAACGCTTTTAATAAATTATTCAAATTATCTTTCATGATCGAGAGATAATCCGCGCCGCTGGCGGCCTGTTCATCGGTCAATCCTTCGATCGGGTTGAGCACGAGCGTCTCGACGCCGGCGTCCCGGGCCAGCGATTTGGCCAGCTTGTCGGAGACCAGCTCCTCGAAGAAAATATATTTGACCTGATGCTCTTTGATGAAATCAAGAATTTCCTTCATCGTGCCTGCCGTCGGTTCGGCGTCCGGAGACAGTCCCATAATCGGCATCTGGATCAGGCCGTATTCCTTGGCCAAATAACCGAACGACTGGTGCGTGACGACGATTTCCTTGCGGCTCGTCGCAGCGAGCTCCCGCTTGTATTCCTCATGCAGCTGATCGAGCTGCGCGGCGAAGCGAGCATAGTTCGCTTCGTAGTCCGCTTTATGCCCGCCGTCGACCTGGATCAGCGCATCCTTGATATTGGCGGCGATCGTCTTGGCGTTCAGCGGGCTGAGCCAAATATGCGGATCGGAGGAGCCAGCATGCGAGTGTCCGGCTTCGCCGTCATGACTGTGGCCCGACTCTTCTTCATGATCGTGCTCAGCGCTATTGCCGACCGCGGCCTCGCCCTCATGCCCATGCTCGGCGCTATTGCCGACCGCGGCCTCATCCTCATGCCCATGCTCGGCGCTATTGCCGACCGCAGCCTCGCCCTCATGCCCATGCTCAGCGCTATTGCCGACCGCAGCCTCGCCCTCATGCCCATGCTCAGCGCTATTGCCGACCGCAGCCTCGCCCTCATGCCCATGCTCAGTGCTATTGCCGACCGCGGCCTCGCCCTCATGCCCATGCTCAGCGCTATTGCCGACCGCGCCCTCGCCCTCATGCCCGTGCTCCGCCTCGCTGCCGTGACCGTGGTCGTGACCGTCGCCCGCGGCGGCGATCAGCTCCACGCCTTGGCCCGCTTCGACAACCGTCACTTTGGCGTCCCTCTTGATGCTTTTCAGCGTATCGTCAACCCAGCCCTCGAAGCCGGCGCCAAGATAGAAGAACAGGTCGGACTGCGTTATATTTTGCATATCGCGGCTCTTCGGCGACCAATCGTGCGGCTCGACGCCGGTCGGCACCAGATTGATCACGTTGACATGCTCGCCGCCGATCTTGGTTGCAAAATCGTACAGCGGATAAAAGCTGGCGACGACATTGATCTTGTCTTCCGCCAGCGTCTGCTGCGGCCGGCCGCATGCCGACAGCAGCAGCGAGCCGATCAGCGCCAGCGCCAGCGCCGCAGCCAATTTCCCGCTGCCCCGCCTGCCTCTCGGCGCAGCGCCGCCTTGAGCCTTGAGGCGGAACATGGCAAGCAGCCTCCCCGCTTCCCGTTCCTTCCCGCTGTCAGCCTTAGGCTGCCGCTTTAACGATTGACTGAATCTTCCATACATCATGATTTCTCCCCTTATGTAGCGATATTAATCGTAATATTTTTTAATAGACAAGGAAGATTATACGGGCGGATCGGGACAGTGTCAACGGGTAAAAGTAATTTTTACGTTTTTCAAGCATGTTCGACCTTCGGAAACGTCAATAACAGGAAAGCCCCCCGAAGCGCACGCGCTCCGGAGGGCCGTCCCATTCCAATGAAAAGCGATTATTCCACACGTACAGCCTGCTGCTGAGCCTTCAGGCACAGCTCGGCCGCTTTGAAGGCATGCTCCTGCGTCATGGCGTTCTCCGTGCGATGGATGCAGTCGAGGATCAGCTTGCCGAAGAACGGATACCCGACCTTGCCTTTCAGCTCGTAATGCTTCGTTCCCTCGCCGTTGACGAGATACAGGTGGTCGCCCTGCGGATCGCGGGCGATGTCGATATATTTGCGCAGCTCGATGTAGCCGTCTGTGCCGAGAATGATCGTCCGGCCGTCGCCCCATGTGCCGAGCCCCTCCGGCGTCAGCCAGTCGACGCGGAAGTAGAATGTCGCGCCGTTGTCGCCGACGAGCGTCGCGTCGCCGAAATCTTCCAGCTCGGGGTATTCCTTGTTGTTGTAGTTGGCGACGCGGCTGCTCGTCACCTGGGCGTCCCTGGCGCCGCTATAGAACAGGAACTGCTCGATCTGATGGCTGCCGATGTCGCACAGAATGCCGCCGTACTTCTCGCGCTCGAAGAACCATTGCGGACGGGACGGCGCATTCAGGCGGTGCGGTCCCCAGCCCATCACCTGCACGACACGGCCGATCGCGCCCTGCTCGATCAGCTCGCCGGCAAACATCGCGCTTTCCACATGCAGCCGCTCGCTGTAATAGACCATGTACTTGCGGCCGGTTTCCTTCACCTTGGCGCGGGCCTCTTCCAGCTGCGCAAGCGTCGTGAACGGCGTCTTGTCGGTGAAGTAGTCCTTGCCCGCATCCATGACCCGCAGCCCGAGCGCGCACCGCTCGGAAGGGACGGCCGCGCCGGCCACCAGCTTGATGCGCGGGTCCTGCAAAATTTCCGCCTCCGAGGAGACAGCCTTCGCTTGAGGGAACCGCTTGACGAAGGCTTCCACCTTCTGCGGGTCCGGATCGTAGACGGCAATTAGATCGGCGCCGGCTTCAATCAACCCGTTGCACATGCCGTAAATATGCCCGTGATCGAGCCCGGTCGCCGCAAATGCGAATTCGCCGGGCTTCACTACAGGATTCGGCTTGCCTTGCGGAGCATAGTTCATACCGTCTTTGGACATTGTGGAATAACCTCCCAAACTTAGGTCTGGTTTCATTGTTCACGTGAACAATACTTATTTTACCACAGAACCGTTCGGGATTTCATCAGAAACTGTCGCCAGCGTCAGCTGATCGCCTTTGGACGCAGCCAAAATCATGCCTTGCGACCATTCTCCACGCAGCTTGACCGGCTTCAGGTTCGTGACGCAGATGACTTTGCGGCCGATCATTTGCTCCGGCGTGTAATATTTGGCGATGCCCGAGACGACCTGACGCTGCTCGTAACCGAGATCGAGCTGCAGCTTCAGCAGCTTGTCGGCCTTCTTCACCGGCTCGGCGGCGATGACCTGGGCGACCCGCAGCTCCACTTTCATGAAGTCGTCGATGTTGATCTCCGGCGCCGTCTCCCCGGCCTCCTCCGGCTGCGCGGACTTGGCGCTTTCCTGGGCGGCAGGCGTCCCGGCAGCCTCAGCCGCAGGCTCGGCCTGAGCGGCAGCTGCCGTTCCTCCGCTCATCGTCTGGGCGATGTAGGCAGCCTCCGCCTCCGCGTCCAGCCGCGGGAACAGCAGCTCGCCGCGGCTTACCCGAGTGCCGGCCGGCAGCGCGCCAAAGCTGAGCACAGACTCCCAGGAGGTCAGCTCCGTCCGGCCGCTCACGCCGAGCTGCTCCCAAATTTTCGCCGGCGTCTGCGTCAGGAACGGCTGCAGCAGCACCGAAGCGATCCGCAGGTTCTCTGCCAGGCAGTAGAGCACGGAGCCAAGCGTCGGACGCTTCGCCTCGTCCTTGACCAG
Source organism: Paenibacillus ginsengihumi DSM 21568 (assembly GCF_000380965.1). Taxonomy (GTDB): domain Bacteria; phylum Bacillota; class Bacilli; order Paenibacillales; family NBRC-103111; genus Paenibacillus_G; species Paenibacillus_G ginsengihumi. The sequence continues at coordinate 197,174 of NZ_KB905548.1, read as the reverse complement.
CATCCACGGCTGGGTCTCGTCGATATATTTGTTCGTCCGGCCGATCAGGTTCCAAATCGCCGAGAGCGCCACGGAAAACTCCATGTTTTCCATCGCTTCCTCCACCTTGGCTACCGTATCCTTAGCCGTTGCCAGCAGCGAGGCGTCAAAATCGGTAGCGCCCGGCACGTATTCCGGAACCATCCCGCCGAAATACTTGTCGATCATGACGACCGTGCGGCTGAGCAGGTTGCCGAGATCGTTGCACAGATCGTAGTTGATGCGCTCCACGAAGCTTTCCGGCGTGAACGTGCCGTCCGAGCCGAACGGCACCTCGCGCAGCAAATAATAGCGCAGCGCATCAAGGCCGTAGCGGTCGGTCAGCACGACCGGATCGACGACGTTGCCCTTGGACTTGGACATTTTGCCGTCCTTCATGAGCAGCCAGCCGTGGGCGAATACCCGCTTCGGCAGCGGCAGATCCAGCGCCATCAAGAGGCACGGCCAAATGATCGTATGGAAGCGGACAATCTCCTTGCTCATCAGATGCACGTCGGCCGGCCAATAGGCGCGGAACTTGGCGTCGTCGCCGCTCTCGTACCCGAGCGCCGTGATGTAGTTGGTCAGAGCGTCGATCCACACGTAGATGACGTGCTTCGGATTGCCCGGCACCTTGATGCCCCAATCGAACGTCGTGCGCGAGACGGCAAGGTCCTCCAGCCCTGGCTTGATAAAGTTGTTGATCATCTCGTTGCGGCGCGACTCTGGCTGAATAAACTCCGGATGCTCCTCGTAATGGCGAATGAGGCGGTCGGCATATTTTTGCAGGCGGAAGAAATAGCTCTCCTCCTTCACCCATTCCACCGGCCGTCCGCAATCGGGACAATTGCCGTTTTCCAGCTTGTTCTCGAGGAAGAACGATTCGCAGGGCGTACAATACCAGCCTTCGTAGTGTCCTAAATAAATGTCGTCCTGCTCCATCAGTCGAGTGAAAATTTTCTCGACCGCCTTCTTGTGGCGCTCGTCCGTCGTACGGATGAAATCGTCGTAGGAGATGTCAAGCTTCTTCCACAGCTCCTTGATGCCGGCGACGATGTCGTCGACGAACTGCTGCGGCGTTTTGCCGGCCTCCTGAGCTTTGCGCTCGATCTTTTGCCCGTGCTCGTCCGTCCCCGTCAAGTACATGACATCAAAGCCGCGAAGCCGCTTATACCTGGCCATCGCATCGCCCGCCACCGTCGAATAGGCATGGCCGATGTGCAGCTTGTCGCTGGGGTAATAAATCGGCGTCGTCAAATAAAACGTCTTTTTGTCAGTCATTGCCTGTTTCCTCCTTCGCAGATGCGAAAATTAAGAAAAACGTCTATCGACGTCTATTCAAGGATGAGCGGGCCGCGGTCTAGCGGTCGTTTTTCTTGGTACAGAAAGTCGCACTTCGCTTTAAGCCATTAGCAAAGTTAAACTTTCCGTAACAAAAAAAGCCCCCGTCCGCTTGGGACGAGAGCTCTCGCTCACGTGGTACCACCCAACTTCCCCCGTTGTGAAACGCCTGAAAAAGCTTTGCCGGCGCGGCAGGCGGGGCTCAGTGTCTGTCGACGCTCCGATATCGCCGGAGACCGCGACGAAGGCTTACGCTTGTCCTTATCCCGGCCAAGGCCGCTCGCCCCCGTATCCTCCCGGACCATCTTCCCCCGCTTGCTGCCGGCCGGCTCGCACCTGTCCCGGCTCTCTGAGCGGCTTCCCGCAGGGTACTTATCCGTTCATGGGATGCTGACATATGTTGGTTCGATTAAACTACATCATATCGAATGCGGCAGGGCCGTGTCAAGCGGCGCAAGCCCGGTGCGATTGTCCGCCCCGGGAAGCGGCATCAGCCGGCGCACCTGTTCGCATCTCGCCTGGCAGGCTATGCCGCAGCCGGACAAGCGAGCCGCGCCGCCGCTAACCGCGACCGTCCGCTTTCGACCGGCGCCCCGGGGCGTCCGGCACGTGATCGATGCCGCCCGGATGGAACGGATGGCACTTGGCGATGCGCTTCACCGCAAGCCACGTTCCGCGCGCCGCCCCGTGCTTCTCGAGCGCCTCGAGCGCATAGGCCGAGCAGGTCGGGTAAAAGCGGCAGGTCGGCGGCTTCAGCGGCGATATCCACCTGCGGTACACCTTGACGGGCAGCTGCAGCAGCTTTTTCATCCGCTATCACCTTCGCTTATGGTCCGCGCCGGACAGGCCGTCTCCGGCGCTATCTCCATCATGCAGCGCCGCGCCCGCTTTGTCAAACGCCGGGGCGCAAACTGCGCCCGCAGCAGGCGATCGCCGAAGTCGCTTCCTGGCCGATGCTTAGGGCCGTGCCGGTCCCGCTTTCCCCGTCGCTATCATGCCCGTCGGTCTCGCTTCCCGCCCGCTATCTAACCTCCGGCCTCGCTTCCCCGCCCGCCAGCTCGCCTTCCCGCCCGCGGCCCGCGCATTGCCTGCTTGCTTCGCCCCTCCGCTTCGCCGTCGTATGTATTCGCGGTCAAGCTCCGGGATGCCCCGGCTTGTCCGTCAAGCGCGCAGCTCCTTGAATTCGAGCATTTTGCCGGCGCCGAGCGCGGTGCATTCCTGCGGCTGATCGGCCACGATGACGGGCACGCCCGTCTCGTCCTGCAGCCGCTTGTCCAGGCCTCTGAGCAGCGCGCCGCCGCCGCACAGCAGAATGCCCCGCTCCATCACGTCGCCGGCCAGCTCCGGCGGGCACTGCTCCAGCGTAAGGCGGATCGACTCCGTCACCGACTGCAGGAAATCGTCCAGCAACTCGTAGATTTCCGCGGCGCTTACCGCAATCGTCTTGGGCAGCCCGCTCACCTGGTCGCGACCGCGGATCGTCATCTGCGAGTTCTCCTCAGGCTTGACGGCTGTGCCGATCGCCTTCTTCAGCTCCTCGGCAGTCCGCTCCCCGATGGCCAGATTGTACCTGCGCTTCACGTAATCGATGATGTCGCGGTCGATGGACATGCCGGCGCGGCGGGTCGAGCGGCTGACGACGACGCCTCCGAGCGAGATGATCGCCACCTGCGTCGTCCCGCCGCCGATATCGACCACCATGCTGCCGATCGGCTCCTCGACGGGCAGCCCCGCCCCGAGCGCCGCCGCCAGTGGCTCCTCGATCGCCACGGCCTTGCGCGCCCCCTTGTGGATGACCGTCTCCTCGACGGCTCTCTTCTGCACGTTGGTTACCCCGCTCGGGACCGAGATGAAAATGCGCGCGCCGCGAAACCATGGCGTGCGCCCCTGAATTTTGCGAAAAAAGTGCTGAAGCATCAGCGTTGTCGAATCGTAATTGGCGATGACGCCATCCTTCAGCGGATAGACGATGCTCAGGCGGCCCGGCGTCCGGCCGATCATCGCCTGCGCCTCGGTGCCGATCGCCCTGACGCTGCCGTTCTCCTCGTCGATGGCGACGACGGTTGGCTCGTGCAGCACGATGCCCTTGCCCTTCTGATAAATGATTGTGCTCGACGTCCCCAAATCGATGCCGAACGCGTTCTCCCACCTCTTGATCATGGGAATCCTCCTCTTTGTTTGCCCTGTGTGTAATCATGATGCCTGCGGAAGCCATACCTCGAAAGCGGTGCCTTTGCCGACCTCGCTCGCGACCGTGATTTTCCCTTCGTGCAGCGAGACCAGCTCCCGGACGATGGCGAGGCCAAGCCCGGTGCCCTTCGTTTTGGACCGTCCCCGGTCCGCCTTGAAGAACCGTTCCCAGATCAATTCCTGATCCTCGGGGGAGATTCCCGTGCCGGTATCGGACACGACGATGCTTATTCCGTTCTCCTTCGGCGCTGCGGCGAGCCGAATCGTGCCGTGATCGGTAAATTTCAAGGCATTCTTCACCAGATTGTTGACGATTTGCTGCAGCCGGTCCGGGTCTGCGAACACGAGCGGCGTCGCCGGATGAACCTCCAGTGCGAGAGCCGTCCCCTTCTCCGCCGCTTCCGGGGTAAACCGGTACATGCACTGCTTCAGCAGCGGCTCGATCTCGACCGGCCGGCGCTCGAGTTCAATGGCATTATTTTCTAATTTTACCAAATCCATAATATCGTCGACCAAGCGGCTCATATGCAGCGTTTCTTTGTAAATAATGTCGTAATATTTCGGTCTTGCCTGATCGACGATCAGCCCGTCCTGCAGCGCCTCCAAAAATCCTTGCATCGCCGTCAGCGGCGTTCTCAGCTCATGCGAGACGTTGCCCAAAAAATCGATCCGGATCTGCTCCAGTTTGCGCTTCTCCCGGTCGATCTTCTCGAGCTGCTCGACCATCCGGTTGATCGTCCCGGCCAGCTCGCCGATCTCGTCCTTCGCTTTCACGTCGATCCGCTCGCTGTAATCGCCCAGGCCGATGCGCGTCGCCACCTTCTCGATCTGCCGCAGCGGCCGCGAGATCGACCAGGAGAGCAGCGAGGCGATCGCCACAGACATGACGATGCCAAACAGCGTGACCCACAGAATCGTCTCGCGCAAATGCGCGATCGTCTGATTCATGCCGACGACCGGCGCGTGCAGGACGATGCCGCCGTATACGTCCTTCTCCTTGCCCCAGGGAACGACGACGGACAGCATCGTGTCCTTCATCCCTTCAAACTGCAGGTTCAATACGGCTTCTTCGCCCTTGATCATCCGCTGGGCGACGGACGCATCGACCGATTTGCCGACATAGACCTCATCCTTGGACGAGGTGGCGACGATCTGCCCGCTGCGGTCGAACACCCAGATCCGGGTATCGAACGATTGATCGAGGAAGACGAGCAAATCTTTGACGGAATCGTTCATTTCGCGGACGTTCTGGATCGTCAGATTGACCCGCTTCGCCTTGCGGAGCAGCTCCTGCGTCTGCGTCTCGACGATGTAATCCTTCGTGAGGAACGACATGAGGATGCCGACAGCGCACAGGCCAAGCAGTATCGTCAGCATGTAGCTGAAGAGCAGGCGGCGAAATATGCTCTTGTCGATCCCCAAAATCATGACGCCACCTCAAGCTTGTAGCCGACCCCCCATACAGTCACGATGCAATCGGAATGATGAGGGCTCAGCTTCTCCCTCAGCTTCTTCACGTGAACGTCCACGGTGCGGATGTCGCCGATAAAATCGTAGCCCCACACCTGCTCGAGCAGCTGCTCGCGCGTGAACACTGTGCCCGGCGAACGGGCCAAATGCAGCAGCAGGTCGAATTCCTTGGGGCGCAGGCTGATTTTCTCGCCGCCCGCGATCACTTCCCGGCGGTCGGGATGGATGGACAGCCCGTTCAGCTCGCACACCTCCTGCGGCTCCTGCTCGCCCGGCTGCTTGCGCTGCATGCGCCGAAGGATCGCCTTGATTCGCGCCACCAGCTCGCGCGGGCTGAACGGCTTCGTCATATAGTCATCGGCGCCGAGCTCAAGCCCCAGCACCCGGTCGAACTCGTCACCTTTGGCCGTCAGCATAATGATCGGCAAATCGTATTTGCGGAGAATTTCGCGGCATGCCTCGTAACCGTCCATACGGGGCATCATCACGTCGAGAATGACGATATCGGGCAGCTCCTTCTCCAGCTTCTCCAGGGCGTCCTGCCCGTCCTGCGCCTCGATCATTTCGATATGCTGCTGTTCAAAATAAAGCCCGATGATCTCCCGCACGTTCGGATCGTCATCGGCAACCAAAACTTTCCATGTATTCATGCCGGACTCCTCCCGTTCGACAAATGCTGCTATATAATTCTTACTTATCTCTTTTTTTGCGGGGGCGTCCGGCTGGAAATTTGTGCCTTGGCTGCACAAGCCCCGCTTAAAGCCCTATGGACAAGGGCGCCCTCCGCGCTTGTACAATCTTTTTGCCCCGGCTCGCAGTGCCTGTATCGGCACGATGCCCCCGCCGCACGCAGGATCGAAATCAACAGCTTAACCTTGCCTTCGGCAAGGTGGCAAGGTCCCTTTATCGTGCGAACCTGTGCTTTGCTGAGACAGGGATGCTCAGCGGGCGGCTCCCTGACCCCGCGGCCCCCGTGGTAGTGTGCGAACTGCGCGAGGCAGCAAAGCGGGCAATCCATTCCCGGCAGCTCGGGTCCGCCAGTCGCAAAGGCGATGTTCCTTAGCAGAGAATGTAAAGCAAGCACTTCCGCCTGGGCACCGATCCAGAAGCGAGCCGCAGGTCATGGCATTTTTCCATCGTCTCCTTCACAGCGCAGCAACTTGAGGCCATTCTTCCGTTTTCCCATCCCCGACAATGCTGCGATTTCCTTGATCCCACTTTAGCCTCAGCCGCTGTTCGTACCTGAGCCTCAGCTGCTGTTCGGACCTGGCCGCAAGCCGCGCCCAATGTCCCCATGCTTTAGCGAAGTTAAACGCCCCGCAACGTTAAAAAGAAGACCTCTCCCGGGGAAAGGTCTTCCGATAGCGCGGTCGCTGCCGCATTAATTCGTTGCGGACGGTTCGGCGGCGCCGGCATCTCCGGTGGACGGCTGCGGCGAATCGGCGCCGCCGCCCGCAGCGGCGTCCGGTTCGCCGGCGGCGCCAGAGCTTGCTTCGCCGGCGGCGCCGGAGCCCGCTTCGCCGGACGCTCCGCTCGAGCCGCTCTCGCCGAGCCCGGAGTCCGTGCTGCCCGTATCGCTTCCGGAGCCTGCGCTGTCCGAGTCGCTTCCGGAGCCTGCGCTGTCCAGGCTGCCGCTGCCCAGTCCAGAGCCTGCGCCCGCGGGGCTGTCCAGGGACGATGAGCTGGCGTCATCGGACGGCGCCGGCAGGCTGTCCGAGCCGCCGCCGGCGGGCGTATCCAGGCTGCCTCCTTCGCTTCCCGCCGGTGCTTCCAGGTCGCCGCTCGCCGGCTGATCGCCGCCGCTCGAACACCCTGCCGCGATTCCCGCAATCAATACCGCCCCCAGCATCATTTTCAAGCCTCTATTCATCGTTTTCATATGTTTGTTCTCCTTTCTCCGAGCCGTTTTTAATGAATTCCCTTCGGCCAGCCTTATGCCTTCGCCCCCGGGCTCAACTACACTGTAACCGAAAAAAATGACCATAGTTTGTTGAAATTGCGTCCGCCTTTTTAAAAAAATATGATCGGACTATGAACATCGACTTTTTCGGTCAGCAATCCCCTCAATTCAACCCTTGTCGTCGAATGATGTAGGAAGGTATAATCTGCCATATGCAGTCCGATGGGAGTGGTTCCGAATGAATCGAAACATACCTTGGGTAGAAGACAAGTTAAAAAAATGGAAAACGGCAGCGGCACGGATCATAGCCTCCGACGATTTGGAGCCGGGCGAAGCGCCGGCTGAGGCGTCGTCCGATGCGCCGATCGTCGAGCTGGAGCCACGGGTGTTCGAACAGTGCCAGCGTTGGGCCGATTTTCAGCAAATACGCGTACAGGATGCGGTTAACTTTATTGTCAGCCAATATTTTGCCAGCCTGGAGACGGAGGAGCGCCGCTACGCGACCATGGAGCACATGGAGAACAATCCGCTGCTGAAGCTTGACGCGCTGCTGCGGGCAGACCGCCACGAAAGAGAGGGGACTCAACATGACTACTCAGCCGATACATAAGAACTGGGCCGAGAGCTGGACCGAGCGGAGCCGGTACGAGGAGCGCAGAAGCGACAAGTACGAGGAAAAGCGCGGGGACAAGGACTTCTCCCGCATGGTGCTGATCGATCAGACGGCGTTCGCCGCCTTTATGAATCCGGAGGATCCGTATTACCCGAAGGCGCGCAGCGTTTTCTTCGAGCTGGACGATCTGGAACGCCGGCTCGCAACGACGAACGCGATCGTATTCGAGACGCACGAATGGCTGCGGAACCGGGGCAATTACGGGCATGCGCAGTTGTTCCTGGAGACGGTCGACCAGGCGGTCGCGCGCGGCGTGCTGACGATCCTGCCCGCCGGTTCCGAGCCGGAGCGCGAGGCCCGGCAGCTGATCCGCGAATGTCCGGAATACCGCTTCTCGCTGAACGAAGCGCTGCTTGCGGTGCTTATGCTGAAATACGATATCCGGCGCATGTTTACCTTCAATCCGAGCTTTCAGGCACTGCCCCGCCTTGAGCCGACGTTCAAGACGATACCGAGCATGTTTTGAGCTCTGCGAAGCGTCCGAATCGACATCCTTTCCGCCATGCGGCATCCGCGCGGAAAGGATTTTTTTGCGATTCATTCACCAAATAGTTCCAGATGACATAAAATGCGGTAGTCAAACGCCTAGAGGCAAAAGGAGGAAATCATCGTGAGTTTCTTTCCGTATTTTCCCGGAGGGGTTCCCTTCAGTCCGTTCGGCTTTCCGTTCGGGTTCCCGTTCTTCGGACGCCGCCTGTTCCCGTTTTTCTTTATTCATCCGTTCCGCAGATTCCCTTTCTACCGATCCGGAGAGGATATCAAAGACATGGTTTACGCCGTCCATACGGTCGAACCGGGCGATACGATGTGGGAAATCGCGCAAAGATACAATATCCCACTCCCGATCCTGCTCCTTGGCAATCCGCAAATCCAAAACCCGCACGTGCTGCAGGTCGGCGAGAAGGTGTATATTCCGAAGCTGTGCAGCATGCATTGTCAAGTTATGTACATGGAGCAGCCGGAAGGCGCGGCGATGTCTTCTTGAGAGGCCGCCAATGACGAGCGATTTTTCGTCATCGGTCGTCTCCTGCGGTGTTGAAAATTCGGCGTCCGGACGCTGCTAAATTGAAAAATTCGCCGGAGGGTTCCGTCCAATTTTTCAAGACAGACGCCCATGCCGCTTGCGCGGCACCATCAGATGATGAATATGGGCCGCGCACCAAGCGTTATTTTCAAGTAGGAGAAGGGGCAGGGCTCCGGCTGCTGAAGGCGGTAAACTTTCGCCCCGCACCCTTCCCCTGTTTGTTTCAGCACGAAACAGCTGTGAATCCGTGCCCTTTCAACGCGCCCGCCTGACCGTGGTCATTTTCTTCTCCGCGCCTGCGGCGTCCTCGCCGAGACCTGCAGCTGCCGCTTCGACCGCACCGTGCGCTTGCGGACGGAGGCCGTCGCCGCCTTTCCCCCTCCCATGAACGTGCCGAACAAGCGAAACATCGGCATCATTGCCTTGAATAAGGAAAACATTTTTTGCACCTTGCCCATGATCGACAGGATGCCGTCAAGCCCGCCCAGGCTGGCCAACAATCCGCCGCCGGAAGCGGCGTCCCCGCCCTCCGAAGGAGGTCCGAACAATCCCCGAACCTGCGCACGATTTACATAAGGTGCCGGAACGCCGCCGGATGTCTTGGCCGCCCTCGCCCTGGCACCCGTCCGACGGCTTTGGCCCGCCGGCTTCGCCGCCCCGTTCTTTCTGGCGCTCATACCGCTCATCCTTTCGCCAATCGCTTTTGTACCACCATATGCCGGCATGCCGCGATCGGCATAAGGCGCCCGTCCCCTTCTGATGGAAATAGGCGGCCGGTCCGAGCCTTGGACAGCGGTCTTCGGCACTTGCGCCTACAGCTCGACCATCGCTTTAATGACGCCGGTGTCCGGCCGCAGCCACGTTTCAAATTGGCCGATCATTCCGCTAAACGGCGAGCGGTGCGTGATGAAGGCGTCCGTGTCGACGTTTCCGCCGCGAATCGCTTCGATCACCTGCTCGAAATCTTCGCGCAGCGCGTTGCGGCTGGCGAGCAGCGTCAGCTCCCGCTTATGAAATTCGGGATCGCTGAACGCGATATGCGACTTGACCAGCCCGACATACACGATCCGCCCGCCATGGGCCGCGTAGCTCAGCGCCCCTTCCATCGACTTCGCATTCCCTGTCGCATCGAGGACGACGGTCGGGTAATCGCCTTCAGTAATCGCTTCCAATTGACTTGCGGGATCGTCCAGCGCATTGACCGTATAGTCGGCAGGCACCCATTCGCTGCAATACCGAAGCCGCTCCGCGTTGATATCCATGGCGATCACCTTCGCTCCTGCCAGCTTCGCGAATTTCATGACGCCGAGACCGATCGGTCCGGCCCCGATGACGAGCGCGTACTCACCGGGGCGAATCGCCGCCCGCCGCACCGCGTGCGCGCCAATCGCCAAGCATTCCACCGTCGCCAGCTGATCGAGCGTCAGGTCGCTGGCCTTCAGCAAATGCTTGGCCGGCACGGCCATATATTCCCGCATTCCGCCGTCCTGGTGCACGCCAAGCACGCTCATGGAACTGCAACAGTTCGACTTGCCGCTGCGGCAGGCGATACAGCTTCCGCAAGCGAGATACGGCATGACCGTCACCGCATCCCCCGGCGCCAGCCCGGCCGCCCCTTCGCCGGTCCGCACCACCTCCGCGGCAAGCTCGTGGCCTAAAATGCGGGGATACGCGAAAAACGGCTGATTGCCCTTGTAAGCGTGCAGATCGGTGCCGCAAATGCCTACCCGCCGAATGCGGATTAAAGCCTCGCCCGCCCCCGGCGCCGGAATGTCAGTCTCCTTCATCGCAAAACGGTTCGGTTCCTCGCATACGATCGCCTTCATCGTGCTCATGTCAAGCGTTTCCTCCTTTAGGATGATATTCCGGCCTCCCGCTCGGCCACGTCTCGTTATGAATCGGTTTGAGCATGTCAAGCACTTCGGCAAGCGCTTCCTCGTCGATCGGCTCCATCGCCCAGGCAGCGTTGCGGCGAATATTGTCCGGTCTCGCCGTGCTGACGAGCGTTGTCGGAATCGCCTCGTTCGAGACGGAAAATTGAATCGCCAGCTTGGGCAGATCGATGCCGCGCTCCCGGCACCGCCTGGCGGCTTGCGCGCAAACCTCGCGAATCCGCGCAGACGCCGGGTGCCACTCCGGCGGCTCCTTCCCGCTCAGCAGCCCCATCGACAGCGGCGAGGCATTGACGAGGCCGACGCCCCGTTCGGCAAGCAGCGGGACGAGATCCAGCAGCGAATGATCGTTCAGCGAATAATGGCAGTATGAAAGAATGCTGTCCACTTCGGTCTCGGCGAGCACCGCCCGGAAAACATCGAGCGGCAGACCGGACACGCCGATGTAACGGACCTTGCCCGATTGTTTCAACTTGCGGATCGCCGGAATGCTCTCGTCGATCACCTGCCGGATCGAAGCGAACTCGATATCGTGCAGATACAGGATGTCGAGATAATCCGTCTGCAGCCGGCGCAGGCTCTCATCGACGCTGGCCGTCAACCGTCCGGCCGAGAAATCGAATTCGTTCGCGCCGTAACGGCCGGCCTTGCTGCTGAGCACGATGCGGTCACGGGGCAGCTCGCGGATCGCTTTGCCGAGCACGCTCTCCGCTCGGGTCAAGCCGTAATAAGGCGATACGTCGATCAGATTGATGCCGAGCTCGACCGCTTCGCGAACTGTGCGAACGCTTTCAGATTCGTCCACGTCGCGAAACACCCCTCCCAGCGATGAGGCCCCGAAGCTGAGAATCGATACGCTCAGACCGGTCTGTCCCAATACTCTGTACTTCATCCTAACCTTCCTTTCTCCGCTATGTATGCAACTAGAGGACTATGGCGGCAAGCTAACAAGCTAAAACTTCGCCAACGGTCGTCGCCTGCGATACTGACCATTCGCTGGTCGCTTCGTCAAATGGTCCGTTGATCGGGATAGCATCATCCCGGGTTCGTCTGCCCGGCCGGGCTCTGGCGCGGAATGCGGACGTTGCTCCGCTATTGCTTCCGGATCGGCCATTTGTTATGTTGTAATGGATAAGTTCATGTTACCGATAACATAACGATATCAGGCCTGCCTGATTCCGTCAATGCTTTGGCTGGCAGAAACGCAAATCAGCAAGCGGCGGCAGAGCATGCGATCGCTCCTCTCGCCCGTCCGCCCGGAAGGAACAGTGAATGATGGTTACCATCTATGACGTTGCAAAAAAGGCGAATGTCTCGCCGATGACCGTATCCCGTGTCATTAACCGGTCCCCCTCCATCAGCGAAAAAACGAGGCTTAAAGTCGAAGCGGCTATCCGCGAGCTGGACTATATTCCCAATAAACAGGCGCGCAGCCTGATCTCCAAGGCGACACGGCTCGTCTCCCTGGTCATTCCCGATATTTCCAACCCGTTCTTTACCCGCCTGACGCGGGGGGCGGAGGATAAGGCGCTGGAAGCCGGCTACCAGCTGCTGCTCGGCAATTCGGACGAAAGCGCGGACAAGGAAGCGCAGTATATCGAGCTGCTTCTCTCCTCCGGCGTCGACGGCGTTCTGCTCGCGCCGGCCGGGGACGGCTCGGCTGCGGCGCTGAACAAGCTGACCAAACGGGGCGTGCCGTTCGTCTTCGTGGACCGCATCGCGGAAGGGGCCGCCTGCGACCGGGTGATCGGCGACAATGCCGATACGACGGGACGGCTTGTCAGGCATTTGGTCTCGCTCGGTCATCGCCGGATCGCTCTAGTCAACGGACCTTCCTCGATCTCCATCGCCCGGGAGCGACTGGCAGCGTTCCGAGAGGCGCTGCAGCGCGAAGAGCTGGGATTCGATCCCGCCCTTGTGATCGAGACGCATTTCAAGCAGGACAATCTGGAGGATATTGTCCGCCAATTGGTTACGCTGGCGCCGGAAGCCCGGCCGACGGCCATACTGGCCGCCAACAATTTTATCGGGGTCAATACGATCCGCGCGCTGCGCCAGCTTGACCTTGCCGTGCCGGAGGACATCTCCGTCGCCTGCTTTGACGATCCCGAGCCGATCCCCGAGTACAACCCCTTCTTGACGGTCGCCGCTCAACCGGCGTATGAGATGGGATATAAGGGCATGCAAATGCTGATCGAGCGAATGGAGCGAGCGGCTCCCGACGCTCCGCGCACCGTTGTGCTGGCTTCGGACATTATCGTCCGCCGCTCCACGGCTGCGCCGCCGAGTAGCCGCCTATGACGAACGATTCCTATCGCCATCGGCGTCACCTGCGGTGCCCGAAAATTCGCCGGAGGACTTCGCCAAACTTTCAAGATAGACCCCCATGCGGCTGGCGCAGCACCATCAGATGGCGAAAATGGGCCAGCGTACCGGGGGCTATTTCCACGAGATCCAGCAAATGTTGTATTTTGTACAACAAAAATGGGGGGAGAACCCCTATTTGCGGCTCAATGTTGTAAAAAGTGCAACAATTTGGGCGATATTCCCGGATTTGAAGCCAATCGCCCCTAAATTGTTGCACAAAATACAACATTCTCCTTCCTCTAGGGCGAAGAGACCGGAAAATGTTGCATTTTTTGCAGGATTTGTCGCTTCATGCGCCTGGGTGTGCCCGGGGAGAGGCCGCGCTAATGCGGAGCTCGAACGCTGACGTGGAGCGTCTCTTCATGCTCGTTAGCCCAGGGTGCTGTTTTGCCGGGCTAACGCTAGCCAGAGAGCTTATTTCGCTCGAAACGATCGATCTGAAATTGTAACGCAAGTGAGCAGCCTTACTTCGGCATTTTGAGCTACCCGATTCAGCGTTTCTGGCCAAATAGCGTTACTACGTTTCGTTACATTTTAAAAACGGTACGATTCAGCAAAATAGCGTTTGTCACGAGCGTTAGAGATTTGGAAGCTTCGGCAGGAGCGCAGGAAGGGGCAGCGAGCCCCCGGCGCTATTTTCAAGATAGAGACGCCCATGCCGCTGGCGCAGCACTATCAGAAGATGAAAACGGGCCGCGCATCTTGGGCTATTTTCAAGATAGACGCCTATGACGAGCGACTCCTTCGTCATCGGTCGTCACCTGCGGTGTTGAAATTTTGTCGGCGTATATCGCCAAATTTTCAAGATAGACGCCTATGACAGGCGATTCCTATCGTGATCGGCCGTCACCTGCGGTGCCCGAAAATTCGCCGAAGGATTGAACGGCAGAAGCGGTTCTTATGCAGCGGCATGCGGCAGCGCCGCCGTTCTTGCCGTTTGTCGCCGAGCGCCCGGCGGATACGGCTGCAGGCGGCGGCTCCGTTCCGAACGTTCGGACGCGCCGGCCGGAGCTCTGCCGGGGGCAAAACGGCCGGATTCGATCCAAGTCACTGGTTCAGCTCGTGCCCGTTTCTGCCCTTGCGCCGTCTGCTCACGGCGAAGGCCGTGGCAGCCCCGACGGCGATGGCGGCGCCGGTTACAAGCAGCACGACGCTCCCGCCGCTTTCCCCGGCTGGGCCGGCGGGCGGGGCTTGCTCGGGCACGGCTTGCCCGGGCGCGGACGGCGGCTCCGGCAGGCCAGCCACCCCTACGCCCGGCCCGGGAGCAGCTTCGCCCTCCGGCGGTTGTACCGCCGGAGGCGGCGAAGTGTTCGCGCCCGCGGGCTGCTCCGTCTCCGGCTGCGGGACGGCCGTATCCGCGCGGGAGGCAGGCTTGTCCGTCGCACGCTGAGACGCGTTGACGGTACCAGGCGACGAGCCGGCCGGCCGGCTCTCCTCCGGCTTCCCGCCGTCGTCCTCCCGCTTGTCCGGCGTCCCGCCTGAAGCGCCCCCGGCCGAGCCGCCGTCAGATTCGGCCACCGGCGGCTTGGCGAAGCCTGCCGCGTCCGGATTGATCGCCGGGGAGACGGCGGGGCTCCCGTCATCTTCCGAGCCGCCGCTTGCTCCCGGCGGAGGGGCGAGATCAGGAGCGGCAGCAGGCGCCGGGCCGGCCAATGCCCCCGAAGCCGGCGCAGAGTCTTCCGGCAGCGGGACGCCGACGGCAAACCGGTAGCTGCCCTCCGTGATATGAGTATCGAGCGATTTGGCCCGCCAATGTACATAATAAACGCCGTCATCCAAGGCAGGCAGCTTCAGCGCGAGCTCCGCCGCATCGACTGCCGACGCAATCTCTGCCTTCACCGCATTGCCTTCGGCATCGGTGACGGTAAGAGCACTCCGCTCGGGATCGATCTCCTGCGTGAAGCTGACGCGGATTTCACCGGGCGGCGCCTTCAGCACTTCGTCCTGGGCAGGCACCGACGATTCGGCGTAAGCGTGCGCTTCGGCCGGCGCCGGATTGGCCATCGCTATGGCCAGCCCTCCCGTCAGCCCGATCCAGGATAGCAGTTTGCGCATCCGTTCTCCCTCCCATTCTCTCTTGAACATTTGGCGATAATCCGCCGACAAAATTTCAATAATGCAGGTGACGACCGATGGCGAAGGAATCGCTCGGCATAGGCGTCACGCTTGACATTGGGCGTATTCGCCGACAAAATTCAATTACTGCAGGTGATATAATCTCCGAAATGTTCAACACTGCAGGTGGCGACCGATGGCGAAGGAATCGCTCAGCATAGGCGTTTTGCGCCGTAACGTCTGACTCCGCAGGCGCTCTTCCTTTTTAGCACGAATTATCGCATTATTTGGAGGAAAAGTAAAATCGCCGCGTCTTGGCGTTGTCGCCAAGGGGCGCCCCTGGACGCTTCGACGCTATCTTGAAAATAGCGCTTAGTGCGCGGCACATTTTCATCTTCTGATGGTGCTGCGCGAGCGGCATGGGGGTCTATCTTGAAAATAGCCCGGTCCCGCTGCCCATTTTCATCATCTGATGATGCCGAGCAAGGCAGCATAATCGTCTATATTATTCGTAAGCCTGCTCCGACATGAAGCGGTCGCTTTATGTGAACAATGTGGGGCGGCAGATGGAAGTGTCGTACGGCAGCAATGAACTCGTCCACTAACATTCCGGTTACGCAAAAAAAGCCCGGGAGTCCCGAAGGACTGCCCGCGCCAAGGTCATTCAAATTTGCTCGATTTTGATCAGATTGGTCGCACCGGTTTTGCCGCTCGGCACGCCGGCGGTGATGACGACATAATCGCCGGGACCGATCAGCCCGGTGCGCCGGCCGCTCTCCACCGCGGAGCGGAACAGCTCGTCCGTGGACGACGATCTCTCGCCCCGCACGGGAATTACGCCCCATACGAGGCTCAGCCGCTTCAGCACGCGCTCGTCATCGGTCATGGCGATGATCGGCGCCTCGGGCCGGTATTTCGATACCATCCGGGCGGTAAAGCCGCTTGCCGTGGATGTCAGAATCGCCTTCGCCCCAAGCTCCAGAGAAGAGCCGACGACCGCCTGGCTGATCACCTCGGTGATCGTTGCCGAATGCAGCGAGCGGGTACGGTGGAATTGGCTGCGGTAATCCAGCGTAGATTCCGCTTTCTGGGCGATCGATGCCATTGTGGCGACGGAAGCGACCGGGTATTTGCCGGCCGCCGATTCGCCCGACAGCATGACCGCGTCCGAGCCCTGCAGCACAGCGTTCGCCACGTCGCTTACTTCCGCCCGCGTCGGCCGCGGATTGGCCTGCATCGAATCGAGCATATGCGTGGCGACAATCACCGGCTTGCCCGCCGCATTGCATTGTTCGATCATCTTTTTCTGAATCATCGGGACGTTCTCGACCGGAATTTCAACCCCGAGATCGCCGCGCGCGACCATGATGCCATCGGATACTTCTATAATTCCCGAGAGGTTCTCGACCCCTTCCTCATTCTCGATCTTGGATATGATCTGAATGTGGCCCGCGCCGTTCTCCTCGAGCAGGCGGCGAATTTCAAGAATGTCCTCCGCTCTGCGGACGAACGATGCGGCAATCATGTCGATATCGTGCTCAATGCCGAACATGATGTGACGCACATCCCGCTCCGTGACACCGGGGAGCGTCGTGCGCACGCCGGGGAGATTGACCCCTTTGCGCGGCTTGATGACGCCTTCGTTGACGACGACGCAGTGTATTTCCGTCCCCTTCACCGTCTCCACAGTCAGCTCGATCAGGCCGTCGTCCAACAGCACCGTCCCGCCCGGCTTCATGACGAGCGGCATGTCGGCATAATTGACCGATATCCGGGACGCGTCGCCGACGATATCCTCGGTCGTCAGCACGAGCTTTTGTCCGCGCTTCAGCTCGTAGGAGGCCTCCTTCAGCTGGCCAATGCGAATTTCCGGGCCTTTAATGTCCATCATGATCGCCACGATGCTATCCGTCTCCGCTGCGGCCTGGCGAACCCGTTCCATGCGGGCCGCATGGTCCTCCAGCTCGCCGTGGGCCATATTCAGCCTGGCCACGTTCATTCCTGCCGCAATCATTTCCTTCAGCACTGCCACAGAATCGCAAGCCGGTCCCATCGTACATACAATTTTCGTTTTGCGCATGTTCCCATCCCTCCGAGTCTCTTGCCAAACGCTGCATACCGGAACATTGTATCTCGGAAGTTCACAGTTGACTATGAACTATAGTATTCTATATGTACTATAGTATCGCAACAATCACGGGGAGTGACAGCCTATGCTCGTCTTTCACGGAATTCGCCGCGATCGGGGGACGGATTGGTTCGAAGAAAAGGATGCGGCTGCCGACGTATCGACGCTCGTTATTGTCAGCTACGGCAAATGCCTTTACTGGATCGATCATCAAAAGGTGCTTTTGGAGAAAGGCGATCTTCTCTTTATCCCCGGCCATACAGCCTACTATGGCAAAAGCATACCGACCGTCTTTCACGAGAAATACGTGCTTTCCTTTGCGGCAGCGCCCGGGGCGGAGAAGCTCCCGCTGCTTCGGCAGCGTCCCTGGCTGAAGTGCCGAACAGGTCTCTCCGACCTGATGCTAGAACGATGCAAAACGATATGGACCGAATGGACGGACGGAGCGCCGTATGCGGATGTCCGCGGGCAGGCGCTTTTGACGGAAATGCTCGCGCTGTGGAACCGGGAATGGGATCAGGGTCCTGCAGGAGCGGAGCTGCAGCTCCAGGCCGAGCGGATGAAAAGCTACATTCAGGCGAATTACCGGAACCGGCTGACCAAGGAAGAGCTCGGCGCCTGCATCGGCAGAAGCCCGAACTATGCCGCCAAGCTGTTCCGGCGCGTCACGGGCCAGACGATCGGCGAATACGTCCATGCCGTGCGCATGAAGGCGGCAATCTACATGCTTCAGGAGTCTATGCTGACTATAGGGGAAATTTCCGAGCTGCTGGGATATCGGGACGCGTCGTATTTTCACCGGATCTTCAAGCGAACGACCGGCGCAACCCCCGCCGAATTTATGAAGGAACGGGCGACCGGGAAGTGACGCGGGCGGAAAAATCGATATTTTTGTGACAGCAGCCCGTTGCAGGCAACAAGTAATAGCCTCCGCGCCCGCTTACAGGCATGCGAAGCCCCGTTCTTCACGTTGCGCCGCAAAGATGGCCCGGTTGAGCGCGGCATCCAGCTCGGCCAACGTATCCTCCACACGCTTCTTCTCCTCGACCATCGAGGTGAATGCTCGCCTGACCATCCCGCTCACGTTCAACTCCAGCTCCAACCTCCCCGGCTGCACGACAGGAGGGGCGTGACGGTTTCGACTGAAGGCTCCGCGATTGCTGCCTGCGTATATCGGCATGCATTCGCCGAATGCCTCGCCGATCTTCGCGCTGCGAAGCGCGGAATGATAGCCGTTCTGCGAAAGGAACGACTGATATTCGTCCGACGTCAAATAAGCGACCGTCCGAAACGCTTCCTCCCGATGCAGGCACGAAGCGCCGATCATCAAATAGCGGTCTCCGACGAACGGCTTGATTCCCGGGTATGCCGCAAAGGTCGGATAAGACACCATATCCCATGGAAAATCAAGCTCCTTCTCGTCAAAACAGGACAGGCACACGACCGACATCGCGACGTCCCGCGCTCTCGCGAAAGCTCCGTGAAAGCGGAGCACGGTATGCGGCGAGGACGGCATGTTTCCCGGAATGGCATAGATCGCTCTCACCGTTTCGGCAATGAGCCGCCAGCGCGGATCGAGCAGCTTGCTCCGCTTTGTCACTGGATCGATATACTCCACAGCCAGCTGGAGCCGCATCAGCGCAAGGTCGCCAGGATCAAGCCCTCTGTACGGCTTCCCTCCCGCACAGCCGGTCACCCGGCGGGCCAGCTCGACCGTCTCTTCCCACGTCATTCCGTCGGCCGGATACGGAACGCCGAACCGGTCGAAAATCTCCTTGTTATAGACCAGCGCATACTCGCGCAGATCGAACGGCAGCCCGATCCGCCCGCCGCCCCGGCTCATACCGCGAAGAGCCGCCGTCATGGAAGCGTGAAAGCGGCTGGCGCCCAAGGAATACTCCTGTCGCAAGCCGGACAAGTCGCACAGAAAGCCGTTCAAAGACATCTCCGGATCGCAGAGCAGAAACGCCGGCAGCAGCAGCAAATCCGGCTGGCGGTCCGCATGAAGCAGTCTCCGAATATCCAGGTTCCCCAAGGGATCGTCATTGGCGTACTCCAGTTGAATGTAGGGCATTCGTCTGCTCACCGGCTCGGCGATGAGCTTGTGAAATTGTTTTGGCGATAACCAGGACAAAAACGACAGCTTCACCGTCCCGCGCCTCTTCATGGTCGAATCCCCCTCTCATGGTAAATTATTGTTTAATTATAGCAAACGTTCGTTCCTGCTAAAAGTATAAAATTAAAGCGCTATCTTGAAGATTTGGTGACAAGCTCCTGCAAATTTTTCGTACAGAAGGCGAAGGGTGATGATGAAGGAAGCGCTTGCCATAGGCGTCGATCCGGCGGCAGGCCTCTTGCGGTTGTCACTCCCGCCGGACGATCCGCTGCTGCTTCTGTCCGAGAGGGCTTGCAGACCTATTCGCATTCTGAGAAAAAACTTCACTCCTCCCTAGGCCCTTAATCGTGCAAGCCCGTCCATTGCTGCGATCGAGTGACTCCGCCGGCAGTCCCCGAACTCTGCGGTAGTGGTCGAGCTTCACGTTAGCGTTCGAACTTCGCGTTGGCGCTGCCCTTCCCCGCCCACACCCGGGCACATGTGACGACGAACTCGCTCCGGATCAACAGCGTGAGCGCAATGCCTTCTCCCCAGGCACATGCGACAACGAACGCAGCCGCATCCGCTCGCCGCCGCTGAGGCTTCCTCTCCCCAGACACATGAGGCAACGAATCCTGCAAAAAATGCAACATTTTTCGTATTCTTAGCACCAGAAGAAGGAGAATGTTGTATTTCGTGCAACAATTTGGGCGCGATTGGTCTCAAACCAGGAAACATCGCCCGAAATATTGCACAAAGTGCAGCATTGAGCTGCGAATGCGGTTTATCCCCCAGTTTTTCTGTACAAAATACAACATTTACTATTTTGAAACTTGGCGATAATCCGCCGACAAAATTTCAACCCCGAAGGTGACGACCGATGACGAAGGAAGCGATCGTCATAGGCGCCGCTCCCCGCGGAATCCGTCTTGTACCCGGCAGGGCGCTTTTGGGCGCTGTTGCGAATCCAGCGATAAAAGCCCTAGGATCGGCTCGAATTGGGGCTTGCTGGGCAGACCAAAAGTGCACAGCGGGTTGTGGCGCAGGGCCCAGCCTTGGACGCGGGAAACAGCCTGGGCACGGGAAACAGCCTGGACGCGAGAAACAGCCCGGGCACGGAGCCCAGCCTTGGGCGCGGGAACCAACCTGCGCACGGGAAACAGCCTTGGGCGCGGGGGCCAGCCTTGCGCACGGGAAACAGCCTGGGCACGGGAACCAATCTGAACGCGGGGCCAGCCTTGGGCACGGGCCTAGCCCCATTTCTCGCTGGATGCCTACAGCGAACGAGCATCGCCTCACCGGTCGGCCTACGCTTTTGCAGAACATTCCCGCGGAAGCTTTTCTACAAAAAAGAGGCCTTCTCACACAGCTCAGGCTGTTTGCGAGAAAGCCCCTTTTCGGTTGTCGTGCATCGGTCATGCATCTATGGGTGTATCATCTGCATCGTCGTGAGGATTAACTGGCATGGGATTGCTTGGCCATGGCGTACGACAGCTCCAGCTCCTCGAATTTCGTATCGGTCATGACCGACTCCAATTGTCGGAGAGACGAATTGATCTCCCGGAACGCTTCGCTGATCGCGGCGATTTCCCGGTCCTGGCTGTTCATGGCGTAAAGCAGCTGATCGATATCTTGTCTTGTGATTTGGGCTGGTACGTTCAACCCTCTCCCTCCTTTGCCTGTAGGCTTTTCATCATAGGTGTTCGTGCCTAATTTGAGGATTGAGGGGGGAAAACGGAACTTTTTTTGCATAAAAACTTGGGTTGTTGGCCGCAGCAACGGCGATTTCCGCCGCATATTCACTTAGGCTGCGGGCGTTAGCCGTTTCCTTTCATTTCCTGAATTCCCGCGGGCAAAATGCCTCAAGCGCCGCGATACCACTCCGCCTGGGAGCGAAACATCCGGGCATAAACGCCGTCTGCTGCCAGCAACGCATCATGCTCGCCTTCCTCGGCGATGCGCCCGTTCTCCAGCACAACGATCCGGTCGGCCCAACGGGCCCAGCCGAGCCGGTGCGAGACGAACAGGACGGTGCGGCCCTGCGCCAGCTCCCGGAACGAACGATACAGCTCTGCTTCATGCAGCGGGTCGAGCGCGGCGGTCGGTTCGTCCAGCACGAGCAGCCGAGCATCGCGAATGGCCGCGCGGGCGATGGCCAGACGCTGCCACTGTCCGCCGCTCAGCTCGCGGCTGCCTGCCGCCTGCTGTCCCAATCCGGCGTCCAAGCCGTCGGGCCCTGCGGCAAGCCCGGCCATCCCGCAGGCCTGCAGCGCCCGGCAGACGGATTCATCCGTGTGGGCTCGATCCGGCCGCCCGAAGGCGACGTTGTCGCGCAGCGTCGTCTCGTACCGGACGAAGTCCTGGAATACGGCCGACATGGCGCTTCGCAGCCCGCCAAGGTCAAGATCGGCGTAATCCTCGCCATCCCAGGTGATGCGGCCGGACGTCGGCCGGTATAGGCCGAGCAGCAGCTTGACGAGCGTCGACTTGCCCGCTCCGTTCTCGCCGACCAGCGCGACCGTCTCGCCGGGATTCAGCGTCAGCCGTATGTCGCACAGCGCCGGAGCGGACGCTCCTTCATAGCGATAGCTCACCCGCTCGAACGCAATCCGCCCTTGCCGGCCCGGCAGTTGCGCCCGGCTGCTTCTGCCGGCGGCCTGGGCGGCGGCGACGGGACGTTCGTCTGACGGCATCGGCGCTGCAAGCTCCGATTCCGGTTGTTCTTGCAAAAATTCGACCAGGTCCTCGATCTGCGCGCCCTGAATGTATATTTTGCTCAGCGGGTGCGCCATTTTGGCCGAAATGTCGTAAGCCTGCCGCATGGCTTGAACAACGACGACGAATGCGCCCGCCGTGAACAAGCCGGATTTCAGCTGCCACGCCATCCATGCGATGGCTCCGAACAGGCCGGCGATCTGGAGCGACGAGATGATCATGCCCCGCCGGATTTCCCTGCGCCGTGCATCCATTCGCTGCTTCAGCGAATGGCGCATCCGCTCGGCCCACTGCCCCAGCACATAATCGGCAGCTCCGAAAATCCGCAGTTCCTTGATCGCGGACGAATCTGTCAGCACATCGCGCAAATAATCGGATTGCCGGCCCGAACGCGTGATGTCCCGGTTCACGCGGCGTACCGTCACATCGGCCTCCAGCCGGATAGCCAGCGATGCGCCGAACAAGACCAGCAGCAGCGCGCCGAGCGCCGGATGGGCCAGCGCAGCCGCCGCCAGCAAGCCGACCAGTTCGAACATTAGCCGCAGGAAGCCGCCGACATTTTGCATAATGGCGAACAGATCGGAAGCGGCCGCCCACTCCGCTCTCTGCAGCCGGTCGTAATAATCCGCCTGCTCCATCCGTTCCAGCGAAACTTGAACCGCCCGCTTGTGCACCTCTGCCTGCAAATGCTGCGAAGCGAGGTCGCGAAGCCGCTGATCCGCGACGTTATGCCATGCGGTCAGCGCGACCCGAAGCACGGCCGCCCCGGCGAATACGGCAAGCGGCGGCCAGGCGAGAGCGAGCCAGGCCGACCTGTCGATAGCTCCGATATCGTGCACAAACAGGTCCACCAATGCTTTTTGCGCGGCCAGACCGGGAACAAGGAGCACGCCGAGCATAAGCGGGATAGCGACCGCTGCGGACGCCCTTACGGGCATGGCGCGCCATATCGCGTACAGTAGCACCATCGCCGCCTTCAGCTTGGGTGGGAAAAGCGAGTGCCGGCTCATATCGGTTCCCCCTTTGCCGTATACCATGACGCCTGCTGGCGGAACATCCGGCTGTATTCGCCGTTTTGCCGCATCAGCTCGTCATGCGTCCCTTGTTCGGCGAGCCGCCCGTCCTTCAGCACGAGGATCAGCTCGGCCAGCCGGGCCGCTCCGAGCCGGTGCGTGACGAGCAGCGCCGACTTGCCTTCCGTGGCGCGGAGGAACAGCTCGAACGCTTCCTTCTCCGCCTCGGGATCGAGCGCCGCTGTCGGCTCGTCGAAAAAGACGAACTCGGCTTCCCGCAGCATCGCCCGGGCCGTTGCGATTTTTTGCCATTCGCCGCCGGACGGCTCCATCCCGCCGAATGCCGCGCCAAGCTGCGCATCCAGCTCGCGCAGCCTGCTCCCGCTGGCGCGCAGGGCCGACTGCAGCGCCGCGTCCTGCTTCAGCGCTTCGAGCCTTCCGATCGCCACATTGTCCCTCAGCGTCAAATATAGCCGGGTAAAATCTTGAAATACAGCTGCAGCAGAGCTTGGAAAAGGCATGCTGCTTTTACGCTCGCTTGCGGCGTCGTACCAGACGATCATTCCCTCATCCGGCGTATAGAGGCCTGCCAGCAGCTTGACCAATGTCGTTTTGCCCGACCCGTTCTCGCCGACCAGGGCGGCGCGGCAGCCGGGCGGAATCGTCAGGCTGACATGCTGAAGCGCATCGCTGGCCGCCCCCGGATAACGAAACCGCAGCCCCCTTGCCTCAAGCCGCAGGTTCCCGGACGGGTAGCCGGGAGGCGAGCCACTCCGGGGACGCTGGTTCCCCGCCGGGTAGCCGGGAGGCGGACCGCTCTGAAGCCGCTGGTTCCCCGCCGGGTAGCCGGGAGGCGTGCTAGAGCGAACCGATATGCGAGCTTCCGCTTGGCCGTCGCCAGCCGCTGCTCCCTCCCCCCTATGCGTGCGGTTCGGCGGCGCCAGCGCCGGCGAAAGCGCCGCGTTCCTGTCTTCTTCGAGACTCATATAAGCGGCGAAATCAGCCCACCTCATCCGCTGCGTGCGCACCGCTGCCCCCTGCATGGCGAGGCCGGGCAGTTCCGATACCAGCATGGCCAGGACGAGCATCAGAAGCGCGAAATCGCCGCCGGATCGCGCCTCCGCGCCCGGCATCAGAACGAGCAGCGCCGCCAGCAGCCCGCCGAGCAAAGCGTTCGCCAGCTCCGGAGCCGCCTTTCGCAGCTCGGAACGGCGTGTTGCTCGCTGCCTCTCTTGCGCCAGCTGCGCAGATACAGTCGTCCAGCGCCCCATCAGCTCGGGGCCCAGGCCGAACAGCCGAACCTCTTTGGCCGCCTCCCGCTTCGTCAGCAGTGCGGCGTAATGGCTGAGCAGCCGCCGGCCTGCCGCCTGCTCGCGGCTTAGGCTCTCCGTACTTTCGGCCGCTCTGCCGGACACCGCCGCTTGCAGCAGAGCCGCAGCGACGATCGCAGCAGCCGGAAGCCACTCGCCGTATGCCGCAAGAGCCGCCACCAGCACCGCAAAGCGGAGCAGCGACTGCAGCAGCGTTACGACGGAATTGTACATCCCGTAAAGCGAAGCCTGCATCGCCCGTTCGCGCATGTCCTTGACCGCCGGCGATTCGAGCGATGCCAGCGGCAGGCGCGACGTTTTGCTGAGCATTAGCCGCTGCTCCTCCAGCGTCCCGGCCTCCATCAGCCGCGTCGCGGCCATCGGGGCTGGCGCGCCGAGCGCAATGTTGCCGAGCGCCAGCAGCGCAGCCAATCCGACGGCGATGGCGACGATCGGGCCGATCGGCTCCCCTACGCTCCAGCCTTGAATCCGGTCGATCAGCCATTTCACGACCCACAGCTCCAGCGGCATCAGCGGCACGGCTAGAAACAAAGCCGCGGCGAGCGCAATTGCCGCGCGCCGATCCGCCTGGAGCAATATGCACGCCGCCTCGCGAAAACTTCGGTAGAGCTCGACGATGGTTCATCCTCTCCCTTTTATTCAATAATGGTTTAGTATGACAGCACGAATAAACATACCTAAATCCAGGCAAAAAATATAGACTTATCCTGCCGCTTTGTTTATAATAAGATTATAGGGAGCCGACAATGGCCCCCCTCTATTTGATGGCACCCGGAAATGGAAGTTCCCTGTCGCCGATATACGAGTTCTGCATTACGATATACGTTAATAGTTAAAGACACCTTCGTCGGGTGTCTTTTTTAACGTTTCATTTCGCACTGGACGCAGCCCGTCGCCGGCCGCCAGCGAAGCGAGCGCCTCCCGGGCGGCCGCTTCGATCCGGCCCGCAACGCCTCATGCACGTAGGCGATCGCCATCCGCACGGCATGCCCCGCCTTCTCCTCGCCGTCCCGGCCGATCCGCTTGCGCTAAGCCGTGGCCGCTCATCCTCGCAAGGAGCATCCTGGAACTTTGGGCGCGGCTTGCGGCCAAGTACGGAAAGCAGCTGAGGCCGAATAGGTTCCAGGAAATCGCAGCATTCCGGTGCCGGAGAACGGAAAAATAGCTTTAAGCTGCTTGTCTGTTAAAGAAGCCGCGGAAAGGCGCCCTGAAAGGGAAGGGTGCCATAACCTGCGGCTCGCTTCCGGATCGCGGCAAACGAGTCGTCGCCGGCATTCGCGATCGTAATCGCAGCGGACCCGAGCTGCCGGGGATGGATCGCCGCTTCGCAAGACCTCGCTTCATGTTTCGCTTAGCTAACGCTGGCCATAAAGCTTATTTAGCCTAAACGGATCGGCTTGACATTCTTACGCTTGCGGACAGCCTTATTCCGCATTTTGGGCGACCCGATGCAGCGTTTCGGACAAAATAGCGCTGCCCAGTTTCGTTACATTTTAAAAAGTGCTCAATTCGGCAAAATAGCGTTTGTCCCAAGCGTTAGAAATAATATTGTGGTTCAGAAGCTTAAGAAGACCCGCTTTTAGCCCGCGGTTTATACTGCTTGAGGCCATGCCAGCGGTTTCGCGTTGGGTGGACCGTTGCCAGAACCCGAACCCGCAATGACCAGGTCTGTACCCAAAAACGACCGCTAAAGCGCAGCCGCTCATCCTGGCAAGGACAGCTATTCTTATGTTCCTCGATGCTCCGGGATGCATAGGCGCACCAGAGCTGGAAAGCGCCGCACAGCAGCATCCGGCAGCGGAAGCGCCACGCAGCGCGTGAGCCAGCGGATTGCATGGCAGTCGCACGAGCATCGTCCTAAGCGATTGCCGTTGATTGCTTCCGATTATCCCTTGTATCCGCGAAACTCCAACCGGCCACATAGACTCGCATCGTCCCCGTACCGTCCGCGATGGCGGCGGCGAGCAGCTTGAAAACGCGGCGTGCGTTCGTTACCCCTTCTGGCGCAAGCGCCTGCCGTTTGAGAAGCATGCGCTTGTTGGCTGAAAAGATTTGCAAAGAAATGGGAACATGTCGGCTACTGTCCGCCCCCGTATCCGTTCGTCGCGCGCTGCGGCCGCATTGGCCGGAGGCTGCCTGCTCTTCCCCGCCAGTTCTGCCTCATCTTGACAATTTACATTGACGGTGAGATAATGATCTTAATTTGCAAAAAGGTTAAGGCATTTCGTTTGTCATCGTGCAAACGAAGTGCCTTCCTTGCTTTTGGCCGAATTTTACATTTAATGTATTTCATTTGATCAGCTGTTATATTTTCTCATGACTATACAGGCATTTCGCAGGCGATTCTGCGAAGTGCCTTTCGTTCATTTCAGGGTAATTTTACATTTAATGTAATCTACATCCAAATTTGCGCTGTAAAGGAGGTGAGGCCATGCCCCTCTGCATCTCGGCTCGCCGAATGGCGGCCGTACTTCGCGCTTGCCATTAAGTCGCTTTTGCCAAGACGCGCGGCGCGCGGCGATTCAAAGAATCCGCTTTCATCATACTATGTATTATTTTTTCAGGTATCTTGAAAAATCAGCTTTATCTATAAGCTGATTTTTCAATACCGCAGGTGACGACCGATGACGCTAGGAAGCGCTCGTCATAGGCGTCTATCTTGAAAATAGCCCCCAGGGCGGGCGGCCCGTTTTCATCTTCTGATGGTGCTGCGCCGGCGGCATGGGCGTCTATCTTGAAAATAGCCCCGGACCCGCGGCCCTTTTTCATCTTTTGATGGTGCTGCGCCAGCGGGCATAGGCGTCGATCAAGAAAACGCTTATCGTTGTTCATCCTCCAGGATGAGCCATCTCCAAAAAAATGACATAACAGGAGGTTTTGCATGATGCAGCAAGATTGGAAAACGTATTACATCTCGCAGCTGACCTTGCTGGATGAGCGCAAGGAGCAATGGGCGGATAAATATTTTCCGTCGCCCGGGCGCGAGCGGAGCCAGTTCCTGCAGTTCGTCGACCGATATACTTCCGCTGTCGAGGGGCTTATAGGGCAGCAGGAGCAGGCGGCCGGCTCCTTCGAGGCGCCGTTCGTGCTGATCGGCAGCACGGTGACGATCGAATATGTGTCGGACGGCAGCCGCGAATCGTACACGATATGTTTGCCGGAGCAAATGGATATCGACTGCGGGCATATTTCGTTCCTCTCCCCGCTCGGCCGCCAGCTGCTGCTTGCTTCGCCGTCGGACACCGTGAAGGTTAAGGCCCCCGACGGAGAGCTTGAGGTGCTGATCAAATCGATCGATATTCATTATATTCAGGATGACTAACCGCTTCGCTTCATGACGGCAGGCCCGCGATGAGCGGTCGCGGGCCTGCCGATTTTCAAGCTTCGCCGAACTTGCTCTTGGACGTTTTCGCGCAAAGCGCATCCGCAAGCTCCGGCTGTTCGACGAGCGCGAATCCATTTGCGTGCGGTCTCCAAGCGCTCGCTGCCGCCCGCAAGCTCCCCGGTCCCCGGATCGCGCCCTGGCGCCGCTATGCTTCCCGATTACAGCCCATTCGGCAGGCTGTATATGATCCGCAAAGCTGGAGCCAAGCAGCCGCGAAAAAAAAAGCCCCGCTAGGGCTTAACTGCCCTGCGCGGAGCCTCAGGCGCTTTTGCGGCATGCGGGACATGTCCGGCAAGACCAACGGATAGCCGTGCCTGAACTGACTTTGGCGACGGCAGCCGCTACACGGCGCTGCGGGCATCGTCCAGGAACCATTTTTAATGAATGCTCTTCTTCTCGAAGCTTCCGCCCATGACGTCGGCGACGTGTTGCACCGAAATGAACGCCTTGCTGTCGATCTCTTGAACGATCGCTTTGAGCTTGGCGACCTCCAGGCGGGTGACGACGCAGTAGATCATCTGCGTATCTTCTTTGGAATAGCCGCCTCTGGCGTACAGGAACGTCGAATTCCGCCCGAGCCGGTTCGTGATTGCCTCCGCAATCTCCTCGTATTCGTTCGATATAATAGTGACCGATTTCGACTCGTCCAAGCCTTCGACTACGATATCCATTACTTTGGACGCGATATAATACGCGAAGATGGAATACATCGCCGAATCCCAGCCGAACACGAAGCCGGCGATGATGAAGATGAACACATTGATGAACATGATGATTTGCCCGACGGGAATCCGCATCTTCTTGGACAGCAGGATGGCGACGATCTCTGTGCCGTCCAGCGAGCCTCCGAAGCGGATGACCATCCCGACGCCGAGGCCGAGGAGCAAGCCGCCGAACAGAACGGCCAATATTTTTTCGTTCGTAAAAGGCTCCGCATGATGCAGCCATAGGGTCGTTAAGGACATCAGGGCGATGCCGTACAGCGTGGAGAAGGCGAATGTTTTGCCGATTTGCTTGTAGCCGACCAGCAGAAACGGAATGTTGATGAGGAAAATAAAGAGGCCGAGCGGTACCGGTGTTATGGCGGACAAGACGATGGATATGCCCGTAATCCCGCCGTCGATGACCTGATTCGGAACGAGGAACAGCTCCAGGGCGACGGCCATCAATACTGCGCCGAGCGTAATGAAAATAAACCGTTTCAAAAAATCCCCAAGCGTAAGCTTCTTGTGCGTCTTTGCCATTTGACGAAATCTCCCCTATTTCGAAATAACATGAGATATATTACTCCAAAATTGTCACAATTACAAATGCATTTTCCCACAATTTTCCGAAACGAAAAGACGCTGCTTGCGTAATGACAATATATCCATGACAGAGGAAGATGCCTATGAATGTTTCTTTCGATCCGTTTCCATCGTCCCCGTTCGGAGGTATGGGGGATGTGATGTTTACATTTGTCCCGATCTTGATCGGAATTGTCTTCGTCATCGTCATCGGCGGGTTGATCCTGAACGGCGCCCGCTACGTCAAAAACGCCAGCTCGCCGCGAGAATCCGTATACGCCCGGGTCGTGGCCAAACGGATGGACGTTCGGACGCATACCAACATGCACCACCAGGCGAACGGCACGATGCATCCGATGCATTCGTCGCGCACGTATTATTACATTACACTGGAGTTCGACAATGGCGAACGGAAGGAATATTTGGATGTCAAAGGCTTGTACGGCCTCCTCGTCGAAGGAGACGCCGGATACGCGGCCGTGCAGGGCGATTGGATCGTCGCTTTCGAGCGCAGCGCTGCCCGGCAATGAGCCGTAAGCGCGTTAAGGGACTGTCCCGAATGTTCGCATGAGGGGAGGCATCCCGGTCTATCACCACAAAAAAATCCTCCCTCCGGCACGAAGCCGGCGAAGGATCGAAATGAACTAGCGCAAGCAGGCGCCGAGCGAGCCGGGCAGCTTGTCGCGCGGCTCGCACGGCGACGAGCCGCGCACTCTCTATGCCGCCGCTCATCGGATAAAGAGGTGAAACCGCTGTCTTTATGCACGATTCTGCTTTTATCCAAGGTCAACGGACGACGTGCGCCGGCTCGGTCGACCGTGTCACGGGAAGCGTAAAATAAAACGTGCTCCCTTGACCGACGCAGCTTTCTACCCAAATCTGGCCGTCGTGCAAATGGATGATTTCCTTGGCGATGGACAGCCCGAGCCCGCTCCCGCCCTCCGAGGAGCTGCGGGATTTGGTCCCCCGGTAGAAGCGGTCGAAAATGTACGGAAGGTCTTCGTCCGCAATGCCCGAGCCGGTATCGGCAACCTGCAGCAGCACCTTGCTGCCGTCGGCTTCCAGCCTGGCCGAGATGCGGATGCTTCCCCCCCGGGGCGTATGGCGGATCGCGTTGTACACCAGGTTGGAGAACACCTGGCCGATCCGCTCCGCATCGACCATTACGCACGGCTCCGTTCCTTCGTCCCGCCCTGCCCTTCGCTCCAGCGATTCATGAAGCGCCAGCTCGTAAGCGATGCCGGCTTTTTCCGCGTCCAGCTCGTGCTTCTGGTACAAATAGCGCACAAGCGCGGGAACCGGGTGCGCCGATCTTTTGAGCGGCAGCTGCCTCAACTCCATCTTGCTCAGCTGAATCAGATCCTGCATCAGGCTCTGGATACTGATGACGCGGGAATGAATGACGCGCAAGTATTTGTCCCTCGCTTCCGGCTCCGTTACGACGCCGTCCAGCATCGCTTCCACAAACCCTTGTATGGAAGTGAGCGGCGTGCGCAGATCGTGGGAAATGTTGGACAGCAGCTTTCTGCGCGATTCCTCCATGCGGATCACCTCGTCCGTGCGCTCCTTGACCTTCTCCTCCAGCAGCGAAACGAGCTTGGCATGCTCGATCGAGATCGCGGCCTGTCCGGCCAAAATATCGACGATCATGCGCCGCTCCTCGGTATACGCATGGGAAGCGAGCCGGTTCTCCAAGTACAGCAGCGCATTGAGCTGCCCCTGGTGCATGATGGGAGCGCACAGGACGGAACGCGGCTTGTAGCGCGCGATGTAGGCGTCGTTCTCGAAAATCCCCTCATGAGCCGCATCGCCGATGACAACATGCTCATAGGTGCGGGCGGCGCGGTAAATAATCGACAGCGGGACGCGGCCGAAGTCGCGCACATCGACCGGCTCGAGCAGGCGCACCGGCTTAAGCGCTTCTTCTTCCCCCGTGTCCGCTTCCGCTTCGACGAACAGCCCGCCTTTTTGCTTCATCATCAGCACGCCCCGCGTCGAACCGGTATTTTGCATCAAAATCGTCATCAGCTTCTCGATCAGCCGCCCGAGCACAAGCTCTTCGGAGATCGCCTGCGAGGCGGTAACGACGGTAGCCAGATCGAGCGAGTTATGCGACAGCGTGGTCGTCGCCGTCGTCGTTGCTTGCCGGACGCGGGGAATTGCCGGGGCGTACAGCAGGTGCGGATACAGCCGCTCCAGCTGATCGCTCTTCACCTTCGCCCCCCAGTGCACATACAGATTATAGGCTTCTGTCATGAACGATTTGGCCGCATGGCTGCGCTTCATCGCTTCGCTGAAAATGGCAGCCCGCTCCGCGCCGATGGCGGCGAACTGGATGTAGCCTTGTCCCGCCGCCCCGGCCACCGCCTCCTCGTAGTGCCGCTCCGCTTCCTTGCTGCGGCCCTGCAGCCGGCACCGCTCCGCCTTGACAAGCAGGTACAGATGCCGGTAGTTGTCGGGAGCGTGCAGCCCCCACCGCTTAAGCCGCCGCTCGCGATCGTATAATTCGTGCATCAGCCTCCGCCTTTTCGCGCCGTAATGCCGCGGCAGCACCGCGGCGATGGTGAGCGCCGACAAGCAGGCATGCTCCGCCGCATGGAACAGCCCGAAGGAGGCGCCGATGACCGATTCGGACTTTTCGGCCATGTCGAACGCGGCATCGTATTCGCCGAGCAGATAATAGAGCAGCATTTTCTTCATATAGTAGACTTGCAGAATGACCTGGTTCAGGCTGCCCTTCAGCGCTACGTGCCGCGCCGCTTCCTCCTCGGGGCTGTCGCCGATGATGAGCGGCTGGCTGCTTCTGCCCGTCAAGTTCCAGACGACGCGACGCAGCATGCCGATCATATGCGCCGTGTCCGGGTTCTGCGTCTGCCGCAAAAAAGGCGTAAGCCGCTCCATTTCGTCAAGCAGATCGTGCAAGGGCTTCCCGATAAAATCGAGCACAAGAATCACATAGGTGACCGCATAGCCGGCATAGACGAGATCGCCCGCCTCCAGCCCGGCGTGATACGACGCCCACAAATAGTCGACGGACGTGCGGGCGTGCCAATTCCACGGCTGAATGAAGACGGCGAATGTAAAATTGCTTTTGCAACGAAGCGCCGGATGCTGAAAACGTTCGCTGAGCGCGAGTCCCAGCCGGCCCATCTCGTAGCCCTTGGAGTATTGGCCGAAGCCGGAGCCGAGCAGCAGCCCGTAAGCGTTGAAGGCGTTCGACGACTCGGGGAAGCAGCCGTACCGCAGCGACAGCGACACGATCCGCAGCATGATCTGCAAATACAGGCTCGAGTCGGTAAAATAAGCGGGCGTGCTCGTATCCATCATCAGCTTGAGCAGAGCTTCCGTTTTTTCCTGAGTTCGGGCAAACGGCGGTTTTTGCGCATCGATCTTCTTGATCGCCATCCGGGAACGAATGGGAACGACCGCCTTGATCAGATCGAAACGCCCGGGACGGTTCGTCAGCCGGATGCCGAACGACTCTGCCAGCCCCTCCATGCCGATGCGGACAGCCGTTTCGTGCTGCCCCATCTGAGTATACATATTGACCATCACGGTATAAGCCGCCGCCCGGTCTGCCGCCGACCTCGCCTGCTCCTTCAGCCAGCCGAAGAGCTCGATCGCTTCCTCGAACCGGCCGTTCAGGAACGAGGCTTCCAATAGGCCCAGATGCAGGCCGTAGGCGAGCTCGTACCGCTCCTCGAAACACGCGGAGCCGAGCAGGCGGATGCCGTTCGCGAAATACTCGGAGGCGGAAGCGAAGGCGGCCGAAGCCTTCGCTTTGTGCCCCGCAGACCGCATCAGCCCGGCGACGAGCTCCCGCTCCTCCCGGGAGACGAGCGCGTCCAGGCACAAGCTGTAATGATGCACGAGCGCGAACAACGAATCGTCCGTGCCGCTTGCCTCCCGTTCCTTCAGGAGCAGCTTCGCCAGCCGAAGATGGGCGCAGGTCCGCTCCTCGGCGGATAAGGAGAAGTAGCAGTATTCTTTGATTTTATCGTGCAGGAAGGCGAATCTGCCGCCTCCGATCGGGGTGATCAGCTGCGCCCGCATCGCCTCGTCCAGCGCCTGCAGGACCGCATCCTCCGGCGCGTTCAGCAGCGCGGAGGCGGTGGGCAGATCGAACGGATCGCCGATGCTCGCAGCAAGCTGTACGGCCCGTCTCGTCTCCCCGGATAGGCGGCCGAGCCTGGCCCCTATGAAGCCGATGACGTAATCGGTCAC
This sequence comes from Paenibacillus ginsengihumi DSM 21568, assembly GCF_000380965.1. GTDB lineage: Bacteria > Bacillota > Bacilli > Paenibacillales > NBRC-103111 > Paenibacillus_G > Paenibacillus_G ginsengihumi. Next base: position 164,067 of record NZ_KB905548.1, on the reverse strand, counting down.
CTTCAGCGCGGCAATGTCCTCCTCGCTCCAGACCCAGACGCCCTGGCCATAGTCGAAGCGAAGCAGCTTCCGGTCGACCAGCTCCGTCAGGAACTGCTTGACGAAGAACGGATTGCCTCCGGTTTTCTCCATCACCTTGGCCGCCAGACTGCGGGCGTGCGAGGCGACGCAGCCCAGCGTATCGCAGATAAGCTGTTCCACGTGCGGCGCCGCCAGCGGCGCAAGCGCAATCGTCTCGGCCGCCCCCGAGCGCTGCAGCTCCCCGACCAGCCAGCCGAGCGAGTGCGCGGACGCCAGCTCCTCCTCCCGGTAAGCGCCGACGATCAGCAGCGAAGGGATGGATGCCTTCAAGCTCAGAAAATGAAGCAGCTGCAGCGATCCGGCATCCGCCCACTGCAGATCGTCGAGGAAGAGCACGAGGCGGCTTTTCTCCGTAAAGCACTGCAAAAAATGAAGCACGGCGTAATGAAACCGGTTCTTCGCATCGGCAGCCGGCAGCGAAACGGCCGGCTGGCGGCCGACGAGCCATTCCAGCTCGGGCAGAACCTCCGTCAGCACGTGCAGGCTCTCCTTCAGCGAGCCGCGCAGTTTGCGCGTCCATTCCTCTACCTGCTCCTCGTCCTCGGACGCCAGCTGCCGAACAAGCCCCCGAAACGCGCGAATCACCGCATAATACGGAATGTGGCTCTGGAGCTTGTCGAACTTGCCGGAAAGGAACAGGTTTCTGTCCAGTGACACCTTCTTGACCATGCTCTGGATCAGGCTCGATTTGCCGATCCCGGCACGTCCGCTGACCAGAACGCAGCCCCGTTCGCCGTATCCGGTCCGATCGTATGCGGCGCAGAGCCGCCGGAACGCCTCCTTCCGTCCGTACAGCTGCTGCGGAATATGAAACACGTCTTTGTTGTCGCAGGAGGCGACGGGAAATTCGGGCACTGTGCCTCCGATGCGGTACTCCCGCAGACACCGCTCCAGGTCGGCCTGCAGCCCATAAGCGCTCTGGTAGCGGTCCTCCGCGTTCTTGGCCAGGCATTTCATCACGATGTCCGAAACGACTTTAGGTACCTGCTCGTTGACAAGATAGGGAGGAATCGGCGATTTGGCGATATGGCAGTGGATCAACTCAAGCGGCTCCGTCGCCTGAAACGGGGGATTTCCGGTGAGCATCTCATAGAAGGTAGCCCCGAGCGAATAGAAATCGGTGCGATAATCTATCGTCCGATTCATGCGGCCCGTCTGCTCCGGAGACATGTAATGCAAGGTGCCCTCCAGCTCCTTCGGCGCGATCGGCTCCTGCAGCTCGGCAGCGAACCGCGTGGCGATGCCGAAGTCGGTCAGCTTGACCCGCAGCGTCTCCGGATGGACGATGATATTTTTCGGCTTGATGTCCTTATGGATCATTTTATTGCGGTGCAGCGTACCGATAATGGCGACGAGCTGGATGGCGATATCGAGAAATACGGCCAATTCAAACGGGCGGCACGCAATGATCTGTTGCAGCGAGTCTCCTCCGAAATCCTCCAGCACCAGAGCATAACCGTTAAGATAAGGCAGCAGCTCGACAGGCCTTACGATGCCGTCGGCATGCAATCCTTGCATAAGCTCGTACTCTTTCTTTAGTCTGGATGCATTCACCTGAAGGGGATGCTCCGACTTGAGCAGCTTGATGATGAACCGTTCGCCCGTACGCCTGGATCTGGCCCGGTAAATGACCGTGGAGCGGCCCTCATGCAGGCGTTCCGTCAATTCGTAGTCCGTGTTCGCCAACATACGCTATCCCCTTTTTCACAGCGGAACAATGATCTTATATCATTATACAAAAAAGGAATAAGAAGAAAAAGATCCCAGAAAAAGCCGAACAGAATTGCGAACGTTTTGCATTTTGGCGGGAAAAGTCCCCCTCCTCTGCAGGTTGGGGATGAATCTTCGGCGAGGCGAAGCCTGAAATCGAAACAAGCAGTCCCAGCCCTCAGGCGGCGAGTGCATTCGCGAAGGTTGATCTTTCCTCCTTACATAGCGGCAAGCGGTCGTTCCCGGCGAGGAAGCTTCGTCGGTTCGCGCTTGACAAGGCCCGGAGAACGGCCCGCCTGCTTCGTTATTTGAACATGCGGCCGTTCCAGGGAAGCCCATGCCGAAAGCGGCGGCGATCGCTTGCCCGCCACGGAGCGAGCAGGTCGATGCCCAGCAGCTTGTATTCGTACATTTTCCATATTTTGCACGGCCTCGCCCTGGAGCCGGAAGCTTGCAAAATGGCGTTGACCGCCCGGCGAGCCGCTTCGTTCGCGCCTTCCATACACGCGAGATCCGTGTTCGTTCTCACATAATCGCTGGCCAGAAACAGGTTCGGCACACTCGTATAGGCATTCGGCCGCAGCCTCCAGGTGCCGACCTCGTTAATCATCATCGGCTCCAGATTGACGGCGGTGTGCGGGTTAACGAACTGAATGTCCGTATCGAGAAACCAGGAATGCAGCACGTCGTCGCTCAGGATCGTCTGTCCGACATTGAGGCCGCGCTTGAGCTGCTCCCATACCTCCTGCCTGATCTCCTCCGGCGAGCAGTGCATCGCCGGCTTGCCGAACAGCACGCCTTTCGTCTCCCAATCGGATATATCGACCGATATGATTCCCTTGACCTGTCCGTCGCCGTATTGGCTCCAATCGAAATTCGGCCAAAACTGCGCTTGCGAGATCGACGTCAGCGACCATGGCGAATCAAAGTAGAGCACGTGACCGGGCGTGATCGGGACGTCTTCTTTCAAATAGAACTGAATGCCGTTCATCCAGTCGATCGACCGGGCCAGCGTGCGAATATTGGCCAGATCGCGGTGAGCCTCCGCCACCTCGTCGGGAACGAAAGCGGCCATGACCTCGACGGGAAACGCGCAAATATAATAGTCTGCCTGGATGTCGGCGCCCTTCCCGCCGATGACGGCTTCAGCGCCTTCAACCCGGTCGCCGTTCCCGAAACAGAGGCGCTCCACCTTCGCGTTCGTATGATATTTCACGCCGCCGCGGCGCAAATAGCTTACCCACGGGTCGATCCAGCGATCGTTGGTCGGGCCGTTCAGAATGCGGACGAACGAAATACCCGGCGTCAATATATCCAGGGTCATCTGCGCAGCGATTCGCCCGACGGTTTTCGTATTGGCTCTCGTCGCCTTGCAGGCGATAAGCGTCTTCGTAATATTCCCGAACACCTTGCGGAACGAAGGGGAGTAACGATCGGCATCGATAAACTCCCACCACGGCATATCCTGATACTCGTTCTCTATGCGCTCGTTGCAGCTCGTCATGATCTGCCACAGCCTGGCGATGTACTGCTTCAGATCTTTGCGCGTCAGCTCCAGCTCGTTATCGCATACCTTCCGCATCGCCTTGATGTCGTGAATGGCAAAGCTTAATCTGGAGACGAGCTCGACCATCGGATTCGAATGCGTCGAGAGGTTCAGCCTGGCCACTTCTACCAGGTTATCGTATACGGTCCGACGGCCGTACGGGATACGCTTCATGGTGTCGATGATGTGCCTGTAAAATTTGGGAAACAACCGGAAGCCGTGTTCCCCCGGCAAATCATGCCTGTTCTCCTTCCCGGAGCCTTCAAACGGCATGCTTCGCGCTTTCCCTCCGGGAATGTTCTTGCCTTCGTAGACTTCGACGTCGAAGCCGCGCTCCATCAATTCGTGAGCCGCCGACAAACCGGCCACTCCTCCGCCAAGTATGGCCACCTTGTTCCCCATAAGCCCCACCTCTCTGTCTGTTCATCCTCAAAAAATAGCAAACACTTACCAGTGTTATTTATGCTATTTCATGGGCAAACAGACCGAAAAAGAGGCACGCGGTCGGGACATAGGTCTATGGCGTATCCATGAACGAAACCGGCAGCGCGGTTGAAGCGCACAACGGCCGGCTTGCTACCGGTTCAGCCGCCAGAGCAGCGGCAGTCCCTCCAGGACAAGATCGGGATGCGTGTGCTGAACGGTTTTGGAATAAGGCGAAATCAGCCTGGATATTCCGCCGGAGGCGACGACGGTGAACGGCAGCCCCATCTCTTCCTTCATCCGCGAGACGATGCCGTCGATTTGCCCGGCCAGCCCAACCAGGATGCCGTACTTCATGCTGTCCTCCGTACTGAGGCTGATGCCCTTCGGCACGTCCATAAAGTCGACGGACGGCAGCACCGCCGCCTGCTCCAGCAGCGCATCGGCCGATATCATGCCCCCCGGGGCGATGGTGCCGCCGAGGAAGCGCTTGCGATCATCCACCACGCTGATCGTCGTGGCCGTTCCGAGACACAACACGATCACCGGCGCACCGTACCGCTCGACTGCCGCCATGGCGCTGACGATCCGGTCCGCCCCCGTCTGCGCAGGCTGATCCGTATGGATCGTAAGGCCCGTCTTCGCCCCCGGCCCGGCGACAAGCGGCGATTGGCCGAAATACCGCTCGCCCATTTCGCGAATCGCCGTCATGAGCGGCGGCACGACCGAGCTGACGACGATGCCGTCGAACTTGCGGGGATCGATCCCGCTGCGCTGCAGCAGGCGACCGACGACCTCCCACAGCTCGTACGAGGTCATCTCGCGCTGCGTCGCGACGCGCCAGACATGCCGCAACGCCTCCCCTTCATAAACGCCGATCTTTATGTTCGTATTGCCTACATCAAACGCCAGCAGGAAATCATTCATTGCGTTGTTCACCTGTCCCCTGCAATATCTTCTCATTGTCCGCCGCTAAGATAGCTTGTCCGTTCCGCCGGCGGCTGACCGCGAATGGTTCCCATCATATCACATCGACTTGCTCCGTACAATATCGCGTCGTTGCAGGGACTCGCCTCAGACGGCAGCGGCAACGAAGCGTTCGATCTTGAAAGTTCTGCGCTATCCATACGCTGAATTTTCAACACCGCAGGTGACGACCGATGACGAAAGGAGTCGCTCGTCATAGGCGTCCCTCTTGAAATTTGACGGTAGTCCGCCGACCAAAATTTCAACACCGCAGGTGACGACCGATGACGAAAGGAGTCGCTCGTCATAGGCGTCTCTCTTGAAATTTGACGGTAGTCCGCCGACCAAAATTTCAACACCGCAGGTGACGACCGATGACGAAAGGAGTCGCTCGTCATAGGCGTCTATTCTCATTTTCTTAAAATGGACGACCCGTGTCCAGTCCTTTTTGTAACCGCTTGCATATAAATGTATTACGGAACAAGGTTCCGATTTTCCTATTGTCGGGAGGTGCCCATCTTGACGACGCGCAACGTGCTGTCCGCACTGATTGGCCTTTTCTTTATACTGGCTCCCTGGCTGCTCGGCTTTAGCGGCAATGGCAATGCAGTGAGGACGAGTCTTATTATGGGAATTGTTTTGGCTTCGGCTTCGGTGCTGGCGATCGGCCAGGCGGGATGGAACTCATGGCAGTTATGGACCTCGTTCATTGCCGGCATCGGCTTCATCATGTTCCCGTTTATTTACGGTTTCTCGTGGACGTTCGCCGGTCTATACGTCATTCTCGGCTTTATCGTCGTGTTCCTGAATTTTTACAATATGGATGCCGATGCCCCGTAATCGGGGCTTTTTTTTATTTGGAAAGATGGAACTGAAACTATCCTATTTTTTCTGCTGGTATCGGCGATTTTTGCGGTTCGATGGATTGACTCCAAAAAAAGCGGCGTATTGATAAACACAGGTATTTTTTGCTCGGTTCGGTGCTTTTGCTGCTAAAGGGCTGATTGCGGCCCGAGCCACTTCATAAGCTGCCGGATATCGTCAATCCGGCCGATCGGATGCACGCCCCGTTCATGCATTTCCCCGCCGCGGGAGCAGTACCATACGAACGGAATCCCTGCAGTGGCGGACGCCTTGCCGTCGATCCACGAATCTCCTACGGAGAGCCATTCCCGGGGAGCGATCTCCCGGAATGTGTCCAGAACGAGCAAAAAACCGGAAGGCGACGGCTTGAGCGAAGTCATCTGCTCCCGCCCGACGATCAGGTCGAAATAGCCGGCAATGCCTGTCTCCTCAAGCGCTTTGACCGCTGCGGCGAAGGAGTTGTTCGTGACGACAGCAAGCGCGCAGCGGGGGCGAAGCGCACGGAGCAGCGGGACGACGCCCTGCTCCAGCTCCGCTCCCTCCATCCCCCGCAGCTCATGCTGCGCCGCTATCCGCATCACTTCTTCATACAGCTCCTCGGACAGCCCGTTGCTTTTGGCGTACTCGATCATGGTCGCTGTCGTATGCCTGGCCACCGGGAACGGTTCCGGCAATATTCTGCGGGCCGCCAAAAAGCGATAAACCTCGTTCTTCATCGCGGAAAAATCGATCCGCGAATGCAGCAGCGTATTGTCCATGTCAAAAATGACGCCTTTCGTCCCCGGCAATGCCCTCCCCCCTGTTCTTTAAGCGAAGATGCGTTCGCGCTATCTCAAAAATGTGACGGTGATCCCCCGATAAATTTTCATTCGCCGAAGAAGACGACCGATGGCGAAGGATTCGTTCGTCATCGGCGTTTATCCCTGTTATAATAATAGAAAGACAACCTGGCAGACAAGGATGGTACGAAAGTCAATGGCCTTCGGCATAACGCGAGACGAACTGAAGCGCTGGAAGGAAGCCGTAAGCCGCGGCGACATCGCCTTTTTGACCCATTACTGGCTGGACGACCGCTTTCCCGGCATTCGCACCGTGACCAAGGTCGGCTGCTCCGATGTGGAGCGGCTGACCCGCTGGTGCCTCGAGCACGGGCTGAACCCGAAATACATTCACCATCGCCCTCCGTATCCCCATTTCGACCTGATCGGCCCGAGGCAGCAAGAAATTTTGCGGCAGGAGAAACTCTGGGACCAACTGCGGCGATTCAAGCTGATATAATTCCCCGGCTCCTTCCCCGGCGCACACGTCCATACCATCCTCCATGCGCCGCCTCCATTCAATTCGTCCAATCTTTGCTGAACTGCACATCCGCACAATTTTTCCCAAGAGACCTGTCATACATTAGGTTTGAGGTGATGTGCAGTGGCAAAGAAACGATACAAGAGCAACCGCATCGCAGGCAAGCTGCGCGTATGCAACTATTTGAAGAGACACCCCGAATTAAGGAGGCTCGTGCCGCTAACCGTATCGTTTTCCCGCCCGAACCTGCATTCCATGAGCAGGCGGTTTCGCGCGCTGTATATCAAACCGAACATTGGCTCCCAAGGCATCGGCGTTCACAAGCTTGAGCGTCTGTCAAGCGGATACCGGCTGATTTATATCAAGGGCAAACAGCAGAAAAAACGAAGATTTGCCTCGTTCGGCAGCGCATACGAGCACCTGAAAACGAAACAGCCGCCCAAATTCATTATTCAGCGGGCGATCAACCTGGATAAGTTAAGCGGCCGCCCTTACGACATTCGGGCCATGGTGCAGCGCAGGCCAGGCGGTCCCTGGACTTGTACCGGCTTTATGGTGAAGGTAGGGAGCAAACGCAAAATTGTGACCAATTATTATCAGGGCGGGAAGCTTTATACGATTCAACAGCTGCTGAAGCTGCAAGGTTATCCGGAAGCAGAACGAAACGGACGAATCGGACGCTTGACGGAGCAGGCCGAGGCCGTCGCCCGCTATTTGAGCAGCAAGCGTTCGGGCATGCGCGAGATGGGCATCGATTTCGCCTACGATACGAACGGGCGCTTATGGATTCTGGAGGTGAACTCGAACCATCCGCAGTTTCGTCCGCTTAAAAAGCTGGACCGGAAAGCCTATAACCGGATGCGCTCTTTCGCCAAAAGCTACGGCCGTTACGACGATTATTGATCCGCCTATTGATCCGCCTATTGATCCGCCCGCTCCCTCTCGCTCGTTCTCCCCGCTGCCGCGAACCTCTCGCTTCCGCCCCGCCGCTGGTTTCCCCGCGGAGCCAGCGGCTGTCCCGGCCTAAGCTTAGCACCTGCAGCAGGCCGGGGCCGGACCGCTTCAGCGTAACGCCGAGCTTGCTTACCGAAAAAAAGGATTGACAGACCTTTGGCGCTAATGATATGATACTCCTTCCTTCCACAAAATGTTAGGAGGCGAACAGACAAGTGATTTCCGTCGAAGGCTTACACAAATCCTTCAAGGTGGCCAAACGGTCCGCCGGGTTGAGGCAAGCGGCGAAAGCGCTTTTTTCCCGCGAGTATACGACTGTGCAGGCGCTAAACGACATTTCCTTCCGCATCGAGCCGGGGGAAATCGCCGGTTACATCGGGCCGAACGGCGCGGGCAAATCGACCACGATCAAAATTATGAGCGGCATCCTCGTCCCGGATCAAGGCACCTGCTCCATCCTCGGCTACACGCCATGGAAAGAGCGGGCCAGCTACGTGCGGCATATCGGCGTCGTGTTCGGACAGCGCTCCCAGCTCTGGTGGGACGTCCCGGTCATCGATTCCTTCGAGCTGCTGCGCGACATCTACAAAATCCCGAAAGCGGAATACGACGCGAACGTCGAGCTGCTGACCGAGACGCTGGACTTGCAGGCGCTGCTCGGCACGCCGGTCCGGCAGCTCAGCCTCGGGCAGCGGATGCGCTGCGAAATCGCCGCCTCGCTGCTGCACGGCCCGAGCATTCTGTTCCTCGACGAGCCGACGATCGGGCTCGACGCCGTCTCCAAAATCGCCGTGCGCCAGTTTATCAGAACGATCAACAAGGAGAAGGGCGTCACCATTATACTCACGACGCACGACATGAGCGACATCGAGGCGCTGGCCGACCGGATTCTGCTGATCGGCAACGGCAGCCTGCTGTTCGACGGCAAGCTGCCGCAGCTGCGCAGCCAGTTCGGCACGCGCAAGACGATTACGGCCGATTACGCCGAAACCGCGGCGCCGTTCGATATTCAGGGCGCTTCGCTGCTCTCGTGGTCCCCCGAGCGAGCCGTGCTGAGCGTCGATACGGAGCAGGCCAACATTTCCGACGTGATCAGCGAATTGTCCGGCCGGGTCGAGCTGAAGGACGTGTCGGTCGAAGCCCAGCCGATCGAGGAAATCATCGTGCAGCTATATAAGGAGTACCGGATATGAAGCCTTATTCTTCCGTGCTCAAGCTTCGGCTGCTGCACGGCATGCAGTATCGGGCAGCCGCCTTCGCCGGAGTGGCGACGCAGTTTTTCTGGGGCTTCATGTTCATTATGATTTATGAAGCCTTCTACAGCCATGCCGCCGCCATGCCGCCGATGACGCTGCCGCAGCTGGTTACATATATTTGGTTGCAGCAATCGTTCCTCGCGCTGATCATGCTGTGGTTTCGCGATAACGAGCTGTTCCAGCTGATCACAAGCGGCAATATCGCCTACGAGCTGTGCCGACCGGCCGATCTGTACGGCTTCTGGTATGCGAAGCTGCTGGCCCAGCGGCTGTCAAGCGCGCTGCTGCGCTGCTTCCCTATTCTGGCCGTCGCCTTCCTCCTGCCGGAGCCGTACCGGATGTCGCTGCCGCCCGATCCCGCCGCTTTCGTCCTGTTTCTCGTTTCGCTGATCCTCGGGATGCTGCTGCTGGTGGCGATCTCCATGTTCATCTACATTTCCGTGTTCATCACCTTGTCGCCCAGCGGATCGCTGCTCGTGTTCAGCTTGATCGGGGAATTTTTCGCCGGCCGAGTCGTTCCCGTCCCGCTCATGCCGGAATGGGTGCAGCAGATCGTGTACCTGCTGCCGTTTTACTTGACAGCGGACATGCCGTTTCGCGTCTATTCGGGACATATACCGGCTCATGAGGCGCTGCTCGGCATCGGCCAGCAGCTGGTCTGGCTTGCCGCCCTATTCGTGCTCGGCCGCCTGGCGCTGAACAAGGCGTTGCGCAGAGTCGTCGTCCAAGGAGGGTGAAATCCGCTTGACGCTTTATTTCAAATATTTGCTCTTGCAGTTCAAAGCCCAGATGCAGTACCGAACGTCGTTCTGGCTTTTGTCCATCGGCCAATTTTTCGTTCCGTTTTCGGTATTCGCCGGCTTGTATTTTTTGTTCGAGCGGTTCGGCCAACTGCAAGACTGGAGCTTCCACGAGGTGGCGCTCTGCTTCGCCGTCATTCATATGGCGTTCGCCATCAGCGAATGCTTCGCCCGCGGCTTCGACGCCTTCTCCTCGCTGGTGGCAGGCGGCGACTTCGACCGGCTGCTCGTCCGCCCGCGCAGCACCGCCCTGCAAGTGCTCGGCTCGAAGTTCGAATTTACGCGCTTCGGCCGGCTGATCCAGGGCGTCGTCGTCCTGGCGTGGGCGCTGTCCGGCCTCAGCGTGGAATGGACCGCCTTGAAGGTCATCACCTTGATCCTGATGGTGATCAGCGGCATATTTATTTTTACCGGCATCTTCATCCTCGCGGCCACGCTCTGCTTCTGGACGATTCAGGGCCTGGAGGTCGTCAATATTTTTACGGACGGCGGCCGCGAGCTGGCGCAGTACCCGCTGAACATTTATCACAAGTGGGCGACCCGCTTCTTCACGTACGTCATCCCGTTCGGCTGTGTCAACTATTTGCCGCTGATGTACATTTTGGACAAAACGGAAGCCCATAACGAAACGCTCTATATGCTGACGCCCCTGGCGGGAGTCGCCTTCATCGTGCCGTGCCTGCTGGTGTGGCAGTTCGGGGTCAAGCATTATCGTTCGACCGGGTCGTAAGGAGGCTTAGCGATCTTGGCTATACTCAAAGAAAGCGAACATTACGAGCGCATTCAAGCTCTGCATGAGAAGCTGTGGGAGCAATTGCAGGAAGTCGGCGAGAAGGAAGCGGAAGCTTTGCTGCAGAAATGCCTGAGGCAAATCGATGATGATGAACGCATTTCGTACCTTGGTAGAGTAAAAAGCTTCGTCAAAACCCGAGGCTTCCTCGTCTCGGTTATCGTTGGGGTAGCGATTGTGCCCTTGACGACCGGGTTCATCCTCTGGGCTTCGCTCCTATTGGAGTAAAAAGGCGCAGACAGGAGGCTCTGTCCGCGCCGAACGGAGCCGCAAGCTGCATTCGGCTGCCTGTGGCTCACATTTTGCCCTCCCTGATCCACGCCAAAATCCGAAATGTGCCGAACAGCGCCGTCAGCAGGAGGAGAAGCAGCAGCGCTATCCACATTCCCAATTGGTTGATTTCTCTAATTCCGTCCATATGAATCAGCACGAAGACCGACAGAACGATAAAAGCGATATACATGGCGGCAATCGGAATGATTCAGATGATTCTCAGCTTCATATTTTTGCCTTTCATCCGACTCTCCCTTCAGAAAGGTGACGCGGCCTACTCCTCAAACAGCTTTTCGCCGCGATGAAGCCGCCAGGCGATCCGGGCCGTATGCGGCAGCTCGCGCGCCGTAGGCGCATGCGCCGCCAAATAGCGGGCAGCGGCCAGCAGCAGCGTCTCCCTGGCGCGCTCGGCGAACGCGTCCGTCCGCCTCTCCCAACGATCGTACTCGACGACAGCCGCTTCGTACATTTGGAACGAATGGAATTCCGCATCCTCGCGCAGCAGCGCATGGCCGAGCGTGTTGATCAGCGCCGCCCGGTCGCCGCCCCTTCGCAAATATCCGGCCACCCATTCGGCGGTCTCGTTCACCTGCTGCCGGCGGTCCAGCAGCTCGAGCAATTGCACCGCTTGCGGCGCGGGTCCGCTGCCTTCGCCCTTGGGGCGCGAAGCGGCGGGCACGTTCAGGAACCGGTCCAAATAAATCGCGGCCGCACTGTAAAACAACGCGCGCAGCAGGAGCGGATGTGCGCTTCTTTGCAGCACCTCGCAGACGGCATGGGCGTGCGTGAACGTATGCAGCACGGCAATCCAGTCGCCGAAGTCGTTCTGCGTATGGAACCGGACGATCCGCTCGGCGGCGGCCAGAGCCACCAGCGGCGCCAGCTGGACCGGATCGCATCCGCTCTCCAGCCGTTCCGTGAGCAGGCGGAACGTCCCAAGGACGTCATCGCCGAGCAAAGCGGCAAGCAGCTGCTCCTCTTCGTCCGGACCCAGCGGCTGCCGGGCCGCAGGACGATGGGCCTCCAGCCTGGCGAACGCTTCCTTGAGCGGGGCGACCAGATTGATCGGCGCCTGCCAATGATGCAGCTCCTCACTTCTGGTCGGGCTAGCCAGCAGCGGCACGAGCGAGGCCAGCACCGGCACCTTGCGCTCCTCGCCCGCCCAGTCGAGCGCCTCGAACGCCTTGTTATGAAAATCGAGCGTGTGGCCGCCGTCCAAATAAAAATGGTCGGTGACGGCCAGCAGCAGCATCTCCGCCACCCGCTCGTCGCTCATGCCGCGGTCGATGGCTGCCAGCAGGATGCGCTCGGCTCCGCGCGTATCCCTGACCTCGATACAGCTGCGGTACCAGGCGGCGAGCCGCTCCGGGTTCACCTCGTCGCCCGGCAGCCGGCTGAGCAGCCGCCGCTCCGGCCTGCCCGCGCTGCTGCGTGCGACGTGCAGCAGCCCGTGGTACAGCGCCAGCAGCTTGCCCTGCTTGTCGAGCTTCGGCAGGACGCGGGTCATCGCGGTCAGGATGGTGAGCCCGGCGTTCCAGCCGCCGGCGACGCTTGTGCCGAACTCGACGCCGATGCGGGCAATATCCTTCTCCGGGTAGCCGGCCTCGAGTAGGCCGACGACCGCCTTCGCAATGACGATGCCGATATTCTGCTCAAGCCCCTCCCGCAGCCGCTGCACATGCCGCTCGACATGCCGTTCGGAGCGGGAACGCGGGTTGACCCAGACGCCGCCGTCCTCGATCTTGACCTCGTGCGAGGGCACATCGTCGGCCCACGGATCGAGCGTTCCCCCGCTGCATACGTCAAAGCGCGCATGGTGCCAATGACAGGTCAGCATCCCGTCGCACAGCGTCCCCAAGTGAAGCGGAAAGCCGAGATGCGGGCAGCGGTTATCGACCGCATAGACCTGGTTCTCGTGATAAAATACGGCGATGCCGCCCTTCACCACCTTGACGCCTTCCTTTTGAAGCGCTTCCAAATCACCTGCAAAAATCCACTTTTCCGCTGCTTCCTTCACGCTCATGCCAAGCGCCCTCCTTCCGGCTTCGATTCGAATCTTTCCAATCCATTATAACAGCTGTCAAAGCGGCGTTAAAGAAAAGCCGTTGCGCCTGTCGTCCGTTTGAGCGTCGACAAACAGCCTATGGCAGCAAAGCCGGGAACTTCGGCAACAAAGAAAACGATTTACTTTTGCCCATGGAAATGATATATTTAGGAAATGCTTATTTGCTAATTATTTTATTTTGTAAATTATAATATTCAAGGGAGGAACCGTTACGACCAATTTGAGGCCGATTCTAAGCAAATGACGTTATGCCGCTTGCAAGCCAGGTTCGCCTGAGCTTTTTCTTTTTTTCCACCAAGCTGCAGGCTATCCACACATAGAGAGGAGCAACGGATTCGTGGAACACCTTTCGCACAAACGCAAAATGACCATCATGTTCGCCATCATCGTATCGATGTTCTTCGCCGCGATCAACCAGACGATCGTCGGAACGGCGCTGCCGAGAATTATCGCCACGCTCGGCGGCATCGACTATTACACCTGGGTCATTACGATTTTTATGCTCACATCGACCATCGCCACCGTGCTCGTCGGCAAGCTGTCCGACATATACGGAAGGAAGCCGTTCATCTTGAGCGGCATCGTCTTTTTTATGATCGGGGCTTTCCTGTCGGGGTTATCCAAAGATATTTTTCAGCTGATCGCCTTCCGGGGCGTGCAGGGCATCGGCGCCGGCATCATTATGGCGACCGCCTTTACGGCGATCGGCGATTTGTTCTCTCCGCGGGAGAGGGGACGCTGGTCCGGCATTATGGGCGCCGTCTTCGGGCTTTCCAGCGTCGTCGGCCCTACGCTTGGCGGTTACGTCGTGGACCACTTGGCTTGGCACTGGGTGTTCTGGCTGTTCCTGCCGCTCGGCATTATCGCCTTCGTCATGATTTGGCTGCTGTTTCCGAGCGTGGAGCGGAAGGAAGCGGTGTCGATCGATTATCTCGGCTCACTCTTTCTGACCTTGACGATCGTTCCGATGCTGATCGCCTTCTCATGGGCGGGAACCAATTACGCCTGGGGCTCCCCGCAAATAATCGGCTTGTTCGCCTTCACGGCCGTTTCGCTGGCGCTGTTCCTATTCGTCGAAACGCGGGCGAAGAGCCCGGTATTGCCGCTGTCCTTGTTCCGCAACAGCATCGTCACGGTGTCCAACACGGTCGGCTTTATGATCAACGCGGGCATGATGGGAGCGATCATGTACATGCCGTTTTTGACGCAGGGCGTGCTTGGCGTATCGCCGACCGTATCCGGGTATGTGACGATGCCGCTGATGGTCGGCATGATGATCACGAGCACGCTGACCGGCCAGCTGATGACGCGGACGGGAAAATACAAAAACTACGCGCTGATCGGCATCGCCGTCATGGTTCTCGGCACGGTGCTGATGCATTTTACGCACAGCATTGCGCTCGCCGTGACCAGCATGATCGTATTCGGCTTCGGTCTCGGGCCGGGCATGTCGGTCTTCTCGCTGACCGTGCAGAACGCCGTCGATCCGAAGGACCTCGGCGTCGCAACCGCCTCGTCCCAGCTGTTCCGCAATATGGGCGGCACGATCGGCATCGCCGTCATGGGCACGATCATGGCGGCAGGCATCCGTTCGCGGCTGGCGGAGTACGCCGCCAGCGGCCAGGCGCCCGATCTGTCCAAGGTCGACCCGCAGACAGCCGAAACGTTCAAGGAGTTCCTGAACCCGCAAATTTTGCTGGATCAGCCGAAGCTCGCCGCCATCCAGGCCGGCCTGCCGGCGGAGCAGCACCGGTTGTTCGACCAGATGGTCGGCATGCTGCGGGACGCTTTGAGCCACTCGCTGGCGCAGGTGTTTCTGACCGGAACATTCGTCATGATCGCGGCGCTCGCGCTCGCTTTCTTCCTGAAAGAAATTCCGCTGCGCACCAGCAACCGCAGCCCGAAGGCCGATGCCGAACCGGGAGCGGACGGCGAAGGCTCGCACAAGGAGCCGGCGGCTGGCGGCGCGGCCGGTTAATATAGCAAAACCGTCTTGACAATCGTTGTCAGGACGGTTTTGCGTTTGGCCGAGCCTTCTCGTAGCAGGGCCGCTGGTGCGGGCAGCAAAGGAGAAGCATGCCGCTCCCCGCTACACCGCCGCTTCGGTCCAGGCTCTGCTCATATTGCGCTTGCCGTTGCTTCGGCCGTGAAGAACGCTGCATTGGGTAGCCAAACATGCGAATTAAGGCTGCTTGCATGCGGTACAATGTCAAATCGTTTTCACGTCGAATAAGCTTTGCGGCAAGCGTTAACCAAACCCCAGGCGAAAGGTTACGCAAAAAAAAAAGAAGCGACCCGCCGGTCACTTCTGCGTCTCCGATGCCGGGCCGTCCCCGTTCGGCTCGTTGCTGCCGTATTTGTCGTAGCGCCCGTCGATTTCCTGTGCCATGCGCCGGTATTGCCGGGTCTCCTCGCGGATCGGATCGTGCGGCGTCTGAATGCGGATTTCCGTCTTGTGCGGCAGCTTGCGGCGGGCCGTCTCCCCGGCATCCGGCTTGACGAGCTCTCCTTCCTCCAGCGTCTGGGCAAGCTGCTCCTCCAGCTCTTTGCGATTCATTCCCGCATCTCCCTTCCAAAGCATTGCTTACCTGCTGTTCTTCCTGGATCATTGGATTATAGTATGCTCCACCGGAAGCGCCCCCATCCGAACAGCTGATGCCGTTAAAATCTCAAGGTCCATCCCCTTGCTATGCATAGATGAAACCCGGCAACACAAGGGAGCAGAAGCGCTGCTGGCCGGCCTACAAATTCCGGTTCGACAAAGCGATCACGTCCAGCAGCCGGACGGTTTGCCCGGTATGCTCATGCCTTAGCACCGGTTCCTTCACATGGTCGATGAACAGCACGCCGTCCAGGTGATCGATCTCATGCTGCATGCACCGGGCGACGTAGTCCTCGGCTTCGATCAGTCGCTCCGCTCCGCTGCGGTCCATCGTCCTTACCTTGACGTAAGCAGCCCGCTTCACCGGCCCGTAATAGCCGGGAAACGACAGGCACGCCTCCGGTCCGGTCTGCTCGCCGCGCCGTTCGACGATCTCCGGGTTGATCAGCTCGATCAACCCGCTGCCGCAATCGAGCACGGCCACTCTGCGCAAAATCCCGATCTGCGGCGCCGCCAGGCCAGCCCTTCCTTCCTCCGCATACAGCGTCTCCCGCAAATCGTCCAGCACGCGCGCCAGCCTTGCATTAAATTCGGTCACTGGCTTCGCCTTTTTGCGCAGCACCGGGTCGCCAAAGGGCAAAATCGCTTTTACGGTCATAGGTTGTTCCTCACTTTCTATTTCTTGAAAATTTGGCGGTAATCCACGGGCCAAATTTCAACACCGCAGAGGTGATCGCTTTCATGAAGCGCCCCGCACGCGCGAGGGGGTGTGCGCCCACAAATCGCCAGGCTTGCAGTCCAGGGCAGTGCAAAGCGCGTCCAGCGTATCGGCCTTCATCTGCTTCGGCTCGCCGTTGATCAGCGCGCTGACGGACGGCGCAGACAGCCGGTATCCCGCCTTCTCCCATAAAAGCCTGGCGAGCTCCACGCCTGTACGTATGCCTTTGTCCGCCATCACCTGCTTCAGCATCCATGTCAGCATGCGTCGTTCCATCCTCCGATATAAAATTAGGCAGCACCTAAACCAATTAGGCACTGCCTAATATACCATAACCGCAGCTCCGTGGCAAAACGTTCCCCGTTCGGCGGGCGCCGCCCGCTGTCAGCCCAACGTTTCGGTTAACACGATCATCGTCAGCAGCCCGATAATAAAGGCGAAGGTGGCCGAACGTTCGTAGCCATGGCCGTGGCTTTCCGGAATCAGCTCCTTGTAGACGATGAACAGCATGGCGCCGCCGGCAAAGGCCAGTCCGTAAGGAATGAGCCCGCTCACGACGGACGTCATATAATAGCCGACAATGCAGCTGACGAATTCAAGCAGGCCGGTAAAAAACGCGAACAGGATGGCCGCCGCCTTCGGAACTTTGTTGACGATCAGGAACAAGGCGATCAGAAAGCCTTCCGGCGCGTTCTGCAGTCCCATGGACAGCGCCACCAGCGGGCCGAGATCTTCCCTGCCGCTGGCGTAGCTGACCCCGACAGACAAGCCTTCGGGCAAATTGTGCAGCGTCATCGCCGTGAGAAAAAGAATCGAGCGCCGCTCCAGCGGCATTTTGGCCGGAAAGACGGACCCGCCTGCCGCGTGCTCCAGATCGATATGCGGCACCAGCTTCTCCAGCAGCGTCAGCGTCACCGTGCCGAGCAATACGCCGATTGCGACAACCGTCAGACTGGATAAATCCAGCGCGGAAGGAATCAGGCTGTACATGGATGCGGAGACCATGATCCCCGCGGCGAAGGCGAGCAGCACGTCTTTCCAGAGGTGGGACAACGATCTCATGAAAAGAACGGGAACCGCTCCTAACGCCGTTGCCAGCGATGAGGCGAAGCCGCCCCACAACATCGCTTCCATAACAAACCTCCGTGTCCAGGATCATCGAATTCCCGTATGTTGAGGAAGCTCCCCGGAGAACCCTTCTGCGCGGACGCCGTCAGCCGGCCGCTTCCTCCCTCAGCTTCCGCGCCTCGGCGATGCTGTCGTAATAATCCGGGCTCGCGCTGATCAGCCAGTTCCGATGGCCGACGGACGTCTCGTCCCGCTCGGGCTCCCCATAGGGCCAGCTCTCGCCGATGCCTTCGACGTAGTCCTTCATCAGCATCAGCAGCGCGGCGCTCCACTGCCGCGTTCCCTTGATCTTCGGCACCAGCGGATAATATTGATCATATGCGGCGCGAATCAGAACATGAACCACTTCTTGATAAACGCCCGGGATGTCCGCCTGATTCACTTTGGCTGCCAGCTCCTCCGGCATGACCGGCTCATCGGTCGACGCGTGGCGTTCGTATTCCTCTTCCGTGACGAATCCTTGCTGCTTGGCCAGCCACAGCTTCATCCGGTCGAGCGCCGGCTTGTACGCCGCCGGTACGGACACGGTCAGCTCCGGCTCCGGGTTGTCCAGGTTGATGACGAACGACTCCTCCATCTTGTAGATCCGCACGTTGCCGCGCACCCCGAGCCAGCGCAGCGCAAGGGCAGCATGCGTTCTCGCCTTCGGATCGATGTTTTCGTTGCGGCATGCCCGGCGCAGCAGCTTCTCGCTGCGGGGGTCGGGCAGCATGCAGAGCATGCGAATGGCGGACAGCGCCATACCGGGGTCCTCCATCCACGTCTTGATATGCCCGTAAATCGTATCGAGCGGCTCCTCCATAATCCAATCGAGCTCGATCCGGCGGCCTGCGTATTCCTCGAGGCTGAGCATTCCCTGCTTGTGCAGCGCCTCTTCCCCGCGCTTCTCCACCAGCTCCCGGTAGCCGCGCTCCATATCGTCCGCCATCTCCGCAAGCGCTTGCTTTTCGGTATCGCCTGCCCCCTTCTTCTCCGCCAGCAGCCGCAGCCAGGCCGACAGCGCCCGCGGATTTTGCTGCCACATCATCATGGCGAAGGTGATCAAGTCCTTATCGTACGACAGCCCTTCCTGCAGCGCGAAGCGGGCAAGCGCCGTCTGCACGTCGAATTCCTTGCGCATCAGGCTGAGCGACAGCACCAGTCCGTTCCAGGCATTGTCGTTCATACGATCCTGCATAATCGCCCGGTAGAAGCAAAATGCAGCCGCTCCGTACGACTCCGCCTTCAAATAATGACGGCCCAGCCCGCCGAAATCTCCATATGGATTCATTCTATGTTCGCCCCTTGCGTTTTTCGATAGATTCGGATATAGGACAAGTATACTGATAAATGGCTAGGAAGGAAACAGCCTGGTCAAATAATATATCAGAAACGCCTGGATCAAAAACATCGCGGGCACGGCATAAACGAACGAAAGATGCTTCGTCTTGTGCCGAAAAATCCGCATGCCCAGCCAGATGCCAACCGCCCCGCCAATGGCGGCCAGCGCAAGCAGCCGCTTCTCCGCCACCCGTCGCCCGCGGCGCCTCGCCTGTCCCTTGTCGTAGCCCATGACCGCCAGCGCCGCGGCGTTCACGGCCAGCAAATATCCCCACAGCAGCTCCAAGCTCTAGAGCCTCCTTTCGTCGCCTCAATGTTCGCGGTCCGGCTCGCTCGCCTGAAGCAGCAGCAGGCCGCTGACGAACAAAATGACAGAGCCGGCATAAAACATGATGTCCAGCGTGAAAAAATCGATCAGGAACCCGCCGGCGATCACCGCCGCCCCCGAAAACAGCGATACTCCGAAATGATATTGTCCGATCTGCGTGCCCCGCTTCCCTGCCTCCGTCAAATCGGCCAGCAGCGCCTTCTCCGACGTTCTCTGCATGGCGCCGAACGCGCCGAGCAGCATCTGCAGCGCATACACCTGCCAAATGCCGGTGATGATCGGAAAGAGCAGAAACAGCACCGCGGTGCCCCAGGCGCCGGCCAGCAAAAAGGTGCGGTGGCCGTACCGGTCCGCTTTGGCCCCGAACCAGCGGTTCAAATATGCGGAGCACAACGTATACAGCCCGTATGCGATGCCGTATTGGGTGAAATCCCCGCCGATATCCTTGATATAGATGAGATAAAAAGGAAACACGATGCCTGCGCCGAACGTCATCGCGCTCTGCGACAGCATCACCCACTTGAGGGCATTCGATGGCTTCATGGCGCATACCTCGCATAAAATTCATTCATGAACCGCAGCTCGGGGTCCCACTTTCTTTTCCATTGGAAGAACGCTTCCGCTTGAGGGTACGCCTTGGCGAACTGCTCCCTGGTCGGAAACAGCTGGTACGTCAAATAGTACGAGCCGCCCTGCTCCAGGGCGAGATCGACCAGCCGGCGGGTAGCCGCTTCCAGCTTCGCTACGTCCCTTGCCGACCGCTTGCTGTTGATCAGCAGCACCAGCGCCAGACTCTCCTGCCGCGCGTATGACAGCATCGCCTCTTCGTTCTGCGGCACATAGCGGACCGTGACGTTCATCAAATTCAGCTCCTCCGAACGAACGATCTCTCTCATCCCGTCGACGAACGGCACGAAGCGGTCCAGCGGAACGAAATATTCCTGCAGCAAATCCGTCTTCTGCGCGTCCCGGTATTCCAGGAATTCGATCGGCGGCCGCATCGCGTTGTTGCGGGTCAGCAGCATCCCGTTCTGCTTGGCGTATACGCTGCGCTGGGCATCCCAGAAGAAGCTTTTGCCCCAGTCGAATTTGCGCGACAGCCCGAACACGAAGCGGTTCACCTCCACGTTCCGTTCCTCCGCAAGGCGCGCGAGCGCTGCGCTGACCGGCACATTGGTCTTTTCATACCGGGTGACGTACATTTCGCTTAGCAGCGAGTCGGGCGCGGCGGATAACCGGCCCAGCGTCAGCGCGACGTCGCCCTTGGCAAGAATCTCCGTGCGGACATAGTCGGGAAAGGCGCGGTAATCGACGTGAACTGTCCGCTCCCGGTACACCTCGTTGTCCGTCAGGCGAATATCGGCATCGAGAATGACGCCGAACAGCCCGAATCCCCCGATGACAAGCGGAAACAGCTCCGCATTCTCGCTGCGGCTGACATTCCGAATGCTCCCGTCGGCGAGCATCAGCCGGAACGATTCCACCGAATCGATCAGCGGCCCTTCCCGCGTATCCCGCCCGTGCACGTTCGCGCTGAGCGAGCCCCCGATCGAAAACACGTTCGACGACTGCATCGTGCGTACGGCCAGCCCGTGCGGATTCGCATACTCCTGTACATCGGCCCATGTAGCGCCGCTCTGCACTCGGATGACGCGCCTATCGACATCGAGATCGAGCACCTTGTTATACGACTTCATATCCAGCACGATGGCCCCTTCGTAGAACGATTGCCCGCCCTGACTATGATTCGTGCCGGCCACGGAAACCTTCAGCCCTCTGCGCCGCGCTTCCTCCAGTGCCCGGGCCACGTCCTCTGTCGTGTTGATGCGGACGATCTTGCGAACCTTGGCCTTCATCAGCCTGCCGACATCCGTCACTTCCGCCTCGGTCGGCATGGCGAGCCGCACCGCCACGGACGCGCCAAACGCCGCAGCGTACAGCAATACCGCGGGAATCCAGATCGCGCGGCGTAATGTTCTGCGCAAGCGTCGTGCCCCCTCATTGTCATGCATCAATTTGATCCTGTTATTATAATACGATTTGCCAGCGCGTTCCAAATGTTATTTTTCCGCTCCGGTTGTCCGGCGGCCGCCAGGTACAGCTTGGCCGCGTGGAACATACCTTGGATATGACTTTATAAACGGGGGGTGAATTCAGGTGAATCGTTCGCACGCTAAGGTGTACCGATTCCGGCTTGGCAAAAAACACGTGCTCGTTGTGAAAATCGTGCAATCCGCCACCGCCCGTACGACCCGGGGCAACGCTCTTGCGAGCAACGCCGCCTCGGTGCAGATCGTCAAGCAGAGCAAGCGACAACGCTAAGCGGCCGCTCCGTTCCTCTCGGCACCTCTGGAAGGGAGGTGAACTTCTTATGAGACAGAAGCACACAAAAGTATGGAAAAAAAGCAACAATGTCGCCATCGTGAAGCAGGGAGCCAGCGCCTCGATCCGGCAAGGAGGCAATGCCATCGCCTTCAACGCCTCCGATGTGGGCATCGTTAAAGTGATTAACCGGATCACTAACAATAATCGCCGAGTATAAGCTGAGCAATGCGAGGGAGGGCTGCGAGCCCTCTTTTTTTGACGGTGCAGATCACACTCCGCTAAAGCGTTAAAGCGAAAGGCAGCTTGCTGTACAGCCTGCGGGAACGGGCCGGTTTCGGATTCTGCGAGGAGGGGCAGGAGTGCCGCGAGAGCTCCGGGCCACGGCGCATGTCCGGGCAGCGGCGCATGTCCGGGCTGCGGCGCGGAAAATGTTGTATTTTGTACAGGAAAAAGGGGGAAACAAACCGCATTAGCGGCTCATTGCTGCAGAATGTGCAACATTTCGAGCGGTGTTCCCGGGTTTGCAGGCCAATCCCGTCCAAATTGTTGCACGAAATACAGCATTCCCATTCCAATGGTGCGAAGGATGCGGAAAATGCTGTATTTTGGGCAGGACTCGTCGCCACCTCCGGTGTTGAAATTATGGTCGGCGCGACCGGAAAGAGAACCCGTCTTGACATACCTACCGTAGGTATGTACAATCGAGAAAGACCTACCGTAGGTATATTGGTTGCCTAAACGAATGTGGGACAAGATCGCTGGAATGGAAAGGACGCATCCGAACATGAACCAAAACCGAAAAGCTATCCTATTCACGCTGCTGCTCAACATCGCTCTGCCCTACGTCATTTACCGCCTCCTCGCGCCTCATACGAGCAGCGCAGTGGCGCTATCGGCGGCCGCAATCGTGCCGCTTGGCGAATCGGTATATACCTTGATGCGAACCCGCAAGGCGGACGTTTTCTCCGGCTTTATTTTTCTGGGCCTGGTTCTCGGCGTCATCGCAGCGCTACTGGGGGGCGACGAGCGCTTTATTTTGTTAAGAGAGTCTTATGTGACAGGCATCATGGGCATCTTGTTCCTACTCTCTCTGCTCTTTCCCCGCCCGTTGATCTATTATTTCGCCGAGCGCTTCGCGGGCCGCGACCCGCAGATGGACGACAAATGGAATCGGCTTCCCGCGTATCGCCGCACGTTCCGCCTGATGACGATCGTATGGGGTTGCGCGCTGCTGCTGGAGGCGGCGATCAAGGTGGCGCTGATGAATATTCTTTCCATATCGGCGTTCCTGGTCGTATCGCCCATCGCCTCCTATGCTATCATCGGACTGACGATCTTCTGGAATATCCGCTATGTGAGACAAATCAGAAACTGAGCTGCCGCCAGCCGCGCCTGATGCCATCACCGGTCCAGGCGACAGACCTACAGGAGGGAAAGCCCATGCAGGACAAATCGATGAATGCCAGCTTGAAAAAGCTGCTAGAAACCGCCGAGGAAATGATTTTGGAAAAAGGCTGCCGGGCCACGACGCTGCAGGGCATTGCCGATCGCAGCGGGTTGACCAAAGGGGCGATTTATCATTATGTGAAGAGCAAGGAGGAATTGTTCGCCTTGGTTCTGGAAGCGGGCATCGAGAAGACGGATCGGCTGTTCTACGAATCGGTGTCCCAGGCAGCCGCCACCGCCGCAAGCATTCAAGGCCCGTTAAGCGCCTTGTCCGGCCGTTTGATGCATCTCTCGAGCACCGCCAATGCGGCCAATCTTATTTTTATTTATTTACTCAGTCAAAAGGACAAGCCCGGCGTTGCCGACATCCTGAAACGGTACCAGGAATCGGCGATCCGAAGCGCAGCCCAATGGATCGAGGTCGGGCAGCAGCACGGGGTCATTCCCCCGCACCTTCAGGCGGAGAAAGCCGCCCGGTTTCTTGCCATTTTTAAAAGCGGCCTGCAGGTCCAGCAAATCGTTTCGCCCGATAGTGAGAACATCACCGATGAAGAGATCTACGCGTTTATGGCGAAGGTGCTAAGCTGATGTTTGTTTGGCGAAAATATCGTTCAGAAGCTTTAATCGTCTCGGAGAAGGGAAGGCGGCGCGTGCGCTGCCTTCTTTTTTCGTCTTTTTTAAACGTTAAAGCAGAGGGCTGCTTTCTATAACAAGGCAGCGGCGAGTATCAATCCACGCTCCTGCGTGAGGAGCGACCAATCCGAGCTTGGGGCGAGCAAATGACCAGTTGGTTTCAATCCACGCTCCTACATGAGGAGCGACGCCGCTTCCCGGTTGAGTGACAGCATGCATATTTGTATTTCAATCCACGCTCCTACATGAGGAGCGACATCACATTTTTGTTACAAATTACGGCGATCCGATATTTCAATCCACGCTCCTACATGAGGAGCGACGGTCGTGACCCAGAATCCTCATTGTCAGCTCTATATTTCAATCCACGCTCCTACATGAGGAGCGACATTGTCTTTCTGATGCTAGACTTTAAATTGGACACGGAGAACCGAGAGTGCGACAATAAAAGCATTCATAATCGAGGTGTCCGAAATGACGAAAAAGTACGACAAGGAATTCAAACTTCAAACCGTAAGACTCATCCAAGAAGAAGGGAAAACGGTGGCGCAGGTAGCCCGAGAAATGGGGCTGCATGAGAACACGTTGTACCGCTGGATCGCCGAATTCAAGAGTAGCGGAACTCAAGCCTTCCCCGGAAGCGGACAGCTTAAGCCGGAGGATAAAGCGCTACGTGACCTTCAGAAGCGAATTCGCGATCTGGAAGAGGAGAACGAAATTCTAAAAAAGGCCATGCACTACTTCGCAAAAGACCGGCGCTGATTTATCCATTCATCCACAGACACCGCTTGCAGTTCCGTGTCGCGAAGATGTGCTCCCTGTTCGGCGTTTCCAAAAGCGGTTATTACGAATGGACGAAACGCAAGGAAAGCAATCGCAGCAAACGTCGTAAGCAACTTGAGAAATTGATTCGCAGAATCTTCTTTGATTCCAGGCAGTTATACGGCAGCCCGAAGGTTTGGAACGCTTTGAAACATCAGGGCGTTCATGTGTCGCAGAAAACCGTTGCCCGCATCATGAAGGAACTTGGATTGAAATCCCGCACCGTCAAGAAGTACAAGGCCACTACAAATTCGAAACATAACATGCCGGTTTCGGAAAACGTCTTGAATCAGTCGTTTGCAGCGGAGAAGCCGAATCAGGTCTGGATGGCCGATATCACGTATATTCCAACAGATGAAGGTTGGCTTTATCTCTCCAGCTTGGAGGACCTCTGCACGCGCAAAATCGTCGGCTTCCATATGGACGAACGAATGACGAAGGAGCTTTGTTTGAAGGCCCTGGATCAGGCGTATCGCCTTCAGAAGCCCAAAGGGAACGTGCTGCATCATTCTGATCGCGGCAGCCAGTACGCATCCTCAGACTATCAGCAACGCTTGAAACAATATGGAATGACCGGCAGCATGCGCCGCAAGGGAAATTGCTACGACAACGCTTGTATTGAGTCGTTTCATAGTGTGCTGAAAAAAGAGCTCGTCTATTTGAATAAATTCAAAACGAGGAAAGAAGCCAAGGAGAAGATTTTTGAGTACATCACATGCTTCTATAATGGAAAAAGAATCCACTCCTCTATAGGGTATTTCACTCCAAATCAATACGAACGTATGTTTCATCCGGCTGCGTGATTCTCTCGATTTTATGTGTCCAATCTATTGACAGAGGTCCATTCGTCATCGAGAAAAAGGATCAAGGAGATTTCAATCCACGCTCCTACATGAGGAGCGACTTCCACAGCCATCTCTACCCGGTTTCCATGGATTATTTCAATCCACGCTCCTACATGAGGAGCGACGATGCAAAAGGCAACCGGGGAGTTGCTGCAGGACTATTTCAATCCACGCTCCTACATGAGGAGCGACCTTTATAAGCCTCCTTATCTGCCTCTTCAATTTTGATTTCAATCCACGCTCCTACATGAGGAGCGACGGATGTTAACGTTGTGATGACGCCTTGAGTTCGAAATTTCAATCCACGCTCCTACATGAGGAGCGACGGCCAGCCTTGATGTAATCATCGACCGTCCAGCATTTCAATCCACGCTCCTACATGAGGAGCGACGTCTTATTGCATTCTGCACCTCACAAGGGTGGATATTTCAATCCACGCTCCTACATGAGGAGCGACGAAGCACCCTCGCAATACACTCTAACGACACACCTGTTTCAATCCACGCTCCTACATGAGGAGCGACGCAGTGGGCGGGGGAGCACAAGGGGGACATATGTTGTTTCAATCCACGCTCCTACATGAGGAGCGACGACCAGTTCCTCCAATTCCACCCGACTGATTAACACGGTTTCAATCCACGCTCCTACATGAGGAGCGACTTTCTTCGCCGTATCATAGCTCTTTGAATCTACCGTTTCAATCCACGCTCCTACATGAGGAGCGACGAGGGGTATGTGGCTGCGGCGCAGTGGATATCCGAGTTTCAATCCACGCTCCTACATGAGGAGCGACCCGGTAACTAATCGCGAAACCCGCCGTCAACAACGGTTTCAATCCACGCTCCTACATGAGGAGCGACTAATCGCGATAAACGTACAGTCGCTGCGTTAGTTCGTTTCAATCCACGCTCCTACATGAGGAGCGACTTCACAACCGATCCATCGATTTCGTCGCTGTTTTTGTTTCAATCCACGCTCCTACATGAGGAGCGACGGGCCCAGTCGGACACGTCATCGACCGGAGTCGGAGTTTCAATCCACGCTCCTACATGAGGAGCGACACCACAGGCGTAGTGGACGATGTTGGCGCGACCGGTTTCAATCCACGCTCCTACATGAGGAGCGACCGTATACCTATTTTTTGCAGACGAACAGCTTATTATGTTTCAATCCACGCTCCTACATGAGGAGCGACCTAAGATGGCGATCCACTTTTCATCAAAAACAGATGTTTCAATCCACGCTCCTACATGAGGAGCGACTGGTGACACCGTGAAAGTCACGGTTGTCTCGATGTTTCAATCCACGCTCCTACATGAGGAGCGACATACGGGGTGGAGATTGACTCAAAAGTTATCGAACAGTTTCAATCCACGCTCCTACATGAGGAGCGACCAGACAAAATGTTCGGGTCCTTGGTGGTGTAAAAGTTTCAATCCACGCTCCTACATGAGGAGCGAC
Source organism: Paenibacillus ginsengihumi DSM 21568 (assembly GCF_000380965.1). Classification (GTDB taxonomy): domain Bacteria; phylum Bacillota; class Bacilli; order Paenibacillales; family NBRC-103111; genus Paenibacillus_G; species Paenibacillus_G ginsengihumi. The sequence continues at coordinate 137,412 of NZ_KB905548.1, read as the reverse complement.
AGCAAAAATGTGCACAAGCATTCCACTTCCGGCATCAATTCAATCATTTTCCGGAAAAATTGTTGCGAAATAGGCATCGATTTGCTGTTGACTTTTTCAAGCAAGCAATTGTTTCGACAATTTTCGACAAAGTTCGAGGTGCGAAAGAGGCGGGATTTTCATGGGAGCTTCGCATTCGCACCTTGCCTTTCCGCTTCACAAGATCAATGGCCCTTCCATGTCGTAGGAGCTTTTCGCGCCTATATGCTCGACCTTGGTCTTGTACTTCTCGCCGAGATTGTAGAAGCGCAAGCTATCGGTGTCCTTATCGATCAATGCTTCCAAATCATACTTTAACCTTCTGAACTGCGCTGTGTCAACAATGCACTCAAAGACGGAATTTTGCACGCGCTGGCCGTAGTTCAAACAGGTTTTGGCGACTTGGGCGAGCCTTTTTCGTCCTTTCGCAGTCGTCGTGCTTACATCGTAAGTGATCAAAACCAGCACATCCTCACCTACTTCCACAAAAATGGCGGGTACTCGTCGAGATCGCCCCGGATCGTTCTGGCCAACAGCAGGGCCTGCGCGTAAGGAACCAGCCCCCAGGATATTTTTTCGTGCAAATAGGGGTGTATGATCTTCTCCTGCTTTCGTTCTTGCCAAGCCTTCAACACCGTTTTTCTCGTTTCGTCGTCCATGATGACCGCACCGTTTTCTTTCTTATGGAACCCTTTGTCGTTAACCATCTTCTTGTTGATCAGAAACAGGATGAGACGGTCCGCATAAATTCCTCGCAATTCCTCCATCATATCCAGCGCCAGTGAAGCTCTCCCCGGACGATCTCTATGCAAAAAACCGACATAAGGGTCCAAACCGACCGCTTCCAATGCCGCTTTGACCTCGTTAGACAATAAGGTATAAGCAAAAGACAGCAAAGCATTCACATTATCGAGAGGCGGACGTTTGTTGCGGCCGCGAAAATAAAAATGTTCCTTTTGCTGCAAAATCAGGCTGTCGAAAACGGCATTGTACTGAACTGCCGCAGCCCCCTCCAACCCCCGCAATATATCCAAATCCTCCACGCTGCGAACCAGCTTCATCGTCTCCGTCAAAGAAGCGCTGACCTGTTTCAGCTTGTTTACGTCGATTCGGAGAGCGTAGTCTCTGGCGGCGCGTTCCAAAATCCATTTGTAGTTGTACAGCTTGCCGGTAATCATATTTCGGGCGGCCAGCGCGCTTCGCTTGACATCATCCGAGATCCGGTACTGTTCTTTTCTAAGCAGCACATTCCCTTTATCCTCGCCGATGACCCTGGCTAAAAACCGGCCGCTTCGCGTCATAAATGTCAAATCAATATTTCGTTCGGCACAAGCTCCCATCAAAGCCGGACTTATCCCGGCATAGCCAAATGTGCATATCGCTTCCAAATTGTGCAAAGGGTACCGGGCAATAATGCCTTCTTCATTCTTGATGACGACATTCTCGCCATCCCGCGACAAATACGTATCCGGCATCGTCACGAATAAAGTGTTCAGCAGCTTTCTCATTCCTTCAACCTGCTTTCGATATAGCTCGATACCGTTCTCTTGTCCAGCATTTCCGGCAAACAGACCCGATTCAATGAACAGCTGCGGCAGTGCGGCCCCGTCTTGACCTTCGGAGTATGGCGTCTTTGGAAGTAGCTATGCATTTCAAGGAACGTACTTCGTACCCGCTCCTTGTCGGCCGCGGTGATCGGCACCTCAACCCGGTGCTTGATTTCGTTATAGTATAGATAACCGGTTGAAAGCTCGCAAACGAGCATTTCCTCCAGGCACATCAGTTGGGCGATCAATTGGGAACGGTCGGAGTCGTCCTTCTTCGGCTTGCCCCGCTTGTATTCAACAGGGTAAGGAAGGTATAGACCTTCCTCCCCCGCAAGCGAGATTCCGCTATGATCTCGGACAAATTCCACGACATCGCAAATGCCTGTAATGCCAAGCCGGTTGGAGCGTACCGGCAACGCGCGAACGATGAGCTTGTCCCCCCGTTTCTCGCGAATCATGGGCTGATCCGCCACCCGATGAACATGCTCCCCTTCGACCGTCAGCACATTGTCTTCCCATTGCTGCTCAAGATGAATGAGGGCCCATTGCCTCTTGCAAAACAGGAAATGCTGGATGCCGGATAAAAGCAAAAAATCGTCTTCGTTATAGTCCTGCATATTCCTGAACGTCCAGCCCTTCGAGCGGCAGCACCGTACATTGATAATCGTCTGCCGATTTGGCCTCTTCCACACCCTCTTTCAGCGTTACCCACAAGGAACGATGCACTTTGGCCGACGAATACTGCCCCAGCTTCGACTTATGCTCCCACCAAAATACGCGATGCACTTCCATGCTGCCGTCAGGGCGGGCGGAAGAGGCGTCATTCTCGAACAAGGTGATCAAGGCATCGCGCACTTTGACCGCATCTTCGTATGTAAACCCGGTTTTTTCGGCCAATTGCGGATTCATGCTTCCGTAGAAGACGTATACTCCAAAATCGACCCGATGCTTCATCCCCATCGTATCGGAGCCTCGTTTGTTCGGATCTTTGGGGGTTACGGCATTTACGCTTTTGGTAATCTGGATGCTGGTAATATCGATCGGATGCACGCTGACAGCGGTATGAATGGAGACAGGGCCGCGAATGCCGATGGAGACGTCCGTACCGCTGAACGCAAACACTTGCCCGAAGCTGCGCACATCCAGCCATGACTCGCAAGCCGCCCGCGCGAACAGCTCGTTGTTCTGCTTCTTGCCTTTGGCGAATTCCTGAACGTCCGGATTGGCATCCACGCGCTCTTTAATGCTTCGATAGGTGTCCGTGCGCCTGTCATCGGATTGGACCAGGATCGATTCGCCCATATCCTGCAGCCGGTTGCGGATTTTCCGCTTAATGCAGACATCCGATATTTCTCCGTGCCCGTCATAATTTTGCCGCGGACGGTTCCCGTTCAGCGGATCTCCGTTCGGATTGGCGTTGCGAACCGACAGGACGACGGCAAAATCAATTTTACGATCGAGTGCATTCATCTTAGTTTTCCTCCTGTTCTTCTTCAGAATCTACCGCATCAACGGCGTCATCGTTTTTCTTAAACGTGCTTAATTCATGACGTTGACTGTAGAACCCGAGCAGGTACAACCCGCTTAACGGCTTGTCCGTAAAATGCTCCGGCTGCAGCCGGGAGCCCACTTCATCCAGCAAACGGTTGTAAAAGTTCGCTTCGGTTCCCATTTTTGCCTGATATGGCTGGATGGCTGACTGAATGATCGTCCAGGTTCGCATCGGCCGCTGCGCGAACGCGTTCATATAACGCACCGCATTGGTTGCCCGCTTCTCTTCCCGGCCGAGCGCCTTCCTCTCCAACCTGTCGGCAATCGCCAGCATTCTGCCGAACAAATAGCTCCGGTCTGTGCAATTCGTATCCAGACTCACCTCAAACCCCTCTTTCTCATACGTTTTGTTGACGAGAGCGCAAGCGATGCTCAGCGTCTTCTCCCAATCCGCCTCCTCCATCCCTACCGGATTGGAAGCGCGGTGAATCGCGCTGCGCACAATATCCAGCGGGATTTTACGCCCGTCAATGATGCACGGCAGCATGCGCTCGACGAGTCCCTTAATAACTTTCTCGCTCGCCTGCGGACCGTAGGCGGCGAAGGCAATATCGCGGGTCGCCGGCGCTCCGATGAATGAAACGGCTCGGTTCTCCGCATTTTTGCCGTGCCGGTGCAGCCAGTAGCACGTTTCATGCCAATGCTGCAGGCGATCGAGGAAAAGCTCTTTATTCATGTCCCGATAATACACGATCGACATTCGTCCGGGCGTTGCCGCATCCAGGATCATAATAATGACTTCCGATTGATAATCGCCGTCAAAACGGTATCCGTTAATCGCCTTGCGAATCCGCTTCGCATACTCCTTGTGGGTGCCGTCCCCGACGCCTGCCTCCTCCTCTTCGTTAGCGTACAAAGTGAACGAATCGGCGAACGGATCGGGTACGTCCAAATTTTCGGTGCCCCATACCAGGAACACCTTGCCGTCGATCGTAAAAGACTGCTTGTCGATCAACCATTTCAGCGCATTGTGCGCTTTTTGCGACACATCGTATGCAACGGCGGCCGCCTCCCGGCTCGTACGGAACCGGCCGCGAAACGTAAAACCGCTCGTATCGTTGGCGGAGATGAGCTTCGATTTGTCCGCAGAATTGCGGATGCGAGAGGCGTGCTTGTCGGCATAAGGAAGCTCCCGGCCGGAAACGTAACATATATCGTAATCCGTCAGCTTCATTTCATAATATTGAATAAAAGAATCCTGAACGGATCGATCCCGCCACAAGCGGGGCTCGACATCTCCAGGCACCCGGACGGCAAAGCGGACAAAGGCCGCGCTCTGGTCCGAAGCGATTACTTCGAACAATTCCGGCTTTCCGCCGTGCTTTTCTTCCAGCTCCGGGGTCCATTTGTCGGCCAGCTTGCCCCGCTCGTCAAGCCACAGCACCTTGGATCGGATCAGATCTTCCATTAGCGTCCCTTGGCGAAGATAGGCATAGACGCTCTTCACTTTGGGATGAGACGCAGGCGACTCGCACCAATCCGCCAGCTGTGCCATGTAATCTTCGTACGGCGTGCCTTTTGGCGCCTCGCAATATCGGGCATAGTCTCCCGCCACATACATCAGCTTGTCGAACAAAGGATGCGGAACCGCCTTGCTCGTCCGGCTGGCCGAAGCTTCGGTGCATGGAATGATCGTGTTCGCCTCGTTTTTGTCTATCACGCTAGCTGAAATAAACTGCCCCTGATCGTCCAAATGAACCTCGATATGCGCATTTTGCGTCGTGTGGGAGACCGGGATCAGCGCATACTCGCGATTGTTCCGCTTCGTTTCGAATTGGCCGACGACGTGCGCGTTATTTTCGTACGTTTTGTATAATTGCGCTAGCCAGGTCATTCACTGCCCTCCTTCCGCAAGCATTTCCTGATACGTGTCATCTACCGACTGGATGCCGGAAGCGCTGAATGCCTTGACCGCCCCCTCTCCGGTTTTGCGAATCAGCGTGCATTCCTCGGGGCGGATAAAGCGGATAATGCCGCGTTGCATCTTGGCTCTCCACAAGCGGGTCTCCCGCTCCTGCCTTCCGGTCTCGTCCGGATAGTTGATGCCATGCACCATGATGCCAAAATCGATCTCCGGCGTCTGGTCGTAGAAGCCTTCCCCTTCGTCAAAAGCGCAAGGCTCGACGTAACCTTGACATTCGCGCGTGCCCAAAAAAATGTCCCGGCGCCCCCCGGCTTGCAAAGCTCTCTTACAAATGCTGAAATGCTTCCCTTCGTTCCGGTCCCCTGCCAAATCTTCGCGATAAGGGTTGAACTCGAAATGAGCTTTTACTCTATAACGAACGTCCTTGAGATACGTATAGTAAGCCAGCGTGTTCCCGCCAGAGTATTCGATCGGGCGCATCCCTTTGGACTCCGTCTGGATCGCGTTCATGATTCGAACTTCATCCACGTACCAGATCAGAGTCGGTTTCCAATATATGGATTCAACAATCCCCTTCAAAGCCTGATATGTCGGTACCTGGTAGGAAAACTTCTCTCCCCCGATTTTGGTTAACGGATCGGTAAATAGGGCATAGTTGCCGTACACTTCGAATTCGATCTGGTTTCGCATCGTTTCACCACCTTCAATAAATGTCTATATTAATGCTACTTCCCACTCGCCTTCTCCGCCCGTTTCAACGCCGAACTCATCGGAATAGGCAAATTCGCGCAGAGCCAGTACATGACCATTCAGCAACGGATAAAGCGCCTCATTCTGTACCAGCTTCCGCTTTTCTTGATCATACAGATTGACCACATATTGCTGAGCTTTTCGCAGCAAATCGCCAAGCTTCCGGCTGTCCAGTTCACCATTCAGGTCCGCGATCAGCGTGCGCGCGTCCTCGTTGTAAGGAACCAATACGGAGGCCGCAGCGTTGTCAATCACTTCAAAATACTGTTCCGCTGTCGCGAATGACGGGCGGCTCAATATTTCGGGAACGCGTCGACGCGTATTTTTAAACGATTCGTAGTACGTTTTGTTGGTGCTAAGCAGTTCGAACATTTTATTATCCAGCTTCGGAATCGGATAATCCATTCGCTCCTTCATATGATGAAAGTAATAATGAAAATAGGACTTCATCGCTGCGGCAGACAGCAAGTAGCGACCAAATCGCTCCGGGCTTTGACGATACTCGTACAGCAAACGCTCGGTCATTTGAGCCCCGATCTTAATCTCCGGCAATTGGGTTAGCGATTCATCGGCCGATTTGATGATATACACCGTCCGCATCGGGTCCTTGCCGTGACGATTGCACCGTCCCGCCGCTTGGGCAATGGAATCCAGACCGGCTAACGAGCGGATCACGCAGTCAAAGCTGATATTCACTCCCGCTTCGATCAGCTGCGTGCTGACGCAAACGACCCGCTCCTCGCCTGTAAGCGCCTCGATGACTTGGCCTAACGCCTTTTTGCGGTGCGCCGCGCACATATTCGTACTCAAATGAAACAGCTTCACGCCGCTTTCACCGATTCGCAGATCCTGCACAAGCCGGGCAAACAATTTCCGAACCGCTGTTTTGGTATTAAGGATCACCAGAACGCTGCGGACTTCCTCCAGCCGCTCTCCGACAAAATCGGCCAAGCGTTCAGCTCCCCATCCCTCCGGCTCGGTTCGGTCTTCAACCTCCACCCGCTTAAAGCGATCGGCGACATCGTCCAAACTGCCGATCATCTCGGGCCACTCGGACAAACGAAGCTGATGCTTGACGTAATCGAGCGCAGGCTGCGTCGCCGTGCACAGCACAATGCTGGAATTGCCAAAGAAATGCAAGAAGTTCAGAGCCTCGTTGAACAACGAAATGCATTTGAGCGGCACGGATTGCACCTCGTCGAAGATCAGGACACTATTAGCCAGGCGGTGCATTCTGCGGATATTTCGCGTTCCCTTGGCATACAACGTGTTCAGAAACTGCACCATCGTCGTAAAAATAATCGGGCGGTCCCAGTTGTCCCGGGCGAGCCGAATCTTCTTCTTCCGCACGTCGTAATCTTCCGTCTCTTCATCCATCTCATCAACGACGTTGGAATGATGCTCCAGGATCAGATCGTGCTCCTGCAAAATATCCCGAATCTCGGCGGCGTTCTGTTCGATGATCGTCGTGTAAGGCACGACGTAGATGATCCTTTCTTTCCCTGTGGCCATCGCATGCTTGATCGCGTAGCGGAGGCTGGCCAATGTCTTGCCGCCCCCGGTCGGAATGGACAATGTATAGATACCGGATGGCCGCTGCCAGGCGAACGCTTCACACTGATCGGACATCTCTCGCCTCAAGCGGTTGATTGGATGGCCGGCGTCCGGATCGTTATCGAACTCCTTGATTTTTCGCATCAGAGCATCATAGCATCGGTTGAAAAACGCTTCGCGATCAAACGGCTCTTCTGCAGCTTCCTTCTCCTCGAATTGCCGGGTATTGGTCCGGTCGGCGTCAATCAGGCAGCTGAACACGTATTTGATGACAAGCGAGACGTTAATGCTTGAGTGGCTGTTCTTTTGAATTCGTCCGATGATCTCTTCCAGTTCCTTCCTGGCCTCTGCAAAATACCGCTCGAACTCGGCGCGGTCAGCCAATTGGAAGAAATGCTCCTTGGCTTGCTCGTAATCTTCCAGCTTTTTGTTCGCGACTCTGTCAAGAAACGGCGAATCCGATTCGGGGCCGTAAAAATCCCGCAGTCCTTGATGGTGAGAGATGATACAGTTGGCGGCCCATTCCGCCGTCAATTTGTCCCCGGGCGTCTTCGCCTCCCGATGAAACCGCTCGTACAGCAGCTTGCCGCCAGCTGTGGAGTGATCGACCGATCCTCTGCGCGGAGGAGTGTCCGGGTTGGCTACTGCTTCTTCAATGTATGACTTGAAGGATTGGGTCAATTTCCCCATGTCATGCAGCCACCCGGACAGTCCGGCCAGATGCCTCAGGCCGATTTTGCCCCCGTACTCCTCGCATAACCTCCGCACTTCCCGCAAATGTTCTTCAGCCGTCTGAATTTCCCCATCTGCTTCACGGATGTGAGCAATATAGTCCTTGTAGTCCATAATACCTCCGGGCATCCCGGTCTTTCAGACCGATTTCTCGTTGGCATATCCATTGATCATGAGACTATCGATGTACTATTTCGACACTGTTTGGCGGATTCCTTCCAAATCTATCATAATTTTTGGAATTTTTTAATTTTTCCATCATCAAGCGGATTCATTGTCGGAAAAGAGGGATAAATTAGGGGTTTTGGATCGTTGAATAAAAAACAAATAAGCCTGCCGGCAAATACGCCGACAGGCTAAATTTTGCATGGAAAGTGATACAAAGCCACGACGATGGGTGACCGTGGTGTCTATGCGTGCTCTTACGGGAGGGGCGACGGATCACAACGAATACGCCCGGAAATACACCGGGTTTCAATCCATGATCCTATGTGAGGAGCGACCCGCCACGAAAACCAGCATTTCGCCAGCCTCAAGTTTCAATCCACGCTCCTATGTGAGGAGCGACCACCCATTTTTTCAGCAAGCAACGTCGTAATGTAAGGTTTCAATCCACGCTCCTATGTGAGGAGCGACCCCGGTGGCAGTGAACACTGCAGCAACCTTGCGGTGTTTCAATCCACGCTCCTATGTGAGGAGCGACTTAATGCTATTATGTCGTATGAGGATATTATCAACGTTTCAATCCACGCTCCTATGTGAGGAGCGACGGCGCTGTCCAGGATCAGTAAGTCCTAGTTTTCTGTTTCAATCCACGCTCCTATGTGAGGAGCGACCAATAACGCGGAGCCCTTCGGGGCTCCCAGGGAGGTTTCAATCCACGCTCCTATGTGAGGAGCGACCCATTTAATCACCTCCCCCGTGTATAAGTTTACCAGTTTCAATCCACGCTCCTATGTGAGGAGCGACAGCTGATCCCATGACTTGCCGTTTGCAAACTTTTTGTTTCAATCCACGCTCCTATGTGAGGAGCGACGCTATGCGAGTATCCGCTGTTCGTGATTGATCGGTTTCAATCCACGCTCCTATGTGAGGAGCGACAATTTAAGTGGCCCCTTTTTGGTCTGGATGACCGGGTTTCAATCCACGCTCCTATGTGAGGAGCGACATGGCTTCGGTACTGACGCTGTCCAGCCGGGGCGTTTCAATCCACGCTCCTATGTGAGGAGCGACGCGGTCGTGGTCGCGGCTAAATGTACAAATTGCGGTTTCAATCCACGCTCCTATGTGAGGAGCGACCCACGCCGCTGCCGTGCGCACGGACAGTATGGCGTTTCAATCCACGCTCCTATGTGAGGAGCGACCGGAACGACGGCCGGGAGCTTTATACCGGGATGGTTTCAATCCACGCTCCTATGTGAGGAGCGACACACCGGGGATGTCGAGCTGGACGTCGCGGGCAAGTTTCAATCCACGCTCCTATGTGAGGAGCGACTTGGGTTGAAGAGATGCAAGGGTATTTTGGAGAGGTTTCAATCCACGCTCCTATGTGAGGAGCGACAGTGCTTCTCGCTGACGTCGTCGCCCAAGCGCTCGTTTCAATCCACGCTCCTATGTGAGGAGCGACCCACCCTGCCTTCGATTGCCGAAAAATCCGCCACGATGTTTCAATCCACGCTCCTATGTGAGGAGCGACCGTTAGGGCCCAGACCGCGGTGCAGCGCCACTGTGTTTCAATCCACGCTCCTATGTGAGGAGCGACACCACCAGGTGGTAACTGGAGAAAATTACCTCTGGTTTCAATCCACGCTCCTATGTGAGGAGCGACCTTTTCCGTGGAAGTCGATGTATTGCTGCCGAGAGTTTCAATCCACGCTCCTATGTGAGGAGCGACCGAACAATCTAATAACGTCACCCGAGTTACCGTGTTTCAATCCACGCTCCTATGTGAGGAGCGACATGTATCCCTATGCTATAAGTGTTCAAGGGAAGCAGTTTCAATCCACGCTCCTATGTGAGGAGCGACTCGGCACGATCTGCGCAGGCAACGGCCTTCTTGCGGTTTCAATCCACGCTCCTATGTGAGGAGCGACAAAACGGGCAAAGCTCCCACTCGATGGCATGGATGTTTCAATCCACGCTCCTATGTGAGGAGCGACCCTACTCGTTTGAACAACGTAAACGGTTCGTCAAGTTTCAATCCACGCTCCTATGTGAGGAGCGACTTCATAGGTGCAGCCCCCGTCATGCGTGGCATTGTTTCAATCCACGCTCCTATGTGAGGAGCGACACTACAGGCGTAGTGGACGATGTTGGCGCGATCGGTTTCAATCCACGCTCCTATGTGAGGAGCGACGACCCTCTGTCGTCCAGATACCACCACCAGTTTGTTTCAATCCACGCTCCTATGTGAGGAGCGACACGGTCCGGGTCGTGCTTCACGGGCTACTCGTGGGTTTCAATCCACGCTCCTATGTGAGGAGCGACTTTATCATCCAGCCGGCTACCGAAGACGATATCGTTTCAATCCACGCTCCTATGTGAGGAGCGACCCTTACGGATATTAGTATTGTTGACACTCCGCTTGTTTCAATCCACGCTCCTATGTGAGGAGCGACACGTCAATATTACGTTACGTTTCGCAAATTCCTCGTTTCAATCCACGCTCCTATGTGAGGAGCGACGGTTTACGTACTGGCTCCGCGGTTGGGATTATGACGTTTCAATCCACGCTCCTATGTGAGGAGCGACCATTTGAGTATTTTGTCGAAAGGGTGAAGCGGGGTTTCAATCCACGCTCCTATGTGAGGAGCGACAATCGAATGCTGGTGGGATGACGGACATCTATATGGTTTCAATCCACGCTCCTATGTGAGGAGCGACTATGAGGACGTTTATAAAGTTAACGAATGGGTGGTTTCAATCCACGCTCCTATGTGAGGAGCGACAGCAAAAATACACACAATCAATCCACTTCCAGCATCAATTCAAACACTTTCTGGAAAACCGTTGCCAAATACGCATCAATTTGCTATTGACTTTTTCAAGCAAACAACAATTTCAACGATTTCCGACAAATTTCGAGGTGCGAATGACCCGGGATTTTTATGGGAGCTTCACATTCGCACCTTACCAACCTTACCGTGTAACGAAAAAAAATCGCCGAATCGGCCTTACGTCCATTATACAACCAAGTCCGCCATTTTGAAACATATTGACCTTCATTCGACGTTTTCAACCCTGACGGCAGCCGAAGTTTCAATCCACGCTCCTGTGTAAGGAGCGACTCGCGGGCGATCCGCAGCTTCTCCAGCCGCGATAGGTTTCAATCCACGCTCCTACGTGAGGAGCGACGCAATATCAAGGCTTCTCGGATTCTTACGAAGTTGTTTCAATCCACGCTCCTACGTGAGGAGCGACGCATGAACTAAAGCACAGCCTTGAAGAAGCAAAGGTTTCAATCCACGCTCCTACGTGAGGAGCGACCTGTGTGGGTGATCCTCTGGCAAGTGAGCATAGTCAGTTTCAATCCACGCTCCTACGTGAGGAGCGACTTGCCGTCATAAACGTACTTGACGTGTTCAAGCGGTTTCAATCCACGCTCCTACGTGAGGAGCGACGCGGATCAGACTGCTGTCGATCTGGACCATGCCGGTTTCAATCCACGCTCCTACGTGAGGAGCGACGATGTCGACTACGTCGTCAAAATCTTCATTGGCGTTTCAATCCACGCTCCTACGTGAGGAGCGACTCCAAATCTTCCGGATGCTCGACAAAGAGCACCAGTTTCAATCCACGCTCCTACGTGAGGAGCGACTTGGCCCATGCCTGGAGTTGTTCAGCAATGTGGAGTTTCAATCCACGCTCCTACGTGAGGAGCGACCAGCGGACTTGCAAGAGGCCCAAATGAAATCGATTGTTTCAATCCACGCTCCTACGTGAGGAGCGACTATACCAAAGTACCGCGAATTTATCGACAAGTTAGTTTCAATCCACGCTCCTACGTGAGGAGCGACCGGCTTTACGTTCGAGTTTCCGGAGCCGGATGCGGTTTCAATCCACGCTCCTACGTGAGGAGCGACTATCAAACGCCTTCCCAACGTCCATCGACTTCGGTTTCAATCCACGCTCCTACGTGAGGAGCGACCGCGGTATAAATGATCGACCCTTCCCGTTTATCGTTTCAATCCACGCTCCTACGTGAGGAGCGACCAGGCTTGCGCCAGGTGAGTACCGGGTCAAACCGGTTTCAATCCACGCTCCTACGTGAGGAGCGACAGCAAAAATGGTGTTTGAGCCCATAAACATTGGTGTTTCAATCCACGCTCCTACGTGAGGAGCGACGCTTTATCGACACGGCCAAAGATGCCGCTATGCTGTTTCAATCCACGCTCCTACGTGAGGAGCGACGGCCCCCGAACCACAAGTATCCGCGGCACCGATGTTTCAATCCACGCTCCTACGTGAGGAGCGACGAGCATCATTCTAAGCTCCGGCCTGTCGCCTGATGTTTCAATCCACGCTCCTACGTGAGGAGCGACTCCTTGGTAACATAACCACCACTGACAACATACGGTTTCAATCCACGCTCCTACGTGAGGAGCGACGACATTTTTTGAGCGCTCTAAGATACAATCTTATTGGTTTCAATCCACGCTCCTACGTGAGGAGCGACTGACAACATTCTATCATCTTTTACGCCTTTTTGGGGTTTCAATCCACGCTCCTACGTGAGGAGCGACTGATTCGTTCGTACATTGGCCGTTTGCTGCCGCGGTTTCAATCCACGCTCCTACGTGAGGAGCGACATCATTTGCTTCAACTTGGTTTGGATGCGTTAGAGGTTTCAATCCACGCTCCTACGTGAGGAGCGACTACGGCTCAGTCAGGCTCGTTGCATTGGTTAGGTTGTTTCAATCCACGCTCCTACGTGAGGAGCGACGCGATAGGTAGCACGGAGCCCCGGAGGGCTCCTACGTTTCAATCCACGCTCCTACGTGAGGAGCGACGGTTGATAATAAGCCGGACCCACGTATTGAACGATTGTTTCAATCCACGCTCCTACGTGAGGAGCGACACGCAATGCAAGCGACAGGTTCTGGCCGCTGTTGAGTTTCAATCCACGCTCCTACGTGAGGAGCGACGCTACCGGGACGGGATTGACCGGACGATGCGGGTGTTTCAATCCACGCTCCTACGTGAGGAGCGACCGGACGGCACCCGGCCGCGGGAGGCAGTTACGCGGGTTTCAATCCACGCTCCTACGTGAGGAGCGACATACGCTCGGTCATTGATCGGGCGTTTTTTTTGTAGTTTCAATCCACGCTCCTACGTGAGGAGCGACGCGGGGGGCTAACCAGCTGTCGCAACTCGACAAGGTTTCAATCCACGCTCCTACGTGAGGAGCGACCGCGGAGATTCCCCGCAAGCAACAGACCGTCGAGGTTTCAATCCACGCTCCTACGTGAGGAGCGACCTACACGACGTCATACGGCGCAAAAGGGAGGAGGTTTCAATCCACGCTCCTACGTGAGGAGCGACGGGTGTACCATGTTCCGGGGAACATGACGTACCGGGTTTCAATCCACGCTCCTACGTGAGGAGCGACAGCAAAAACACACACAATCAATCCACTTCTAGCATCAATTCAATCATTTTCCAAAAAAACCGTTGCTAAATGCGCATGAATTTGCTCTTGACTTTTTCTGAACCTATGCAAAACCGCATGTATTCGACAAATTTCGAGGTGCGAAAGACCCGGGATTTTTATGGGAGCTTCCCATTCGCACCTTACCAGCCCCTGCCGTGTAACGGAAAAATCGCCCGAATCGGCTTACGTCCATTATACAACCAAAACCGCCATTTTGGAACATATTGGCCTTCATTCGACGTTTTCAACCTTCACAGCTGCTGTCTCCTCCGCAGAAAAAAAGAGTCCGGCAGCAGGCTCGGGATGGTAAGGTGCGCGATTCGGACGCTTCCTCCAGCCATTTTGCCGCAAAAAAGGAGCCCTCACACAAAGTTTTGCCCGCGGCACTACGCCAAGTTAGCACGTTCCCGCTTCCTCCGCATGTGTGCTATCGGGACAGGCGAGAGCGGCTACTTGCACGCGCGCAACGGGCTCCAGATCGCGAAGCTCGGGCGCAAAAGACAAGGGCATCCGCCGCAAGCTCGATGCATTGTCATGGATCGCACATCATTCCAGCGTATACGTATCCGCGGGAGCCTCGCTGATGAACGGGCTCGCCTTGCCGACTGCGTATAAGTGCAGCTCGTGCATCGCCCGTGTGCAGGCGGTATAGAACAGGCGGCGGTCGCTTTCCCGGCCGTAGCGCTCCTCGGAAGCGTTGTACAGGATGACGGCGTCGAATTCCACCCCTTTGGCCAAATAACATGGCATGACGAGCACGCCCCGGTCGAACGCCGCGGAATTTTTGCCGATGCGCCGGATGCCGGGCACGCCGCGAAGCGACTCGTACGCCTCGGCCGATTCGCGGTCGCTTTTGCAGATGACGGCGATCGTCCGGTGCCCTGCGGCCTGCAGCTCGCATATCCGCTCCGCAATGCGCCGGCCGAGCTCCTCCGGCTCGGAGAGCGTGGTCACCGTCGGAAGGCGGCCTCCCCGCTCAAAGGGGACGATCTGGTCTCCGCCCGCGATCATGGAGCTGGCAAACGTCATGATCGGCAGCGTGGACCGGTAGCTGCGCGTCAGCACGATCGTTTCGGTCTCGCTCTCTCCATACAGCGAGCGCACATACCCGAACGCGTCTCTCCCCGAGGCGTGAACGTGAATCGCCTGGTTCAAGTCGCCGAGCACCGTCATTTTGCTGCGCGGGAACAGCCGTTTCAGGAAAGCGAACTGAAAGTCGGAATAGTCCTGGGCCTCGTCGATAAACACGTGGCGCACCGTATTGTTCGTCCGGAAGCCTTCGATCCGGTCCTTCAAATACAGGTAAGGCGTCGCATCCTCATAAGCCAGCTGCGACCGATCCAGTCTCGCCAGCGTCTGCTCGCATATAGCCGGCCAGCATGCCGGCACAGTGACGTCCGGCGCAGCCTCGGCGCGCAAGCCGGCATCGGCGTGCAGCTGCCGATATACGGCGGCGATATCGACGAAGCCGTATCTTTTCAGCGCGGCGCGGATTGGCTTGAAACGCTCGTTCACGATGTACTTGCCGAGCAATTCCTTCTCTCTCTCGTAATCGTCGAAGCTCTCCTCCGTAAACCTCCGCTTCCGCCGCAGTTCCTCGTATGCGCGCATATACGCCTCGTTATCGAGCAGCTCGATTTCCTCCTCGACCCAGGGCTTGGACAGCTCCTTGCGGGCCAACGCTCTCAGCTCCTTGAGCAGCTGCTCGGACAGCTGCGCCAGCCGGTTCGGAATCGACAGAGACGGATCGAGCGAATAGAACAGATCGGCAATCCGCTCTGCCGGGATCAGCGTCTCGCCGCGGAATACAATCGGCCGAAACTTCAGGCCCCGCTTGCCGAGATAAGCAATGTAGCGATCCAGCAGCGCCAAATAATCCGCTGACGCCTTGTAGCGGATGCCTTCGATCCGCGCCTCATAGCCGGGCTGGTCCTGCTGCGCGTATGCATACTCCAATTGGTCGTAAGGGTCCTCTACCTCGAACTCGTCTCCCAGACGGTGCGCCAAATATTCCTGGAACGTCGTCTGCTGCATGTTCTCCTCGCCGAGCTCGGGCAGCACGGTGGAGACATAGCTGTTGAACATCGGATTCGGCGAAAAAAGCACAATATGCTCCGAGCGCAGTTGCTCCCGATAACGATACAGCAGATAGGCGACCCGCTGCAGCGCCGCCGATGTCTTGCCGCTGCCGGCAGCCCCCTGAACGATCAGCAGCCGGCTCCGCTCGTTGCGAATAATCCGGTTCTGCTCCTTCTGGATCGTCGCGACGATGCTCCTCATCTGCGGGTCCGCCTGCTTGCCGAGCACCTCCTGCAGCAGCTCGTCGCCGATCGTGATGCCGGTATCGAACACGCTGCGAATCCGGCCTTCCCGGATGATGAATTGGCGCTTCAGCTCCAGATTGCCGCTGATGGTGCCGCTTGGCGTCGTATATTGAGCCGGTCCCGGAGGGTAATCGTAGTACAGATTGGAGACCGGCGCTCTCCAGTCGTAGATCAGAAACGCCATCTCGTCCTTGTCCATAAAAGAACCGATCCCGATATAGATCGATTCGCTGTCAGCAAGCCCGTCCTCGCGAAAATCGATCCGGCCGAAATACGGCGAATCCTGCAGCCGTTCCCACAGCTTCAGCCGCGCCTGCCCGTGCCGGTGGCTGCGCTCCCGCTCCGACAGCACCTCCGCCTGCTGCTTCAAGCTGGCATACGTCTCCACCGCTTCTTCCAAATTGTCCAGATTGACGGTCACATCGTCCCAGAAATTTTGGCGGATGTCGACGATTTGCGTTTTGATGCCGGACAGCTCGCCGCGAAGCGTCTCGAGCCGCTCGCCGATCTCCCGGGTAACCCGCTCGACCCGAAGCTGCTCCTGCTTGATGGTCTTCTCGTCCATGCTCTGTGAAACCGCTCCTTTTCCATGAAATATGAAGCTATTCACTGCGCTGAAGGCAGGTTGCACCGACAAGGTTGACAACCGCTTGCCATTGTGGTATTATTACATTAGGATAATAATACGCAGATGTTGATGATGTTTGGCGACACCATACAACATCATAGCATAAACGGATGTAACGATCAAGGAGGCCACATGGCCTCCTTTTCCAATGATCGGGGAAATGTTGCATTTTTGCAGGAATATCCGAGTCCTAACGCGCTTCGCTATCAATGGAATGCCGCCGCATAGCGGGCGGAAAGCTGGATTGCCCCCGCCACAGGCCGTGCTCCTGCCGCCATTCTCCAGCTTCTGCGGCTTCGATTGTGCCGATTTCACGCCAACGCCCCTCTGTTGACGCGCCGCGAAGAACAGCGCTGCGCGGCAGGCCGTGCCGCACGGAGTTCGGTCTTGTCGCCATATCCCCTTTTTTGAACGATTCGCGAAAAAAAGCCCGCTGCGCAGCGGGCTCTCGATGCTTGCTTTTAAAATGTCAGCCGAATGACGGCAATTTCCCGCTCGCCCTGGCTGACATGCAGCCGATGCCTGTCACGGTCATGGCGCACCGCGCCCAGGCCAAGCTCGATGACCGGCTCTGCGCCCAAGCCGTAAAAGACGTCGTCGGCCAGCGTCCTGATGCAGGCCTTTCGCCCGGCGGCGTCCAGTGCGTCCCAATCGTCGTCCGACATATCGAAAAAGTCGTGAATTTGCTCGACTTCCCCGATCGCCGCCGACAATTCTTCAATAATGTCCTCGTATTCCCTGCCGTACTTGACGCCCATGCGCTCTGCTCACCGCCGTTCTGTTTTCTGTAACTATACCATGCCGAGCTGCCTCCACACAATGAGCGCACAATGAGCACGCCTGAAGGCCGGGTCCCGCCCTGCGCCGCCTGTCCGCCCCCTTCCTTGCCCGGGAGCGACAATCTTTGAAGTTATTATGAACAATTTCACCTTGTTCAGTTCGCGCTCTATTTTTCTATTATAATGATAAAGATATCGATGAAAGGGGGATTCGTTTATGCTCAAAACGGCTATCGGACGACTGCGATTCATCGGCCTTCTGGAGGGCATCTCCTATTTGCTGCTGCTCGGGATCGCCATGCCGCTCAAATATTGGGCCGATCTGCCGCAAATGGTCAGCGTCGTCGGCGCCGCGCACGGCGCGTTGTTCGTGCTGTATTTGCTCGCCATCGTGCTTGCGGCAATCGTGCACCGCTTCTCGCTGTGGCTCATCCTTGCCGCCATTGCCGCATCGTTGCTGCCGTTCGGTCCGTTCGTCCTCGACCGGCGCCTGAAGCAGTGGGAACGGCCCGTTTAGCGCTGGCCTCCCGTCCCGGAGCGGCCATGTACATACCCGGAACCGGCTCGAATCGAAGCCCGGCAGCCGCCGGATGCTCGGCATCGGCCGATTGTTATCGGTCTTGCCTGCAGCTGCTTGCTGCACCGCATCGCAAGCAGCTGGAGCGCTGGCCCGACATCACTTAAGCTTGCTCAACATACTTTTTAAAATTGTCTAAAATCGCCTGCCAGCCTGCTCTTTGCATCTCAATGTCATTGGCCGCCTCTGCTTCGAACGATTCCGTGACGCTCGTCGCGTTATTCCGGCTCTTGAAAGCGACAGTCACTTTTCGGCCGTCATCAAGCGTGAAAGCAATCCATTCATTTTGTCTCACTTCATCATAAACTCCGCTAAAATCAAATCCGAAGCTGCCGTCCTTGGCTTCCATCCTTGTCACGAATTTTCCGCCAGGTCTCAAATCGTTCTCGGCTTTGGGCGCATGCCATTCATCCGTAGCAAAATACCAATTAGTGATATGCTCCGGCTCTGTCCAAACCTGCCACGCTTTTTCGACAGGCGCTTGGACCGTCGTTTCGACGGTGATCGTTACTCGCTTTTCTGTGCCCATCATGCCACCTCCACATATGCTTGTTATATCTTTGCCTAATATAGCATGTCGCCGGCAGATCCATTTCTTCCCGATTGCTATCTGGTTACAAAAAAACCGGCGATTCGTTCGCCGGCGTCGTTACAGCGGTTATGATTTCAGCGGCAACCGTTCCAGCAGCTCGCACATCGCATCGAGCGCTTCCTCCTCGTCGCTTCCTTTCGTCTGGATCAGAAGGCGCGTGCCGCCGCGGATCTGCATCAGCATCATCCCGAGCATGCTTTTGGCATCCAGAACGATCTGCTCCTCCTCCAGCTTCAAAGTAACGGCCGAGCGAAAGCGGCTCGCTTGCTGCGCTACCGTTTGCAAATCGTTCGCCTGCAAATCTTTGGGAACAGTGATCTCATGCACTCTCATGATGATTCTCCTCCATGATTCGGTAACTGTATGACGGCAGCCGGACTGGCGAAGATCCGTTGATCGAAGCTATTATACTACAAATCTTTCGAGAAAGCGATTGCAAAATGAGCTCGCAAAAGCAAATTGCCTGCGCCAAATACGATACCGTCAGACGAAAAGGGTGCATCCTGACCGTCTAGTAGAATAATATGTAAGCTGGCATGAGAGCGCTTATGTGAATCTCCTGTCGAGGCAGCTGCCTTGCGAAGAGTGCGAAGCTGCCGGAGACGCGCAGCCGATGGGCCAATCGACTTTAGACACTATCCGCCCGTCACATGATCAGAATGCCGGTCATGATTTGCACGACGATCATGATCAACCGAAAAACGAGCAGCCCTTTGCCGATATTCTGCTTGCTGCGATCATCGCTAAAGGCGAAAATGCCGCCGACGATCAGCCCGACGAGCGGAATGATGCACGTAGCGATAAACACGAGCGCGACCGCGCACCCGTCGCCAGACGCGGAGCCTTCGCGATAGATATAGATGGTGGGCTTCCGCGGCGCCCGAATCGCGACATCGCCGCAATACTCACACTTCAGCGCTTCCGGCTCCAGCTTTTCGCCGCACCCCCGGCAGACGGTCGGCTTTCCCGCTACAATGCCAGTGAACTCCTTCTCCGCATCAGGCGTTCCTTGCAGCTCGGCCCCTTTCAGCGAGGAGCCGCACACGACGCACATGAACGCCTCTTCCCGATTGGACTCCCCGCAATAACTGCACAGCTTGACGGCCATCTGCCCCACTGCCCGCTTGCGTCTGCATGATGCGCGCCGCTATTCCTTCCTACAAATATACGCGGGAACAGGGAATATGTTTGCTGCGAGCTTGTCACAGAACCAGGCTTATTTGGAGCAGACTTCAAGCCAGACGGGCCGATAACCGACGCTTGTGGCCAGCGAGCGGGAGGCGAAGTGGCTTGCGCTCGTCGAATAATAAGGAATTTTGTTCATCTCCAAAATGCGTTCCGTCACCTTCCCGACCAGATAAGAGCCGATCCCTTGCCCGCGGCAATCCGCCGCGACGTCGACTCCAACCTGAAGCATCTGCTCGCAGTCCTCGCTCGCTCCGGCAATTCCTACGATCCGCTCGCCGTTCCAGGCGACAACAGCGAGAATATCCGGCCGATCCGCATTGATCCGGTACCGGAGCGCATTAACAAATCCGGCATATTGATACAACTCGAGGATTTGCCTTCCCTCGGAATAATCAAGCCAAATATGAGGCGGCTTCGGTCCAATGCGCAGCGATTCGGGGAAGCACACATATTTGTGATCCGGACCGGCTAGCGTTTGGCCGCGGCTTGCCGCATAATCGGCAATTTCGCGCAATGTCGCAAGCGAGAAAACCTCCTCGCGCGATTGGCCCGCGATTCGTTCCTTCAACGCTTCGAGATGCTCCGCTTCGCCGGTGACGACTACCGACGCTCCCATTGTCGTCAGCGAGAAGCTATGCGGCCGGTACGGAAAGCTCCTGCGCCCCGGCATTTCCTTCTTGCGGCAATAGACGATCCCTTCCTGAAGCCATTGCTCCGGCTCGCAGCAAAAATCGGAGCTCAGCACATACCGGACGACAGACAGGCAATCTTGCTTGGTCATGGTCAGTACACTCATGTTATCCCCCTGCGCTCTCTCGCGATGTTGGTTGTTGCTGCAAGCTTTGCAGCAATCCTATATAAACGACGTATCGCAGCGGCAAGACGTTCCTGTTTTTTTCGGCAACCGCGATCGATCATCCTTGAATAGGCATCGATAGACGTGTTTCTTACAGAAAAAGCACATTTGTCCCGTAAGTAGCGATCGATTTTGCGGATTCGTGATAAGATAGACCTGAACCTGTGCGTTGAACAATTGGGGGTGTGCTTATGTTACGACGATTATCGATGATTGCGCTAGTGGCCGTCTTCCTCGGCGCGGGAGTCGGCTGTTCCGGGCAGGCCAATTCATCCGGGGGTCATGCCGGCCATCCGCATATGGCGGAAAACGGGGATTTGCAGGAGAAGACGGCCTCCCCGGATCAACTGCCCGGCTTTTTGGATACGCAGCCGGAGCAGGTCAAGCGAGTGTACAGCCTCGCTGCAGCCCATATGGAGCTGCTCGGCGGCATGCCCTGCTACTGCGGCTGCGGCGAGAGCGCCGGCCACATCAGCAACTTGAACTGCTTCATCCGGGAAGTATCCGCGGACGGGGCGGTCGTATGGGACTATCATGCGACACGCTGCGGCGTATGTCTGGAAATTGCCGTCAAGGCGGCCGCTTACAAGCAGCAGGGCAAGTCTAACGCGGACATTCGCCGGACGATCGACGCTTCCTACAGCAAAGGCTACGCCGAACCGACGCCGACGCCGCTGCCCGGCTAAGTGATTCAATGAGCGGCCGACTGGCCCGATTCGTTGAAACTCCCGTTATCCGGC
Source organism: Paenibacillus ginsengihumi DSM 21568 (assembly GCF_000380965.1). Classification (GTDB taxonomy): domain Bacteria; phylum Bacillota; class Bacilli; order Paenibacillales; family NBRC-103111; genus Paenibacillus_G; species Paenibacillus_G ginsengihumi. The sequence goes on along the minus strand of NZ_KB905548.1, from coordinate 116,062 downwards.
ACTATAATGAAAAATATGGAGTTTAACGAAGCCTGGAGCCTGGGGAGACGATCGCGTGCCGCTGAAAACGATTGCACTGCTGCTTGTCGGAACTGTTCTCTTGTATGCCATGTTCACAGTCGGGTTTCCGTTTTTGCTCGCTCTCATTATTGCGATTCTGCTTGAACCCGCCGTGCTCTGGCTGATGAAGACGCTAAGGCTGAACCGGATGGCCGCCTCCGTCGCCGCCTGCACCGCATGTGTGATTAGCCTTCTCGCCGCTTTTTATTTTATCGGGCTGAAAGCGTATTTTGAATTGCAGGAGTTTTGGAACAAAATTCCGCTGCTGCTGAACGATGTAGATCTATATATCCAAAGCGCGCTGACCGGCCGGGAAGATATGTTCCAGATGTTTCCTAAAGAGTGGGCCGGCTATATCCAACAAGGCTTGACCGTTTCCGTCGATTCGCTGACGGACGCGCTGAAGAGCCTGATTGCCGCCGTTTCCGGCCTGTTCCTGGACGTAGCCCGGACGATTCCGAATCTGTTCGTGTTCGTTATCGTCTTTATCGTGGCGCTCTATATGTTCAGCTTCGGACTCGACCAGCTGAAGCGGGCCAGTCTCGGCCTGTTCGCCAAGGAATCGGTCGCCAAGGTTGAAAGCGTGCTGGTCCATCTGAAGAAGGCGATTATCGGCTTCATCCGGGCCCAGTTTCTGATCAGCCTGCTGACTTATCTGATCACCTTGCTGGGACTGCTGCTATTGGGAACTCCTTACCCGCTGGCCGTCGCTCTGCTGATCATGATCGTCGATCTGCTGCCCGTTCTCGGGACCGGCTCCGTCCTGGTGCCATGGGCTATCTACAATCTGATCGTCGGCGACATCCATACCGCCATCGGGCTGACGCTGCTCTTCGTCCTGATCACGGTCTTCCGGCGCATTGTCGAGCCCAAAATATTGGGCGATGCCGTCGGCATCAGCGCTCTCGCCGCGCTGGTCAGCCTGTACGTCGGCTTCAAGCTGGTCGGCGTGGCCGGCTTATTCCTGGGGCCGGTCATCGTCATCTTCTATCAGGCGCTCAAGCAGGCCGGTCTGATCCGGATTCAAATCAAGCTGTAGCTTGATATAGCCTGCTCCCGGCTATAGCCTGCGCGCCCGGCGCGGCTGCCGGGGGCCAGCCGCTTCAGGCCTGCCAGCAGTTGCTTCAGGCCTGCCAGTTGCCGCTTCCCTCTTGCCCGCTCAGGTGCTGAGGGAGGCGGCTTTTTAGCGCTGGACCGCAGTCGCCCGCGCCGGCCTGCGCGCGTCACAGCTCTTCCACGATGTCGCCGGCGATCAGCGCCGCCGGACTGCTGCGCTTGGCCGCGGCACGTTCCCCCGCCGCGCCGTGCAAATAGACGCCGAGGGCGGCCGCGCGCCCGGCGTCAAGCCCTTGTGCGAGCAGGCCGCCGATCAGGCCTGCCAGCACATCGCCCGCACCGGCGGTCGCCATCCCCGGATGGCCCGTCGTGTTCACGAACACGACGCCGTCCGGGGCGGCGCACACGGTGCGCGAGCCTTTCAGCACGAGCGTTACGCCGTGCTGGATGGCATAGCGGCGCGCAAGGCCGATGCGGTCCCGCTGCACCTCGTGCACGGGGAGGCCGGTCAGGCGCGCCATCTCACCCGGATGCGGCGTCAGCACCGCCGCCGCGCCGCTGCGCCGCTTCCATGCGGCGAAGTCGGGCGCGTCGGCGATCATATTGAGCGCATCCGCATCGGCCACGAGCGGACAATCCGTCCGCTCCCACAGCTCCCGCAGCCAGCGGCTGTCGCCGCGGAAGCGGCCCATGCCGGGCCCGACGACGAGCGCCGACTTGCCGCGGCAGACCGCGGCCAGCGCTTCCGCCGGGATGCCCTCCCAGCCGCCCGCGGGATGCGCCGCTTCTCCGTCTGGGGCAAGCCCCGCCAGCATCACTTCCGGCACGCGCCCCGCCGCGATTGGCACGAGCACGTCCGGCATCGCCCATGTCGCCAGCCCGGCGCCGGAGCGAAGCGCCGCTTTGGCGCACAGCAGTCCGGCGCCGCTCATATTCCGGCTGCCTGCGGCAAGGACAAGATGCCCGTACGTTCCTTTGTGCGTATTCTCCTTTCGCTGCAGCCATCCGGGAAGATCCAGCTTCTCCTGCACGATCTGTTCTGAAGTCGTGAATACGTTCACCCCGAACGAGTCCGCCAGCGCCGGAGGAATCCCGATGTACCGGACCACGGTGCGGCCGGCGTACTCCGCGCCGGGGTGCTGCTCCAGCCCCCGCTTCGTGAAGGCAAGCGCCACCGTGACAATCGCCCGGATGCAGGGATCGCTCACCGCGCCGGTATCCGCATCAAGTCCACTCGGGATATCGACCGCGACGATCGGCAGACCGCTGCCGTTAGCTTGCCGAATCAGCTCCGCATAAGCATCCCGCGGCGCCCCCCGGCTGCCTGTTCCTAGCAGCGCGTCGACGATGCCGCTGTACCCGCTCCAATCGATCGACCGGGAAGCGTCGAAATCCGCCGAAGGCAAGCCGCACCGCTCTGCGATATCGCGCTGAACGGCGGCTTCTCCCCGCAGCGTAGCTCGACTCGCAGCATAGAGCAGATGCACGTCGTAGCCCGCATCCTTCAGATGCCGGGCCGCTACAATGCCGTCTGCGCCGTTATTGCCTTTGCCGACTGCAATGAGCCAGCGGCCTTTGACCCCGCCGGAGAGACGCATGACCTCCTCCGCCACCGCCCGCCCGGCATTTTCCATCAGCACGAGCGCGGGAATGCCGAGCTGTTCAATGACATATCGATCGATTTCTCTCATTTCCTCCGCGGTAACCGCGTGCATGACTTCCGCTCCTCTCCACCCCGACGACCAAGAAGAGCCAATCCTTCTCATCCGTCGTCACTTCAGTATTGAAAATTGCTGCGCATCAACAGCCCATTTTCAAAACAGTCTATTCGTCCCCATTATACTCCCGAAAGCAAAATCGGAGCAAAGCCGCTCCCTCCCGCCAAGGCATAGGAAGCCGCGACGAATCCTTTGCCACAGGCCGTCGCCTTCGGTACGCTGCTTGTTTGCCGGGACCGTCGGGGACGGGGCTGCCCTTATCTCGCTCCCTCCCGCCAAGGCATGGGAAGCCGCGACGAACGAATCCTTCGCCACAGGCCGTCGCCTTCGGTACGCTGCTTGTTTGCCGGGGCCGTCAGGGACGGGACAAGCCCTTGTCGCAGCCGCAGGCGGCAGGCTGCGGCGTGACGGCCCCTCCCTGCCGATCGCTTCAAAGCCGCGCCCAACGGGGCATGCGCCAAAAAACAATCCCCGTTCCAGGCGGAACGGGGATTTAGCGGCTCGGGTTGGAGAGCAGCCCGAGTCATCTCGTCAGCAGGCGGTTCGTATATCATTGGAGGCGCTGGTTCACCTGCTGCAGCACTTCCTCGGCAGTCATGCCCTGCGCATTGATGACAGACGCCTGCGTCGCCGTTTCGGCCATTCCCATTACATTCTTGTCCTGTCCGGAGATGACGCAGCAATCGCAGCCTTCCAGACCTCCGCCTTCCATGGATACGACATCGTGGCCGCTTTGCTGCAGCGCCTCCTTGACGCTTTGCAGACTGTTCTCTACGGCAATTCTCGCCATGCCGTTCCCCTCCTCTCAATGGATTTGAACTGTCAGGCAACAATGTTATTGTGGTAGCCGTGACTGCAAATTATACCGAATTAATTCGCCATTGACTTTACAAACATTATTATTTACTATGTATATAAATACCTGAAAAGGAGTTGTTGAACCATGTACGATATCGCCATTGTCGGAGCCGGTCCGGCCGGTTCGAGCGCTGCCCTGTTCGCGGCCAAAGCAGGCAAAAAAACGGTTGTCATCGATAACGATGCCAGCATTACGAAACGAGCCTGGGTGGAAAACCATTACGGCGTAGAGGAGATCGGCGGCGACGAGCTGTTCGAGCTCGGCAAGAAGCAGGCGGCCAAATTCGGCGCAGAATACATTCGGGGCAAAGTGACGGGCGGAGAGCCGACCTCGGAAGGCGTCAAGCTTGTCACCGAGGACGGGCATACGGTCGAAGCGAAGCACGTCATTCTGGCTACCGGTCTCTTGACTGACCTGGCCGAGCAGTTGGGCGTTCAGCTCAAGCCGGGCACGGAGCCGCGGGTCAAAACCGTCATTGACGCAGGCCCGGACGGACGAACGAACGTGGCCAACGTATGGGCCGCCGGAGCCGCCGCTGGCGTCAGCTTACATACGATCATCACCGCGGGAGACGGCGCCAAAGTCGCCATCAACATTATTAGCGAGCTGAACGGCGAGCGCTACGTCGACCATGACGTGGCCAAGAAGTCTTAAAGCCCTCTGCCGGAACGCAGCAAAGCCCGGACGCATCCGAAAACGGTGTGGCCGGGCTTGCTTTTTCTGGCTTTGACCCACGCAAAAAAGGAACGCCGCCCCTAACTGGGGACTGTGCGTTCCTTCCGAGTGCATTCTGTTGCCGTATGCCATATCTCCGCTTACTCGCTGCAGGACGTACGGGCGACGGAGCCGGATTCGACGTTGATCTTCTCCGACAACGAATCGCGGATCACGCTCATGACGAGCTGCAGCAAGTAATTGATATCTTCCTGGGATTGCTTGAACTGGCTGACGATTGGTACGCTGTCCAGCTCGTCCTGCAGCGCGTCGATCTCCTTCTCGATCTTCTCCACCATGGCCCGGTTCTCGAATTTCTCGAAAGCGACGATCTCCTTCTGCTTCTTCTTGATCTGGCTGATCAGCGTCTGGACATGATCGTTACCGGCAATTTGCCGCTCCGCCTGCTGGAAAAACTGCACCTCGCTGGAGGTTGCCAGCAGATCGGCCAATTCCTTCGCCTTGGCCAAAATATCTTGGCGAACGATCATTTCCGTGTTCGTATACTGCTCCATACCGCAGCTGGTGCGTTTAACGGTGGTCATCGCATATTGCCCCTTCCAGTTTCTATGAATCCTTCTCTCATCCGCGTATCGAATCGCGAATCGCGCGCTGACACGGACAACGCGCCTTTAAAGGCGAGCGCCTGCCAACCGTCCTCCGATGAACCGGTTAGTTGGCGACGGCTTCGCGCACCCAATCGCCTTTGAGATAGAAGGTCGGCGTTTCCGTAATTTTCACCTGAACGAATTGCCCGATCAGCTCCTTCGGGCCTTCGAAATGGACGAGCTTGTTCGTGCGCGTCCGTCCGGCCAGGACGGCGGCGTTGTTCTTGCTCTCTCCGTCGACCAGCACTTCCACAATCTGGCCCTTCAGCCGCTCGTTGCTCTCCTTGCTGATCGCATTCAACACTTCGTTCAGCCGGATCAGCCGGTCCCGCTTCACCTCGTAAGGCACGTTGTCCTCCATGCCTGCGGCAGGCGTTCCTTCTCTCGGGGAATAGATGAACGTAAACGCGCTGTCGTAACGAACTTCCTTCACCAGCGACAGTGTATCCTCGAACTGCTCCTCCGTCTCTCCCGGGAAACCGACGATAATATCGGTCGTCAATACGACATCCGGAATCGCCGCTTTAATTTTGCGGACAAGCTCCAAGTAATGCTCGCGCGTATATTTGCGGCTCATGCGCTTCAAAATTTCATTATTGCCTGACTGCACCGGCAGATGAATATGCTCCATCAGGTTGCCTTTGCGGGCCAGCACCTCGATCAGATGATCGTCGAAATCGCGCGGATGCGACGTCGTAAAGCGTACCCGCGGCAGATCGATCTTGCGGATATCGTCCATCAAATCGCCGAACCGGTAATCGATATCCTCGAAATCTTTGCCGTAGGCGTTGACGTTCTGGCCAAGCAGCATGATCTCCTTGAAGCCTTGCCGCGCCAGCTCGCGCACCTCGGCGATGACGTCCTGCGGCCGGCGGCTCCGCTCCTTGCCGCGGGTATACGGCACAATACAGTACGTGCAAAACTTGTCGCAGCCGTACATTATATTGACCCATGCCTTGATGCCTTCGCGCTTCTTCGGCATGTTCTCGATGATGTCGCCTTCCTTGGACCAGACCTCGATCACCATCTCCTTGCTGAACATGGCTTCCTTGATCAGGTGCGGCAGGCGGTGAATGTTGTGCGTGCCGAAGATCAGATCGACGAACGGGTGCTTCTGAAGAATCCGGTTGACGACGGATTCCTCCTGCGACATACAGCCGCATACGCCGAGCAGCAGCGAAGGCTTCTCCAGCTTGAGATGCTTCAAGTGGCCGAGCTCGCCAAACACTTTGTCCTCCGCGTTCTCGCGCACGGCGCATGTGTTAAGCAGAATGATATCGGCCTGCTTGCGATCCTGCGTCGGGCGGTATCCCATCTGCTCCAGCATGCCCATGATCGTCTCCGTATCGTGCTCGTTCATCTGGCAGCCGTACGTCTGGATCAAGTAATACTGGTCCTTGCCGATCTCCTTCAGCTCGTCGGGGATTTCAAAATCGTAATGAACCTGAATCTCTTCCTTCCCCCGTTTCTTCGCATCGGAAAGGGAAGGAGGCTGGAAATATATCGAATAATCTTTTTCAGATTTGCTCTTCATGGCTTTCCTCCTGAAACTTCAGCGCTTTAGCTGATGGTCCACAAAACATCATGCAGTCTATTATATCATGCTTCGCGCTGACGTTTCAAAAGAATTGTCTGCCTTGGAACGATCCGGCTTCGATTCACGGCAAAATGGTCGCCCAATCGCCGGTCTTTACCCCGGCTGCGTTCGCCTCGTCTGTATCGATGTGCATATCGAGCGCAAACTGATCCGAGACGCGGGCGATGACGTTCTCGAATATCACCGACCGTTCCCCTTCGACCCGGACAGACAGCTTCTGCTTGTCGGTAATCCCCCATTTGGCCGCATCATCGGTATGAAAATGAATATGTCTCGCCGCGACGATGACGCCTTCCGGCAGTTCGACCTCCCCGGCTGGCCCGATCACCTTGATTCCCGGCGTCCCGTCAATATTGCCGGATTCGCGCACAGGCGGCTGAAGCCCGAGCTGGAACGCATCCGTGCGGGATACTTCGAGCTGCGATCTCCCGCGAGCCGGACCGAGGATACGAACCTTATCGAAGCGGCCCTTCGGCCCGACCACGGCAACGGTCTCCTCCGCGGCGAATTGCCCCGGCTGGGATAATTCCTTCATTACCCGAAGCTCATATCCGGGACCGAACAGCTGATCGATATGCTCTTTCGATAGATGAATATGTCTAGCTGATACGCCTACTGGCACGCGCTTCATCGTTTACACGCTCCTTTGCTTATTCGTTCTCTATTATAGCAAATAATGGCGACATTCCCTTCGACCATCTTTGACAACATTTTGATATTGCATACTTGCTTCCAATATTTCTTTCATATGAAAAAGGCTTTAATCCTTTAGCGAAGTTAAACTTTCTGTAACAACAAAAAATGATCCGATGCCTCGCATCGGATCATTAGCTGCTACCTATTTATTTGAATTCGGCGACCAGCTTGTTGAAGTCTTCTTCGCTCAGCTTCAGATCTTGATGAACCAGCGGCTCTTTCTTAAAGCCGGCGACCATATTCTCATAGCTGGGCTTGCTCTTGTCCTGATAGATCAAACCGGTCAGCATGCTGTTTGTTTCCATGATTTTGGTCATGGCCATGATCCGGTTGGACGGATCGTAATCCGGCGAATCTGCCAGATCAACGACATGCTCCTTGAACCATTCGTACGTGTTCACTTTGTTGAACGTCACGCAAGGGCTGAATACGTTGATGAACGAGAAGCCCTCATGCTTCAGGCCTTCTTCGATCAGCGACGTCAGCTGCTTCAGGTTGCTGGAGAACGATTGGCCGACGAACGTCGCGCCTGCGGCCAAGGCAACTTCAAGCGGCGACAATGCGCTCTCGATCGAGCCGCTCGGCGTCGACTTCGTCTTGAAGCCTTCCGCGCTCCGCGGCGACGTTTGTCCTTTGGTCAAGCCGTAGATCTGGTTGTCCATTACGATATAAGTAATGTTGATGTTGCGGCGAATCGCGTGAACCGTGTGGCCCATGCCGATCGCGAATCCGTCGCCGTCGCCGCCGGCCGCGATGACCGTCAGATCGCGGTTGGCCATCTTCAGCCCCTGCGCGATCGGCAATGCGCGGCCGTGCACGCCGTGGAGCCCGTAGGCGTTAATGTATCCGGAGATACGTCCGGAGCATCCGATCCCCGAAACAACAGCCAGCTGCTCCGGCTCCAAGCCGACGTTCGCGGCTGCTCTTTGAATCGCGGCCTGCACCGAGAAATCACCACAGCCCGGGCACCAGTTCGGCTTAACGTTGTTGCGAAAATCTTTTAGCGTTGCCATACAAGGTTCAACTCCTGACAAAATTTAGTGATTTCGGCCGGCATAAACGGATTGCCGTTATATTTCAGCATGCTCTTGATTTTGTCTCCGTGCCCTACGTTCAGCTTGATCAGATTAGCCAGCTGCGCCGTAGCGTTGTTTTCCACGACGACGATCGTTTTGGCCTTTTCCGCATAAGGCTTCAGCTCTTCTGCCGGGAACGGGTGAATCAGGCGAACCGTGACGTGGTTCGACTTGATGCCTTGCTCTGCCAGGCGGCTGCGGGCTTCGTCAATCGTACCGCCGGTGGAGCCCATGCCGATAATCAGCAGATCCGGCTCCTCATGCGGCGCATCGACCAGGATCGGATTCGTTACTTTCACATGCTTCAGCTTGCCGAGACGCTTATCCATCATTTTGCGGCGGTTTTCCGGCGATTCGGAAGGACGCCCTTCCTGATCGTGTTCTACGCCCGTAACGTGATGGATACCGTTCTTTTGGCCCGGGAGCGACCGCGGCGAGATGCCGTCAGCCGTGAACTCGTAACGCTTGAACAGCTTGTTGGGCTCGAGCGCGGGAAGCTCGCCTTGAACCAGCGCGCCGCGATCGATCTTGATTTTATGATAATCGAGCATTTCGCAGGACTGCTTGCCGAGCGACAGCTGCAGGTCGGTAAGCAAAATAACAGGACATTGGTATTTCTCAGCCAGATTGAACGCTTCAATCGTATCATAGAAGCATTCCTCAATCGTCGAAGGGGACAGAACAATCTTCGGAATTTCGCCATGCGTGCCGTAGATCATCGCGTACAGGTCCGATTGCTCCTGCTTCGTCGGCAAGCCGGTGGACGGACCGCCGCGCTGGGTGTCTACGATGACGACTGGCGTTTCGGTCATGCCGGCCAGTCCGATCGCTTCCATCATCAGGGACAGGCCAGGGCCAGCGGATGCAGTCAGCGCGCGCACGCCGCCGTAGTTGGCCCCGATGGCCATCGTACATGCAGCGATTTCGTCCTCGGTCTGAATGACCGTACCGCCGAATTTCGGAAGCACTTTAATCAGATATTCCATAATTTCCGATGCCGGAGTAATCGGATACGCCGGCATGAAGCGACAGCCTGCCGCAACCGCGCCAAGACCGATCGCGTCGTTGCCGATCATGAACAGCTTCTGCTTGCCGTCGGCAGGCGCCAGCTTGAATTCCGGCAGCGGACCGCCGTTCAATTCCAGCACAAATTCCGCGGCACGGCGAACCGCCTCCACGTTCTTCTCGACAACCGCAGGACCTTTGCGTCCGAATTCCTCTTCTACGGCTTTATTGAATACTTCAAGCGGCAATCCAAGCAGTGCCCAGGCAGCGCCGGAAGCGGCCATATTTTTAAACAGGGACGTTCCCAGCTCTTCCGCAATCGCCGTAATCGGCACCGGGAACAGCCGTACATTGCTGACGCCTTCCGGCAGCGTCGGGCTGAACTTCGCATCCGCTACGACAACCCCGCCGTCACGAAGCTCGTGAGCGTTGAGGTCGATCGATTCCTGGTCGAACGCGACGAGAATATCCAGATCGTCCGAAATCGAGCGAATCGGCTTCACGCTGATGCGAATTTTGTTATTCGTGTGACCACCCTTGATTCTCGAAGAAAAATGACGGTACCCGTAAAGATAGTAACCCAACCGGTTCAAAGCGGTAGAGAATATTTTGTCGGTACTCTCGACCCCTTCTCCCTGTTGTCCCCCGATCTTTAACGATAGTTGGCTAATCACCGTAAGTCCACTCCTTTTGATTGTCAATCACGGTTGCAATCCTCGAAATGCGGCAAATATACTACTTAAGGCGCACGAATGTTCAAATTTCGTTCACCTTTAAACCAAAGTTTATGACTTCGGTGTAAAAATTGCAAGGGGTTTCGACAAAATCGAAAGATAGCTATTTTCGATCAAACCCATATCATTTTGAGATTAGTCCGAACGCTTTATATATTTTTTTCAGATGTTAAGATTAGGTTAAAGGCAAATATCGGTACAAATACTCATACCAATTGCCGGCAAGCATTCTCCGCACCAGCTCATCGTCATAACGCTTGCTCAGCGCGTCGGCAAGCTGCGCATAACAGCCCGCATGCTCCATCCCGGCCACCCACCGGTCAATGCCGTCAAAATCCGAGCCGAAGACGAGCTGCCGCTCTCCTCCCAGCGCGCAAATATGCTCCACATGTCTTAAGATGCCGTCGATGTCCGCATTTCCTCCGTCCTGCACGAACCATGGGACGAAAGTCACGCCGATTCTCCCGTCCCGGCGAATCAGCTCGCGCAGCTGTTCGTCGTCGAGATTGCGCGGATGGCCGCAAATCGCCGCGGCATTGGAGTGCGTCGCCGCGAACGGCCTGTCGCTCGTCTCCGCCAAATCCCAGAACGCCCTAGTCGACAAATGCGACGCATCCAATAGGATGCCCATCGCGTTGCAATCCTGGATCAGTTTTTTTCCCCGCCGCGTAAATCCTCCTTGTCTGGGCTCGAGCACGCCGTCCGCCGCCCAATTGCCGTAATTCCAGGTGACGCCGATCATGCGCACGCCCAGCTCGCGCAGCGTTCGAAGATAGACGGGGTTGTCCTGCAAAGCGTCCGCCCCTTCCAGCGTAAGCAGTGCCCCCACCCGGCTGCCCGACCAGACAGCTTCGAGATCGGCGCGGGTTTTGACGCACAGCATCCGCGGATCGCTGGCGATGCGCTCATGAAATAAAGCAGCATATTCCAAGTAATGGTCGAAACGGGGGCTCCTTATACGTTCGGGCAAAAAAATCGCAAAAAATTGCAGCTTGACTCCCCCTTCGCGCAGCCTGGCGTAAGAGGCGTCCAGCTCAGCCGTATGCAGATCGAAAAAATCGATCTCGCTTCGCTCGTACATTTTATACAGCACGTCACAATGTCCATCAATGACCGGATAGCACGGCCGCATGTCAATCCCTCCTCGTTGTCCCTGAAAAGAAAAAGCGCCAAAAAAAACCTGTCTACAAAGGTAAACAGGTGTTTTGGCCTGGGCATCGCATTATATCCGGGTTATCTTGGCTCGACGATCAGCTTGATGGCCGTCCGGTCCTCCCCGTCAATAACAATATCGGTAAATGCCGGGATACAAATCAGATCCACACCGCTGGGAGCTACAAACCCGCGTGCGATCGCTACCGCTTTAATCGCTTGATTAAGAGCGCCCGCTCCGATTGCCTGGAGCTCGGCTGCGCCGCGCTCGCGCAGTACCCCCGCCAATGCGCCGGCTACGGAGTTGGGGTTTGATTTCGCTGATACTTTCAATACTTCCATGCAAAGTACCTCCTCGGGAATGATGATAGCTTCCAGTATTCATCATATTCGCGGGGTGAACCGATCATTCCTGCTCTGCAAAGAAGCAATTATTCCAATATTTTGAATTGTCTGTCAATTGTATAGGATTACTCGAATATGAGCTGCTCCTCATCCATCCTGATCAGCTTGATCGACTGGGCCAAGCCTGTTGCCGGATTCAGATCGATGACGACGGCATGAAAATGCCACTTGCCTTCATCGACGACGAAGCGGACCGGCAAGGACGTCTTGAACTTTTGCATGACAGAGGTGCGCTCCATGCCGAGAATGCCGTCTCTCGGACCGGTCATCCCGACATCCGTCACATATGCGGTGCCCTGCGGCAGCACCCGCTCGTCGTTCGTCTGCACATGCGTATGCGTCCCGACGACAGCCGATACTTTGCCGTCGAGATGCCAGCCCATCGCCAGCTTCTCCGAGGTCGCCTCGGCATGGAAATCGACCAGCACATACCGCGTCCGCTTGCGCACCTGCTCGACGATTTCGTCCGCCTTGCGGAAGGGGCAGTCGATCGGCGGCAGAAACGTCCGGCCCTGCAGGTTGACGATCGCCAGCTCCCCTTCTTTTCCCTTTATATACGCCAATCCGCGACCCGGCGTCCCCGGCGGAAAGTTGGCTGGCCTGACGAGCCGCTCCTCTTTATCGATAAAATCAAAAATCTCCTTTTGGTCCCATGTATGATTGCCCATCGTAATGCCGTGAACGCCCCACTCGTAAAATTCTTTCACGATAGAGGCATTAATCCCGCGGCCGCCTGCCGCATTCTCCCCGTTCACGATGATGAAGCCGGGGTTATACTTATCCCTCAAACGAGGCAGACACGTTTTCAACGCTTTGCGCCCGACTGCGCCTACAATATCGCCAACAAATAAAATTCGAATGATCAACGCCCCCCGCCACAGTTCTCGTTCCATTTTAGCGCTTTATTGCTCAAGAAGAAAAGTGGCTTCTCAGCCACTTTTCCTGTAGTATATGCAGTTATTTGGCATATTCGATCGCGCGCGTCTCACGAATGACGGTCACCTTGATATGGCCCGGATAATCGAGCTCATTCTCAATCTTCTTCGTGATTTCGCGGGCAAGCCGGAATGCTTCGGCATCGTCCACCTTCTCGGGCTGAACCATGACGCGCACTTCCCGTCCCGCCTGGATCGCATACGACTTCTCCACGCCGTCGAACGACTCGGAGATATCCTCCAGCTTCTCGAGGCGCTTGATGTACGTCTCGAGCGTCTCGCGGCGCGCTCCCGGCCTTGCCGCAGACAGCGCGTCAGCCGCGCCGACCAGCATGGCAATGACAGAGGTCGCTTCGCAATCACCGTGATGCGATGCGATGCTGTTGATAACGACAGGATGCTCCTTGTATTTCTTGGCGATCTCGACGCCGATCTCGACGTGAGAGCCTTCGACCTCGTGGTCGAGCGCCTTGCCGATATCGTGCAGCAGCCCGGCCCGCTTCGCGAGTGTAATGTCTTCTCCGAGCTCTCCCGCCATCAATCCGGCCAAGTAAGCGACCTCCATGGAATGCTTCAGAACATTCTGGCCGTAACTTGTTCTGAACTTGAGCCGTCCCAAAATTTTGATCAAATCCGGATGGAGTCCGTGCACGCCCGTCTCGAACGTCGCCTGCTCGCCGTATTCGCGAATGCGCTCGTCCACTTCCTTGCGCGATTTCTCCACCATCTCTTCGATGCGCGCAGGATGAATGCGACCGTCCGCGACAAGCTTCTCGAGCGCGGTGCGGGCAATCTCCCGGCGAATCGGATCGAAGCCGGACAAAATCACCGCTTCCGGCGTATCGTCGATAATCAGATCGATTCCGGTCAGCGTCTCCAACGCCCGGATATTGCGGCCTTCACGCCCAATAATGCGACCTTTCATCTCCTCGTTCGGCAATGACACGACGGAGACTGTCGTCTCCGCGACGTGATCCGCCGCACAGCGCTGGATTGCCAGCGTAATAATCTCTCTAGCTCTCTTGTCGCCTTCTTCTTTTGCCTGCTGCTCGATTTCCTTGATCAACTGCGCCGTTTCGTGACGTACTTCCTGCTCAACGTTCGTGAGGATGATATTCTTCGCTTCCTCCATCGTGAGTCCGGAGATCCGCTCCAGCTCAGTGACTTGATCCCTGTAGATCTGATCGATCTGTGCCTGGGTTTCTTCGATTCGCTTCTCTTTGTTGGCGACCTGCTCTTCTTTTTTCTCCAGAGAATCTAATTTTTTATCCAGCGATTCCTCTTTTTGCAACAATCGTCTCTCTTGTCGTTGAATTTCGTTCCGACGGTCACGAATGTCTTTTTCAGCTTCGGTCCGGAGCTTATGAATCTCATCCTTCGCTTCCAAGACCGCTTCCTTCTTCAGTGCGTCGGCCTCTTTGCGAGCGTTGTCCAAAATCTGCTCGGCGGCTTGCTCCGCACTGGAGATTTTCGCTTCTGCAAGAGATTTGCGGATAAAATAACCGATCCACAAGCATAGAACACCAACAACGAAGACGATCAGAATCCAAACGATGGGGTTGTCTGCCATCCTGTTCACCTCCTCGTTGTTTCTCCAAGGGGCAAGCTTGGGTATTCAGTTTTTTAATCCGTGTAATGCAAGCGCAAATGAGAAAAGATGGTTCTTGGCCATGCGAATCCCCTGATGACGGCTTTCAGGCAGATTCCTGTGTATAAAAATTATACAACGTTTATTTTATCTTTTGCCGAAGAAGCTTGTCAAGGTGCTTCGCGCAGGATACTGCTCCCTGCCACGGGCCTTGCATGCGGCGGCCGTCCGCGCCCGGAACGCTCTTCTTAATTCGTCTTATTCGCCGAACTCTTCGATTTCCGGTTCCCCCGCCCCCTCCGCGTCCGGCAAGCTGCGCAGCACCCGGGAGACGACGCCGCTCGGATAGCCGCGTCTTTGCAGCAGCGCGGCCAGCTTGCGCCTCGCCTTGAGCGCCTCCTCCCGGTCGGCGGACGGCCTATAGCGCTTGCGGGCCAATTCCAGAGCCATCCGATACTCGCTCTCCTCGTCCACCGTTTCGAGCGCCGCGGCGATCCTCTCCGGGCTGATGCCCTTCGCCTTAAGCTCCTGCTTGATCCAATGGCGGCCTTTCTTCTGCGAGCGCAGCCGCTGCCGGGTCAACTGCTCGGCGAACTGCCGGTCGTCCACGTACCGTTCCTGCTTCAGCCGCTCGAGGACGGAATCGGCCAGCTCGGCGGCGTATCCTTTCTCCAGCAGGCGTTGCCTCAGCTCCTGCTCGGAACGGAGCCGGCTGCCGAGCAGCTTCACGGCATGCAGGTACGCCTTGTGCAGCTCGTCGGCGCGAAGCGCCTCCTGCAGCGACGCCGCTTGGACGAATTCGCCCTTCAGCAGCCGGTACCGGATCATCACATCCTCATGAACGGAAAAGGCGAACCGGCCGTCAATGTAAATGCGGTAACGCCGCGGCTCCCGCGGCGCCTTCTCCACCATCGTGATCGTCCCGTCCGCAAGTTGGGGCCCCTCTTCCATAAGCGTTCCTCCGTTCCTAAACCGTAGTCTGCCTGTATCTTGAAAATAGCCCCGGTCCCGCGGCCCATTTTCATCTTCTGATGGTGCCGCGCAAGCCGCATGGGGGTCTATCTTGAAAATTTGGCGATATACGCCGACAAAATTTCAACACCGCAGGTAACGACCGATGACGTAAGGAAGCGCCCGTCATAGGCGTCTATCTTGAAAATTCGACGAAGCTCATCGGCGAATTTTCTGGCACCGCAGGTGACGACCGATGACGATAGGATTCACACGTCATAGCGTCTCTCTTGATATCGAAAGAAAACATCTATCGACGTCCATTCGAGGATGAACGGGCTGCGGTTCAGCGGAAGTTTTTCTTGCTACAGAAAGTCGCACTTCGTTTGAATCCTTTAGCGAAGTTAAACTATCTGCAGCGTTAAAAAAAGGCGCCTTCCCCGTGATGGAGAAGGTGCCTTGAGCCGCCGATCTATTCTCCGAACAGCGCCAAATCCTCTTCTTCTTCCTCGTCCTCCTGCACATCGGGCGGAACGGAAACGATCAGGTTGCTGTTCTCCCGGATCTTCTTCTCGATCAGGTCCGCCAGCTGAGGATTCTCCTTCAGGAACTGCTTCGCGTTCTCGCGCCCTTGACCGAGCCTGTCGTTATTGAACGAATACCAGGCTCCGCTCTTCTGGATGACGTCCATCTCGGTGCCGATATCGATGATGCTGCCTTCCTTGGAAATGCCCTCGCCGTACATGATATCGATGTCTGCCTGCTTGAACGGCGGAGCGACCTTGTTCTTGACGACCTTGATGCGGGTGCGGTTACCGATCATATCGTTGCCTTGCTTGATCGTCTCCACGCGGCGAACGTCAAGCCGCACAGAGGAATAGAACTTGAGCGCCCGGCCGCCTGGCGTCGTCTCCGGGTTGCCGAACATGACGCCGACCTTCTCGCGGAGCTGGTTGATGAAGATGGCGATCGTCTTCGACTTGTTGATCGCCCCCGACAGCTTGCGCAGCGCTTGCGACATGAGACGAGCCTGCAGGCCGACGTGCGAATCGCCCATCTCGCCCTCGATCTCCGCCTTCGGCACGAGCGCGGCGACCGAGTCGATGACGATGATATCGACCGCGCCGCTGCGCACGAGCGCCTCGGCGATCTCCAGCGCCTGCTCGCCCGTATCCGGCTGCGACAGCAGCAGCTCGTCGATGTTGATGCCGAGCTTGCTGGCATACAGCGGGTCCAGCGCGTGCTCGGCATCGATGAACGCCGCCGTACCGCCGATCTTCTGAACCTCGGCAATAGCATGCAGCGCGACCGTCGTCTTACCGGACGATTCCGGCCCGTAAATCTCGATAATGCGTCCGCGCGGAAAGCCGCCGATGCCAAGCGCCAAATCCAGGGCGAGCGAACCGCTCGATACAGTCTCCACCTGCATATGAGCGGACTCGCCCAACTTCATAATCGAACCCTTCCCGAATTGCTTCTCGATCTGGCGAAGGGCGTTCTCCAGTGCTGCGCGACGATCTGTCAACGTACTCACGATCCTTTCCGTATTCAGCATATGAAATTCTCGAACATACATTCGCATATATGTCAAAAATAAAACCGTAACAATTGTTCGTCAATTTGTTACGGTGCTTCCGTTGCCTTTATTATATTCTATTTTCTACCGAATGGCAACTGAAATTTGATAGATAAGATCATGCCTCGTCTTCCAGTAGCAGCTTCCATAAGCGGTACATGGCGTTTTTGGCGGCGCGCAGCTTGATCGTCTCCCGGTTGCCGCTCAGCTGCAGCCGATCGGTCTGCGGCGCCCCGCCCTTGCGCAGCACGCTGACATAGACCAGGCCGACCGGCTTGCCCTCGGATTCGGCCGGGCCGGCTACGCCGGTAATAGCAACGCCGTAATCCGCTTCCGTTCCGGCCAGCACCCGCTCCGCGAGCAGAGCCGCCGTCTCTTCGCTGATCGCCCCCGGAGCTCCCTCGCCCTCCAGCAGCTCCCCGGGGATGCCCAGCAGCTTCCGCTTCGCTTCGTTGGTGTAGCAGACGACGCTGCCGCGGAACGCCGCCGAGCTGCCGGGCACCGACGTCATCAGATCGCTGAACAGCCCGCCCGTGCAGCTCTCCGCGGCGGCGACCGTGCGGCCGGACGCCGTCAGCATGCGCACGATCTGCTCCTCGAGCGCAATATCCTCGCTCGCATAGATGTGCTGGCCGAGCCGGCGGCGAATTTCCGCCTCCAGCGGCCCTAATCTGGACGCGGCCTCATCCGCCGACGCCGCGCGGGTCGTCAGCCGAATCGCCACCTCGCCCTCCTTGGCGTAAGGAGCGATCGTCGGATCCGTCTGCGCCCGGATCAGATCGAGCAGCTCATGCTCCAGCAGCGATTCGCCGATTCCGGCAAACTTGAGCATAACCGAGAACAGCGGCTGGACGCTGTCCATTCGGGCTTCGATCCACGGGCGGGCGTAGCGGTCGAACATCGGCTTCATCTCTTTGGGCGGCCCGGGCAGCAAAATGTAGTGCTTGCCGGCGTGCGTGACCCCCGTGCCGACCGCAAGCCCGGTATCGTTCGGAAGCGGATCGCCGTGCTCGGGCAGCGTCGCCTGGCGGGCGTTGCTTTCCACCATGACCATGCCCCGCTTGCGAAACAGCTCCTCGATGTTGTCCAGGGACGGCTGGTGAATAATCAGCTTCTGTCCGATAAATTCGGCCAGCACGTCTTTCGTCAAGTCGTCCTGCGTCGGACCGAGTCCGCCGGTGCAGATGATGAGATCGACCCGCTGCGAAGCGAGCTGCAGCGCTTCCTTCATCCGCGCGGGATTGTCCCCCACCACCGTCTGATAATACACGCCGACGCCGAGCTCGGCCAAGCCTTGCGCCAAATACTGCGCGTTCGTGTTCACGATTTGGCCCATCAGCAGCTCCGTGCCGATGGCGATAATTTCCGCTTTCATTGCCAAAGCGCCTCCTTTGCGATACAACAAAACCTGGCGAATTGCCAGGTCTGTCTGCTCCTTTAACGGCCGATGACGAAATGGTTCGCTCGTCATAAGCGTCTCTCCTTGAAAATTTGGGGGAATCCACCGACCAAAATTTCAACACCGAAGGTGACCGCCGATGACGAAACGAATCGCTCGTCATAGGCGTCCATGTACAGCCGTTCAAGCAAAATAAGACCGGCCATATTATGGCCGGATCGGCTATTGTCCGGTTACATTTTCCCCGGTTCGAGGTTCATTACGTGCTTGTTTTTGATGAAGTAATCAAAGCCGGAATAAACCGTAATAATGGCAGCTACCCAGCTGGCGAACAAGTCGAACGGGATGCCGACCAGCACGAAGGGGAAATTGTTGACCATCAGAGCGATGATGGCCGTAATCTGCGATGCTGTCTTCCATTTGCCCCACTTGCTGGCAGCCATTACATGCCCCTCGAGCAGCGCGATTTGCCGCAGGCCGGTAACCGCAAATTCGCGGCTGATGATGACGATGACGATCCAGGCGTCGATCTTGCCCATCTCCACAAGGGAGACGAGGACGGCCGACACCAGCAGCTTGTCCGCGAGCGGATCGAGCAGCTTGCCCAGATTGGTTACCAGCTTGCGCTTGCGGGCGATGTATCCGTCCAGGCTGTCCGTGCTGGCCGCCACGATGAAGATCAGCACGGCGATGATCTGATTGTAGGTAATGCTGAACTGCTCGATCCGAACATGGGGAAACTTCACGTTAACGAGCAAAAACAGCATGATGATCGGCACCAGAAAAATCCGGGCCAAAGTGATGCGGTTGGCCAGATTCATGCCACGACCTCCCCGGAGAGATCGTATTCGAACGAATGGGTGACGCGCACCCGGGCCACCTGTCCGATGGTCAGCTTCGAGCCGGTCACGAACACCTCGCCGTCAATCTCCGGAGCGTCGAACTGGGAGCGGCCGATATAGACGTCGTTGCGGCCGTCGTAGCGCTCGATCAGCACGTCGATCACCTCGCCGACTCGGCTGCCGTTCTTCCGCTTGGCAATTTCGCGCTGCAGCTCCATCAGAACGTTCGCGCGGTATTCCTTGACGTCGTCGGGCACCTGGTTCGGCAGGCGCGAAGCCGGCGTACCCTCTTCCATCGAATACGTAAACACGCCGAGCCGATCGAACTCCACTTCCTGAATAAAGCGCTTCAGGTTCTCGAAATCTTCCTCGGTCTCCCCCGGAAATCCGACAATGATCGAGGTGCGCAGCGATACGCCGGGAATGCGCTCGCGAATTTTGGCGATCAGCTCGCGCGCGTCGCGCTGTCGGCCCGGACGCCTCATCCGCTTCAGGATGCTGTCTTCGCTGTGCTGCAGCGGCATATCGACATATTTGCACACCTTCGGGTTGTTCGCGATGACGTCGATCAGCTCGTCCGTGAAAAAGCCCGGATACGCATAATGCAGCCGCACCCATTCAATGCCCGGCACTTCGCTGACCTTGTTCAGCAGCTCGGGCAGCATGAAGCGGTCGTACAAATCTGTGCCGTAGTTGGTCGAATCCTGAGCGATCAGGCTGATCTCCTTGACGCCCTGACCTGCGAGCTGCTCCACCTCGTGCAGGATCGATTCGACGCTCCGGCTGCGGAACTTGCCCCTCATGATCGGGATGCTGCAGAACGTACAGGCGTTGTCGCAGCCTTCAGCGATTTTGACATAGGCTGTATACCGCGGCGTCGTCACGCGCCGGGGCAGCTTCGCCTCATAATTGAAGACCGGATTGCCGACGAGGATCGGACGCTTGCCCTTCAGCGCCTCGTCGATAATATCGTTGATTTTGTCAAAATCGCCCGTGCCGACGATTCCGTCGATCTCCGGCATCTCCTTCATCAGCACTTCCTTGTAGCGCTGCGTCAAACAGCCCGCGACGATTAACGCCTTCAGGCTGCCGGTCTGCTTCAGATCGGCCAAATCAAGAATCGTATTGACCGATTCTTCCTTGGCCGCATCGATGAAGCCGCAAGTATTGACGATAATGACCGTCGCTTCTTTGTCGTTGTCAGTCAGCGTATATCCGCGCTCGTGAACGAGACCAGACATGATCTCGGAGTCGACCAAATTTTTTTCACACCCCAGGGTGACCATCTTTACCTTCTCTGTCATGGGAGTCCTCCAAATTCGAATGCAGTAACGTTTCTCTTCCGTGCCCGAATATAGCAAGCAAAGAATTCGTTACAAGTATAATATAACCCTGCAAAACGTGTCAAAACCGGCCGACCGTCGATTCGCGAATATATCACTTCAGATTGACGAACTGAAGATCGATCGGGAGATCGGCCTTGCGCAGCATTTGAATGACCTGCTGCAGGTCGTCCTTGCTCTTGCCGGCTACGCGGATTTGATCGCCCTGAATCTGGCTTTTCACTTTCAGCTTCGAATCGCGGATCAGCACGTTGATTTTTTTGGCGATATCCTGATCAAGCCCTTGCTTGAGCTTAATCCGCTGGCGAACGGTGCCGGAAGCGGCCGGCTCCACTTTCCCGTACTCCAGGTTTTTCAGCGGCAGGCCGCGCTTGGCCATCTTGCCCGTCAAAATATCGAGCACGTTCTGCAGCTTGAACTCATCGTCCGAGACGACGACCAGCTCTTCTTTTTCCAGAGAGATGCTGCTCTTGCTCCCTTTGAAGTCGAAGCGGGTGGCAATCTCCTTCTCGGCCTGATTGATCGCATTGTTCATTTCCTGCAAATCCAGCTTCGATACGATATCGAAAGAATGTTCCGAGCTCACGTGATCACGTCCTTTTCTTGTAGTCCTGTTTGGCGGCAGTCGCCAATCCAACATTTCACCCCTCGCAGGCGACGACCGATGAACAAAAGGGATCGCTTGCCATAGGCGTCTACATCATTTTAACAAAAAAGACTCCCGGGATACAAAATATTCCGGGAGTCCGAGCGCTCAGTCAATCCATTATCCGGCGGTTCCAAGATCGAATTGCAGTTTTTTCACATTCGGGTCGGTGCCGACGGGAACGATGGTGCCGTTCACGTTCAGCTCGACCGCATTCGCCCGCCCGAAGGTCAAATAGGCGGAATTGGACAGCTTCCACTCTTCGGTATTGCCGTTATAGAACATTCCCTCGGCGATCGCTTCCTTCTTCTCCCCCAGCGAGTCAACGCGAATCCAGCACGCATCGCCGGTTACGGTCATCTTGATCTGCAGCTCGCTGGCGTTCGTCACCGTGTAATAGTCCGTTCCGCGTTCGCTGCGAACAAGCTTCACCTCTGTGACCGGAGCGGCAGGCGGCGGCTCCTGCACCGTCTGCGGAGGTTCGCCCCCTTCGGCAATCGCGCCGCCGGCCGCATTCGGGTCGGAAGGGGCAGGATCGGCCTTGTCGGTAATGCGCGGCGGCTCGGAAGCATTCACATCGGCCGTGCCGCTGTAATTTTTATTTACGTAATAGTATATGATCCCGACAATCAGCACGACGAACGTAATCACCAGGGCCGTGGAAGCCCATCTTCCGATCCGTTCCGAATTGCGGG
Source organism: Paenibacillus ginsengihumi DSM 21568 (assembly GCF_000380965.1). GTDB lineage: Bacteria > Bacillota > Bacilli > Paenibacillales > NBRC-103111 > Paenibacillus_G > Paenibacillus_G ginsengihumi. The sequence goes on along the minus strand of NZ_KB905548.1, from coordinate 94,407 downwards.
AAGTCCGCGTCGAACGGATCGGCTCGACCGGCTCCGGTTCCGAAGCGGGGATCACGTTCTGGTACAGCTTAAGCACCTCGTTCGGATCAAGACCGATCGCCTCGGCGTAGCTCTTGATGAACGCCCGCACATAGAAGGTACCGGGGAGCTTCTTGTAATTCCCCTCCTCAATCGCCTCCAAATACGCCTTGCGTATTTTGGTCGTCTCCTGTAGATCGTCGAGGCTGATTTTCTTCTCCAATCTGGCTTTTTTCAACACTTGACCAAGATCGGACACGAACGGCACCCCTTTCTCCTGTAGTTATCGCTTTGAACTGCGAATGCCGGCAGGTCAATACTCATCGAAGCCTCCAGTGAAGCTTTCGTAGCTGATTTCTTCGTCCGGCGTATTGCGCAGCTCGACGATGCAGTTGAAATGATCGTATGTATATTCGGATTCCCGCACGAAAATATCCGGATGCTCGATCACCTTCGTCGACGGCATGGCCATCGTCTCGCGCAGCAGCGCGTAATGCTTCTCGTTGGAGCGCAGCGTAGAGACGATGCCGTCGATAATAAAGACGTTGTTCGGGTTCATTTCGTCTTCGGACAGCTGGCTGCGAACCGTCTGCCTGAGCAGCGTCGAGGAGACGAAGGTCCATCGCTTGTTGGCGCAGACGCTGCCGGCGATGATCGATTCCGTTTTGCCGACGCGGGGCATGCCTCTGATGCCGATGACTTGATTGCCCTCGCGCTTGAACAGCTCTCCCAGAAAATCGACCAGCAATCCCAGTTCGTCTCTCGTAAAACGAAACGTCTTGCGGTCGTCCGAATCCCGCTCAATGTAACGTCCGTGGCGAACTGCCAATATATCGACGAGCTTGGGCGGGCGCAAAGCGGATACAGTTATATTATCCACTTTTTTCAACATTTTACCCATGAGCTCGATTTTTTCCTCGTCGTTCGTTTGCAGCAGCATGCCGCGCGTCCGGTCCTCGACGCCGTTGATCGTCACGATGTTGATATCCAGCATCCCCATCAAGGAAGCGATATCGCCGAGCAGCCCCGGACGGTTTTTGTAGATCTTATACTCCATGTACCATTGCTTGACTTCATTGTGCAGCTCGCCTGCCATCGTCCGTCACATCCTAAACTGTAGTGTTGGGCAAAATTTTACGGCGATCCGCCGGCTATTTTCAGCGGGCCGAAGATGTCGACTAATGACGAAAAAGAATCGTCGTCGCAGGAATCTTTCTCGAAAATATTCTACAATATTCGCGAAAATCCTTCTTAATGCCTAGAAATATTACAACTTTTCGTCATTGGTTCGGGATGCGGAGAGCTCCGACTCGCCATACGGCTTGACGCCTGCCTTCCAACCGCCGCCTAGCATATCGCCGAGCAGCGTCCCGTACACAGCGTCCCAGCGAATTTGCACCGAAGCGGCAGCCATATTGATCATCGGCACCTTGAGCGATTGCAGCTGCTGCAGCGCCGCGTCATCGAGCGGAGCATACACGACGAGATATGACGGGCGGTGACGCGCAACCTGCGATCTTAGCGCGGGAAACCAGCCTTCCGCATCGGCAAAGCTGACATATTCCGCTTCCTCGGACGGTGCCCACGACGACGGGATCGGATATTCCGCCGTGGTGACCCACTCGAGCACCCGCCCCGCTGCCTGCTGCTCCGCGACCCAATCGTCCCACAGCGTCACCAGCAGATCGGAAGAGACGACGCGGTGCGAGACGTTGCCGGGCAGCGCAAACGCCGCGCCTTCCCCGCGAAGGGAATCGTCCAGCAGCACCCACCGTTTGTCCGGCGCCGCATTCGCCTCCTGAACAACCTGCCCGGCTAATTGGGAGCCGACGACAACAACATAGTCGTAAGCCTTCGAGCGGATGGCCGCCCGCTGTTCTTCGCCCAAAGCGTCCACGTTCTTCCAGCGCTCGAACGTAATGCCTTGCTTGCTTCGCCAGGACAGCAGCGTCTGCGTCAAGCTTTTGTCGGCTTGTTCCGGATAGCCCGGGCCGGTCATGACGAGCAGCGATATTTTCTGCTGCAGCAGCGCAGGCTCGATGGCCGGGATCGTTGAGCCGCAACCGGCGAGCAGGCCGACAAGCAGCGTCAGGATCGTCCATTTCAATACGCGGTTCAATCCGCGAGTACGGTTCATCATTTCAGTGTCCTCTTCCCATGCAGTAGCGATTTCGTCACCAGTATACCATAACCGACCTTGAAAATTCGACGAGGTCCTTCGGCGAATTTTCAACACCGCAGGCGACGACTACTGACGACGGATTCACTCGGCATAGGCGTCAACCTTGAAAATTCAGCGTTATACTCACGTTGAATTTTCATACCGCCTCTGCCATCATGGCTTGACAAGGAAAAGACCTCCCCTAATGAGAGAGGCCTTTCGCCGCAAGCTTATGCGTTGTTTTTGGCCAGCTTGACCATGATGCTCGCCATGACTTTCCGTTCCTGTTCGTCTGCGACGTCCCAAAGCTCCTTCAGGACGCGTTCCTCTTTGTTCTCCGGGTCTACCTTGTCGGCAAGGAATTCGCCGATCTGGAAAGCCATTTCGGAGATCGTATGCTCGTTCATCCCGGCTTGCTCAGCCTGCTTCACGCGCTCGCCCAAAAATTGCTTCCAGCGGTCGAATACCTTCAGAACAGTTGCCATGAACGATTCCTCCTTCCAACGTCAGAGATGGACTGCAAGCTTAATATTTGCAGTTGCGGAGGAATTGATTCCGACAATCGTTGCCACATCCCTTTTCAACCCGGCCCCGGGCTGGCGCAACTACGCCCTCCCGCTAGGTGACCCAGCCGCCGTTCGGACTGATGATTTGCCCCGTAATATAGCCTGATTCGGGAAGCGCCAAAAAATAGACGAGCGACGCGATTTCATTGGGCTGCCCGAACCGCCCGGCGGGAATCCCGTCCGCGATGGCCGCGCGGTCCTGCTCGTCAAAGCCGCTCATCATCTCCGTATCGACCGCTCCGGGAGCGACGGCGTTGACGGTGACGCCCGACGGAGCCAGCTCCTTGGCCAGCGCTTTCGTAAAGGCGTTGACGCCCCCCTTCGCTGTCGAATACAGCACTTCGCAGGATGCGCCGGATATGCCCCAGACGGAAGACACATTGATGATGCGGCCGTATTTTTGCCGGATCATCGGCTGCATAAACTGCTGGGTCACGAGGAAGGTTCCTTTCAGGTTCACCTGCATGACGTCGTCCCATTCTTCCTCCGTGACATCGGACAGCAGCCCGTAATGGGCAATGCCTGCATTATTGACGAGAATATCCGGCATCATGCCGCGGCTCTCCAGCTTATCCCGCATTCGCATTACCTGCTCCCTGGAACGCAGATCGGCGCTTACCGTGAGCACGTTCGCGCCATGCCGCATGCAGCTGCGCGCCGTCTCGTTCGCTTTTTCATGCGATTGCAAATAATGAATGACCACATTCATGCCAACCGAAGCGAACCGCTCGGCAATCGCCGAGCCGATGCCCCGGCTGCCGCCGGTCACCAGCACGGTCTGCTCGGTAAAGGGACGCACCTCGTTCACTCGGCATCACTTCTAACTACCGAGACCGCCAGCCGGCTCCAGTCGAAGTGACGGCGCAGCTGCTCGTTGACTTCCTCCAGAGTGAGGCTTTCGTATGCCGGCAAAATATCGAAAAAGTCGACTCCCTTGAACCGGTATTTGGTGAATTCTCCGGCGATCGCTTCCGGCGAATTCAGCATTCTGAGGTAAGCGCCGATCTTTTTCTTGCGGCTGCGCTCGAATTCGGCGGCCTGGATGCCGGACGCCTTCGCCTTGTCGATCTCTTCCTTCACGCGGGCGACGAGCAGCTCCGGGTCTCTCGTATCTCCGCCCATGACGGAGAAGGCATACTGCTCCGAAATGTTATATTCCGAGCCGAAGCTGTCGGAAATCAGCTTCTCATCGTAAAGCGATTGATAGATGGCGGAGCTTGGGCTAAGCAGCGCGTCGAGCAGCACCTTCATCGCCAGCTCCTTGCGCAGCAGCTCGCGGCCCGCCGCCGTCTGCCCCGGCTCCTTGCAGCCGAACAGGCATTTGGGCAGCGAGACGGGCAGCTTCGTCAGCTTCAGGCTTGCTCTGACTTCCATCGGCTCCGGTTCGAAAAAGCGGTGTATTTGCCCTTGAGGCTGGAACGTCTTGGCCGCCTGGTTCTCCCGCACGATGTCGATGATCCGCTGCGGATCGACGCCTCCGACGATGAACAGCATCATATTGCTCGGATGGTAGAAGGTGCGGTAGCAATCGTACAGCATTTCCTTTGAAATTTGCGAGATCGACTCGATCGTGCCGGCAATATCGATATGGACGGGATGCTTCTGATACATCGCTTCAATAAGGCCGTAATAAGACCTCCAATCCGCGTTGTCCTGATACATTTTGATTTCCTGGCCGATGATCCCTTTTTCTTTCTCCACGTTCGCGTCCGTAAAATAAGGGTTTTGGACGAAGTCGATCAGCGTCCGCAAGTTGTCCTCGATCTGTCCCGTAGCCGAGAACAGATACACCGTGCGGTCGAAGCTCGTATAGGCGTTGGCGGAAGCGCCCTGCGAAGCAAAGACGGAGAAAATATCTCCCGTCGGCTCCTCGAACATTTTATGCTCCAGGAAATGGGCGATGCCATCCGGCACCTTCTTCCTCTCGCCGCCTTCCACCTGAAAATGGTTATCGACGGAGCCGTAGCGCGTCGAGAACGTCGCATACGTCTTTTGAAACCCCTGCTTCGGAAGAATAAACACCGTGAGGCCGTTCGGCAGCGTCTCGGTATAGAGCGTTTCCTTCACATGCTCATGCGGCAGCATCTGCAGCGCCATGTTCAAGCTCCCCCTTTCCGGTTGCGCAGGAAATACACCGTATCGAGCTTCACCTGCTGGGCGAAGCGCCGAATCTGCTCCACGCCGATCCGTTCGATGCCGTCAATCAGCGCCGGAACCGTCCGCTCCGCCCCGGACAGCACATTGTTGAAATCGAAAGCGATAAGTTCAAAGGCCGAATCCTGCAGCTCGCGCAAATGTCCGGCGATCATCGCCTTCGTCTGCTGCAGCTCGATATCGGAGATCTGCCCCTGCTCCATCGCCAGCAGCTGTTCTTTAATAATGGCCGACGCCTTCTCGTAGTTGCCGATCTCGATGCCGGATTGAATGGTCATGATGCCTTTGTGCCCATCCAGGCGAGAGGATGCGTAATAGGCCAGGCTCGCTTTCTCGCGCACATTGACGAACAGCTTGGAATGGGGAAAACCGCCCAAAATGCCGTTATACATAAGCGCCGCCGGATAGGCTTCATCGGCGTAGGTCGTATAGGTGCGCAGCCCCATATTCAGCTTGCCCTGGCCGACGTCCATCTGCTCGATCACTTCGTTGACCTGCTCCACCGCCCGGTGCTGCGTCTTGCCGGCATACCCGATGCCCGGAGCGCCCTCTGTCTGGAACCAGCGGTCCACGAGCGGCAGCACCTGCTCCAGGCTCGTATCGCCGACGACATAAATATCAATCGGAGAAGACTGCAGCCATTGCCTGTAGCTTGCATGCAGCGATTCCGGCGTAATTGCGCCAAGCGCCTTGATGCTGCCGAGCGGATGCAGCCGGTACGGCTCGTTCCGGCACATTTCCTCGATGCAGCGCTCGGCGGCGTAACGTATTTTGTCGTTGACGATGGCTTCCAGTCTTTTTTTCAAGTTATCCTTCTCGGAGTCTACATATTTCGGCAAAAACGCTCCGTTCTCCAGCGCCGGATCGGTCAGCGCTTCTCCAATGAACTTTAGCGACGAGGCGAGCAGCGGCTCATGCCCCGATACGAAATCGTCATGGATGACATCCATTCGGAACTGCACGATCTGCGCGTCCCCGCGCTTGTAAACATCAAAGCCGAAGCCGGCGCCGTACAAATCGTCCAGCCTCTCGCGAAAGCGTCTCGTCTCCGGATACGCGCGGCTCCCCCGGCGAAGCACGAAAGGCGTCAAAGCGGTTGGTGTGACGGTCTCTTCCTTCAACGGGCTGCCGATATATACCGAGAATGCAAACGTCTTGAACTGTTTGGTCGGAAGCACGTGCACCCGCATATTGCGGACTGTGCCCCGCTCAAAGCGCGTCTCCTTCAATGAAACGACAACTCCCTTCATTCGCTCATCCCGCCTCTTGTGTACTTATCCATTATATTCCTTCATAAATAGAAGAAGCAACCGCGGCGGGTTACTTCATTCCATGCATTATTTGCAGAAAATATGCTTGCCGATTTGCTTCACCTGAGGCCGGGTCCAGATCCACTTGGAGGTCGCGGTCACAGGGTTAAAGTAGTACAGACACTCGCCTGTCGGGTCCCAGCCGTTCAGCGCGTCCTGCACCGCCTTTTTGGCCGTTTCGTTCGGCGTCAGCCAGATTTGCCCGTCGGCCACTGCCGTAAATGCGCCAGGCTGGAAAATGACGCCCGAGACCGTGTTCGGGAAGCTCGGCGATTCCACCCTGTTCAGGATCACGGCAGCTACCGCGACTTGCCCGATGTAAGGCTCGCCGCGCGCCTCGCCGTACACCGCGTTGGCCATGATGTTCAGGTCCTCCTGTGACAAGCCGTGTCTGGTGGAAGGAGACATCCCGGAAGGAGCTTGCGACGCCGTTCCGCCGCCGGCAGCCTGCCCGCCGCCTGCGGAAGGAGGCAGCTCATCCGCCGTCGGCTTATAGTTTTTGGTCGCTTCCCACAGCTTCAGCTTCGTTTTATCGCCGGCAATGCCGTCGACCTTGAGGCCGAATTCGGACTGGAACCATTTGAGTGACTTCAGCGTGTTATAACCGAAATCGCCGTCCACTTTGCCGTGATAAAAGCCCAAAAACTTCAGTCTCCCCTGAAGCTCGTATACGTCCGCGCCGGTCGCGCCGTAGCGGATTTCGTTCTGGCTGAACGTCTGCTCGGCGCCGTCTAAGCGATGCTTCAATTGATATCCGGCAAATAGAACGAATATCAGGCAGAACGCGATAACGACTAATTTTTTGTTCATTCGCTTTCAGCTCACCTTTCTCACCATCGTATTGGCAACCTTTTTACGGTTATTATGAGAAAGCGAGTCAGCTTCTATGCAGCCGAAATTGGCAATTTCGGGCGCCTTGCAAAAACTCCCGTGCCGGCTTGGCACGGGAGATCTACCGTTTACGAGCTTATTCGATTCATCTGATACTGCTCCATTGTCATGAGCACCTCGCGCGGCTTGCTGCCTTCATACGGGCCGACGATGCCTCTGGCTTCCATCGTATCGATCAGCCGCGCGGCGCGGGTATAGCCGACCCTCATGCGCCGCTGCAGCAGCGAGACGGAAGCCTGCTTCGCCTCGAGGATGATTTGCACGGCTTGATCGTACAGCTCGTCCTCGAACTCTTCCTGCGTATCCGTCTGCTCCTCGATCTGCGGAACCATATCCTCCACATATTCCGCCTGCCCCTGATTGCGCACGAAGTTGACGACTGCCTCGACCTCCTGGTCGGACAGAAACGCGCCCTGCACGCGCATCGGCTTGGAGGCGCCCATCGGGAGATACAGCATATCCCCCCGGCCGAGCAGCTTCTCGGCGCCGACCATATCCAGGATCGTCCGCGAATCGACCTGCGACGATACCCCGAATGCGATCCGCGACGGAATGTTCGCTTTGATCAAGCCGGTAATGACGTCGACGGACGGCCTTTGGGTGGCGATGATCAGATGAATCCCCGCGGCGCGGGCCATCTGGGCCAGGCGGCAGATCGAGTCCTCCACGTCGCTGGCCGCGACCATCATCAGGTCGGCAAGCTCGTCCACGATGACGACGATGTAGGGCAGCGGCGCGCCGCTCATCGTCTCCCGCAGCATCGCGTTGTACCCTTCGATATTCCGGGTGCCGCTCTTCGAGAACAGCTCGTAGCGCTTCTCCATCTCGACGACGACCTTCTTGAGCGCCAGCGATGCCCGCTTCGGGTCGGTCACGACGGGAGCGAGCAGATGCGGAATGCCGTTGTATACGTTCAGCTCGACCATCTTCGGGTCGACCATCAGAAACTTGACCTCATCGGGCTTCGCTTTATACAAAATGCTCGTAATGATCCCGTTGATGCAGACCGATTTGCCCGAGCCGGTCGCGCCGGCGACAAGCACGTGAGGCATTCGCGCCAGGTTGCCGACGATCGTCTGGCCGGCGATATCCCGGCCCAGCGTAATCGTCAGCTTCGAGGAGGCGTCCTGGAAAGCCGGACTTTCCATGACTTCCCGCATCGTGACCATCGCCACCTCGTTGTTCGGCACCTCGATGCCGATCGCCGATTTGCCCGGTATCGGCGCTTCCATGCGAATATCTTTGGCCGCCAGCGCCAGCGCGATATCGTCGGTCAGACTGACGATGCGGCTCACCTTGACGCCGACGTCAGGCTGAATCTCGTAGCGCGTGACGGAAGGCCCGCGCACGACCTCCAGCACTTTGGCGCGGACGCCGAAGCTTTCCAGCGTCGCTTCGAGCTTGCGGGCCACCGCCTTGTAATCCAGCGAATCGGCGCCCTTGCCTCCCTTGGGCGGGGCAAGCAGCGAAAGCGGCGGAATTTCGTACGGCTTTGTCACCGGCTCGTTCTTGATGGCAAAATCGTCGCCGGCTTCTCCGCTCGGCCCTGCAGCCTCCTGAGCGGAGGTGCCGGAAGCGTCCGCGCCGCCTTCAGCAGCGGAAGACCCGCCCGTCGTCTTCTCCTGCAGCACCTGCTCGTGAAAATCGCGAATGACCGGAATCTCCCCGATCCCTTGATCGCTTTCCGCCATACCAACGGCCGATTCGGAAGACTCCGCCTTATAGACCGTGATCTCGGGCTCCGCCGCATCCCCGTCCCACGGCGCCGAATCGTTGCTGAAGCGGTCGTCCTTGCCCGCCGTCCGCTTCTTCGCGTCCTCTGCCTTCGGCTGGATCAGCTCGAAGAACAAGGAGCGCTTCTTGCCTTTCTTGCGCTCCGGCTTGTCCGGCTGCAGTTCCTCCTCGTCGACATCGTCGTCAGGCGACTCCATGGCAGCGGCAGGCTTCGCCTTGAGCTCGCGCTTCGCTTTGCGCGGCTTGCGCTTGCGTTCCGCAAGCACCTGCCTGAGGTACCGGCCCAGCAGCGTCTCATCGAACGGCTTGCGCCCCTTGATCCGAGCCAGCAGATCGCCGAGCGACCAGCCGGTAAGCAGCGTAAATCCCGTGATAAACAGCGTATATTGAATGAGCTTGGCTCCCAGGTTCGCGAACAGAAGAAACAAAAACGAATACAGCGAGGCGCCGATCAGCCCTCCGCCGACCTCATGCCGCAAAATCGCCTGCCCCTGCTCGTCCGGCTGCAGCCCTGCCATCAGACTGCTCCACGTAATGGACATAATCTGGCCGGCTTCGAAGCCGCCCTTCGGAAACAGCCCGGCGAACAGGCTGATATGACTCATGAGCAAAATCGACAGCAGGATGAGCAGCGTCCCGATTTTACGGGAAGTTCTCCAGACAGGCCACTGCCGCTTCATCATGACGTACAGCCCGACATAAATAAAAATCAGGGGAATTACGAAATCCCAAGTCCCGATCAAAAAACGGGATAAATACGTCAAGGCGCGGGCGACGGGCCCCTGCTGCGAAAGCGCGATGACCGAGAGCGTCAAAATCGCGATACCGTATATCTCGAACTTCAGGTTCGTTTTAATGCCTTTGCCCCTCTTTTTAGGCCTGGCCAATGACGCTCACCCCCAATAATCGATTATACCACAATTTGGGGGGAATCATGAAGTAGCGTCAGATCGTAATCGGCGTAAATTCGATCAGGCGCCCAGGCGCATATTGGGGATTCAAATAATCCTGCGGATTGCAGCTCAGCAGCCGAACGATCGACGCTTGACGGGCGTTCACCTGCCGCACCTGCAGCGGAACGCCGTTCATCGTGATCTCCATATAATCGGCATTGTCGAGCCCTTCGCTGCCCTGCAGCACAGCTTCGATCGGCAGCACCGAATAATGAATCATTGCACCATGCCTCCGATTCGGTCGCGCTTAGCACGGTACTCTTCGATCATCAGGTTCAGCTCGCGGATCGCATCGCCTACGCCGCCTACCGCATCGATCAGGCCAAACCGGACGGCATCCGGACCGATGACCGTCGTGCCGATATCGCGCGTCAGCTCCCCGGTCTTGAACATCAGCTCCTTCAGCTTGTCCTCGCTGATTCTGGAGTGGCTCATAATGAAGCGGATCACCCGCTCCTGCATTTTATCCAAATATTCGAACGTTTGCGGCACCCCGATGACCAGCCCGTTCAGGCGGATCGGATGAATGGTCATCGTAGCGGTCTCGGCGATAAACGAACGTTTGGAAGATACGGCAATCGGCACGCCTATGCTGTGCCCGCCGCCAAGCACGAGGGTGACCGTCGGTTTGGACATCGTCGATATCATCTCCGCGATCGCAAGGCCCGCCTCGACGTCGCCGCCGACCGTATTCAGGATGACGAGCACGCCCTCGATCTTCGGATTTTGCTCCGCAGCGACAAGCTGCGGGATCAGATGCTCGTATTTGGTCGTCTTGTTCTGGGGAGGGAGCACCATATGCCCTTCCACTTGACCGATAATCGTCATGCAGTAAATATTCGACTCCGCGGCCGTTTGAGCGGCTGTCTGGCCCAATTGCTGAATCGCCTCGACGGCGGCGTTCTTTCTAGCATCATCCTGATTCGGGCTTGGCGCCTGCGGCATCTCCTGGTTGCTGCGATAGCCGTTAAATGGCATTCATAAATCCTCCCATCAGCGTCGTCATTATTCTTGAAAATAGCCCAGAGTGCGCAGCCCATTTACATTATCTGATGGTGCCGCGCAAGCCGCATGGGCGTCTGTCTTGAAAAATTTGGACGGAATCCGCCGGCGAATTTTTCAACACCGAAGGTGACGACCATGACAAGCCATTCGCTCGTCAAGCGTCTAACGGTTAGTATGAAGCGAAGCTCCCAAAATATGCACAATGCGCCGTTCTTTTCCCCATAAAGTTATCAGATCGCCCAGGATTACGAGAAAAACCTTGCCTTCGGCAAGGGGGCCAGACTGCTTTACTGTGCAAACCTATACTTTGTTGCGACGGCGATACTCGGCTTGCGATACTCGGCCGGAAATACTCGGTCAGCGGCCCCCGAACGGCGCGATTGCGTTCGAGCTCCGCGTTAGCCTGCGAACTCCGTGTTACGTTCGAATTCGGCGTTTACGTAGTACCGCCGATGACGACGGGTGGCGAAAGGAATCGCTCGGCATTGGCGTCTCTCCCCGCGGGAACGGTTTAAAGCGCACAGCGTATTGGGGCACAGGACGAAGCCTGGGGCATGGGACACTGGGGCACTGGGGCCCCGCCTTTCTGGCCGCTTGTCTGGCCACAAATATCGTCTCTAACGCAAGTGACAAACGCTATTTAGCTGAAAAGCACCCTTTTAAAAATGTAACGCAGCCTGGTAGCGCTATTTTGGCAAAAACGCTGAATCGGGCAGCAAACATGCGAAATAAGGCCGCTCACTTGCGTTACAATTTCCAATCGTGCGTTTCGAGGGAAATAAGCTCTGTGGCTAGCGTTAGCTTGGGGTTCGCCCGGCAGCCCGGCAAAACGCGAGCTCGCGGCCCAGCGGGAACACTAATCGAATTAACGGTTTGTATTTATAACAAAAGACCGCATTCTGCATAAGAATGCGGTCTTGGTGATGCGCCTTATATGGGCGAATCGTAAGCGGCTGGTTACAACGTTACAACCTTAATATATTCATGGTTTCCGGTTCGATGACTGGTGGGCCTGATCAAACTTCCATAATGATCGGAAGGATCATCGGTCTTCTTCTGGTTTGTTCATATAAAAATCGTCCAAGGGCGTCCTTGACATGTGTTTTGAGAGACGCCCATTCGTTGACATTTTCGTTCATAAGCCGCTGCAAGGTGCTCGTTACGATACGGTTCGCTTCCTCCAGCAGCCCTTCGGATTCGCGCACGTACACAAACCCGCGGGAAATGATGTCCGGTCCGGACATGATCGCGCCGTCCTGCTTGCTCAGCGTGACAACGACGACCAGGATACCGTCCTGCGACAGAAGCTTCCGGTCTCTGAGGACAATATTGCCTACGTCTCCTACGCCGAGACCGTCGATGAGAATATTGCCGGAAGGAACCTTCGATCCTTTGCGTGCCACGCCGTCCTGGAACTCGACCGTTTCGCCGTTGTCGACGATGAAGATGTCTTCGCGGTCCATCCCGATCGATTCGGCGAGCAGACCGTGCTGCCTGAGCATCCGGTATTCTCCGTGAATCGGAATGAAATACTTCGGCTTGATGAGGTTCAGCATCAGCTTCAGCTCTTCCTGGCTGCCGTGTCCCGATACGTGAACGCCGGTGACGGAGCCCGGGCCGTAAATCACGTTCGCGCCGATTCTCATCAACTCGTCCACCGTCCGGCCGACATAACGTTCGTTCCCCGGTATCGGCGTCGCCGCAATGATGACGGTATCTCCGGGAAGAATATCGACCTTCCGGTGATTCGAACGAGCCATTCGCGTGAGTGCCGACATCGGCTCTCCTTGACTGCCGGTGGACAAAATAACGACCCGATCGGCAGCCATCTTGTTCACTTCTTCCGGTTCGATCAGCATCCCGTCAGGAATACGCAAGTATCCGAGCTCGTGAGCGATCGTCACGACATTCACCATACTCCGACCGATAACGGTTACTTTTCTTCTCGTCGCTTCCGCCGCGTCGATGACCTGCTGAATCCGGTGAACGTTCGATGCGAAGGTAGCGATGACAACGCGCTGCTTGGCGCTGCGGAATACATCCTCGATCGCCGTGCCGACTGTCTTCTCCGAAGGGGTGAAGCCGGGACGTTCTGCATTCGTGCTGTCCGAAAGCAGAGCGAGCACGCCTTGCTTCCCGATCTCAGCCATCCGCTGCAGATCCGCATATTGATCGTTGACCGGAGTGTGGTCGAATTTGAAGTCCCCCGTATGCACGACCCGGCCTTCGGGCGTGTCCAAGCATACGCCGACGGAATCGGGGATGCTGTGATTCGTACGGAAAAAGCTGGCCGTAATCGATCCGAGCGTAAGCTCGGAATCGGCCGTAATCACGATTCGCTTCGTATCGCCGAGAAGCCCGGCTTCCTTCAGCTTGCCTTCGATCAGTCCCATGGTCAGCCGGGTAGCATATACCGGAACGTTCAGATGCTTCAGTACGTAAGGCAATCCGCCTATGTGGTCCTCGTGTCCGTGAGTGATCAGAATGGCTCTGACTTTATCGCGGTTCTCCGTCAAGTAGCTGATGTCCGGAATGACCATATCGATGCCGAGCATATCTTCCTCTGGAAACTTGAGACCGCAATCGATAACGACAATATCATTCGCATACTGGACCACATACATGTTCTTCCCGATCTCGCCCACGCCGCCAAGAGCGAAGATCGATAGCTTATCTATATTTTTCTTGGACAAGAATTAAACCTCCTCTGTTGAATTGACGACGATTCTTGTATGAAAAGCAAACCATTAAAAAACCGCACCAGTCACTTGCCACCATTATACATGAAAAAAATAACCAATTACAAGCTGCGGCCTTCAAGGCCTTCTGTTACCCGTTATTGTATCCAAAAAAAGAAAACCGATGCCGCAAACGGCACCGATTTCGCGGGCGGCTATTGACCGCCGGTTCAATCGAACAGCGCTGCAATAAATCGTCCTTCTTCTTCGGTTACATTCACTAGCGGCAGGCGCAAGCCGCCTACATTCATACCGCGGTAATTGAGCGCAAATTTGACAGGAGCCGGGCTTGGCACGCGATGCGGGCATTCGAACATCCCTTTGAAGATCGGGTGCAGCTTGCGGTTAAGCTCCGCCGCTTCCCGAACGCAGCCCTGCAAGTACAAGTCGATCATCGTTTTCATCTCTTTGCCGATGACATGGCTTGATACGCTTATGATGCCGTGAGCGCCGACGGAAAGAGCCGGTAGCGTCATGCTGTCGTCGCCGCTGTATACGACGAAGCCCGGACGGGCGCCGTGCAAAATTTGCGTAATTTGATCGGTATCCGTGCAATCCTTCGTCGCCGCGATATTCGGAATTTGCGACAGGCGGACTGTCGTCTCGGCGGTAATATTGACCCCTGTGCGTCCCGGAACGTTGTACAGAATAACCGGCAAGCTGACCGATTCCGCGACCGCTTTGTAATGCTGGTACAGCCCTTCCTGGGACGGGCGGTTATAGTACGGGGCGACCAGGAGCAGCGCATCGACGCCGAGCTTCTCGGCTTCCCGGGACAGATGAATCGTGTGCCCGGTATCGTAGCTGCCGGTCCCGGCAATAATTTTGCAGCGGCCCTTGGCGTGCTTGACGGCATAGTCGAAGAGCTGCAGCTTTTCCTCCTCGGTGAGCGTAGGAGATTCGCCAGTCGTACCGCATACGACCAGGCTGTCGCTTTGCTGCTCCTCGATCAAATAATCGATCAGCCGGCCAACCTGCGGCCAATCGATTTGCAGCTGACTGTCGAATGGCGTGACCATCGCCGTAATCAATCTTCCGAAATCTACGGACATGTTAATCCCACTTTCCTCTTAATCTGATTCGTCGCTAACGCCTGCAGCCTCCGCGGGCTCGCTTGCGAAGCCGCCGTCCATATCGGCCGAACCGGCAGGGTGATGCAGCAAAAACCGCCGATGTAGCGCCCGAACCGCGGCCTCCATATCCTGGCTCTGCACGAGCACCCAGATCGTCGTATTGGAATCCGCCGACTGCAGGATGCGAATATCCTCCTCGGTCAACGCCTCTACGATATGGGCCATAATTCCCGGAACCCCGTTCATGCCGCCGCCGATAATCGACACCTTGGCGCAATGGGGCGTCAGCTCCGGCTCCAGCCCGAGCTTCCTTAGCGCGCTGGCAGCGCGCCGCGCCTCATGGCCGAACACGGTATACACGACCCCCGAAGGATTGACGTTAATGAAATCGACGCTGATCTTCTCCTGCGCCATCGCTTTGAACACCGTAAGCTGCAGGTCGTACGCCCCTTCATCGGAGCGAATCTGAATTTGCGTCACGTCGGCAAAATGCGCAATCCCGGTAACATAACGATCGTTGATCTTGCCTTCCTCCGGCTTCAGCGCTTCGGGATGCGTGACGAGCGTCCCCGGGTCCTTCGAGAACGTGGAGCGAACGCGGATCGGAATCCCGGCATGCATGGCCACCTCGACGGCCCGCGGATGAATGACCTTGGCCCCGCTATGGGCCATGTTGCATATTTCGGCATACGATACCGCAGCCAGAGCCCTGGCTTCCTTGACGATTCGCGGATCGGCCGTCAGTATCCCGCTCACGTCGGTGAAAATATCGACCATTTCGGCCTTGAGCGCCGCACCGAGCGCCGTCGCCGAAGTGTCGCTGCCTCCCCGACCGAGCGTCGTGAAATCGCCGTGCCGGTTCTCTCCCTGAAAGCCGGCGACAATAGCGACTCTTCCCTGGTCCAGCAATTCAAGAATACGCTTCGGCCGCACTGACAAAATTTGCGCATTGCCGTGATCCTCATTGGTCAGAAGGCCTGCCTGAGCCCCTGTCAGCACGGCGGACGGGATGCCTGCCGCGCACAGCAGGCTGCACAGCGTCGCTGCCGAGATCAGCTCGCCGCAGCAAAGCAGCATATCCTTCTCGCGGGCCGGCAGCCCGTCCCCGTTCTCCTTGATCCAATCGAGCAGCGTATCCGTTGCGTACGGGTCACCCCTGCGCCCCATGGCCGATACGACGACAACTAGTTTGAAGCTTTGCCGCAACGCATCCTGGACGTGTTCTATGACGTGTGCTCTGGCTTCAGCTGTGGCAAGGGATGTGCCTCCGAATTTCTGCACCAAGATCTTCATAAGATCTCCCCTTTGCTTACATGCCTGCCTTATGAAAATAGCGGGCAGCATCCGCCGAACGTCGAAGCGTCAGCGAAAGTATATGGACAGCAAAGCGGGGCTTCCGCGTCGGAAGCCATCGCTTGACTCGTCATATATCATTGATAATTGAAGCGCTCGATCAGCAGCGGTTGAAGCTGCTTGCCTCTCAGCGCCTCCGCGCACGTCTCCATAATCAGATCCATTCTGGCCACCAGCGAATTCGGCTTGGCTGACGGATTGTCCTGCCCGAACGGGACGAAATAGATGTTTTTCATAATGAGAAGCTTGCTGACGTTCGCCGCATTCAGCCCCAATCCGTCGTTCGTCGAGATCGCAATGACCAGCGGACGCTGATTGCGCATTTGCGCTTTGGCCGCCATCAGCACAGCACTGTCCGTCTGCGCATTCGCCAGCTTGCTGGTCGTATTGCCCGTGCACGGGGCGATGACCATGACGTCGAGCAGCTTGGAAGGCCCCAGCGGTTCCGCATCTACAATTGAAGAAATAATATCATTTCCTGTGATGTCTTTCAACTGTTTTAACCAATTTTCCGAGGTGCCAAAACGGGTGTCTGTCGTCAAGATCGTCTGCGTCACGATCGGAATAACGTTCGCGCCGGCGTCGACGAAACGCTGGATTTGCGGCATGACCTCCTCGAACGTACAGTGCGAGCCAGTCAAGGCGAAGCCTACCGTAATTCCTTGCCAGGTCATTGCTCATTCCTCCTTGCAGTCGCCTCTTCCATAATGATCTTGGTGAGCGCATCGGCGATGATGCGGCCGGCAGTCTTCGGAGCGACGATGCCCGGCAGCCCCGGCGCCAGCATCGCCTTGATGCCCCGCTTCTCGGCGAACCGGAAGTCGGTCCCGCCCGGACGCGAGGCCAGATCGATGATGACCGCCCGGTGAGGAAGGCTGGCGATGACTTGCGCCGTCACAATCATGGAAGGTACTGTATTAAAAAGCAAGTCCGTTCCCGGCGCCTGGGCCAGCAAATCGTGCGTATAGAACGGATTCAGCCGCATTTCCGAAGCGCGGGCATAATATTCGGGCTTGTTGACTCCGACCTTGACGTGCGCTCCCATGCCCTGGAGCGTCCGGGCCAGCGTAATCCCCGTTCGTCCGAAGCCAAGCACGACGGACTTGGACCCGTGGATCGTGAAATCCGTGTTCTGGATCGCGATCATAATCGCGCCTTCCGCTGTCGGAATCGAATTGTATATAACGACGTCGTCCCGGTCGAACAGCTCCACCAGCCGAATCCGATGCTTCGCGCACAGCTCGCGCAAATACGGTCTGGCCATCCCGGTGAACAGCGTGGCATGCTTCGGCAAAGCGGCGATATGCTCGTCGCCCAGAATAAGCTCGGAGGACGAGAATAAGCTCTCGACCCGGCCGTGATCGTCCGTTCCAACCGCCGGCAAAATAACGGCATCCATTCCCGTCAGCGCGTCTGGCGACAGTTCCGCCTTCGTAATGCCGCTGAACTGGTTTTGCAAATTATCGAAACCGATAAGAACGACCGACGCGTCCAGCTCGGAGCATTTGTGAATCACTTCGAGCTGGCGGGCGTCGCCCCCGATGAGCGCCACTTGAATTCCGGTCAGCATTCCTTCTCACCTCTTTCAAAGTCGCTTTCAATAACTCATCTTATGCCGGAGCCCAGTGATGGGTTACAACCGGCCAGACGGGCGAAGCGAAGCGGCCCCTGCCGGCAAAGCAGCGTTGGCGGCCGCCCTGCGGCAGACGGATGCGGCGCTTTAAGCAAGCCCAAAAAAAGCAGCCGCCGTGACCTGATGGCCCGGCAGCTGCCTGCGTCATTATTGCATAATCTCATTTGCCCGATTTGCCCGAAGGCATGCGGATTCGTCCGCTCCTGTCTGTCCCACGGTTTATTTCGTTCCCGTGTGGCCGAAGCCCCCGGCGCCGCGGTCCGTCGCCTCAAGCTCCTCCGCTTCCGTTAAACGGACGGCGGGCAGCCACTGAAAGACGATTTGCGCGATCCGCTCGCCCCGCTCAATGGCGAATGGCTCGCGGCCGTGATTGATGAGCAGCACCTGCACCTCGCCGCGATAATCGGCGTCGATCGTTCCCGGCGAGTTGAGCGCCGTGATGCCGTATTTCAATGCCAGCCCGCTCCTCGGGCGAACCTGCGCTTCCAGCCCTGCCGGCATCGCCATCGCCAGCCCTGTCGGAATAAGCGCCCGGTCTCCGGGCTGCAGCACGACAGGCGCGTCCTGCGGCACAGCCGCGTACAGGTCGAAGCCGGCCGCCAGCTCGGACATGCGCCTAGGCAGCGGCAGCCCTTCGCTGTGCGGAAGCCGCTTCAGTCTAATCTCATATATTTCAGACAAGCTGATCCCTCCTGAAATTCGCCGCCGCCTCGTCCGAACCGCCGACCATGGCCAGCGCGAACGGCTGGGCCATCATCTGGTCCGTCAGCTGGCGAATATGCTCCATCTCCACGCTTTCGATGCGTGCGATCATTTCATCCAGACTGTAGTGCCTGCCCAGCATCAGCTCGTTCTTGCCGAGCCGGTTCATCCGGCTGCTCGTGCTTTCCAGGCTGAGAATGAGGCTGCCTTTCATCTGTTCCTTCCCTTTCTTCAGCTCGGCCGGCGTCAGTCCGTTCGCCTTGATGTCGGACAGCACCTCCATCGTAATGTTCAGCACTTCGGCGGTCTGCTTAGGGGCCGTTCCCGTATAGATGGTGAACATGCCGCCGTCCTGATAGGAAGTATGGTAGGAATACACGGAATACGCCAGCCCGCGCTTCTCGCGGATTTCCTGGAACAATCGCGAGCTCATGCCGCCCCCGATCGCGTTGTTGAGCAAAATCATCGCATACAGCATATCGTCTTTGGCCGACAAGCCGGGCAGCGACAGGCAGATATGGTTTTGCTCCGTCTTCTTATGATGATAAATATAATCGCTGTGAAACTGCGGCTGCGCCTTCTCCTGCGCGCTGCCGGCCAGCGCAAAGCCGCCGAAGTGCCGTTCGATCAGCTCCACGACGTCGTCGCCGACATTCCCGGCCAGGCTAATGACGGTGTTCGGGATCGTATAGTGCTCGGCCATGTACTGCCTGAGGGTATCCGAATGCATCGCGGACAAATTGTCCTCCGTGCCGATAATCGGATAGCCGAGCGAATGGTTGCCGAACGCCGCCTTGGCGATCAGATCGTGCACCATGTCGTCCGGCGTATCCTCGTACATGGCAATTTCCTCGTAGATGACGTTTTTCTCCTTGTCCAGCTCGGCCGGATCGAATGCGGAGCGGAAAAACATGTCGGCCAGCACCTCGACAGCCAGCGGCAGATGCTCATCCAGCACCTTGGCGAAATAGCAGGTGTATTCTTTGGACGTAAAAGCATTCACGTTGCCGCCGATGCCATCGAACAGTTCGGCGATATCCTTGGCGGAATATTTGTCCGTCCCCTTGAACAGCATGTGCTCGATAAAATGAGAAATGCCGTTATTATGCTCGCTTTCATACCGCGACCCCGTCTTGACCCAAATGCCGAAAGCGACGGAACGGCATGTCGGTATTTGCTCGACGACGACCCGCAGCCCGTTGCTCAATGCGTATTTATTCAAAAGTATAGAGCCTCCTCGGTCGATCCGTATAATAGTTAGATATTATCATTATTGTTCGGCCGACTCAACCTCCGGCACCCGCTTCGGCGAAATCGTCTCGCTGACGGTGCCGAGCGACAAGCCCTTTGCCTTGATCACCCGAATCATCTCCTTCAGCGCCGAGCTGCTCGGCTCCGTCGGATGCATCAAGATCAAGGAGCCGGGCTCGACATGATCGGCGATCTTCCTTACGATGGACGCCGGGCTCGGCTTCTTCCAATCGACCGTATCCAAGGTCCACAGCACGGTGCGCAGCCCCATCCCGTGAGCGATATCGACCGTCGCCTGGTTGAAATCGCCGGCAGGGGGAGCGAACAGCTTGTTTTTGGCGCCCAGTTCCTTGGTCAGCAGCGCTTCGGTTTTGGCGATTTCCGACGTCGCCCGCGCCCGGTCCAGCGTGCTCATTTTCGGATGGGAATAAGCGTGATTGGACACCTCGTGCCCTTCCTGCATAATGGTCCGCGCGGTCGCTATATTTTGGTTCAGCCAGGACCCGTCAAAGAAAAAGGTCGCCTTCACGTTCTCTTCGCGCAGCGTGTCCAGCATCTTCGGGATGTACTCGTCGCCCCAGGCCACGTTAATCATCAGCGACACCATCGGTTTGTTCGGATTGCCCTTATATACCGGATGAGGCCCCAATTGGTCGATATGTACTTTCGCCGGGATTTCCCGCATGATCAGCTTCGGCGGCTCCGGAAACCCTTCCTGCTCGGCCAGCTCCAGCGTCTTTTCGACATCGAGCTCGAGCCCGTTGTAGCCGGGAATCGCCTTCCAGACGCGGTCGACGACGGCGTTCACCGGGGCGACATAGCGGCGCTTCGCCTCTTCCTCGATCCGGCTGCGCATTTCGGCGCGCCGCTTCTCCAGCCCTTCGACGTCCGCTACCTGCACCGCGGCCAGCCACTCCGACGAAAGCGGCGCGAATACGGCACGCCCGGATTGCTCGCGCGCGTACTCGACGAACCGGTCGATCCCCTCCAGCTGACTGATGCCGACGAGGCATGCCGCTATGCCGGCCGACACGTACAACCATTGCTTTCGCTTCATGGGATGTCTCCTGTCGTTTCTTTTTTCACCATAATTATGAACGAAGGGACAAGTGTAGACCACAACAAAAAAAGAGACAGACTGCTCTGGCTCTTTTGTCGTGCCCGGCAAGGCGCCGAGCCTGGTATTCGATTCCGGCGGTTAGGCCTGCGCGGTCATCTGCGAGGTCAATACCGCTTTGCGGGACAGGTTGATCCGGCCCTGGCTGTCGATTTCGGTCACCTTGACCGTAATCTGGTCGCCGATCTTGACCACATCCTCCACCTTGCCTACCCGCTCGGTCGACATTTGGGAAATGTGAACAAGCCCTTCCTTGCCCGGCAACACTTCCACGAAGGCGCCGAACTTCTCGATACGCTTCACGGTGCCCAAATAAATCTCGCCGACGACCACCTCGCGCACGATGCCTTCGATAATTTGACGGGCCTTCTCGTTCGCCTGTTCGTCCGCCGAAGCGATGAAGACACGTCCGTCCTGCTCGATATCGATTTTGACGCCGGTTTCCTCGATGATCTTGTTGATCACTTTGCCGCCTGCGCCGATGACGTCGCGAATTTTGTCCGGATTGATCTGCATGGTCAAAATTTTCGGGGCGTACGGCGACAGGCTCGGCTTCGGCGCAGCGATGCGCTCCAGCATTTTGTTCAGAATGAACAAGCGGCCTTTCTTCGCCTGCTCCAGCGCTTGCGCCAAAATTTCGCGGTCGATGCCATCGATCTTGATATCCATCTGCAGCGCAGTGACGCCCTTGGACGTTCCGGCTACCTTGAAGTCCATATCGCCCAAATGGTCCTCCATGCCTTGAATGTCGGTCAAGATGGAGAAATGCTCCCCGTCCTTGATCAAGCCCATCGCCACGCCAGCGACCGGCGCCTTGATCGGCACGCCTGCATCCATCAGCGCCAAGGTGCTGGCGCAAATGCTCGCCTGGGATGTCGAGCCGTTGGACTCCAATACTTCGGATACAAGGCGAATCGTATACGGGAACTCCGCCTCCGAAGGAATAATCGGCTCCAGCGCGCGCTCGCCGAGTGCTCCGTGGCCGATCTCGCGGCGTCCCGGAGCCCTAAGCGGCCTCGCTTCTCCAACGCTGAACGGCGGGAAGTTGTAATGGTGCATGAACCGCTTCGATTCCTCGAGATCGATGCCGTCCAATATTTGCACGTCGCCGAGCGCGCCGAGCGTGCACACGCTGAGCGCCTGCGTCTGGCCGCGGGTGAACAGTCCCGAGCCGTGCGTGCGCGGCAGCAGGTTGATATCGCACTCGATCGGGCGAATTTCGTCCAGCGCCCGTCCGTCCGGACGAACCTTGTCGTGGGTAATGAGCCGGCGCACTTCTTCCTTCACGATGTCATACAAGGTCTCTTTCACATCGCTCAGCAGCTCCGGCGTCTCCGCATACACCTGGGTGAAATGCTCGACCGCCTCCGCGTTGATCGCGTCGATGGCATCCTGCCGCGCATGCTTCTCCGGAATTTGAATCGCCTCGACAAGCCGGGCTTGAGCGAATTCCCGCACCGTGCGATTGACCTCCGGATTGACGCTGTGCAGCACGACCTCCATCTTCGGCTTGCCGGCCTCCGCAACGAGCTGCTCCTGCAGGGCGACGATCTTCTTGATCTCATCGTGCCCGAACATGATCGCCTCAAGCATCACTTCCTCCGGCACTTCGTCGGCACCGGCTTCGACCATCATGATCGCGTCCTTCGTCCCGGCGACGACGAGATGAATATCGCTCTTGTCGGCCTGCTCCAGCGTCGGGTTGATCACAAACTGTCCGTCCACCCGGCCGACGATGACCCCGCCAACCGGACCGTTAAACGGAACGTCGGATATGCTGAGCGCGGCCGAAGTGCCGATCATCGCCGCAATCTCCGGCGAGCAGTCCTGATCGACGCTCATGACCATGGCTACGATCTGCACATCGTTGCGGAACCCTTCCGGAAACAACGGACGAATCGGACGGTCCGTCAAGCGGCCGGCAAGAATCGCCTTCTCGCTCGGGCGGCCCTCTCTTTTAATGAAGCCGCCGGGAATTTTCCCTACGGAATACAGCCGCTCCTCATAGTTGACTGTCAGCGGGAAAAAATCCAGGTCCTTCGGCTCCTTCGAAGCCGTAACCGTACAAAGCACCGCCGTGTCCCCGTACCGGGCCATGACTGCGGCATTGGCCTGCTTCGCCAGCCGACCGGTTTCGAGTATGAGCGTGCGGCCGGCCAAGTCCATCTGCACTTTCTTCTCCATATGCTACCTCCTCCATCGCTTCCGACGACTCTCTTAGGCTGTCATCTCTTAATCATTCTGCATAATGGCTAGTATTTCCTTCTTTTTTGCAAAACATGACGCAAGTCCTTGCTCTGCACATGGAAAAAAAGCAACCTCCAACCCTCCCCGCGGGAACGCCCGGACGGACGTCGCGGAAAGGATCGATTCGGTTGCTTTCCAACTGATTCACTATTAACGGCGCAGGCCAAGCTTCTCGATCAGCGCGCTGTAACGATTAACGTCTTTGTTTTTCAAGTACGTCAAAAGCTTACGGCGTTGACCGACCATTTTCAACAGCCCGCGGCGGGAATGATGGTCCTTCTTGTGAACCTTCAAGTGGTTCGTCAGGTTCACGATGTTTTCCGTAAGGATAGCGACTTGAACTTCAGGAGACCCTGTGTCGTTATCGTGCGTCTTGTGAGCTGCAATCAGTTCCTGCTTGCGTTCTTGAGTAATAGCCATCCTGTTCACCTCCATTTAAGTAAGTATATCCCCTTCAGCCCAGAGAGCGCCGGAGAGTTCGCATCTCCATGCCGAGGTTCATTATTGACGCCGGTTAGCGAATAACCGACAACGAATGATAGTATATCATATCCAAAAATAAAAAGCCAGACGTCAGGCCAGCATCGTGCGAGCCTGATCCGCGTCCCGGCGAATCTGCTCGATCAGTTCGGCGGCCGAAGCGAATTTGCGCTCGCTGCGGATATACGCGATCAGCTCGACCTCGATCGGCTCGTCGTATATATTGCGGTCAAAATCGAATAAATGCACTTCCAGCGTTGGCTCGGGCAGCGACTCCGCAAAGGTCGGCTTGACCCCGATGTTCATGACGCCGCCGCATATGCCGTCTTTCAGGCGAGCTTGAACGGCATAGACGCCGTTCGCAGGAATGAGATAATTGTCCGCCACACTCACATTGGCTGTCGGAAAGCCGATCGTGCGGCCCCTCCCGTCCCCGTGCACGACCGAGCCAGCTACGGAGTACCGGCGGCCGAGCAGCTTATTGGCCTCCTCCACGCGTCCCGAGAGCAGCTGCTCGCGGATCAGCGTGCTGCTGACCTTCACGCCGCCGAGGTGGTAAGGGCGCACCACCTCAACGGCAAACCGGCCCTCCGCCAGCTCGCACAGCGTATCCGGCGTGCCCGCCCCGCGGTGCCCGAACGTGAAGTCGAATCCGACAAACACGGTGTTGACCTTCATCGGGCAAAGCATGTCGTGAACGAACTGACGGGGCGATACGCGCATGAAATCTTCGCTGAAGTCCACGACGTATAATATGTCCACCCCGAGGCTTTCCAAAATCGCCTGCTTAATCTTAAGCGGCGTCAACAGCCTCGAGTACACGCCGTTGCCCAGCACCTCGCGGGGATGCGGATGGAACGTCATAATGGCGGCCGGAATCCCGAGCCGCCTGGCCGTCTCAACCGTGCGGCGAATGACCTCCCGATGTCCGAGATGGACGCCGTCGAACTCGCCGATGGCCAGCACCTGGCTGCGGACGGCAGCATTCGGCCGCGGGCCGTTCGCAGGGTCTGCTATAGGTATCGTCTGCATCATCATTGTCCGTTCACCTACATTCGTATAAAACGTCTCGGATAGTCTATCTTGAAAATTTGGCGGTATACCGCACGTTGAATTTTCAACAACGCAGGTGACGACCGATAACGAAGGAGTCGCTCGTCATTGGCGTCCTTGGGGTAATATTGCAAAAACTGCCCGAGCCTCGTTCTTTTCGACAGCTGTCCATTCCTGCACGGCCCCTCCTGAGCTGCTCCTTCATGTGCTGTTCCTGCCTGAGCCGTCCTTTCTGCGCTTTACTTCCTGAGCTGTCCTTCCTGAGCTGTTACGCTCCCACCGAGGCTTCCGAATTTCTAACGCCAGTGACAAACGCTATTTTGCTGAAACGCAGCCTTTGAAAAATGTAACGCAGGCTGGTAGCACTATTTTGTCAAAAACGCTGTATCTGGCAGCCCAAAATGCGGAATAAGACTGCTCACTTTCGTTAAAATTTCAAATTGATGATTTCGAGTGAAATAAGCTCCGTGGTTAGCGTTAGCTCAAGGTCTGCCCGGCAAAACAGCACCCTAGGCTAGCGAGCAATGAAGAGAAGCCCGATCGAAGCAGCTTCTCCAGACGAGCGGGGCTGCGCTTGAGCGACAGTTTTGCCTGGTGCGAAAGGCCACACTTCGTTTTACACCTTAACGCTTTATCGAAGTTGATTATTCCGGCAGCTTTTCTGGAAACGCTGCGTAAAACTTGTCTGCAGCGAAAATACTTTAGCCGGCAGCCCCGAGAGCCGCGTTCGCGTGCGAACTCACGTAGCGTCACGTTGGCGCTCGGACTCCATGTCAGCGTGCGAACTCCGCGTAGCGTCACGTTGGCGCTCGGACTCCATGTCAGCGTGCGGACTCCGCGTTAGCGCGGCCCCTATCCGGGCACATGAGGCGACAAATCCTGCAAAAAATGCAACATTTTCCGTCCTCTTCGCACCAGAGGAAGGGTAATGTTGCATTTTGTGCAACAATTTAGAGGCGATTGGCTTCAAAACCGGAAACATCGCCCAAAATGTTGCACGTTGTGCAACATTGAGCCGCAAATAGGGGTTATCCCCCTGTTTTAGTTGTACAAAATACAACATTTGCTGGCTATATTGAAAATAGCCCCCGGTTCGTGCGGCCCATTTTCACCATCTGATGGTACCGCGCAAGGCGGCATGGGCGTCTATCTTGAAAATAGCGCCGGTCCCGCGGCCCATTTTCACCATCTGATGGTACCGCGCAAGGCGGCATGGGCGTCTATCTTGAAAATAGCCCCCAGGGCGTGCGGCCCGTTTCATCTTCTGATGGTGCCGCGCAAGGCGGCATGGGCGTCTATCTTGAAAATTTTGCGGTATCCATGCTGAATTTTCAACACCGCAGGTGACGAGCGATGACGACAGGAAGCACTCGTCATCGGCGTCTAGCCGGAGCTGAATATTTTGCGCGGCGTCAGCACGCGTTGCTCCGGCTCCCACAGGAAAATTCCGACAAGCTGTCTCTGCTCGTCGAATGCGGCGACTTCCCCCGCTTCCGCCGCAGCAGACGAGGCCGGCGCGGGGGCGCGAGGGGGCCGAACGGCAGCAACGCGCAGCTTGCGGCCCTTTAGCGCCATCGCCTTCTGCGACGGCGACAGCTCGACCTCCGGCAAATGCCGCAGCACGCGGTCTGCAGACAGCAGCTTGCCGCTCAGCTCGCCGCGGGCATGCAACAACTCCGCCTCTTCCAGCGTCAAGCACTGCTCGCGGCCGATACCGCCGGTCGACGTGCGAACCAGCTCCGCCATCGCCGCAGGAACGCCGAGCGCCCGTCCGATATCGACGCATAGAGTGCGGATATACGTACCTTTGGAGCACAGTACCCGAAAGCGCACCGTCGGATGCGGCTGGCTCCAATCGCTCCCCAGCAGCTCGATGGAATGCACAGTCACCTTCCTCGGCTTCCGCTCCACCTCCAGGCCTTGGCGCGCCAGCTCGTACAAGCGCTTTCCGTCCACTTTGACCGCCGAATACATCGGCGGCACCTGCTCGATCTCGCCTTCGAACCGCAGAATCGCCCGCCGCACTTCCTCTTCCGAGATAACGGCGCGAACGTCGCCTGCCCGCTCCAGCACCGTGCCGCTCAAATCTTCCGTGTCGGTAGCAAGGCCGAGCACAAGCTGCGCTTCATACTGCTTCGGCAGATCCTGTATGTATTCGACCAGCCGTGTCGCCCGCCCGAGGCAGAGCGGGAGCACTCCCGTCACCTCAGGGTCGAGCGTCCCCGTATGGCCGATCCGCTTCATGCGGAGAATGCGCCGCGCTTTAGCGACGACGTCATGCGAAGTCCAGCCCTTGGGCTTCCAGATCGGCAGCACGCCCTCTAACGGTTGAGCCTGCGTCATGCCATAGCCGCCTCGACTTTCTTCACGACCTGATCCACCGCATCGGAAAGCGAGGCCGCTATCGTGCATCCGGCCGCCCGAACATGGCCACCGCCGCCGAACGATGCCGCTACCTCGGCGACGTTAACGGCGCCTGAGGAGCGCAGGCTGACCTTGACCAGTTCCGGCCCCTTCTCTTTGAAAAGCAGACCGACTTCCACGCCCTCGACATTGCGGGCGTAATTGACCAGCCCTTCCATGTCTTCATTACCGGCGGACGCCGCCTTAAGGTCGTCCAGCGTCACCGATAGCCAGGCGATCCGGCCGTCCGCCGCAAAGGAAAGCGAGCTCAAGCAATGCTTCAACAGCGACACCTGCTGACGGGTCATCGTCTCCAGCAGCCGCTCGGCCAGTTCATGCCCCTGCACGCCGCGGGACAACAGGTCTGCGGCGATGCGCATGACTTTGGGCGACGTGGAGGAATAGCGGAAACCGCCGGTATCCGTCAGCAGCCCGGAATAAATGCAGACGTTGAGCTGCTGCGAGAACGGGATACCCATAGCCTCGCCCAAGTCGTACAGCACCTCGACGGTGGCCGCAGCGTCAGCCTTCACCAGATTCCAATGGCCGAACCCGTCATTCGTCGCATGATGGTCGATGTTCAGCAGCTCGGCATCGGGGGCAAAGCATTCCCTTACCCGGCCGATCCGTTCCGGGTCCGCGCAATCGACGGCAATGATGCGCCGGAACTGGCGGCCGGGCGGATTGGATTCATAATTGACAACCGGAATGTCTTCCGCCATATACATAAATTTCGCGGGAATCGGACCTTCATTGATCAGCGTGAACGTTTTGCCCAGCTCCCGCAGCATCCAGGCAACGGCAAAAGTAGAACCGGCAGCGTCCCCGTCCGGCTGGACGTGGGACACTACCAGAAAATCGTCGTTTTCCCGTATAAATCGCGCCGCTGCCTGAAGCAGTTCCGCATATTCGTTACTGCTCATGCTTTCCGTTCTCCTCACCCAGCTGCTGCAGGATTGATTCAATCCGGCTGCCGTAATCGATCGACGTATCGAATTTGAACAGCAGCTCCGGAACTTTGCGCAGCCGGATCCGTTTGCCGAGCTCGGCGCGGAGAAAGCCGCTGCTGCGAACGAGCGCCTTCAGCGACGCTTCCTTCTCCTCCTCGCTGCCCATCACGCTCAAAAACACTTTGGCCTGCGACAAATCGTTCGTCACATCGACGCCCGTGATCGTGATAAAGCCGATACGCGGGTCCTTCAGCTCATTCTGGATCAGCTGGCTAAGCTCTTTCTTGATCTGCTCGCCGACCCTGCCTACGCGAATTCTTGCCACTTCCGGCTCACCTCTCAACAGTTTCCATTACGAATGCCTCGATGGTATCCCCTTCTTTAATATCATTATAATTATCCAGAGATATACCGCATTCGTAACCTTGCGCCACTTCCCTTACGTCGTCCTTGTAGCGCTTGAGCGAATCGATCTTGCCTTCGTAGACAACGATGCCGTCCCGGATCAGGCGAACCTCCGCGGACCGGGTAATTTTGCCGGAAGTGATCATGCAGCCAGCAATCGTGCCGATTTTGGACACCTTGAACGTGTTGCGCACCTCGGCGTGGCCGATGACGACTTCCTTGTACACTGGATCGAGCATACCTTTCATCGCCTGCTCGATTTCTTCGATCACGTTGTAGATAATCCGGTGCAGCCTGATGTCGACCTTCTCCTGATCGGCGGCCGCCTTCGCCAGCGGCTCCGGACGGACGTTGAAGCCGATGATGATCGCGTTGGACGCCTGCGCCAGAATGACGTCGGACTCGGTAATCGCGCCGGCGCCGGTGTGAAGAATTTTGACGCGGACGCCCTCGATATCGATTTTCTCCAGCGAACCTTTGAGCGCCTCGGCCGAGCCTTGAACGTCGGCTTTAATGATCACGTTCAGATCCTTGATCTCGCCTTCCTTGATCCGCTTGTACAGATCATCCAGCGTAACCCGGGCATTCGTGCCCATATTCGTTTCGCGCAGCGTCGCCGCCCGCTTCTCCGCGATCGCCCGCGCTTTGCGCTCGTCCTCGAAGACGAGGAACGGATCGCCCGCCAGCGGCACATCGGTCAAGCCGGTAATTTCCACCGGGGTGGAAGGTCCCGCTTCCTTGAGCCGTTTGCCCTTGTCGTTGATCATGGCGCGGACGCGGCCGAAATGGACGCCGGCAACGAGCGTATCGCCCACCTTGAGCGTACCGTGCTGAACGAGCACGCGGGCTACCGGTCCTTTGCCCTTGTCGAGCTCCGCCTCGATGACGGTGCCGCGCGCCCGTTTGTTCGGGTTCGCCTTCAGCTCCTGCACCTCGGCCACGAGAAGGATCATGTCGAGCAAATTGTCGAGACCAATGCGCTGCTTGGCCGAGACATTGCAGAAGATCGTATCTCCGCCCCATTCCTCCGGCACGAGCTCGTATTCCATCAAGGCCTGCTTGATGCGGTCGACGTCGGCTTCCGGCTTGTCGATCTTGTTGACAGCGACGATGATCGGCACCTTCGCGGCCTTCGCATGGTTGATCGCTTCGACCGTCTGCGGCATGACGCCGTCGTCGGCCGCCACGACCAGAATCGTAATATCCGTAACCTGAGCGCCGCGGGCGCGCATGGACGTAAACGCTTCGTGGCCCGGCGTATCGAGGAACGTAATTTTTTTGCCGTGCACTTCGACCTGGTAGGCACCAATATGCTGCGTGATGCCGCCGGCTTCGCTCTCGGTGACGTTCGTCTTGCGGATCGAGTCGAGCAGCGTCGTCTTGCCGTGGTCGACGTGCCCCATGATCGTCACGACCGGAGGCCGTTCCTGCAGATCCGCCTCGTCGTCCTTCTCCTCGATTTCCTCGAACTTGTCTTCCTCGACCGGGATTTTGAGTTCGACCTCAACCCCGAATTCGGAGGCGACCAATTGAATCGTATCGAGATCCAGCTCCTGGTTGATCGTGGCCATCACGCCGAGGAACAGCAGCTTCTTGATGACCTCCGCCACTTCCTTATGCAGCAGCTTGGCCAGCTCGCCGACGGTCATGGTGCCGCGGACGATAATCTTCTTCGGCGTATTGTCCCGTTTCGGCTGATCCGCCTGCTGCTTGCCGCGCTGATTTTTTTGGCCGCCGCGCCCGCCGGAAAACTTGCCGTTCAGCGCCTTGCCGTTGTTGTCCTCGTAGCGCTTCTGATTCTGGTTCGGCTTGGACTTTTTGCCCTTGCCCTTGCCTCCTGCCGCGCCGGCCGGCGCATCGATAGGCGGCACCGCGCCTTTGGCTTGCCCGCCCAGGCGGCCTTGACCGCCGCCGAAGCGATTGTCATTCGAACGCTGCTGGCCTTGCGGGCGGTCGCCGGAACGTCCTCCGCGCTGGCCTCCCTGAGCTTGCCCTTGGCCGCCGCGGTTTTGCTGGCCGCCTTGGCCCTGGCCGCCTTGACCGTTCCTGCGGTCGCGGTCTTGACGCTGGCCTTGACCGCCTTGCCCCTGGCCTTGCGCCCCTCCTTGACCGCCCCTGCGATCGCGGTCTTGACGTTGGCCGCCTTGACCGTTTCTGCGGTCCCGGTCCGATCGCTGACCTTGACCGCCTTGGCCCTGCGCTCTGACCGGCTGCTGTCCGCCTTGCCCGGCGCCTTGTGGCGTGCCGGACTTCGTGTCCGGTCGCGGCTGTACGGCAACGGTCTGACCTTTGGCTTCCGGCTTGGACGACGGCTTGTTCCCCATATCTTGACCGGGCCGTTTCGCGGCGGCATTCGCCTTGACGTCCCGGAAAAATTGCTCCACTTTATTGACCATATCATTCTCCATTACGCTCATATGATTGTTTACCGTGATGCCGACCCGCTTGAGAATCGTAATGATCTCCTTGCTGCTCATGTTCAGCGACTTGGCATATTCGTACACTCTCAGCTTGTCTTTATTGTTGTCTTGTTTGCTCAATAGTGTCCACCTCCATGCTTTTCTTCCAACGATTTGGTCAGCAATGCTGCCAGTCCCTGATCCGTTACGCCGACGACGACGCGGGCTTCCTTGCCGATGCTGGCCCCCAAGTCCCCGCGTTCCCCGAACCGATATATAGGAACTTTATAATAACTGCACTTGTCGCTTACCTTCTTGTAGGTGCCTGCCGATGCGTCCTCGGCGACGATCACCAGCTTCGCCTCGCCTTTGCGAACCGCCTCGACGACCGTTTCCTCGCCGGTGATCACCTTGCCCGCGCGCATCGCCAGCCCAAGATTGGAATAAAATTTGCTCGCATTCATGACCCATCATCTTCCATCGCCGCTTTGGCCGCCTGGAATTCGTCCTCGACTTTGATAAAGTCCTGCTCCAGCGCATCATAGATTTCGGGGCTGACCGGCGATTTCAGCGCTCTGTCGAGCGCCCGCGTTTTCTTGGCCAGCTTGAAGCAGGAGAGCTTGCCGCACAGATAAGCGCCGCGGCCCGCCTTCTTGCCGGTCAAATCGATCAGCATCTCGTCGTTTGGCGTCTTGACGACGCGGATCAATTCCTTCTTGGGCATCATTTGCTGGCAGGCGACACATTTTCTAAGCGGTATTTTTCTAGGCTTCATCCGTTACTCCCCCTTGCGCTATCTTGAAAATTCAGCTTTATCTACAAGCTGAATTTTCAACACCGTAGGTGACGACCGATGACGTACGGCAGCGCCCGTCATAGGCGTCCATCCGACAATCAGGCCGTTTGCGCCGACGGACAATAGACGCCGCCCGCCTGGCCGGACGACCGGCTGCAGGGAGCCGCGCCTCCTCTAATCGATGCTGACCGAATCCTGATGCATCTCTTCGCCTTCCGATTTCGGACGGCCGTACTCCTGCTCCGCCTGCGATTCGCTCTTGATGTCGATCTTCCAGCCTGTGAGCTTCGCGGCGAGCCGCGCGTTCTGGCCTTTGATGCCGATCGCCAGCGACAGCTGGTAGTCGGGCACGATGACCCGCGCCATCTTCTCTTCCTCGAACACGATGACCTCTACGACTTTGGACGGGCTGAGCGCATTCGCTACGTATTCCTCCACCGACTCGACCCAGCGAACGATATCGATCTTCTCGCCCTTCAGCTCGCTGACGATCGTCTGCACGCGCATCCCTTTCGGGCCGACGCAGGAGCCGACCGGGTCCACCTCGGGATTGCGCGAATACACCGCAATCTTCGAGCGGAATCCGGCCTCGCGCGCGACAGAGCGGATTTCCACAACGCCTTCGTAGATTTCCGGAACCTCCAGCTCGAACAGGCGCTTCAGCAGCCCGGGATGCGTCCGCGACAAGATGATCTGCGGGCCCTTCGTCGTATTTTCCACCTTGGTGATATAGGCTTTGACGCGGTCGCCGTGCACGAACTTGTCTGTAGGCATCAGCTCGGTCAGCGGCAATACGGCCTCGATTTTGCCCAGATCGACATACAGGTTGCGCTGATCCTGGCGCTGCACGATGCCGTTGACGATATCCTGCTCCTTATCGACATACGCGTTGTAGATCAGCCCGCGCTCTGCCTCGCGAATGCGCTGCGTTACGACCTGCTTGGCGGTCTGCGCGGCAATGCGCCCGAAATCGCGGGGAGTCACTTCAATCTCGACAATATCATTCAATTGATAGTTGCCGTTAATCTCCCTGGCGGCATAAAGCGAAATTTCCATGCGCGGGTCCAGCACCTCGTCCACGACCGTCTTGCGCGCATAGACCTTGATGAGTCCGGTATGCCGGTTAATGTCGACGCGCACGTTCTGGGCCGTATTGAAATTCCGCTTATAACTGGAAATGAGGGCCGCTTCAATCGCGTCGATCAATATGTCCTTGGAGATGCCCTTCTCTCTCTCGATTTCATTCAACGCCTCGATAAAATCCGTGTTCATATGAACTCCTTTTCCTCCTCTCGCATAATAGGGCCGCTACATGACGATGGCCAAACGAGCTCCCGCTATTTTGGCAACGGGCAAAACGTGCTCCTTCTTGCCAGCCCGAACCGTCGCCGTCTCGCCGTCGTAAGCCGTCAGGACGCCCTCGAATTCTTTCTGGCCATCTACCGGCTCATATGTTGTCAGATAGACATGCTTGCCGACAGCCCGCTCGAAGTCCCGCGGCTTCTTCAGGGGACGCTCCGCTCCAGGCGAGGATACCTCCAAAAAATAAGCCGTCGGAATCGGGTCCTTCTCGTCCAGCTTTGCGCTCAAATATTCGCTGATTCTACCGCAATCATCGATATCGATGCCGCCATCCTTGTCGACATATACGCGAAGGAACCAGTTGCTGCCTTCCTTCACATATTCGATGTCCACCAATTCAAATCCGTTGTCGTCCAAAAATGGACGCACCAAATCTTCGACGATCGATTTGATGTTCCCGCTCAAACTGCAGCCTCCTATCGGTTTACGACCCTATACAAAATGTAAAGAGTGGGTTTCCCCACTCTCCTAAGCCGAGTTATAGCTTATTACCTTTGAAGATTATACCATAGCCGCGGCTGTGTTGCAACTGCCTCAAAACAGCGACAGCTGATTCGTCTCCGGCAAGCCGCGGAAGCAGCCCATGCCCGACAGCAGCTCGATAATCGTCTTCGTCGCCTTGCTGCGCGACTGGAAATCCTCGATCGACAGGAACGGGCCCGCCTCGCGGGAAGCGGCGATGTTCTTGGCCGCATTCTCCCCGATGCCGGCAACGGCGGAGAACGGCGGAATGAGCGAATCGCCGTCGATAAGAAACTTGACCGCGTCCGACTTGTACAGATCGATCGGCTTGAACGAAAAGCCGCGGGCTGTCATCTCCAGCGCCATCTCAAGAATGGAGATGCTGTTCTTCTCCTTGGGCGTCGCCTGGAACCCTTTTTCCTCGATCTCGATCAATCGCTTCAGGATCGCGTCGTATCCTTGGCACAGCAGCTCCAGATCGAAATCGTCCGCGCGGACGGAGAAGTAGGTCGCATAGAACGCCAGCGGATAATACAGCTTGAAGTAAGCCGTTCGCACGGCCGAAATGACATAAGCGGCAGCGTGCGCCTTCGGGAACATGTACTCGATCTTCTCGCACGAGTCGATGTACCAGTTCGGCACGTTGTGCTTCCTCATCTCTTCCTTCCATTCCTCGGTCAGCCCTTTGCCTTTCCGCACGCTTTCCGTAATTTTGAAGGCGAGCCCGGCGTCCATGCCTGCTTTATAAATAAGATAGAGCATGATGTCGTCGCGACAGCCGATAACGGTCTTGATCGTACAGATGCCTTTGCGGATCAATTCCTGGGCGTTGCCGAGCCAGACGCCGGTTCCGTGGGACAAGCCCGAGATTTGCAGCAGGTCGGCGAAGTTCGACGGCTGCGCTTCCTCCAGCATTTGACGGACGAATTTGGTGCCCATCTCCGGCACGCCGTATGTAGCTACGGGAGTGCGGATTTGCTCCGGCGTCACGCCGAGCGCGTCAACAGAGTTGAACAGGCTCATGACCTTCGGATCGTTCATCGGAATCGTCGTCGGGTCAACCCCGGTCAAATCCTGCAGCATGCGCATCATCGTCGGATCATCGTGCCCGAGAATATCGAGTTTCAGCAGGTTGGCGTCGAAGGCGTGGTAATCGAAATGCGTCGTCTTCCACTCCGCGCTCGTATCGTCGGCCGGATACTGCACCGGCGTAATGTCGTTGACGTCGATATAATCCGGGACGACGACGATGCCCCCGGGATGCTGACCCGTGCTGCGCTTGACGCCCGTGCAGCCGGAAGCGAGCCGGTTCAGCTCCGCGCCGCGCCATTTTTTGCCCTGCTCTTCCTCGTATTTTTTGACGAAGCCGAACGCCGTCTTCTCCGCTACCGTGCCGATCGTCCCCGCGCGGAATACGTTGCGTTCCCCGAACAGCACCTTCGTATAATTGTGCGCGTGCGGCTGGTATTCGCCGGAGAAGTTAAGATCGATATCGGGAACCTTGTCCCCTTTAAAGCCGAGGAACGTCTCGAACGGAATATCCTGGCCGTCCCCCTTCATCTTCGCGCCGCAGTTCGGACAGTCCTTGTCGGGCAGGTCGAAGCCGCTCGGAATCGAGCCGTCAAGGAACCACTCGCTGTGCTGGCACGACCTGCACAAGTAATGCGGCGGCAGCGGGTTCACCTCGGAGATGCCGAGGAACGTCGCCACGACCGACGAACCGACGGAACCCCGCGAGCCGACGAGATAACCGTCCTCGTTCGATTTTTTGACCAGGCGCTCGGAAATCAAATAGTTGGCGGAGAAGCCGTACTTGATAATCGGCACCAGCTCTTTCTCCAAGCGCGCGGTGACGACCTCGGGAATCGGATCGCCGTACAGCCGCCTTGCCGTATCGTAGCACTTCGTGCGAATTTCTTCCTCCGCGCCCTCGATAATCGGAGTGAACAGCTTGTCGGGGAAGAGCTCGATCACTTCGAACCGGTCCGCCAGCTCGGCCGTATTTTTGACGACGACCTCATAAGCGGTATCCTCGCCCAAATATTCGAATTCCTTCAGCATTTCCTTCGTCGTCCGCAGATGGACGTCGGGTTTGCGGATTTCCTTGAGCGGGCTGAAGCCGGTAATGCCGTGAATGGTGATGTCCCGGTATATTTTCTCGCGCGGGTGCAAATAATGGACGTTCCCTGTAGCGATGACCGGCTTGCCGAGCTTGCGGCCGATTTCGACAATGCGCCGGTTGGCATCCTCGAGCTGCGCCGCACTGCCGACAAGCCCTTTGTCCACCAGATGCATGTTGATGCAGGTCGGCTGAATCTCAAGCACATCGTAAAATTCGGCCACCTGCTCCGCTTCCTCCAGCGACTTGTTCAACACGGTCTCGAACAGCTCGCCCTTCTCGCAGCCCGAGGCGACAAGCAGCCCTTCCCTGAGCTCGATCAGCTTGCTGCGCGGAATGCACGGCACCCTGTGAAAATATTCCGTATGCGACAGCGACACGAGCGTATACAAATTTTTCTTCCCGGTCATATTGAGCGCGTAGATGCAGCAGTGAAAAGGACGCTGCGTCGACAAGTTTTTGCCGACTTCGTCGTTCAGACGGTCCAGCTTCGCGTACCCTCGCTCCCCCGCTTCCTTCAGCAGGTGGAACAGGATGTGGCCGAGCGCGATCGAGTCGTCGATCGCCCGGTGATGGTTGTCGAGGCTGACCTTGAACTTGTCGGCCAGCGTATTGAGGCGGTGATTCTTCAGCGACGGGAACAGCATCCGGGCGAGCTCCAGCGTATCCAGCACCGGATTGGCAAGCTCCGGGTGGCCGAGCCGCTTCAGATTGGCCTGGATGAAGCCGATATCGAAGCGCGCATTATGCGCCACAAGCACGCAGTCTCCGACGAAAGCGGCGAACTCCGGGAGCTTCTCCTCGAGCTCCGGCGCCTCCCTTACCATATCGTCTGTAATATTGGTCAGCTGCTGAATGTTATACGGAATGCGCTCGTGAGGATTGATAAAGGTGGCGAACCGGTCGATTTCTTTGCCGTCCTTCATCTTCACGCCGGCAATTTCGATGATTTTATTGGAGGTTACAGACAGGCCGGTCGTCTCGATGTCGAAAATGACGTACTCCGCTTCCTTCAGATCGACGTCGGACGGATTCATGACGACTTGCACGGAATCGTCCACCACGTTCGCTTCCAGTCCGTAAATGACCTTGATGCCGTGCTTTTTGGCCGCCTTGCCCGCCTCCGGATAGCACTGCACGCCGCCGTGATCGGTAATGGCGATCGCCTTGTGGCCCCATTTGGCAGCCGTCTTGATGTATTCGTCCACCGGCGTGATGCCGTCCATCGTGCTCATCGTCGTGTGCAGATGGAACTCGACGCGCTTCTCCTCGGCGTCGTCCTTGCGGTCCGGCGGCGCGGCGATTTCGTTCACGTCGTTCGGGATCATGACGAGCTCGGGAATCTGCATGAACCGGTCGTACTCCACCCGGCCGCGCAGCTTGAGCCATGTGCCGTTCTTGATGAGGCTGTAAATTTTGATGTCTTCCTTCGTCTTGGCGAACGCCTTGACCATGATCGAATCGGAAAAGTCGGTCACATTGAACGTAAAGAGCGTGCTGCCGTTCTTCAGCTCCTTGACATCCAGCCCGAAGACCGTGCCCTGGATGACAACTTTCTTCTCTTCGTCCTGAATGTCCTGCAACGGCACCGCCGGGTCCCTGATCTCATAGCCGATCATCAGCTTGAGCTCGCCGACCGCTTCTTCCGGAGCCTGCGCTTCCGGTTCGACAGCCGTCAAGAGGTTGACGGTCACTTCCCGCTCCTCTTCCTCGATCTGCTTCATGAACTGTTCGTAAGCTTCGTCTCTGCTTTCGCTCAGTGCATACTTCACTTGAAAATCGACGCCGAAATAATTCGTGAAGTAGGTTTGGATCCAGCTGCCGATGTTCTTCTTTCTGGCCATCTCCAGCCCGAACGAATCAAGCAGCGTCAGCGTCAACACCCGGCCCTGGACATCGATCTTCGCCTTCGTCATCCAGCCGTTGATGGAAGCGGCCTCCCGCTGCACCCATTCGAGGAACATGCTCCAATATTCTTGCGCGACTTCCTCGGGATTGACGTCCTCCGTATACCGCAGCACGAACCGGATGGCGGCGATGTGCGAGTATTTGTCACGGATCATTTTGCAAAAAGAACGGTATACATCCTGCGGGACGACCTTGGTTTTGACAATGTGAAAAACCCACTCGCGGTTTTTGCGGCTCGTCTCTACCTTATCGATGTAACCGTCATAAAAAAACGACTGCACTACATCCGTCGGAACGCCGGCCTGCTGCATCAGCAGCTCGAACCGGTCCCGCTTCGCTGCCGTACTGCTGTTCATCCTGTACCTCCCCCATGAAACGAGAAAGGGCAAAATGGATGCACTATCTCTCCGTTTTGCCCTTATTGCGTACATCTGCCTAAAAATTTTCAACACCGCATGTGACGACCGATGACGAAGGATTCGCTCGTCATAGGCGTTCATCTTGAAAATTTGGCGGTTATCTGCCGACCAAAATTTTCAATACCGCAGGTGACGACCGATGACGAAGGATTCGCTCGTCATAGGCGTTCATCTTGAAAATTTGGCGGTTATCTGCCGACCAAAATTTTCAATACCGCAGGCGACGACCGATGACGAAGGATTCGCTCGTCATAGGCGTTCATCCTGATCAGCGTATCAGTAAGCTCTTCCGAACACGACGGTATGCTTCGCGTCCGCTCCGCAGACGAGGCAGCGGCTCTTCTGCACCGGCGGATGGAACGGAATATTGCGGCTCGTGGCCCCCGTCTCCTCCTTCACCTGCGCCTCGCAGGCGTCGGAACCGCACCAGCCGGCATAGGCGAAGCCGCGCTTCTCATTCAAAAACGCCTTGAACTCGTCCAGCGTCTCCACATCGGTCATCGACTCGTCGCGGAACCGTTTGGCACGCTCGAACATTTCACGGTGATTTTCTTCAAGCATTCGCTGCACCTCGGCAACGAAGCGCTCCTGCGGCACGATCCGCTTCTCGCCGGTGACCCGGGACACGAGCACGACCTGTCCGTTCTCCATATCGCGCGGCCCCAGCTCGACGCGAACGGGCACGCCGCGCATCTCGTATTCGTTGAACTTCCAGCCGGGGCTTTGGTTCGGATCGTCGTCCACCTTCGCCCGAACGCCGGCCTGCTTCAGCTCCGCAAGCAGCTCCTGGATGCGTCCGACGACCTGCTCGCGCGTTTTCGGCGGGCCGATCGGGATGAGCACCGCCTGGGTGGGCGCGACCTTCGGCGGCAGCACCAGACCGCGGTCGTCGCCATGCACCATAATCAAGGCGCCGATGAGCCGGGTTGTCGTGCCCCACGAGGTCGTATGGCAGTATTGATGCTTGTTCTCCCTGTCGAGATACTTGATGTCGAAGGCGACGGCAAATTTCGTCCCGAGATAATGGGACGTCCCGGCCTGCACCGCCTTGCCGTCCTTCATCATCGCCTCGATCGAGTATGTATCGACGGCGCCGGCAAATTTCTCCGAAGGCGTCTTTTGTCCGACGATCACCGGAATTGCCAAATAATTTTCTGCGAAATCGCGGTAAATTTCCAGCATTTGCATCGTTTCGCGGCGGGCGTCGGCCTCGTCCTCGTGCGCCGTGTGGCCTTCCTGCCACAAAAACTCCGTCGTGCGGATGAACGGCTGCGTCCGCTTCTCCCAGCGCACGACGTTCGCCCACTGGTTGATCAGCAGCGGCAGATCGCGATACGAATTGATCCACTCGGAGTACATATGGCCGATCATCGTTTCGGACGTCGGCCGGATCGCCAGACGCTCCTCCAGCTTCTCGCCGCCCGCTTCGGTTACCCACGGCAGCTCCGGATTGAACCCTTCGACGTGCTCCTTCTCCTTCTGAAAGAAGCTTTCCGGGATAAAGAGCGGGAAATAAGCGTTCCGGTGGCCCGTTTCCTTAAAGCGGCGGTCGAGCTCCCTCTGAATCAGCTCCCAAATCTCATAACCGTCGGGCTTGAACACGATGCAGCCGCGAACCGGCGAGTAGCTCATTAGATCCGCTTTCTTGATGACATCGATGTACCAGCGTGAAAAATCCTCGTTCTGAGGCGTAATCTCTTTCACAAATTGCTTGTCGCTTGCCATATTTGTCCCCCTGCCAACGGCAAGCCGCAAGCTCCGATCCGGAGCCTACGGCCGCGCCTTAAATAACACTGAATCGATTGATGTTGTATTCGACGCAAGACGCCGATTATCCTTTTATGAGCCGCAAAATATCGTTGTACGTGACCGCGATCATGAGCAGCATCAGCATGGCGAAGCCGATGAAGTGGACCATGCTCTCCCGGCTCGGATCGACCGGCTTGCCCCGCAACGCTTCCAGCAGCAGGAACACAAGGCGGCTTCCGTCAAGCGCCGGAAACGGCAGCAGGTTGAAGATGCCGAGATACAGGCTCATCAGCGCCGTCCAGAAAATGTACTGCGTCCACCCGGCGCTCGCCTGCTCGCTCGTAAATTCGACGATGCGGACAGGTCCGCCGAGATCGTCCATCTTGAACTGCAGCGTCACCAGCTTGCCAAGCCCGTCCAAAATCGTTTCCGTAGCCGAATACATGCTTTGGGCCCCGCTCGTAAAACCTTCGATGACGCTCGCGGGGCGCGTCTGCGTCGTCAGCGTCACGCCGACAAGTCCGACTTCCTGCTCCAGCTGCGGGGTCACTTCGGTGCGCAGCTGCTCCCCGTTCCGTTCGATAATCCATACCATCGTCTTGCCGGCCGATTGCTGAATCATCGAGGTCAGCTTGCCGCGGTCGGTGCCGATCGGCTCGTCGTTCACGCTTAAGATCAGGTCGCCCTTCATCAGACCCGCTTGCGCGGCAGGCTTGCCTTCCATTACGTCGGCTACCTTCACCTTGTCCGGCACGCCGGCCATGAAGACGACCGTCACAAACAAAATAAAGGCAAGCACGAAGTTCATCATCGGTCCGGCGAAGATCGCCATCGCCCGCTGACCGACCGTCTTGCTGCCGAACTGGCGGTCCCACGGGGCGATCTGCGTCTCTTTATCTTTGCTGACCATCATCGCCTGCGGGTGTACGGCAAAACGATGCAGCTCCCCTTCGATGTCCATGCGGACGAACAAATCCCGCTCCAGGTCGATGTCTTCGACGACGCCTTGCACCGCGTCAGTGCGGCGCTCGAAGTCGTTCATGTAAATATGGGTTACTTTATCGTCTTGGAGCGCAACGGCAATACGCTGTCCGGGATTGATCTGCACGATCTCGGGATCTTCTCCGGCCATGCGGACGAATCCCCCGATCGGCAGCAGCCGCAGCGTGTACCGCGTCTCCCCGCGCACGAAGGACAGCACCTTCGGCCCGAAGCCGATGGCGAATTCGCGGACCAGAATGCCTGCGCGCTTGGCGAAATAAAAATGCCCCCACTCGTGAATCGACACGAGCACGAAAAATAAAAGCACAATTTGGAATACATTTTGCAGCATAGCCAATGGACAACGTCCTCCTTACAGGTGTCTCGTCATAGGGCTAGTAACCGTGACCCCATTTCCCAACGGGTTCGGACAGGCCGTCACGGATGGGCAAATCGCTTGTAATTAAGATTAACATTATTTGAAGCGGGAATACAAGCTGACCTATGATATGAGCATATTACCGGTATGCCGCTATCATGCCCTACAAGCTCTATGCGCAGGACGCATTGTCCGGGTGGCCGCCATTACCTGACTTCGGCCGCCGTCTTTCTGGCCCACTCATCCGCAGCAAGAACAGCTTCGAGGGACGGGGCCTGAACATGCTCATGGCGAGCCAGCACTTCGGCAATAACCCGTTCTATATCCAGGAAGCCGATCTCTCTGTTCAGGAAGCGGGCGACTGCTGCCTCGTTCGCAGCGTTAAAGACGGCCGGCGCCGTCCCGCCGGCTCTGCCGGCTTCATAAGCCATCCGTAAGCAGGGGAAGCGGACGTAGTCCATTTCGCGAAAATGCAGCTTGCCGATCTCCGCCAAACGAAGGCGCGGAGCGGGGGAAGGAAGCCGTTCGGGGTACGTTAGCGCGTACTGGATCGGCACCCGCATATCGGGCAGGCCCATCTGCGCGATGACGCTTCCGTCCGCGAACTCGACGAACGAGTGCACGATGCTTTCCGGATGGATCAGCACATCGATTTGCCCGTAATCCAGACCAAACAGCCAATGCGCTTCGATTACCTCCAAGCCTTTGTTCACCATCGTCGCCGAATCGATCGTAATTTTGGCGCCCATCGACCAATTCGGATGCTTCAAGGCGTCTTCGACCGTCACCTGCTCCAGCTCTTCTCTCGTTTTGTCGCGAAAAGAGCCCCCCGAAGCTGTCAGCGTAACGGTATGTATGCTGGCTGGCGATTCGCCGTTCAAGCATTGAAAAATCGCCGAATGCTCGCTGTCGATCGGCAGCAGACGGACGCCCTTGCGCGCGGCAAGCTCGGTCACGAGATGGCCCGCGCTGACGAGCGTCTCCTTGTTGGCCAGACCAATCTGCTTGCCCGCTTCGATCGCCGCCAGCGTCGGGCCAAGCCCCATGCTGCCGACAATGGCGGTCACGACCAGCTCCGCCTCCGTCCCGGCTGCCGCTTCCAGCAGCCCTTCCTCGCCGTATACGATCTTGACCCCGCTGCCTACAGCGCTGCGCAGTTCCTCGGCCGACTCTCGGCTCCCCGCCGCGACAAGCTTCGGGCGGAAACGGCGCACCTGCTCAGCCAGCAGCGAAACGTTGCGGCCGCCGGACAACGCTTCGACCGAAAATTGCTCCGGATGCTTCGATATGACATCCAGCGTCTGCGTCCCGATCGACCCGGTTGAGCCCAGAATGCTGATCCTTTTCATCGATATTCACCTCGCGCTTTCAGACATGAGGGATCAAGGAGAACAGATGCACGAACGGAAAAACGATCAGCCAGCTGTCCGTCCGGTCCAGCACGCCTCCGTGGCCCGGCAGCAGCGTCCCCGTATCCTTGATGCCTTTCACTCTCTTATAAGCCGATTGGATCAAATCGCCCATCTGTCCGACGACGGCAATCGCCAGTCCGAGCGCCGCCGCCTCCGTCCATGTCAGCCGATCCTGGCTGTAAAACGAGAAGCAGAGCGCTGCCAGCATCGACACGGCAACTCCTCCGATCGCTCCCTCGACGGATTTGTTCGGACTAATTGAAGGCCATAAAGGCGTCCGGCCGATCATCGTCCCGGTAAAGTACGCCCCCGAATCGCTTGCCCAAATGCATATGAATACGAGCAGCGTCCAAAAAAAACCGCCTTCATCGATCCAGCGGGTAGCGATCATATAATGAAAGCCGACCCCCACATAGACCATGCCCGCAAAGACCATGGCGATATGATCGATCGTCACCTTGTTTTTGGAGATGACCGTGACGCACAAGAGCAGGAACAACGCGATCCAGATGAGTCCGCCCATCGCCGGCAGCCAGGTGATGCCTAACTGGTTCCACGGAACCGCCAGCAGCGTGACTCCGATATATCCGATCAGAGCGGTGCCCTGCATCGACTGCAGCCCGTTCATTCGCAAAAACTCGTTGAAGCCGATCCATGCCAGCAGCAAAATCAATCCTGCGAACCACAGCCCGCCCATATACAGCATTACGACAAGTCCGATACCGGCAACCAATCCTGTAATAATGCGCTGCTTCAAATCCATTCCTCCATCGCTTGCTGCCTATTCGAGCTACAGCCCGCCATATCTTCTGGCGCGGCGCTGGTATTCTATGATCGCTTCGTAAAATTCCTTTTCCGTGAAGTCCGGCCAGTATAAATCGGTAAACCACAGCTCGCTATAGGCCAGCTGCCACAGCATGAAGTTGCTGATTCTCAGCTCACCGCTCGTGCGGATCAGCAGGTCGGGATCGGGAAGCGGGTCGGTAAGCAGCGTTTTGGCAAACAACGATTCATCGATATCCTCGAGCTCCAATTCATTGCGCTTCACTCGCTCGGCTATGCTGCGGATGCCGGCGATCATTTCCTTGCGGCTTCCGTAGTTCAAGGCGAAATTCAAGATCAGGCCGTCATTGTGCCGCGTCCGCTCGATCGCATCCTCCACGGCCTTCAGCGTATAATCCGGCAGTCCCTCCCGCCAGCCAGTCATGCGAATCTGCACATTGTTGGCGACGAGTTCGTCAATTTCTTTAGGGAAAAATTCCATCGGCAGCTTCATCAAATAGTCCACTTCTTCTTTGGGACGCTTCCAATTTTCCGTAGAAAACGCATACAGGGTGAGTACGCGAATGCCGAGCGT
Organism: Paenibacillus ginsengihumi DSM 21568; assembly: GCF_000380965.1. Classification (GTDB taxonomy): domain Bacteria; phylum Bacillota; class Bacilli; order Paenibacillales; family NBRC-103111; genus Paenibacillus_G; species Paenibacillus_G ginsengihumi. Next base: position 50,867 of record NZ_KB905548.1, on the reverse strand, counting down.
ATTGGCCGCCATCGTTATTTTTTTCACATTTTTCATGCCGGAATGGTGTCCGGCCACGCGAGGCAGCCCGCGCTTCTGGGCCCAACGACCGTTCCCGTCCATAATGACCGCCACATGGTCCGGGATATTGTCCATATCGATCCCGGCCAGCGCCTCATCGCCCTCCGACCTGCCCCCGAACCATCTCTTGAACTGCTTCATGGCATGATCCTCCACTTGGAAAAGCTTCTGTACGAAGACCTTTCAATGATGACATTCGTGCGTCGCGGCAGTCCTTCGGAACCGGCGGCTCCGGCGTCTGCTCGAAAGACTAAAGCCCCCTGATCCAGGGGGACTTCCGACAATTATACTTCCATGATTTCCTTTTCTTTGGAAGCCAGCACTTTATCTACTTCGGCGATAAATTTATCGGTAAACTTCTGAATTTCGTCTTGATGACGGCGCGATTCGTCCTCGGAAATGCCCGTCTTCTCCAGCTTCTTGATGTCATCGTTGGCATCACGGCGAATATTGCGGATCGCAACCTTCGCCTCCTCGCCGAACTTGCGAGTCATCTTCACAAGCTCGTTTCTGCGCTCCTCCGTCAAAGCCGGAATGACGATCCGAATGGCGTTGCCGTCGTTGGAAGGCGTAAGTCCGAGATCGGACTTCAGGATCGCCTTCTCGATCGCGCCGATCGAGCTCTTATCCCAAGGCTGAATCATGAGCGTCCGGGAATCGGGCGTGTTGATATTCGCCAGCTGATTGACCGGCGTCATCGTACCGTAATACTCCACCTGCACGCGGTCCAGCAGCGCCGGCGTCGCACGTCCCGCCCGCAAGGACAGCAGTTCTTTTTTCAAAGCGACGATCGCTTTATCCATGCGCTCTTCCGCATTTTTCTTGATCGCTTGAGGCATTGTCACACACTCCCCTTTACAATCGTTCCTATTTTATCTCCAAGCACAACGCGCTTGATATTCCCGCTCTCGGTGATCGAGAACACGACAAGCGGAATGTTGTTGTCCATACAAAGCGAAGATGCCGTTGCGTCCATTACGCCGAGATTGTTGTTCAACACTTCGAGATAGGTCAGGGTTTCGTACTTTGTCGCCGAGGCATCCTTGAACGGATCGGCCGTATAGACGCCGTCCACCTTGTTCTTCGCCATCAGGATGACCTCTGCTTCGATCTCGGCTGCCCGCAGCGCCGCGGTCGTATCCGTCGAAAAATACGGATTGCCCGTACCTGCAGCAAAGATGACAACCCGGCCTTTCTCCAAGTGGCGAATGGCGCGGCGCCGAATGTAAGGCTCCGCTACCTGCTGCATGGTGATGGAGGTTTGCACCCGTGTCGGAACGTCAATCGTCTCGAGCGCGTCCTGGAGCGCAAGCGAATTCATCACGGTAGCCAGCATGCCCATATAGTCTGCCGTAGCCCGATCGATTCCCTTCTTGCTGCCGGCGATGCCGCGCCATATATTGCCGCCGCCGACGACGACAGCCACCTCTACGCCCAAATCGACGACTTCCTTCACCTGCGCCGCAATCGAAGTAATCATATCGGAGTCGATGCCGTATCCTTGCTGCCCCGCCAACGCTTCCCCGCTCAGCTTTAAAATAACCCGTTTATATATCGGACGTTCCACTCTCATACCTCCGTTTCAAAAGAACGGCTCCAGGCCTGCCCGATGCCTGCGCAAGCGACGCTGCGTCTCTTGCCCGCTCAAGCAAACGCCGCCTGTCCAAGAGCATGCTAAGCCTGCAAGAGCCATGACACTTCATTGTTCGTGACTTGCTTATTGCTTATAAAAGAAGGAACACAACGTGTTCCCGCTTTTATCCTTGATTTTAAAGTTTCACTTGCGACATTACTTCTTCTGCGAAGTTTTCCTGCTTCTTCTCGAGACCTTCGCCCAGTTCGAAACGAACGAAACGGCGGATCGAAATATTTTCGCCGATCGTAGCCACTTTTTCCTTGAGCAGCGTCTCGATCGTTTTGTCCGGATCCTTGATGAACGATTGCTCCATCAAGCAAACTTCCTCGTAATATTTGCCCATGCGGCCTTCGACCATCTTCTCGACGATATGAGCCGGCTTGCCTTCGTTGAGCGCTTGATTTTTCAAAATTTCGCGCTCCTTGTCCAGCGCCTCCTGAGGCACTTCTTCGCGGCGCACGTACAGCGGATTAGCCGCGGCAATCTGCATGGCGATGTCTTTCACAAACTCGCGGAATTGATCGGTCTTCGCAACGAAGTCGGTTTCGCAGTTCACTTCGACCAGCACGCCGATCCGGCCGCCGGCATGAATGTAGGATTCGACGAGCCCTTCGGTCGCGACGCGGCCTGCTTTGTTCGCCGCCGCAGCCAGACCTTTCTCGCGAAGCAGTTCGGAAGCTTTCGCGATATCGCCGTTGGCCTCCTCCAGCGCCTTCTTGCAATCGAGCATGCCTGCTCCGGTTTTTTCACGCAATTCTTTTACCAATGCCGCACTTACTGCTGCCATATTGTGGCCTCCTTGTATATGGATATGTACCCCAAAAAAAGGGCGGTGAAAGGATTTTGCACCTTTAAACCACCCTTTCTTATTATTCAATCATTAGGCTGTCGTCTGCTCGCCTTGATTCGCTTCAACGACTGCATCGGCAATCTTGGACGTCAGCAGCTTCACGGCGCGAATCGCGTCATCGTTGCCCGGAATGACGTAATCGATCTCGTCCGGATCGCAGTTCGTATCGACGATACCGACGATCGGGATGCCGAGCTTGCGGGCTTCCGCAACGGCAATGCGCTCTTTGCGCGGATCGATGACGAACAGCGCGTCAGGCAAGCGCTTCATGTTCTTGATGCCGCCAAGGAATTTCTCCAAACGGTCTTTCTCCTTGCGGAGCAGGATAACCTCTTTCTTCGGCAGCACGTCGAACGTGCCGTCTTCTTCCCATTTCGTCAGCTCGTGCAGACGGTTAACACGCTTTTGAATCGTTTGGAAGTTGGTCAGCGTACCGCCCAGCCAACGCTGGTTGATATAGTACATGCCGCAGCGCTCCGCTTCCTCCGCTACGGAGTCTTGCGCCTGCTTCTTGGTGCCGACGAACAGAATCGTTCCGTTGTCCGCTGCGAGCTGTCTTACGAAGTTGTAAGCTTCCTCGACTTTTTTGACCGTCTTCTGCAGGTCGATGATGTAAATGCCGTTTCTTTCGGTGAAGATGTATCGATCCATTTTCGGGTTCCAGCGACGGGTCTGATGACCGAAGTGTACCCCAGCTTCCAGAAGCTGTTTCATGGAGATTACTGCCATCCTCACGCACCTCCTCATATGGTTTTTGGTTGCCTCCGCCGGCCGCATTTTCCGCCAAAACTCCCCGCTTGGGAAGCACCCTTGACGAAATTAGCCTGCGTGTGTTTTCAACACCGTCAACTAATATACCATAACTGATTTTGGTATGCAACACCTTGTCGAACGAGAACGAATAAGCGCGGCGGGCGGTATTCGAGAGAGCGCTTATTCATGCTCCCTGCCTTGGCTATGGGAGGCTTGTCGGCTGCTGCTCCTTCCGGCCTTACCGAGCTAATTGCCGCTTCATTCGGCAAAAAAAACAGATCCGGCAATCGCGCGGATCTGTCGTTATCGTCCCGTCAGCTCAGCGATGATCTGGTCAAGCTCCATCGACTCTTTGAACGCATGAGCTCCGGGTACCATTTTATTGTGCAGCCGCTTGGCGTACATCTTGTCTTCAAAGTCTTTGCGCTCGGCAATCAGGCCGCTCTTCACGAGCATTTCCCCCACTTGCCAAACCTCCTGCCCCTTGGCGACATAAATAATGGTGTCCGGCCGGGCCGCGGCCTGCGCCGCCAGCTCGGCGGCATGCCTGTCTTTTTCCTCCTGCAGCCGCTGGGCAAGCAGCTCGTCCACCTGCTGCTGGGTGTACACGGTCTCGCCCTTCTCAAACAACTGGTAATATTGGGCGGCCGTCTCTTTCAGCTGCTTCATATCGAGCTCCTCCGGCTGCGGCGCTTGCTCCGCCGGCGGCAGTCCGCCGGAATGGCCGGCCGCGTTCATCAGCTGCAGCAATAGCGCGCCTAGAATGACTCCGAAGCCGAGGCCGGATAACAGCGACCGGTTCCTAAGCATGCGCCTCATCCTCCCGCTTTGCCAGCTGAATAATTAGGCTCACTTCGCCTTTGTTCATTCCCAGCTTCCTGGCGATCGCATCGACCGATTTGCCTTGGTCGTGCAGGAAGAACAGCTCGCTGTACCGCCGTCTTAAACTGCCGAAGTCGGAAGCGCTCTCGGGATCGGCCTTAGGTTCGGCAGGGGCTTCCGCAGCCGGGCCGGGGTCCTGCGCATCCGCAGCGCGCAAGTTGCGCGCGGCAGGCTGCGGCTGTCCGTGCAAGGGTGCCGCCTGCGCCGCTTCCGCCGATTTCGCCGGTTCAGCCGCTGCCGCCGGTTCCCCTGCTTCGGCAGCCGGCTGCTTGGACGCTTCCCGCATTTGTTCAGCCGCAGCGACAGCCGGCTGCCCTGAAGCGGACGACGACGCGCGTTCCACCGCCAGAGACAGCTCGCCGAGCCGTTCCTTGTCCCGAAGCCGCTGCCGTTCGGACTCTTCGAGCCGGGAAGCCAACTCGCGGATGCGCTCCTGATGCTCCTTTCGCATCTCCGATACCATCTGCGCGATTTCCCGGTGCTGCTCCTCAAGCTCGGCGGCAAGCACATCCATCGCCTCCGCCATTTCGCTTGCGGCCGTCTCCTGCTGCCGCTTGCCGGCCACTGTCCTGGGCAATAGAGAAGCATAAACGATCAGCACAAGTCCGATCAGCACAACGTACATCCAAGGTTGATCCAATATCAATCACCTATCTTGAAAATTTGGCGGTATACGCCGACAAAATTTCAACACCGCAAGTGACGACCGATGACGCAAGATAGCGTTCGTCATAGGCGTCTATCTTGAAAATTTGAAGTCGATCTGCCTGAAATTTTTCAGGCGCCGAAGGTGAACGACCGATGACGAAGCCTTCGCTCGTCACAAGCGTTTTTCTTTTTCTACATTATAATAGCAAGTCGATATGGCGCCCCTTGTACGGATGTCCGTCCGCCCCCGAAGAGCCGGGCTCTTCTCCCCTGCCGCCGGAACGCCGTCCCCCGGAACGCCCGCCTGAGTCTCGCTGGCCTGGCTGTCCCTCGTCATCGTAAATGTTGGCGAATTTGGACGCTTCCGTCGCCGCGGCGGTTCTCCGTTCCTTCTCCATCTCCCGGCCTGCCTCTCCGGCCAGCACCGCCTGATCGTGCACCGGCTTATGCATCAGCTGGTTCTGCTTGAGCCCCGCTTCGTCATTTTTATGAATGGCGAATTGCAGCTCGACCGGCTTCATATTCATCCGACGATTCCTCCCCTGCTGGACGCTGCCGCTCCTCCGTTTACCCGAGCGGCAGTACGGCCACGTCGCCGTCCATCAGCTGGTATTTGACGCGGGTGGCGGTATCCTTGACGAACTTCGTGTAACGACCGATAACGATTTTCGTGCCTCCGTATATGGTCGCGACGACTTCCACCTTGGCTTTCTCCGAATCCTCCAGCGACTTTTCGATTTCCAGAATTCGCTCCTTCACAGCCAACAACTCTTCCGCCGTCTGGCGCTTGGAATGATTCAGCTTGATGCGCATGGCGACCTTCTCCGGCGTCAGCTGGCCAGCCGCCGCCATCTGGTCAAGCAGCTGCAGCGCTTTCTCCGCTTTGTCCTTCGTTTCGTTCAGTCCTTTCAGCTGCTGCCGCAGCTGCTGCAGCTCGTTGCGCAGCTCAGGGAGAACACCGACCTCGATCGACGTCATCGTCGACATCGAGTTGCCGATTGTGCGTGCGACGACACGTTCGCCCGCCTGGATCGTTCCGCCGACGATCAAGCCTTTGGTTCCCTGGCAAACGACGCTGTGGCCTGCCCGGATATGCGAGTGCATGATGCTTTGGGTGACGAGCACATCTGCTCCCGCTTCCACAACCGCATCCTGGATAAATGAGCATTTGACTGATTGGCCGGCGCGGATCATGCCCTTGTTTCCGCCTAAAATGCCGGCGCTAATCTCGATTGATCCCCCCGCTTCCAAATCCGCGCCGTCGACGCTTCCGGTGACGCGGATATCTCCTTCGGCTTTGATCCGAAAGCCAGTCAGCACGCTGCCCCGAACGACCACATTGCCGACGAAATTGATATTGCCGATATTGTAGTCGACGTCGCCGTTCACTTCGAATACCGGGAATACATTGATTTTATCGCGGTCCGTCTTCGTCATCATGCCGTCGATCGCCGCATACAAGCCCGTTTGCTGCGGATCGGTGACGACGTTCTTGCCCAGCTTGAAGCGGGCTTCCTTGCCGTCCCTGGCGGGAAGCTCCTCCCCTGTGACCGCCTGGCCGGGAATGCCCGGCGTCGGCGGTATCCGCTCAGCGATGAGCTGTCCTTTGCGCACGTTATGTATCGCCGTAATTTCCTTGTAATTGACGGTACCGTCGTCCAGTTCTACCGGTCTGCGCGCCCGATCGTCCAGGTTGAACAAATAGCGGATATATCCGTCCTTCCCGTCCTGCGGCGGTCTGCCGCTGGCGATCAGCGTACTGCTGCCGAAGTAAGCCTTCGGCTCCGCTGCGATGGAATACAGAACGCCTTCATCCAATCCGTATACGATGTGATGCGACTCGATAAATTCATCCAGCTGCTCTTTGGTCACCTTGAAGGAAGGCTCGCAGTTGGTGAAGCGCAAGTATGCGCTCGTTTTGTCGTCGGATAGTGAGATATCCAAATAATAGCTTAACGGCATCGTTTGATCGCTCATGCTTCACGCCCCATCTCTTTCGTTCGTCAGTCGTTAAACAATTGGTTTTTGTACCGGTTTAACGAGCCGCGTAAACGCAAAATCGCTTTGGAGTGCAGCTGCGAAATTCTCGATGGCGATAGCTTCATGACCTCGGCGATTTCACTCAAGGACAGCTCCTCAAAGTAAAATAGCGATATAACCGTCCGTTCTTTCTCCGTCAGCTTCTCGATCGATTTGGCCAGCATTTCCTTCAAATAAAATTCATTGACCTTCGACTCGGGATTCGTGGCCTTCTCGTCGACGAGCAGGGACAACCGCGTCTCGGACTCCTCTTCCCGGATCGGATCGTCGATCGAGCATACGCTGGTCAAAGCGACCTCCTGCAGCATATGCCGGAACTCGTCTTCTGTCACGTTCAAATAGGCGCTGATTTCTGCATCGGTTACAGAGCGCAAATGCTGCTGCTCAAGCTTCTGATAAGCCTCCTCGATCTTCTTCGTCTTCTCCCGGACCGATCTCGGCACCCAGTCTCCTTGGCGAAGCCCGTCAATGATGGCGCCGCGGATGCGCCACGACGCATAGGTCTCGAACTGCAATCCCCGTTCGTAATCGAATTTTTCGATCGCATCGATCAATCCCATAATTCCGAAGCTGGTCAAGTCGTCCTTCGCCACATTTTTGGGCAATCCGGCCGACATCCGGCCCGAAACGTAATCGACCAGCGGCAAATAAAATTCGATCAGCGCCTGCTTTGCCTCCAGCTGCCTTTGTTCCCTCCACCTTTTCCATACATCCATATGAGGCAGTTGGACTTTTTTTTGAATCATGACCGGTTCTCACCACCTTTATTCTTGGGACATGCGGCGCACCGCCTGAGCCATTTCGTCCGCCTGCAGCTGCGTCCTGGTCGTCAGCTTCGGCGGGTCGAGCGGGGTGAAGGTCGCGTCTCCCTCCGCGGCGGAAGGAGCCGCCTGGTCTTTCAGCAGGCGGTGCAGATCTTCTTCGTCGTCCGGCGTCACCATATCCAGCGCCTGACCTTTGGCAGGCTCCTCGCCGGCAGCCGGCGCCGGCGATTCCGCATCCTGAAGACCGACCAGACCTCCGAATGTGCCCAGTATCCACCGGAACAAAAACACAACGACAAACAATGTGGCAAAGCTGTAGCAGCTGCGAAGCAGCGTCGTAAGCCAAATATTGCTGCCCATCGACAGCGCAAACGTCAGGACGAAGCCGACGGCGCCGACGATCAAATTCCATCGTATCGTACCGATCATGACCTACAACTCCTTGATTCCCTTCTGTACGCTCCGGATGAAGAGCACCCCGGTTTCGCAGTCCAATTCGATCGTTCTTCCGTAATTGCCGCCCGTATCTTCCGCTTTCAGCGGAATGGCGTACCGCTTCAGAAGCTCCTTGCACGATTCGACGTTGCGGGGACCGATCCGCATCGTATCCGAGCTGCCGCCGAAGGCGAACATCTGCGCCCCTCCCGCGAGCTTTGCTTCCATTCGCTCCGTTCGGGCGCCCAAATCCTCCATCCGCCGGATCATCTCGGGAATGGCGGTATCCGCATATTTGGCTACGTTCAGCGTCCCTTCCCGGGCGATGCTCGAGCTTGGCAGCATGACGTGGGCCATGCCGGCCACTTTCGCCGCGGCATCGTACAGCGTGACGCCGACGCAGGAGCCGAGCCCCGTCGTTTTCAATACGCCTATGCGGCTGGTGACATTCAAGTCGGCCATTCCAACTTTTATATATTGATCTTGAATCATAGGGAGTGCACTCCCAGCGCCGCAAAAATTTTGCCGAACGATTCCGGATCGGGGATCAGGAAGAAATGCCCCTTCACTTCATCGCTGCCTTCCCAAAACTGGGTATCGATCAAAAGCGCATGATCCCCCATCTGCCCGAACTGGATCAGGCCGTAGCTCAATATCGCACCGGCCATGTCGATCGCCAGCGCCGGAACGGTAGGATACATCGATAGCTTGGTAAAATCGGCCAGCGAGGACAAATACGAGCCCGCGAGAATGTTGCCGATCTCATGCAGCGCCGACAATTCCATCTCCGAAAAGTCGTCCCCTTGTCCGGCCGCAAGCGAAGCCAGGTTATGCAGCAGCCTCTTGGCCGAATCCACCGTAATGATAAAGAACAAATTGCCCGGAGTCTCCCCTTCGACGCGCAGGAAGATGGCTACGACGACCTGCTCCGCGCCGCCGACGCTATCGGCAATTTCCTCGAAAGGGACAATTCGCACTTTAGGCACAAGCATATCGATCGGCTTGTCCAGCAGCTGGGACAGCGCGGTCGCCGCATGTCCCGCCCCGATATTGCCGACTTCCCGAAGAACGTCCAACTGAAGCTCGCCGAATGCGTTGAGCGAAGTCATCCGGCGTCATTCCCCTATCTGCTCGAGCTGGATAATTTCGTTTTTGTTCAGCACTTCCGACAGATTAAGCATCACGAGCAGACGATCGTCTCCGGTCTTGGCGATGCCGCGCAAATATTTCGCCTTGATGCCGCCGACGACCTCCGGCGGCTCCTCGATGTGATCCTCGTCTACGTCAATGACGTCGTTGGCGGAATCCACGATCAACCCGACCTCCAGGTCGCCCACCGCTACGATGATGATGCGGGTATTGTCCGTATATTCCGTCTCCTCGAGACCGAAGCGGCCCCGCAGATCGATAACCGGCGTGACAACGCCCCGCAAATTGATGACGCCCTTGATGAATGCGGGCGTTTTGGGCACGCGCGTCATCGGCTGCATCCGTTCGATCGTTTTCACTTTTTCCACTTCGACGCCGTATTCTTCAGCGCCCAGCGCAAAGACGATTACTTTCAGCTCTTGTCCCACAAGCTTAGCCCCCTAGCATTGGATTTGACGCCTGAGACGAACGAATCTTCGCCATCGGTCGTCACCTGCGGTACTGAAATTCACCGACAGACTTCGTCGAATGTAAGGATCGCAGGGATGGGCACTGGCAATGCCGCCCCTGCGAAAATCGCAGATGTCTGCGACAAGATCTATCATTTGATCAAGGCGCTCGGATCGACGATCAGCGCGACCTGCCCGTCGCCGAGTATGGTTGCTCCGGATATCGCGAACGTCTGGGTCAGATATTTGCCGAGCGATTTGAGCACGATCTCCTGCTGGCCGATGAACTCGTCGACGGCAAGAGCGGCCAGCTTCTCCCCTTTGCGGACGATGACGAGTTGAACTTCGCCGCTGAGCGAATCCGCAGTCCCCGGCGCATCGAACATTTCCGCGAGCGGCACGTACGGAATGACGCCTTGCCGGTAATCGACCATGCGGCTTTTGTGAACTTGACGAATCTGCTCCTTGCGGATCGTCATCGTCTCCACGATGGATGACAGCGGAATCGCGTATTTCTCGTCGCCCAGACGGATCAGCATGGCGGCGATAATCGATAGCGACAGCGGAAGCTGGACGGAAAATTTGGAGCCGGAGCCAAGCTTCGATTCCACCTGCAGGCTTCCGCCCAAGCTTTCGATCTTTGTCTTGACGACATCCAGGCCGACACCCCGGCCGGAAATGTCCGACAGCTTCTCGGCAGTGCTGAAGCCCGAGGCGAAGAGCAGCAGGTAGACATCGTTATCCGACATTTTGTCCGCCTGCTCGGGACTGACGATTCCGTTTTGCATCGCCTTCTTGAGAACCGCCTCGCGATTGATGCCGCGGCCGTCGTCCTCAACCTCGATGAATACATGGTTGCCGCTATGGTAAGCGCGCAAGTGAATCGTTCCCGTTTCCGGCTTGCCGAGCTTGATCCGGTCTTTGGTCGGCTCGAGCCCGTGGTCGACCGCGTTGCGCAGCAGATGGACGAGCGGATCGCCGATCTCGTCGATCACCGTCCGGTCCAGCTCCGTATCGGCGCCGGTAATGATTAGATCGACCTTCTTCTCCAGCGTCTTGGCGACGTCGCGGACCATGCGCGGAAACCGGTTGAACACCGTATCGATCGGCACCATGCGGAGCTTGAGCACAATATTTTGCAGATCGCTGCTGACCCTGGCCATATGCTCGACGGTCTCGATCAAATCGCTGCGGCGAATTTCGCCGGCCAGCTGCTCCAGACGGACGCGGTCGATCAGCAGCTCGCTGAACAGATTCATCAGCGTATCCAGCCGGTCGATATCCACCCGAATCGTGCGCGTCGCGACCGGAGCGCCTCCGGAGCCGCCCGGTTTGCGGGCTTCCGCAGGCTTGCTCCCGGCCGGCGGCTTGGCTTCCTGCGCCTTGGTCGCTGCGGCCGGAGCGGCCGCGGCGGCAATCTCGTCCTTGGCGGATGCCAGCGGCTGCATCAAGCTTTGCAGCAGAGGCAGGTCGAGCACCTGAACATCGACGCGTTCAATCTCGGAGATCGCCCCGATCTGCCCGCTGAGCTGCTCTTTGTCTATATGGGAAATATAATAGACGGTGAACGAGTTCTCGAAGCGCTCCTGCTCGATCTCCTCCACGGACGGCACGGCCTGGATCACTTCTCCATTCGCCTCGAGCGTCTGGAAGACCATATATGCCCGCGCCGCTTTCAGCACGCAATCTTCGCGCACATGCACCTGCAGCCGCAGCACCGGCACGCCGGCTTCGATGGACTGCTGCAAAATCGAGAACTGGAACTCGTCCAGCTCCGCCCGTCCGCCTGCCCCGGAGGCGCCGGCAGCGCCGGCAGCTGAGCCGCCCCCGCTTTTTAAATAATCTCCGGATACGATCGATTTCAGCGATGCGACGATATCGGCGACGTCAGCCTTGCCGGCGCCTCCCTGAATAATGTCGTCCACCATCGATTCCAGCGCATCCAGGCTTTTGAAAATGCAATCGAAAATAAATTCGTCCATCTTCAGCTGGTGATTGCGCACCAGGTCCAGCACGTTCTCCATTTCGTGGGTCAAGGACGCGAGGTCCTCGAAGCCCATCGTAGCGGACATTCCTTTGAGCGTATGCGCGGAACGAAAAATGTTGTTGACGATGGAGACATCCTCGGGACTCGCTTCGAGGCTGAGCACATTATCGTTCATCGCCTGCAAATGCTCCCTCGATTCGTCGATGAACATCGAGAGATACTGATTCATGTCCATTGCCTAACCACCCTCTCTTGTCGAACGCGTTATGTATCGTTGCCGACAGTTGCCTACATGAGTGTGCTGCCGCCTACAACCGCATGCCGACCGCCTGCATCAGCTTGCCGGCGATGCCGTGCAGCGGCACGATGTCGGTGACGCAGTCCAGATTGACGGCCGCCCTCGGCATGCCGTACACGACGCAGGTCTCCTCCGATTCGGCGATGGTCGTGACCGCCCCCGCCTTGCGGAGCGCCTGCATGCCCTTGGCGCCGTCGGAGCCCATGCCGGTCATGAGCACGATATGGCGCTTCAATTCCTTGAGCGGCAAAAGCGATTCGAACAGCACGTCAACCGACGGGCGATGTCCTCCGCGCGGTTCCTCTCGGGACAGGTGAACCTTGTACCCGTTCGAGCCATGACGGGCGATGGACATATGGAACCCTCCCGGAGCCAAATAAGCCCTGCCGCTCTCGAGCACGTCTCCTTCCGCTGCCTCCGTTACCCGCAGCGGCGAGATCGAATCGAGCCGTTCGGCCAGCGATTTCGTAAAATTCGGCGGCATATGCTGAACGATCACGACAGGCCCCGGAAAGTCGGAAGGCATCGCGGAGAGCACCTGGTGCAGCGCCCGCGGCCCGCCGGTCGAGGTGCCGATCGCCGCGATATGACTGAACACCGTGCTGTGCGAGCCCTGCTTGCGCGGCGAAGCCGCCGGTCTCTCATCCGCTCTGCGGCCCAATGCCGGCAGCGGGCGTCCCGGAGGAGGGCCGAGCTTCGCCTTGACGGCGGCGTGCAGCTTCTCGATCAGAAGCGATTTCACCTTGTGCAAATCGAGCGAAATCGACCCTGACGGTTTGCCGACAAAATCGAAGGCTCCCCATTCCAGCGCCCGGATCGTCTCGGCAGCCCCTTCCTGCGTCAAGCTGCTGAGCATGATGACCGGCGTCGGCCTTTCGCGCATAATCGCCCGCAGCGCCTCCAGTCCGTTCATCTCCGGCATCTCGACATCCATCGTCACGACGTGCGGCTGCAGCTCTTTGACCAGCTCGACCGCTTCCCGGCCGTTTCTCGCCGTTCCCGCGACCCGGAACTCCGGCTCGGAGGCGATCAAATCGGATATGATTTTGCGCATAAAGACGGAATCGTCCACCACCAACACGTCATACTGCACCATAGGGGTTCACTCCTTCTGTCCTCGCTGAACAGCCTGGGCGCCTGCCTGTCTGTGAGGCACAAGCTCGAGCAGGCGCTACGGCCTGAACAGCCTCATCATCTTGTTAAGAAATCCCTTGACGGCGCCTTCTCCCGACTCGTCCGGAGGCTGCCCGGCGATGAAATCGCTGGCCAGCCGCTCGATCGAACGGGCCGCCTCGCAGTGCGGGTAAGCAACGGTAAACGGAACTTGCTGCTTGACCGCCTTCGAGACGTGAGGGTCATCGGCGACATAGCCGAGCACCGGGATGTCGAGCTGCAAAAATTTTTTGGCAACCATGCGGATTTTGTCCGCCGTATGACGTCCCTCCGCGATGTCGGCCGTCCGATTAACGACTAATCTGAAGCGGACATCGCTCTGCATCGCATGGACCATCTTGACAATCGCATAGGCATCTGTAATGGAGGTGGGCTCCGGCGTCGTTACGACAATCGTTTCCTGGGCCGCGACGATAAATTTCAATGTTTCCTTGGACAGGCCCGCTCCGGTATCGAAAATGATAAAATCGACTTTGCCGCTAAGCTCATTCACCTGCTCCGCAAATTCGTCGAGCTGCTCCTCCGTGAGGCGAATCAGGTCGTTGAAGCCGGAGCCTCCGGCGATAAACAGCAAGCCTTCATGGCCTGTCTGCACGATATCCCAGATCGTCTTCTCCCTTTTCAACAGATGATACAGGCTGAGCTGGGAGCTCACGCCCATGAGCACGTCGATGTTGGCAAGGCCGATGTCGGCGTCGAACACCAGCGTCTTAAAGCCTTTTCGCTGCAGAGCGAGCGCGAAGTTCAGCGTAAAATTCGATTTGCCGACGCCGCCCTTGCCGCTCGTTACCGTCAAGATGCGCGTGCCCCTGCCCGCAGCTTGCCCCTGCGCCTGCGCGCGCCGGACGAGATTTCGCAAGCCTTGCGCCTGATCATGCATAGCTCCGCTCCCCCAAAATAGCGTCGATGATTCGCTGGCTGTCGGCCTCCGCGATATCGTCGGGGACGCTTTGGCCGTTCGTCAAATAAGACAGCTGCAAAGGGAACTCCTCGAGCAAATTGAGGATGGAACCGTATGATTCGGTTTCATCCATCTTGGTAAACAGCACCTTATCCAGCTTGTACTGGCTGAAATTGCGGGCGATCGCCCGCATATCCGAATACTTGGTGGTCAAGCTCAGGACGAGATACGTCTCGCTTGCCCCCCGGTCTCGCAGCAGCGCGTTCGTCTCCGATACGTGCATCTCGTTGCGGAAATTGCGCCCGGCCGTATCCATCAAAATAATATCGCGGTCCTTCAGCGCTTCGAACGCCTTGTTCAAATCGAGCGGCGAGACGACGACCTCCAGCGGCACATTCAGGATGGAAGCGTATGTCCTCAGCTGCTCGACGGCCGCGACCCGGTACGTGTCGGCGGTGATCAAGCCGACCTTGCGGCGGTGCTTCAGCACCTGCTCGGCAGCGAGCTTGGCGATCGTCGTCGTCTTGCCGACACCGGTCGGCCCGACGAATTGGGCGATTCTCGTCTCTGCCGACAGCGACTTGCTTCCGGGCACGATCTCCGCCAGCTGTGAGCGAAGCGAACGGGCAGCCAGCTCGTCGGATATCGCCTCGCCCGCCTCCTCCGCATCCTGCCTTACCCGGGCCAGCAGCCGTTCCGCCAGCTCGGGAGCGATCTCCTGAGCGAGCAGACGCTGCCGCCACGCCGTCAAAACCGGCTCTTCCGGCTCGGACACGGCAGCCGAGCGGGAGATCCTGCTCATCATTTCCTTCATTTGCTTGATCTCTTCCAGCAGCACGTTCTCCGCCGCCGGGGCGGGCTCGGTCCAAGATTCCCGCGGACGGACGGCGGCGCCGTTGGCAGCGGGAGCCAGAGCGTCAGAAGCAGCAACAGAGCGGACCGTTCCCCGCTCTACCGCCTCCTCCTGGGCCGCCGCAGCCTGCGTTGCCGATCCGCGGCCGGCGCCTACATCTGCCCGCTGCACGGCGGCGCCTGCGGCGTAAGCGCCGGCAACGGACAGCGGCGGCGAAGCGGCTTCCGCCGCGCGGGGCGCCGGCATGGCGGCCGGACGCGCAGGCGCCGCGGAGGAGGTGTCCGTCGCCGCAATCACTTCGATTTTCTTTTTGGAGAACATCCCCAAAAAGCCGCCCATGCGAATCTGCTTCGTGTTGAGGATAACGGCATCCTTGCCCAGATCGGTTCTGATTTTGTGCATGGCATCGGGCATGGAGTCGACAACGTAACGTTTTACTCTCATATATTGACAACTCCCACGCTCTGAATTTCAACATTCGGCTCCAGTTCGCTGTACGACAGAACTGGAATCTCCTGCATCGTCCGCTCCAGCAGCTGGCGCAAATACATGCGGATGGTAGGCGACGTCAGCACGACCGGCTGCTGCCCGGATTGGATCAGCTTGCTCGCCTGCTCGGTCAGCCGTTGAAAGATCATCTGGGTGGACGAAGGATCAAGCGATACGTACGAGCCTTGATCCGACTGCTGAATCGATTCGGCGATCTTCTTCTCAAGCTGCGGCCCGACCGTAATGACGCGCAGCGGCTCGCTGCCGGGGACGAACTGCTGGGTAATTTGCCGCGAGAGAGCTTGCCGGACATATTCCGTCAATATATCCGTGTCCTTGGAGTACGTCCCGTAGTCCGCCAGCGTCTCCAAAATCGTCACCATATCGCGCACCGAAATTTTCTCGCGCAGCAGCTTGACCAGCACCTTCTGCACATCGCCGATCGACAGCACGTTCGGAATCAGCTCGTCCACCAACGCCGGGTAGCTTTCTCTGACGTTGTCGATCAAAGCCTTCGTCTCCTGGCGTCCGAGCAGCTCGTGGGCGTGCTTCTTGATCACCTCGGTCAAATGCGTCGCCACGACGGACGGCGGATCGACGACCGTATAGCCGGACAGCTCGGCCCGTTCCTTGGTCGCCTCGTCGATCCACAGCGCCGGCAGTCCGAAGGCCGGCTCTGTCGTATCGATGCCTGTCACCGCCTCGTCGTCGAAGCCGGGGCTCATCGCAAGATAATGATTGAGCAGAAGTTCCCCGCGGGCTACCGTATTTCCTTTGATCTTGATGACATATTCGTTCGGCTTCAATTGAATATTGTCGCGAATGCGGATGACGGGAACGACGATGCCGAGTTCCAGCGCGCACTGCCGACGGATCAGAATGATCCGATCCAGCAGATCGCCTCCCTGCTGGGTGTCCGCAAGCGGGATAAGTCCGTAGCCGAATTCGAATTCGATCGGATCGACCTGCAGCAGGCTGATGACACTCTCCGGGCTTCGCACTTCTTCGATCTGCTGTTCCTCCTCCATTTGCACTTCAGCTTCCTGCTTGCGGTTGTGGATCTGCTGCATCCGGTAGGCCGCAAAGGCAAGCAGAGCGGCCAGCGGAAGCGTCGTCGTAAGATGGATCGGCGTAAAAATGCCGATGGCGGTAATTGTACCTGCGACGATATAGAGCAGCTTCGGGTAGTTGAGCAGCTGGCCGGTCAGATCATGCGCCAGGTTGCCGTCGGAAGCGGCCCGCGTCACGATGATGCCGGCGGCTGTCGAGATCAGCAGGGCCGGAATTTGGCTGACCAGCCCGTCGCCGATCGTCAATATCGAATACACCTCGGCCGCTTCGCCGATCGACTTCCCTTTCATGGCCATGCCGATGATCAACCCGCCGACGATGTTGATGATCAGCATGATGATTCCGGCGATCGCGTCGCCTTTGACGAATTTGCTGGCGCCGTCCATCGCGCCATAGAAATCGGCCTCGCGGGCGATCATTTCGCGCCGCTCCTTGGCCTGGTGCTCGTTGATCAGCCCGGCGTTCAGGTCGGCATCGATGCTCATCTGCTTGCCCGGCATCGCATCCAACGTGAAGCGCGCCGCAACCTCAGCCACGCGCTCGGAGCCTTTCGTGATGACGATGAACTGCACGAGCACCAGAATGAGGAAGACGACGAAGCCTACGACGATATTGCCGCCGGCCACAAACTCGCCGAACGTCCGGACGACTTCTCCCGCATCGGCATGCGTCAAAATGTTCCTGGTCGTCGATACGTTCAGCGCCAGCCGAAACAGCGTCGTGATCAGCAGCAGAGACGGGAAAATGGAAAATTCCAGGGCATTCTGCGTATTCATGCTGACCAGAATGATCAGGAGCGCCAATGAAATGTTGACAATCAGCAGGACATCCAAAAGCCATATCGGCATAGGCAAGACCATCATCAAGACAATACCGATGACGCCGATCAATACGACCAAGTCTTTGGATCTCATTGGCGGGTGCCTCTCCTTCCTTCATCGCGGATAATACGTTCCTGCAAATTCAGCGGCGTTCACACGCGCCATTCGCATCTAATTCGCTTTTCCTTTCACCTTGTACACATATGCCAATACCTCGGCGACGGCCTGGAACATGTCCGCAGGTATCGTCTCCCCGATGTCCACCTGCGCGTACAGCGCCCGTGCCAACGGTTTGTTTTCCATTGTAAGGATGCCGTGCTCCTTGGCTTTTTCCTTGATTTTGAAAGCGACGTAATCCGCTCCCTTGGCGACGACCGTCGGCGCCTCCATCTTGCCGGCATCGTATTTCAAAGCGACCGCAAAGTGCGTCGGGTTCGTAATGACCACGTCCGCCTTGGGCACCTCCTGCATCATCCGCTGCAAGGCCATCCTTCGCTGCCGCTCGCGGATTTTGCTTTTAATCAGCGGGTCGCCCTCCGTTTTTTTGTATTCATCCTTGATATCCTGCTTGGACATCCGGATGCTTTTCTCGTATTCGTATTTCTGATACATGTAATCGAAAGCGGCCAGCACGATCAGCACGATGCCGATCTTGATGCCCAGGTTCAGCGTCAAGGACGCGGTAAAGCTTAGCGTCTCTTCGAGCGGAAGCCCGGACAGCTGCATGATGTGCTCTTTTGCGCCCCACAGGGTCGTATACACCACATAACCGATAATGAGCATTTTCAGCACGGATTTCAGAAAATCGACGACAGCCCGCAGGGAAAAAATACGCTTGGCCCCTTCGATCGGATTCAGCTTATTCCACTTCATCATCAGCGGTTCGCTGGTCAGCAGAAAGCCGATCTGCAAATAGTTGCCCAGAATGGCCACGATCAAGGCGACCAAAAAAATCGGACCGACGATCAGCAATATTTTAAATGCAAGTTCCTGAAACAGAACATTGATGTTACCGCTTGTGACATCGGCGGTCAAATAGTCGTAAAAAACGAGCCGCAGCACGGACATCAACTGATCGCCCATGAATCCGCCGAACATCGACAGCGACAAGAAGGAGAACAGCAGGATACAAGCCGCGGGCAAATCCATGCTTTTGGCGACCTGGCCCTTTTTCCTTGTCTCCTGCCGTTTTTTCGGCGTGGCGCGTTCCGTTTTCTCTTGTGCGAACAGCTGCAAATCAAGCCGCAAGCGCATAACGCCACTCCCGATCAATTGGCAAAAAGGCCGAAAAATTGTTCCATCGTCTCAAACATCTCGTTGAACAGGTTTCTGAACAGCGACTCGAATCCGGGAAAGATGAACAGCAGGACGGCAAAGCCGAGCAATATTTTCAAAGGCAGCCCAATGACGAAAATATTGAACTGCGGCGCGACCCTGGCCAAGAGCCCCAAGCCCAGATCGGTCAAAAACAGCGAGATCACGATCGGGGCGGCCATCTGAAAGGCGAGCGCGAACACTTCGCCGAACGACTTGATGAAAAATTCGGACAGCTGCCCTCCATACATGAGGGCGAACAGCTCGTTCGTCAGCGGAATCCACTCATAGCTGTCGATAATGCCTCGAAGCAGCATGTGATGCCCGTTAAACGCAAAAAACAGCAGCAATGCGATCACATATTTGAAATTGCCCAGCACCGGGCTTTGCGCGCCCGTCAAAGGATCGATCACATTGGCGATGCCGAATCCGAGCTGGATGTCGATGAACGCTCCGGCGATTTGCACCACAGTAAAGAACAGGTAGGCTACGAACCCGAGCGCAATGCCGACAAGCACTTCTCGAATCACATAAGGAAAATACTGCTCGTCGATCGTTACCGGCGTCGCCGCGCCATAAGCGAAATACGCAATGAAGGCGGTAAAGCAAGCCAGGCCGATCTTGAACGGCGCCGGCACGTTATGCGCGGAAAACACCGGCGAAACGACCAAGAACGATGTGATCCGGCAAAAATAGAGCATAAGTCCGGGTAAATGCTGCGTAAGCCACTCCATGTCCGCACTACCTATCTTGAAAATTTGGCGGTATACGCCGACAAAATTTCAACACCGAAGGTGACCGGCCGATGACGACAGGAATCGCTCGTCATAGGCGTCTATCTCGAAAATTTGGCGGCAATCTGCACGCTCCATTTTGCAGTACCGCAGGTGACGCCGCTGACGGCGTCTATCCGATGTAATTGTACAAATTGCCGAGCAGATTATAAGTAAAATCGACCAGCGTATTCAAAATCCATGGGCCGAAAATCAATACTGCCAGCAGCACGACGATAATTTTCGGAACGAAGGCAAGCGTCTGCTCCTGAATTTGCGTCGTCGCCTGAAAAATACTGACGAGCAAGCCGACGGCCAGAGCCAGCACCATCATCGGCGCGCTTGCTTTGAGCGTCGTGTAGACCGCTTCCCCGGCCAATCTGATGATGAATTCGGAGCTCAAGTTCATTACCTCCCGACGGGCCTCAAGGTAGGCTAAGCGTTATAGCTTAGCAGCAGCGATCGAACGACCAAATACCAACCGTCCACCAGAATAAACAGCAATATTTTGAAGGGCAGCGAAATCATCACCGGCGGAAGCATCATCATCCCCATCGCCATCAAGGTGCTGGCGACGATCATGTCGATGACAAGAAAAGGAATAAAGATCATGAATCCCATCTGAAATGCCGTCTTCAGCTCGCTGATGGCAAAGGCGGGCACGAGCGCCGTCAGCGGAATATCCGTCACCCCGCTCGGCGGAGCAGCCTGCGTATATTCCAAAAACAGCTGCAAATCCTTCTCCCGCGTATGGTGGAACATAAATTGCTTGATCGATGCCGACGCTCTCTCCAGCGCGTCGGTCTGGCTGATCTCTTCCCGCAAATAAGGCTGCAGCGCGTTCTGGTTAATGTCTCCCAGCGTTGGCGCCATGATGAAAAAAGTCAAAAACAAGGCGAGGCCGATCAGCACCTGGTTCGGCGGCATCTGCTGCGTGCCGAGCGAGGTTCTGACGAACCCGAGCACGATGACGATGCGCGTAAAGCTGGTCATCAGCACGAGAATGGCGGGCGACAAGCTTAGAATCGTCAGCAGCAGGATGATCGATACGGTCGTAGCGCCGCCTCCGCCCTCCGCTGTCCCGATGTCGATATTCACTCCCGGAATCGGGTCGGCTGCATAAGCGGTTCCGCCCGAGGCGCAGAGCAGGATGAGGATGGCCAAGCTGATCCAAATGCGTTGCTTTTCGTTCATGGCTTATCATTCAACCGATCTGTAAGTTGTTCGTCGTTCAACAGCTCTTCCACCCTTTGTTTGCGGCCTGTGACCTGCTGCAGCTTGCTGTGGAACACCTGCTGAAAGGATGGCGGCAGCTCGATCTCTTCCCCGTCTGTCGGCTTCTTCCGCAGCTTGCTTAGCCATTCGCCGAGCCCGGAAGGAGCGGCAGGCGATGCCGTCAGCATGACGGCAAGCTGGGAAGCCTTGTCCGCATCGTCGATCTTGTCGATCAGCTGAATGTTCTCCCCGACGCCGACAATATACAGCGTGCCGCCGATCTCCACAACCTGAATCGATTTGTTCGTTCCGAGCGGCACGCCGCCGAGCGAACGAATCGTTCGGCCGAGCAAATAGCGATTATTTCGCGAAATGATCTTCATTATGATGAAGAACAAGCCGATAATGAATATGAGAAAAAAGATCACTTTAAGCAGCATCCAGATCGTATCTGCGGAGCTCGTGCCCGGAAACGGGAGTTCGGCGGCCGGGGGCTGCGCCCCCGCCCCCCCGGACGCGGCCTCGTCTCCGGCGGCTCCGATACAAACAGCAGCGGGCATCGCCGCTGTTTGTACGATGCCTGCGAATACGGCAGCACACAGTTTAGCGCTGAATTTGTTCAACACATACATTCCTTTCGCTCGGGGTCGCCCCTAACGCTTTAGCAGGCGGGCCGAAGGCGTCAGCCCATCGTTTTCTTGATCGCTTCGATGACGCGGTCAGCCTGGAACGGCTTGACGATAAAGTCTTTCGCCCCGGCCTGGATCGCATCGATAACCATCGCCTGCTGCCCCATCGCAGAACACATGATGACCTTGGCGTTCGGGTCGATCTTCTTGATTTCCTTGAGCGCCTGAATCCCGTCCATCTCCGGCATCGTAATGTCCATCGTCACCAGATCCGGACGAAGCTCCTTGTACTTCTCGATCGCCTGCGCGCCGTCGTTAGCTTCTCCGACAACCTCATAACCGTTTTTCGTCAAAATATCGCGGATCATCATTCTCATAAATGCTGCGTCGTCAACAATCAAAATGCGGTTTGCCATAGTTTATTCATTCCTCCTGGGCCTTGTCATATTGTTACTCGTGTACGCTCTGAGAGCGATCAATATTGCAGCTTCTGGATTCGGTCCCACTGATTGACGATGTCAGTGACGCGAACCCCGAAATTCTCGTCGATGACGACAACCTCTCCTTTGGCAATCAGCTTGTTGTTGACAAGAATGTCGACAGGCTCGCCGGCCAGCTTGTCGAGCTCAATGATCGAGCCCTGCGACAGCTCCAGAATCTCCCCTACCATTTTGTGCGTTCTTCCCAGCTCGACGGTCACCTTCAGCGGAATATCGAGCAGCAGATTCAGGTTCGTATCCTCGACAGGAGTCAGATGCGGCGCGTCGAAGCTGCCGAACTGGGCCGGCTGCACGTTCACGTTCCGCCCGGCGGCCGCGCCGTAAGCAGCTGGCTGATGCGGAGCCGGCTGAGCATAGGGCTGCTGTACCGGCGGCTGATACGGTATTTGCTGCTGCGGCTGCTCGGCATACGGCTGCGCTCCGCCCGGCGGCTGGACCGGATGGGGAGCGGGCGGACTTTGCTCCGCTGCCGGCGCCGAAGCTTGCGGAGCAGGCGGTGCGACCTGCGGCATGGAAGGCGCTGGAGCCTCTGCCGGCTGTTCGGCGCTTTCGCCGCCTCCCATCAAAGTGGACACCATCTCTTTCGCAAACGCGACCGGCAAGAGCTGCATAATCGTCGAATCGATCAAATCCCCAATCGTCAAGCGAAAAGAGACTTTGATGAATACATCTTCGGGCGGGATCGACGAAGCTCCCTCATCGGTTGCCAGGTTCAATATATCGATACCGGGCGGCGATATGTTGACAAAGCGGTTGAATATCGTCGACATCGAGGTTGCGGACGAACCCATCATCTGGTTCATCGCTTCCTGCACGGCGCTGATATGAATGTCCGTGAGCTCCTCCTCTGTAATGATGCCGCCGCCCCCCATCATCAAATCGGCGATCACCTGGGCATCGCGCGTCTTGATCACCAACAGATTGATGCCATGGAAGCCTTCGACATAGTTCACGTGCACCGCCACATGAGGCTTCGGAAACTCGTCCGCGAGCTGATCTCTCATGACAATCGACACTTTCGGCGTCGTGATGTCGACCTTCTTGCCGAGCAGCGTGGAGAGGGCCGTGGCGGCGCTGCCGAAGGTGATATTGCCGATCTCGCCAAGCGCATCCTGCTCCAGCGAGGACAAGTAATTCTCAATTACGGGGGCATCGCTGGAGGACTCCACCAGGCCGCCCTCTGACGATTGTCTCAACAAAGCGTCGATTTCTTCCTGAGACAAATAATCTTTGTTATTCGTCATTTTCTTCAACTCCTTCTTGGACAATCTCATTGATCTGAACCGCCACTTTTCCGCGAATCGTGCCAGGGCTTCCCAAATATTTGAGCTTCTCCCCGATTTTGATATGCAGCGGCTGCTCCACCGGTTTGTTCAAGCTGATGACATCCCCTACAGACAATTGCAAAAACTCGCGTACCGTAATCTGCGAATGTCCGAGTTCGGCAATCAGGGGAAGCTTCGCCTTGTGAAGCCTTGCCCTCAGAGCGTCCACTTCCTCGGGCGCCCGGCTCTTCTTCTGCGAGACGAACCAATGATGCACGGAAAGCCTGGGCATGATCGGTTCAATGACGACATGAGGAATACACAGGTTGATCATGCCGGTCGTATCGCCGATTTTGGTGCTGAGCGAGATCAGCGCAATCGTCTCGTTCGGAGATACGATCTGCATAAACTGCGGGTTCGTCTCCAGCGCCTCCAGCCTCGGATTCAGATCGGCGACCGTTTTCCAGGCTTCCTGAAGACTTTCGAAGGTTCGACTGAAGATGCGCTCCATCACATTCGTTTCAATCTCGGTCAGCGCATTGATTTTGGCCGGCGACGTCCCGGTTCCGCCAAGCAGACGGTCTACCATCGCAAAGGCAACATTGGGGTGAACCTCCAGCACCATCCGGCCTTCGAGTGGCTCCGCCTCGAAAATATTCAGAATCGTCATCTTCGGGATGGAGCGAATAAACTCGTCATAAGGCAGCTGCTCCACCTGCACGACGTTAATCTGCACGAACGTTCGCAATTGAGCGGAAAAGTAAGTGGTCAAATATCTTGCGAAGTTTTCGTGAATTCGGGTCAAGCTGCGAATATGATCCTTCGAAAAACGGACCGCCCTTTTAAAATCGTAAGCTCTGACCTTTTTTTGCGATTCTTCCTTTTTCAGTTCTTCCGCATCCATCTCGCCGGACGAGAGCGCCGCCAGCAGGGCATCGATCTCGTTTTGCGAAAGCACATCCACCATCATCGTCACCTCCTTGTTGCAACCGGCGCGGCATCCGCCGCTATTGAATCACGTGGTCTGTTATGTATACCTGCCGCAGTTTCCCTTCCTGGAGAAGCGGGTTCATTTTATTCATAAGGGCCGAGGTCAACGCATCGAAACCTTGGCTTCCGCTAACCTGCTCGGAAGTCATGTCGGCCAGCGTCTGGATAATGATCGCTTTCATCTTGAAGTCAAGCTTCTCGAATTCTTCCTTGGCCTTCTTGTTTTCCAATTCAAAAGCAAAGCTTACTCGAATGTATTTTTGTCCGCCAGCCAGATTGGTCATAATCTCTTTCAGCTCGACGGTATTCTCCTTGGCTTGCTCCGCCGGCACGGGCTTGCCCCATTGGCCCCCGTCCTCCGAGTTGTACGCCGTCGTCTGCGGGGCTTGCCTGCTGTTATCCATGGTTGTCCACAATACGAATGCGGCTGTCAGTATAAGCGTGATCGCAATCATAATGGCGACGACCATGAGAAATACTTTGTTCCTAAGCAATTTATGACCCCTCCGAATTCAGGCTCTTGATCACTCCGCCGGTCAATCCGATCTTTCGATAAAACTGCTGAGTCAAATGAAGCACATCGGCAACGGATTCCAGCACCATAAATTTTTTTCCGTTCACGAGCGTAATCATCGTATCAGGCGTTTCCTCCACCGTCTCGATCAACAGCGCGTTGATCGTAACGCCTCTGCCGTTCAGCCGGGTTAGCCCAATCATCGTTTATCCTCCAAGGCTTATCGGAGGGAGGGAAGGCCCTCCCTCGCTGAGTTCGCCATTAACGGTTAATTTTTCAGGTTGACGACTTCCTGAAGAATTTGGTCGGAAGTCGTAATAATCCGCGAGTTCGCTTGGAATCCGCGCTGAGCGACGATCATCTCGGTAAACTCGGCTGTCAGATCGACATTGGACATCTCCAGCTGGCCCGAAATGATAGCACCTGTACCGGTTGCGGGATTATTAGCGAGCGCTTCATCCAGCTCAATCTCCTCCGGGTTGGAGTTCGGCGTCGGCTTGTACAGATTGCCGCCGATTTTCATCAGGCCTTCCGGGTTCGGGACCTTCACGACCGCGATGAATGTGCCCGTCTGCACCGAGTTGCCTGCCGCATCCGTGACTATAATTTCGCCGGATTGGGAAATCGAGAACGACGTTACGGTATCGTTCAGCTCGTCGAGGTCGATGATCTCGTTATCGGTCGACATCACGAACATGCCGTCCGCCGTTACGAGCTGGTTCTCCGCATCCACGGTAAAATTGCCCGCTCTCGTCAAGTAAGGCTCTGCCTGATCCGGATTAGCCTTGATGGCGAAAAATCCGTCGCCGTCAATTCGCAAATCCGTCGCTCTGTAGGTGGTCATGGCGCTGCCGGGCGTATGTACCGTATCGATCGAGCCAATGGAGACGCCGAGACCGATCTGCTTCGCATTAATCCCGCCTTGGGTTTCTGCTGCCGGAGGCGTGACGCCGGATGATGTCTGGCTGAGGATGTCGCTGAACATGACGCGGCCTTGCTTGAACCCGATCGTATTGACGTTGGCAATGTTGTTGCCGATGACGTCCAGCTTCGTCTGGAAGCCTCTCATGCCGGACACGCCGGAATAAAGAGATCTTAGCATTGAGTGCTTGCCTCCCGTTTTATGATGTCACCATTCATTAAAAAAGGATCTTGTCGGCTGCTTCAGTCGATCCGCAAGCCGTCGGGCTTCCGCTTGGCGGGCCGGCCCTTCTCCCGGTCTATCATTTCGACTTATGAAATGACCAGGGCGCTATCAATCTGCGTAAACACATTGTCTTTCATCGAATCACCGTCAATGGCCGTCACGACGGTACGGCTTTGGATATTGACGATAAGCGCCATATCGCCCATCAGCATCAGCGAATCTCGGGCCCCTTTGGTGGCGGCCTTGTCGATCGCCGTGCTGATCTTGCTCAGCTGCTCCGGCTGAAAGTGAATGCCCCGCTGCTTCAGCCGCTCTTCCGCATGATGGCTGAAGCGAATGAGCTGACTTTGCAAGAGCTGCTCGAACGTGCCGCCCGTTCCCTGCGCGGGCTGCTTCGGAGGCTCCGGCCTTATGGCCGCCGTCCGTCCGATCCGATTAGGATACAAGCTGCCTACCGTAATGCGTTCGCTCATTGCGACGCCTCCGGATCAGACGTGCCCGCGCCGCTTCCGGCAGCCTCTCCCCCTGCCGGAACGCTGCTGGCTTCGCTATCGCCCGGAGCCGGATCGACCGATCCTGCTTCATGGTTCGATCCGCTTGCGCCGTTGTCAGGAACGGGATCGCCCGGCGCAGCATCAGAGTCCGGCTGCCCGGTACTGCCGCTCGGGTCCGGCGCCTGCTGCGCCGCCTCGGCGATGGACACGATATCCTCCAGCAGAGCCTGCAAGGAGCCGACATTGGCGTACTGCTTTCCATCCTTGAGCGAGATGGAATCGACAATACCGCTGTGCTTCTCCACATTCCCGTCGTCGTCACGCGTTTCCCAGACGATGCTTTTCCCGATCAGGTTCGAGGCGAAGCCTATCGACTGCCGGAGAAGCTTCATCTCGGAGGCGATGGTCGTCATCTGCTCGACCGAGGTAAACTGCGCCATCTGGGCGATAAACTCCCTGTCCTCCAGCGGCTGCGTCGGGTCCTGGTTGCTCAGCTGGGCGATCAAGATTTTAAGAAATTCGTCTTTGCCCAGATTGGCATTGCCGGTTTCTTGTTTCCCGGCTTTCCGGACGTTGATGCTCGAATAATAGGGCCATACATTTCCGGTGCTGATGGAATCAGCCATGATCTCACCCCGACTTGATGTAAGAAGTTGCGGAATCAGGCCATAAGGTCAATGGATCCCGCTTGAACGGACGGCCTGCGGCCCGGTTCCTGGCCGATGTCTTCCGCCCTTATTTCGTCAAGGGTAACGGCCTCGTTTCCGCTTGATTTGCGCTGCTTGCCCGGCTGCTGCGGCTGCTGTTGCCGTCCTTCCTGGAACAAGCCCGACTGAAGGCTGGAGCTTTGCGTCACATCCAGCTTTTCCACCTGAATGCCCTGGTTTTGCAGCGTCGTGCGCAGCTGCGCCAGCTGGCTCTCCAGCATCTCCTTGCCTGTCAGGCTGTCGGCTACAAATTGGGCGACCAACTGGCCGTTATGCATCGACAGCTTGACCTCCACTTGGCCCAGATGCTGCGGGTACAGCGAAATTTTCGCTTCCGTCACGCCGTCAGCGTTCGTCTTCAAAGAGAACGACTGAACGACGAAGCGGGCAAAGTCTTCCGTAAACGTCGGCGCCGGCATTCTCAGCACGGGCGTTTTGCCCGTCCATTGTCCGGACGACATTTGACGCAGCACCTCGTGAATCGGCACCGCTGCCGGTTCTCCCTGCTCTGCCTGTCCGCTATCCAGCGGCTGGAACAGCGGAGCCTCCTCCTGCGGGTCCGTTATCGCCGGCGGAACGAAGGCCGACCTTACTGCCAGCAGCTCCAGCTGACTTGCCGATGAAGCCGAAACCGGTTTGGCCAGCACGGCGACGAGCGGCTCCTTCGCGGCGCTGTCCGCCCGCTTCAAAGCTTGGGCCGGCTGGATCGGGCTCGTCTCGGCCGGTTGTGCCGCCTCGCTCGCTAGAGCCGCTTGATCGGCGAGGCGATTTGCAGCTCCCTGCGATGCCGACTCCATGATGCGCTGCATAGTGGTTTGCAGGGCGGCGGCCAAAGGTTTGGCGATATCGCCAGCTTGCTCGGACAGCACGGATGTGTTCGCCGCTGCTGCCTGCAGCCTGAGCTGCGCTTCCCGGATCAGCCGCTGCACGTCCCGAATATCGTTCACGGCGCGAGTCGCGCTGTCGGTGAGCAGGTTGTCGCTGCCGTTGTCGCCTGCTTCGACCGCTGCGATCGCGATCGGCATGAACAGCATCGGATCGAGCGGCTCGGTCAGTTCCTCTGCCGGATCGCCTGTTTCCTGCTCCTCCGCTTGCGGAAGATCGTCCTGAACCGCGATCGGGGCGATGCCGGCCGGATCAAGGTTGGGCTCCTCCAGCAGCTTGCCTAGCTCGGCCAGAAGCGACTGGACGTCGTCCTGCTTAAGCCACGATTCCGCCGTCTGCGGGTCCATCTGCTGCAGCTGCCCGAGCAGCGCCTCAAGCTGCTGACTGATCTGCGCGAACGCCAGCTCTGCCGCGTTCGGATCTGCTGTCTGCAGCAGGTCAAGCATCGGAAGCAGGGCGATGCCCGGCTGCGTGTCTTCGCCGGTTGCGGCTGCTTGACCGGCGCTGCCCATGCTCATGAAGCTGTACAGCGCTCCGGCAAACCCGCCGGCGGCGTTGCCTGCGCCTCCGACCGTCATCTGCTGAGTCTGGCCGCTCACGGTCCCTGTCGTCAGCAAGGCTGCTCCCGCTGCCGGTTGTGGTGCGATTTGCATATCGTTTCACCTCCTTTCATGCAGGTTTATTGTACGAGCCTGGCCGAGATCAATGCGGCCGTTTCCTTCGACTGCTCGGAGATGGCGGTCATGATGCGGGAACGCCCGGCCGTATCCATCGAGCTTAATATCGAAATGACTTGATCGGGACTCGTATTTTGCATTTCCAGCAATACCGTTGCCGCACTTTTCGGTGTCATGGCCGCAAACGTCGATCCCAGGTCGCTTTGGGTAAGCTTCTGCTGTTCCGCGCTCTGGTTCGCGCTTTCCATCTGCTTCAGCCTCTCCTGCAAAGCGGCGATCTCCATATCGCGGACAGAGCTTTGATCCTTCAATTGAATCGAAGCGTCGGCCGCCAGCTTCGGTTCCATCCGTTCCAGCACTTTGATGCGCGCGTCCGGCGCCATTTGGCTCAGCACCAGCACCAACTCGCTCTGGGTCAAATGGCCCATGATCGCCGCCGCCTTGCTGGGGGTCATTTTGGCATACATGCCTGCAAGCTGCCGAATTTGCTCGGTGTATTCGTCCTCGGTCAGCTGCTTGGATTTCATCTTTTCCTCCAACGTGCTGTTTTCCAGCTGCAGCTCGCGGATCGTCTGATCCCGCTGCTCGAGCAGCGACCGCACCTGCTTCAATTCCTCCTCGAGCTCGGTCAGCCGCACATTGGGGTCGGCTGCCGCTGTCTCGGCGGCGCCGGTCTCTGCCTGCTGCGCGCTGCCTTCCGCTGCGCCGTCAGACGGTCCGGCCTGCGTCTGTGCCCCCGCGCCGTCCTTCGACTCGGGGACGATTGCCCGGATCACAGGAATTTTATTCGCCGCCCGCAGCGCGCTGTTCATCACGTCATAGTCGAAAATCGTCAGCAAAACGCCGAGCAGCACGGCCGTAAACACGAAAGGAATGAGGAACCAGATCAAAAAGCGCTCCATCGCCCCGTAAGACGGCGTATTTTCCAGCTCTGTATCTGGACTAGCCATTGCTTCATTCCCCCCTTCCCGGACAAAATGGATGTCGAGCTCCGGACGGAGCGGGCGCGTCAGGAAGGCCGGCGGTAACGATTTGTCGCCATTTCATCAAGCCGCTCCTGCTCTTTCTTCAGCAGCTGCGTCTGAAACTTGACGAAAGCTCGTTCCCTGGCCTTGCTCCACACCTTTTCCTCCATCGCCTTGCCGTTCAGATCGCTCTGCTTCAGCTGCACCTCGTTCTCCGCTTCCTTCACATCCTGATGCTTGCGATGGATGCGTGTGTCGATATGATCGACAAAGCTTTGCAGCAGCTTAAGCTCCGAGATCGTTGCCGTTCCCGCCGAAGCCTGACACAGCTTCTCCTGCAGCTCGTCCTTCGCCGAATGGAGCTCGGATAAGGTCGTTTGCTCCGCCCGCAGCTTGCCGATCGCTTGCGTCAGAACCCATTCGGCTTGCGTTTTTTCACTGGCTTTCAAATCGACGATCTTTTGAAACGCATAGCGGAATCGCATGGCATCATTCATCCTTTGTAAAATTCTTGAATTAACCGTTCCTTCGCGTCCGTGTACGTCATTTTTTCGTCCACGCGCTGCCTTGTGAAATCCCAGATTTTCTCGATATGCTCCAAGGAACGATCGATTTCCGGATTGGTGCCGGGCTGGTACGCCCCAATATTGATGAGATCCTCCGAATCTCTATAAACAGATAACAATCGCTTCAAATTTTCGGCGGCGTATTGCTGTTCTTTCGGCACGATCTCTTTCATGACCCGGCTCACGCTCGACAGCACATCGATCGCCGGATAGTGGCCGCGGTTGGCGATGCTGCGGTCGAGCACGATATGCCCGTCGAGAATACCCCGAACGGCATCGGCGATCGGCTCGTTCATGTCGTCGCCGTCGACAAGCACAGTATAGAACGCGGTGATCGAGCCTTTCGGCCCGGTCCCGGAACGCTCCAGCAGCTTCGGCAGCAGGGCGAATACGGACGGCGTATAACCGCGCGTAGCCGGCGGTTCCCCGACCGCAAGCCCGACTTCCCGCTGGGCCATGGCGAACCGGGTGACCGAATCCATCATCAGCATCACGTCCATGCCCCGGTCGCGGAAATATTCGGCGATGCTGGTAGCTATGAGCGCGCCCTTGATGCGGATGAGCGCCGGCTGGTCCGAAGTCGCGACGACGACGACGGAGCGCGCCAAGCCTTCGGGCCCCAAGTCGCGTTCGATGAAATCGAGCACCTCTCTACCGCGTTCGCCGATCAGCGCGATCACGTTCACGTCCGCCGAGGTGCCCCGCGCGATCATGCCCATCAGCGTGCTCTTGCCGACGCCCGAGCCGGCGAAAATGCCGACGCGCTGTCCTTTGCCGATCGTCAGCAAACCGTCGATGCAGCGCACGCCGACGCTGATCGGCTCGGAGACGCGCGGACGCTTGAGCGGATTGCTCGGGACGTTGTTCGTCGAATACTGCGTCAAACGACCCGGGAGAAAAGACCCATCGAGCGGCTGTCCTAATCCGTCGAGCACTTTGCCGAGCAGCTCATGGCCTACCTGCACCGTCAGCGGCCTGCCCGTTCCGACGACATCGCAGCCAGGACCGATCGAATGCAGTTCTCCGAGCGGCATTAATATGACCTTGTTGTTCTTGAAGCCGACGACCTCGGCCTTCAGCGGCTGGTCCGATTTGAACGGGTATATGTAGCAGACGTCCCCAATGCTGGCGTCCGGCCCTTCCGATTCGACGGTTAGGCCAATCACCTGCGTTACCTTGCCGTTGACGCGAATCGGATCGATTTGACTCAACTGCTCGATATATTTGGCTGCCGATATGCGGACGCTCATGCTATCCCTCATTTCTGGCAGCTAGCTGCTGCAGCGAGTTCTTGATCTCGTTGAGCTGAGTATCGATGCGCGCGTCGATGCTGCCGAACGAGGAACGAACGACGCAGCCGTGATCGCGCACCGTCGGGTCCGGAATGATCGCCAGCTCCGCCTGGGAATCGATATGCAGCAGCAGCTCGTCCCGCGCATCCTGAATATGGCTGAAATGCTGGGGAGCGACGCACAGCGTTATGACGCCCTTCTCCCTGCGCCGGGCAAGCACTTTGCGGACAAGCTCAATGACCCAATCGGGCTCGATCGTCAGCTGGCGGGCGACGATTTTCTCGGCAATGGCGCAGCTCAGCTCAATCAGGAACGGTTCCGACTCCTGAATGATCTGCTGCTTCATGACATAGGATTGCTCCAAAATGTCCGACGCGTTGTGCAGCATGTCGCTGTACCGTTCCCGCAGCTCGGCTTCAGCCTGCTCCTTGCCCTCTTGATAGCCTTGGCGGAAACCTTCTTCGCGGGCCTCGCTGACGAGATCGCGATCCTGCTCGCGCCGCTCTTGCCACCACTGCTCGATCTCTTCCTGCGCTCTTTGGCGCATAGCTGCGGCCTCTTCCATTGCCGCGCGCACCTGCTCCTCGGCAAAAGATTCGGCATCCTGCAATATTTGCTCTTTCATCCGGAGCGCCTCAAGCACTTCCTCGGGCGGCCCTTGCGGGCGGCTCTGCTCCTGCCCGTCCGCTTCCGCCGCAGCGACGGGATGATGCGACGGCTTGACCAGCTTGGAAGCGTTCACCGGGACATACTGGGCGTACTTGATAACGTTAGACAACGATATCATCTCCTCCGCCGCGCGCTATAATAATTTCTCCCGATTCCTCCAGCCTGCGGATCGTTGCAACGATGCGAGTTTGCGCCTCTTCGACGTCACGCAACCGGACAGGTCCCATATATTCCATCTCTTCCTTGAAGGTTTCCGCCATCCGCTTGGACATGTTGCGGAAGATCGCATCCCGCACTTCCTCGCTGGCCACTTTGAGCGCCAGCTGCAGGTCGCTGTTCTCGATATCCCGAATGATGCGCTGGATCGAACGGTTGTCGATGCTGACGATGTCCTCGAATACGAACATCCGTTTCTTGATCTCCTCGGCAAGCTCGGGGTCCTGTATCTCGAGCGAATCCAGAATCGTCCGCTCCGTGCCGCGATCGACGCCGTTCAAGATTTGCACGATCGCTGCGATGCCGCCGGCGCTCGTATAATCCTGGGTTACGGTTGCCGACAGCTTCTGCTCCAGCACGCGCTCCACCTGGCTGATGACTTCCGGCGAAGTGCTGTCCATCAGAGCGATCCGCTTGGCCACATCCGCCTGCTTCTCCTGGGGCAGCGACGACAGGATGATCGACGATTGCTCCGGCTGCAGATAAGACAGCACGAGCGCGATCGTCTGCGAGTTCTCGTTCTGGATAAAGTTCAATATTTGCGCCGGATCGGCCTTCCTTGCAAAATCGAACGGTCTGACCTGAAGCGTGGCCGTCAGCTTGTTAATAATGTCGATAGCCTTCTGGGAACCGAGCGCCTTCTCCAATATTTCCTTGGCGTACGCGATTCCCCCTTGCGATATGTACTCTTGGGCCAGGCAAATTTGATGAAATTCGGCTAAAATCGCTTCTTTCTCGGCAGTATCAACTTTCCTTACGTTTGCAATTTCCAGCGTTAACTGTTCGATCTCTTCGTCGCGCAAATGCTTGAAGATTTGCGCGGACACTTCAGGGCCCAAGCTGATGAGCAATATGGCGGCCTTCTGACGCCCGGTCAACGCGGTTTGCTGAACCTTAGCCAATTAGCTCACCTCTTATTCTTCTACTAACCATGTGCGGAGCAAATTGACGAACTCCTCCGGTTTTTTGCGCGCAAGCTGCTCCAACTGCTTGCGGACCTGATTTTCGTTCGGCACGTTATCAAGGTCGATCGTCGGGAATTCAGGCTGAGGCGCATCTGCAATAAAATCGTCCTCTGCCGCTTCCTGCGCTTTCCGTCTTCTCATCAGCCAATAGCCGCCGCCTGCCAGCAGCGCAAGCGCGAGTCCGCCCAAACCGCCGTACAGCAGCATGGCGTTATTCGCTAGGCCTTGCGACTCAGCCGGCCGATCGAAGCTGTGCGGGAAGACCGATACTTTCCTTTCCAGCTCTTCCTCCGTCAGCTCCTGGCCGCTATCGGCGAGCGCCGTGCGCACGATGTTGACCAAAATTTGCTCCACAGCCTGAATGGTCTCCGGCGCGAGCGATGTCGGATCTTCCGGAGTAGGAGGTTCAATGCCGACGTTAATGGTCAAATCTTTCACAACGTACGGAGTGGACACGATATCGTTCGTAATCCGGTTCACTTCGTAATTGACGGTTCGTTGCAACTCCTCCGAGTTGGCTGCTCCCGAGCTGTTCATTCCCGGATATCCCGGCACGTCCGTGCCGCCGGTGCCCGCGATGCCGCCCGGCGCCCCTGCGCCGTCGCTGTTGTAGGACTTCTGGATTTCCTGCAAGGAAATTTCCAGCCCTCGCTGCTCTTCCTCATTGGGCGCGGTGACCAGCTGCTGCCTCGTATTTCTCTGGTCAAAGTTCATGGTTGAGAACACGCTGACAATAACCTTGTCCTTGCCGAGAATCGTGCCGAGCATCTGCTGAACGTTGCGCTGCACATCGTTTTTGAACTGATTGTTGATCTCAAAATGCTGCGCCGCAATCGTGGACGGGCTGTTCAGCGTGCCGTTTCTCTTGGAATATTCAAGCGGGTTGCCGTCCTGGTCGGAGATGGTGATGTTCTCGATAGGCAGCCCCTTGATGCTGTGCGACACGAGATGATACATCGTATCGACCTTCGCCTGATCGAGCTGGTAGCCCGGCTTGATGTTCACCACGACCGACGCCGTCGCCTGCTCCGCTCCCGCTTCTTTCAGAAAGACGCTCTTCTCCGGCAAGCTGATGAGCACCTTGGAGTCGCTGATCGCGTTGTTGGAATTGATCAGCTGCTGCAGCTCGCCTTGGATTGCGTTTACGTACTTCACGTCGAATTCGCGATCCGTAATGCCGAACGTTCCGCTTTCTTTGAATGCCCCGTAGCCGATATTGCTTCCCTTGTTCAGGCCCTGGGATTCGACCGCCAGCTTGACATTAGCCACTTCGCTGCGCGGAACGCCGATGCTCTTGCCGTCCTCGCTCAGCTGGTACGGAATGCCTGCGCTGTCCAGATAACCTTTGATGGCGGCTGCGTCGCCGGGCTGCAGATCCGTGTACGCTAGTGCGTACTCCGTTTTGGAAAAATTATAGCTAATTACTGCAATCGTAAGAATGACCAGAATCACAGTGGAAATGAAGGTCGCTTTTTGCGCTTTGGATAACTGGGACCAATATTGAGTCGCGCGGTTCCAATACTGGCTGATTTTCTCGTTCACTGTTTCACCTCATCCGAGTCGCCGTAGCTTGATCTGTCGCCTGAATCAGAGTTGCGTTCGCATAATTTCCTGATAGGCTTCGACGACCTTGTTCCGGATTTGGACCGTCAGCTCCAGCCCGAGGGATGCCTTCTCTCCGGCAATCTTCAGTTGATGCCCATCAACCGCTTCTCCTCGAATGAATTGTCCTCCCAATTGCTCTGCGTAGGCTTGCTGCCCGTTCAAATTCTCGATCGCTTCCTTCAAAAAGCTGCCGAAGCTTTCCGCCGCTTCGGCCGGAGTCGTCCTGCCGGCCGGTTGGTCAGAGACCGACGGGACGACGGCAACGTTATGTACTCGATCAATCATGATGGGCCGACTTCCTTTCCTGTATGATTCGCGGGTTATTTGCCGATTTCAAGTGCTTTCGTGATCATCGCCTTCGATGCGTTCAGCACCGTAACGTTCGCTTCGTAAGAACGGGTGGCGGAGATCATATCGACCATTTCCTTCAACACATCGACATTCGGCAGCATGACAAATCCGTTCTCATCTGCATCCGGATGGGTCGGATTGTATACTTGCTTGAACGGCGATGGGTCTTCGGTAACCCGCGCCACCTGCACGCCTTGCCCGGCACGGCCGTTTACGGCGCCCTGCAGCGCCTCTGCGAAGCTCGGCTTCCTGGGCTCGATCGCCACCAGCTTCCGCTGGTAAGGCACCCACCGCCCGTCCACCATGCGGGCTCTTGTCGAGTCCGCATTGGCGATGTTGGATGAAATGACATCCATTCGGAATCTTTGGGCCGTCAATGCGGACGAGCTGATATCGAATGCGTTGGTCAGTCTCATCGGTTACCCTCTCCCTCCGATTGATGTTCTCAGCTTGTTAAAAGTGCCGCTGACCTGTTCGATCATCGTATTGTAGCGCAGCTGGTTCAGGGCCATAAGCGACATTTCGTAATCGATATCGACATTGTTCAAATTGTTGTTGACGATTGTCGAAGTATCTTGCACGACTCTAGGGAGGGCGAGTCCCGGTTCCCCGATTGGAATGTGCCTTGGATCGGTCCTATAACCTACGAGAGACCCATTCATCTCCTGACGGAGTAGTTCTTCAAACTGGACTTCCGATCTTTTGAAATTCGGGGTGTCGACATTGGCCACATTGTCGGCTATGACCCGCTGACGCAATGCGGCTGCGTCTAAAGACCGTTCTACTAGCTGCAAAGCCGGTTTGTTGAAAATATCCATGGATAGAGTCCCACTTTCTTACACGAATGTGAATAGGTACTTCAACAAAGGGGGTCTATATTCCTCCTTCCTTCGACAAATTATTAAAAAAATTTCGAGAGGCAAAATATATTGTAGTAAATGAGAACCATATATATAGTCTCGAATATTGAAAAGTTTTACAATAAGAAAAAAGCCCTATATTTTACTTTGGTTTTGTAAAAAACAGGGCTTCTCTCATATTTTTTGTGAAATTTTGTTCGAATGTTACAAAATGGATCGCTGCTCATTTGGCATTTTGAATGCCTGTCAGCAGCTGGTCGTTCAATACCCGAATATAAGTCCCTTTCATGCCTAAAGACCGGGTCTCGATCACGCCCGCGCTTTCCAGCTTGCGCAGCGCATTGACGATCACCGAACGGGTGATGCCGACGCGGTCGGCGATTTTACTGGCCACAAGCAGCCCTTCCGTCCCATCCAGCTGCTCGAAAATATGCTCCACCGCCTCCAGCTCGCTGAACGACAAGGAGCCGACGGCAACCTGCACCACCGCCTTGCTGCGCGCTTCGATCTCGATCTGCTCCGCTTTTTCCCGCAAAATTTCCATGGCGACGACCGTCGATCCATACTCCGCCAAAATGAGATCGTCGTCGATGAAGCGGCCGCCGCTTCTTGTCAGCACGAGCGTGCCCAAGCGTTCTCCGCCGCCGATGATCGGCACAATCGTAATAAAGAGCGGTTCGCCGGATAGCGGCTCCCCGAAAACGTCATATTCGCTGCCGGTCTCCAGATTCGAGGAAGTCTCCTCCACCTTCAGCAGACGCTGGTTGTATTCCTGCGGAAACCGGTTTTCCTGCAGCACCGTTCCGCTCATTACTTCGTTGTGCGAAGGCGAGGCGTATGCGCAACCGAGCACTTTCCCCTTCCGGCTGACCACGAAAATGTCGGCATTGAGAATATCGCTCAGCACTTTGGCCATATCGGCAAAGCTGACGGGATTGCCCGCCTCCTTCTGCAGCAGCTTGTTCAGCCTTCTTGTTTTCATTAGCAAAGTCATCTTAACGAAAGCCTCCCGGATTGGCGGCCGGCTTCGCGCCGACCGTTATATGAAACGCTTCAGGCGAATCTGTGTTCCATGTTACAAAATGTATTGGCTCAGATCGCGATTTTGGGCGATATCCGACAGCTTCTCCCGCACGTATTCGGGGGTAATGACGAATTGCTCCAATGTAATTTCAGGCGCTTCGAAAGACAAATCCTCCAGCAGCTTCTCCAAAATCGTATGCAGGCGCCTCGCGCCGATATTATCTGTATGCTGATTGACTTCTGCGGCAATGCGGGCGATCTCGCCGATCGCTTCGTCGGAGAAACTGACCTTGATCCCTTCCGTTTCCAGCAAAGCCGTATATTGCTTCGTCAGCGCGTTTTGCGGCTCCTTGAGAATGAGCACGAAATCCTGCTGCGTCAAACTGTTCAGCTCCACCCGAATCGGGAATCTTCCCTGCAGCTCGGGAATGAGATCCGACGGCTTGGCGATATGG
Organism: Paenibacillus ginsengihumi DSM 21568; assembly: GCF_000380965.1. Taxonomy (GTDB): domain Bacteria; phylum Bacillota; class Bacilli; order Paenibacillales; family NBRC-103111; genus Paenibacillus_G; species Paenibacillus_G ginsengihumi. The sequence goes on along the minus strand of NZ_KB905548.1, from coordinate 13,531 downwards.
AAGGCGCCCGCGGCGACGAACAAAATGTAGTCAGTCTTGATGGGGCCGTATTTGGTCATAATGGTCGAGCCTTCGACGATCGGCAATATATCCCGCTGCACCCCTTCCCGGGATACGTCAGGCCCGCTGCCCCGGCCGGAGCTGCAAATCTTGTCGATCTCATCGATAAAAATCATGCCGTACTGTTCGGCCCGCTTCACCGCTTCCTGGACGACCTCATCCATATCGAGCAGCTTCTGCGCCTCCTCCTGCAGCAGCACCTTGCGCGCTTCCTTGATCGGCAGCTTGCGCTTCTTAAGGCGGCGCGGCATCAAGTTGCCGAACAGCTCCTGCATATTCATGCCGGCCTGCTCATTGCCCTGGCCGGCCAGCAGATCGAACATGGAAGGCGCATTGTCCTCGACTTCGATCTCGATCACCTGATTTTCCAATTCGCCGCGCTGCAGCTGCTGCTTGATTTCCCGCCGCTTGGACAATATCGCATCGTCCGTTTCCTGCTCCGGCTCCTGCTGATTTGGCCCGCCTTGGCCGAACAGCATCTCCAGCGGATTGCGCTGCACGCGCTGCTTCGCGGGGCTCGGCACGAGAATCGCGGCAATGCGATCCTCCGCAAGCTGAGCGGCCCGCTCCTTGACATGCTCCGTCTTCTCGGCCTTCACCATGCGAATCGAGGTCTCCACCAAATCTCTGACCATCGACTCGACGTCCCGGCCCACATAGCCGACCTCCGTGAACTTGGTCGCCTCCACCTTAATAAAAGGGGCGTTCACCAGCTTGGCCAGACGCCTGGCGATCTCCGTCTTGCCGACGCCGGTAGGCCCGATCATCAAAATATTTTTCGGGACGATCTCCTCGCGGATTCCGTCGTCCAGCAAGCTGCGGCGATAGCGGTTCCGCAAGGCGACAGCCATCGATTTCTTGGCCATCTTCTGGCCTACGATATATTTGTCAAGCTCGGCTACGATCTCTCTCGGAGTTAAGGCAGTGTGCTTCACGACTCGCATCCTCCTCTTAACGTTTACTCCAGCTCTTCGAGCACGATGTTATGGTTGGTGTACACGCAAATTTCCGCCGCCATCGTCAGCGCGGCGTGAGCGATTTCCTTCGCGCTCATATTCGGCGCATAGCGCTGCAAAGCCCGTCCTGCCGCCAGCGCGAAGCTTCCGCCGGAACCGATCGCCAGAATGCCGTCGTCCGGCTCGATGATTTCGCCCGTCCCGGAAATAAGCAGCATGCCGCTTTTATCCATCACGATCATCATCGCCTCCAGCCGGCGAAGCACGCGGTCGGAGCGCCACTCCTTGGCTAGCTCCACGGCAGCCCGCTGCAGCTGGCCATGATGCTCCTCCAGCTTGCCCTCGAATTTCTCGAACAGCGTGATCGCATCGGCGACAGATCCGGCAAACCCGGCAAGCACTTGGCCGCGGTACAGCCTGCGCACCTTCTTGGCGGAGTGCTTCATCACCATGCTGTTGCCGAACGTTACCTGCCCGTCTCCGGCGATCGCCCCCCGCCCCTGATGACGGATGGCAAAGATCGTTGTGGCATGAAACGATTGGTCCATACGCGGTTCCATCGGATTGTTTCCTCCCATTCGGGGCCCATGCGCCCATTGGACTTATCTAGCAGAAAAACTAAGCCGTTCCCGCTTAGTTCCGAATTAATCGTTCTATGGAGGTCAAAACCTGTAAAAACAAAAAACGGGATCTGAGCAGCGGACCCCTTAAAACATAATTATAGTAACACAGCAACTGTTTCAATGACAAGAAGAATTGTATAGCTTTTGTGAAAAATTCTGAATTTTCTCAATTGCGCGCCGGGCGATCTTTTCGTTCTTCAGCTTCTTGTTCCTGATTTTCTCATCCAACGGCGGAAACAGCCCGAAATTCGCGTTCATCGGTTGAAAATGCCTAAAATCGGCCGTCGTAATATACTGCGCCATGCTGCCGAGCGCCGTGTCCTCGGGAAGCACCAAGGGCTCGAGGCCCCGCGCCAGCCGCGCGGCATTGATGCCAGCGATCAGGCCCGACGCCGCCGATTCCACGTAGCCCTCGACGCCGGTCATCTGGCCGGCGAAGAACAGGTCGTCCCTTGCGCGGAACTGGTACGTCGCCTTCAGCAGCTTCGGCGAATTGATGAACGTATTGCGGTGCATGACGCCGTACCGCACGAATTCGGCGTTTTCCAATCCCGGAATCATCGAGAATACCCGCTTCTGCTCGCCCCACTTCAAGTGCGTCTGGAACCCGACGAGATTGTACAGCGTCCCGGCGGCGTTGTCCTGGCGAAGCTGAACGACGGCGTGAGGCTGCCGGCCCGTCCGCGGGTCGACCAGGCCGACGGGCTTCATCGGACCGAACAGCACCGTCTGCTTGCCCCGCCTTGCCATCACCTCGATCGGCATGCAGCCCTCGAAGTATATTTCCTTCTCGAAATCTTTGATCGGCGCCGCTTCCGCCGTTATCAAGGCCTCATAGAAAGCTTCGAACTCTTCCTCCGTCATGGGGCAGTTCAAATAGGCGGCTTCCCCTTTGTCATAACGGGAAGCGAGGAACACCTTGTCCATATCGATGGACTCCTTCTCGACGATCGGCGCGGCGGCATCGTAGAAGTAGAAATACTCTTCGCCGAGAAGCGCCTTGATCTTGTCCGACAGCGCGGGCGAAGTGAGCGGCCCGGTGGCAATGACCGCGATCCCTGCGGGGATATCGGTGATTTCCTCATTGCGCACCTCGATAAGCGGATGGCTGCGCAGCATGTCGGTGACCTCTCCGGAGAAGCCGTCGCGATCGACTGCAAGCGCTCCTCCGGCCGGGACGGCATGCTTGTCCGCACAGCGCAAAATCAGCGAATTCATAAGGCGCATCTCTTCCTTGAGCACGCCTACTGCATTGGTCAAGCCGTTGGCCCGCAGCGAGTTGCTGCAGACCAGCTCGGCGAATTTGTCGGTGATGTGCGCCGGCGTCTTTCTGACCGGGCGCATTTCATACAGGGTAACCGGCACCCCTTGCGAGGCGATCTGCCATGCAGCTTCGCTGCCCGCCAGGCCGGCGCCGATCACGGTTACTTTGGACGGTTCCACGAACGTTCACTCCCAACGACAACCTGCTTTCTTATGAAGGCTGACGCCTTAAGTCAGTCCTTCTGATCCTCGACTTCCACCCGGTGATCGCATTTCGTGCACTGCACGAACGTACCGGATTTGTTGCGCTTCTCCACCTGCAGCGAGCCGCACTTTGGGCAAGGCGTCTCGACCGGTTTATCCCAGGAGACGAATTCGCACTCCGGATAGCGGTCGCACCCATAGAACAGCCGCCCTTTTTTGCTGCGCCGCTCGATGATTTTGCCCTGCTGGCAGTTCGGACACGTTACGCCCGTATCCTTGATGATCGGCTTCGTATTGCGGCATTCCGGGAAGCCCGAACAGGCGAGGAATTTGCCGAACCGCCCCATCTTATAGACGAAATGTCGACCGCACTTCTCGCAAATCTCGTCGGACACTTCGTCCTGGATTTCGACTTTCTCCATCTCTTCCTCGGCGACTTCGAGCCGCTTCTCGAACGATTTGTAAAATTCGTTCAGCACCTGCACCCAGTCTTCCTTGCCTTCCTCGACGTGATCCAGCTCCTCTTCCATATGCGCGGTAAATTCGACGTCAAGAATTTCCGGAAAAAACTCGGCCATTTGCTGAATGACCAGCTCGCCAAGCTCGGTCGGAACAAACTTCTTCTCCTCAATCGCCACGTAACCGCGCTTTTGGATCGTCTCCAGCGTCGGCGCATAGGTGCTCGGACGGCCGATGCCCATCTCCTCCAGCGCCTTGACGAGCCGCGCTTCTGTATATCTTGGAGGCGGCTGGGTAAAGTGCTGCTTCGGATCGATCTGCTTCGCGCTCACCTTGTCGCCAGGCTTCATCGGAGGCAGCAGCTTCTCCTCGTCCCCGGCATCGGGCGCTGCGTCGTCGTTGCCTTCCACATATACCTTCATAAAGCCCGGAAATTTCACTTTCGAGCCGACGGCCCGCAGCAGCACGCTGTCTGCCGCAATGTCGACCGTCATCGTGTCGAGAACGGCGGACGCCATCTGGCTCGCTACGAACCGCTCCCAAATGAGGCGGTACAGCCGGTATTGGTCACGGGACAAATACCCTTTGATCGAGTCGGGGTCGCGAAGCACCGAGCTCGGCCGGATCGCTTCGTGCGCGTCCTGGGCGTTGGCGTTCTTTCGGACATAATTGCGCGGCGTTTCGGGATAATAGGACGCCCCGTATTTGCCGATGATGTATTCCTTCGCTTCTTCCTGGGCAACCGGCGATATTCGCGTCGAGTCTGTACGCATGTACGTGATAAGACCGACCGTGCCCTCGCTGCCGATATCGATCCCTTCATACAGCTGCTGGGCGACGGACATCGTTTTGGCCGCGCGGAAGTTGAGCTTGCGGGCCGCCTCCTGCTGCAGGGAGCTCGTGATGAACGGCGGAGCGGGGTTTCTTAGCCGCTCCTTCTCTTTCACGTCTCGCACAACGAAAGACGCTTTGTCCAGCACGGCGAGCACCTCGTCTACTTCCTGCTGGTTGTGCAGCTCCTTCTTGTCGCCGATGCTGTAGAACTTCGCTTCGAAGTCCGTCTTGCCGCTAGCCAGCTTCGCCGTGATCGACCAATATTCTTCCGGCACGAACGCCTTGATCTCGTTCTCCCGATCGCAGATCAGCTTCACCGCGACGGATTGGACCCGGCCGGCGGAGAGCCCCTTCTTGACCTTTTTCCACAGCAGCGGGCTGATCTTGTAGCCTACGAGCCGGTCGAGAATGCGGCGGGCCTGCTGGGCGTTGACCAAATCCTGGTTAATGCGTCTCGGAGACTTGAAGGCGTCCTTGACCGCCTGCTTCGTAATTTCGTTAAATACGACGCGGCACGCTTCGTTTTGCGGCAGTTCCAGATAATGGGCAAGGTGCCAGGCAATCGCTTCGCCTTCGCGATCGGGGTCCGCCGCGAGATATACTTTCTTAACCTTTTTGCTGGCATCCTTCAGCTCTTTGAGCACGGAGCCTTTCCCGCGGATGGTGATGTATTTCGGTTCGAAGTTGTTGCGAATCTCTACTCCCATCTGGCTTTTCGGCAAATCGCGGATATGACCCATCGACGCTTTGACGATATATTTGCTGCCCAAATATTTGCCTATCGTTTTGGCTTTGGCGGGCGACTCCACAATGACTAATGAATCGGCCATAGGCGTCCTTCCCCTTTCGACGATGAATATATGTAACGTATATTCCAATTACGGTACGGAGTATACAGAACCGGGTAGTTCAACAATACGTTTAATCATTAGTAAATGTATCAGAACTGAGTGCAAATGTCCAAACGTAAATTGGGTGCGGGCCAGCAGTTCGTCGACGGACATCGGACCGTGCTCCAGCAATTCAACGACGGTTTGCTGATCGCGGGTAAGCCCCGGCTCATCCGCCGTATGCTTAATGTGTGCCATACCGTCCATCGATATCCAGCGCGCGTATTCCTCCAAAATATCCTCCGCGCCTGCAACGAGCTTGGCGCCCTGCTGAATCAGCCTCAGCGCCCCCCGGCTCTTGGGCGAGCTGATCGGCCCGGGAACGGCGAACACGTCGCGCGAATTCTCCAAGGCGAGATCGGCCGTAATGAGCGAGCCGCTCTTCTCGGCCGCCTCGACGACGACAACGCCCAGACTGAGCCCGGCAATGATGCGGTTGCGCTGCGGAAACAGGCCGGGATGCGCCTTCGTCCGCCGCGGGTACTCCGAGAGGAGCAGCCCTCGCTCGGAAATTTGCCGGTACAGCGGCTTATTCTCGGGCGGATAAACAACGTCGATGCTGCATCCGAGCACGGCGATCGTCCCGCCCGGCCCGCTCAGCGCCCCCGTGTGCGCGGCGCTGTCGATGCCCCGGGCCAATCCGCTGACGACGCACAGGCCCGCTTCCGCTACTTCCCGGGCCAGCCGCTCCGCGGTCAGCTTGCCGTAGGCTGTCGGCGTACGGGTGCCGACCATCGCCAGGCACGGCTTCTGGGCCAGCTGCCAATTTCCCCGGTAATAGAGAATCCACGGCGGCTGCGCGGTATGCTTTAGCCACTGGGGATACGCCTTGTCCCATACGGTGACCCAACCGATGCCGTCATTCGCATAGCTTTGCTCCAGTCGCTCCACTTCCCCGGCGCCCATCCGGGCCAGCTGCTCGCGGACGGCTCGCGCCTTGGAGCGGGGCAGGCCGGACCGCATGGCCAGCGCTTCCTCGTCAAGCCGTGCGATGTCGTGCAAACGCTCAAGCTGCCGAACGAGCAGCGAGATCGTTTTCCAGCCAACACCTTCCATATGATGCAAAGCAAACAGCATGCTTCGATTATCCATATAGTATATATCACTCCTTAGGGTATAAACAACTTTGCGGCAATTCGCCATCTCATGCTATGCCTTCGCAGCCGAAATCGCAAAAAAAGCCCCTTCCGCAGTCCGCCAAGGACCTTGGAAGGGGCTTCTTGCCCACTATAATTGATTTTAGTTTTATGATTTGTTGGTGATGCACTTCTCAAGCAAGCCTTGCTCCTCGAGCACCTTCACCAGAGTGGAGCCCATCTCGGAAGGCGTCGGAGCAACGCGGATGCCGCAGCGCTCCATCGTTGCGACCTTCTCTGCGGCGGTGCCTTTGCCGCCGGAGATGATGGCGCCGGCATGGCCCATTCGCTTGCCGGGAGGCGCCGTTTGCCCGCCGATGAAGCCGACGACCGGCTTCTTCATGTTCGCCGCAATCCACTCGGCCGCTTCCTCTTCCGCGGAGCCGCCGATCTCGCCGATCATGATGACCGCATACGTATCCGGGTCTTCGTTGAACAGCTTCAAAATGTCGATGAACTCGGAGCCTTTGACAGGGTCGCCGCCGATGCCCACGGCCGAGGATTGGCCGATGCCGCGCGTCGTCAGCTGATGAACCGCTTCGTACGTCAGCGTTCCGCTGCGGGATACGACGCCGACATGGCCCGGCGTATGAATGTAACCCGGCATGATGCCGATTTTGCACTCGCCCGGCGTGATGACCCCCGGGCAGTTCGGTCCGATCAGGCGGGTTCTCTTGCCTTCCATAAAGCGCTTGACCTTGACCATGTCAAGAACCGGGATGCCTTCCGTAATGCAGATGACGAGATCCAGATCCGCATCGACCGCTTCCATGATCGCATCGGCCGCGAACGCCGGCGGAACGTAGATAACGGAAGCCGTCGCTCCGGTCGCTTCCTTCGCTTCGTGAACCGTGTTGTAAACCGGCAGCGTCACCTTTTGCCCGTTCTCCAGGTTGAAATCGACGCTCGTGCCGCCTTTGCCCGGAACTGCGCCGGCAACCATCTGCGTACCGTACTCGAGGCCGCCCAGCGTATGGAACATGCCTGTTTTGCCCGTCATGTTCTGCGTAATGACTTTTGTATCTTTATTAACCAAAATACTCATCTTACTCGTTCACATCCCCTGTTAAATTGTAATGCGCTAGCAAGTGTTGCCCGCCGCCTGCGAGGCGAATGAGCGAATTATTTTACGAGAGCGACGATCTTCTGCGCTCCGTCCGCCATCGAGTCGGCAGCGACGATGTTCAGGCCGGATTCGTTCAAAATTTTCTTGCCCAGCTCCACGTTCGTGCCTTCCAGACGAACGACCAGCGGACGGCTGAGACCAAGCTCCTTGGCCGCTGCCACGACGCCCTCGGCGATGATGTCGCACTTCATGATGCCGCCGAAAATGTTGACGAAAATGCCCTTGACGTTCTCGTCGGACAAAATGATTTTGAACGCTTCGGTCACTTTCTCTTTCGTCGCGCCGCCGCCCACGTCGAGGAAGTTGGCCGGCTCGCCGCCGTAATATTTGATGATGTCCATCGTCGCCATGGCCAGGCCGGCGCCGTTGACCATGCAGCCGATGTTGCCGTCGAGCGCGATATAGCTCAGATCGAATTTGGATGCTTGAATTTCCTTCTCGTCTTCCTCGTCCAGGTCGCGAAGCTCCAGAATGTCCTTATGGCGGAACAGCGCGTTGGAGTCGAAGTTCAGCTTGGCGTCAAGCGCCATGACGTTGCCGTCGCCGGTGACGACGAGCGGGTTGATCTCGGCGATCGAGCAGTCCTTGTCAACGAAAGCGTTGTAGAGCGCCGTCATGAATTTCACCGCTTTGCCTACAAGCTCGGTCGGGATGTTAATGGAGTAAGCCAGCTTTCGCGCCTGAAACGCTTGCAGGCCGACAGCCGGATCGATCACTTCTTTGAAAATTTTCTCTGGCGTGCGCGCGGCCACTTCTTCGATCTCCGTGCCGCCCTCTTCCGACGCCATCATAACGACGCGGCCTGTAGCGCGGTCCACGACAACGCCGACATAGTATTCCTTCTTGATATCGCAGCCGGCCTCAATCAGAAGGCGCTTCACTTCCTTGCCTTCCGGACCCGTCTGATGAGTAACGAGGACTTTGCCCAGCAATTCCTGCGCGTAAGCGCGAACTTCGTCAAGGCTCTTGGCAATCTTGACGCCGCCTGCCTTGCCGCGTCCGCCGGCATGAATCTGCGCTTTAACGACAACGACCGGAGTGCCGAGCGCCTTCGCCGCTTCCACCGCTTCGTCCGCCGAGAAAGCCACCTTTCCTTCCGGTACGGTTACCCCGTACTGTTTAAGCACTTCTTTGCCTTGATATTCATGGATATTCATTCAGCAAAATCCTCCTATCAGTGTAGCTTGCTATATCAATCAGGGCCGATCGGCCTGAAGGCCGGCCCCAACCGCAAACCGCGAATTGGCTTTCGCCCGCATGCTTCCATGCGCGAAAAAACGCCTGCATGTCCAAAAAAGCGAATGCAAGCCTATATCATTGTAACACTTTTTGTCGACACTTTCCTTATTTTTTCTGCGAAGCTGCCCGAAAAAGCAATTAATATTTTTTATAGAATCTACAACAAATCCTTTTCGGAGCGGCCGGCCCGCACTGCCTTGGGCAAAACAAAAGCGCATCCTTCCCTCGTGTATCGGAAAAAATGCGCCGTCTATAAGCGTGACCGGTGCCGGCTTACATATACGTCGGATTCGTCGGCGTCACGGTCCGCGGCTCGCGTTCCGCCTGCTTGACGAAGCGGAGCTCGTTGCCGGCGAAATTGCACACCAGGCATTGAATCGTCGGCTCGCTGTCCTCGATGGGCCGCTGGTCGCCGAATTCGCGAATCTCGCCGGTAACCGCATCTTTCAAAAAATATTGCGAGTAGCTGGAGATGACGCTGAATTTGATCCGGTTCGAACGGCAGTTCGGACAAAAATACGGTTTATTTTGCATCATTATCACCTCGATGCCTAGTTTAACCGAAATTGGATATTTTATCCCTCAAGTCTGGCAAAACCGGTTGTCATCGTCGGCATTCATACCTTATAATAGGATTTATCCGCGAAATGCATCGCGAAGGATTGTCCCGAAAATTCGGCGATATTCGCACGCTGAATTTTCAACACCGAAGGGGACGGGCCGATGATGAGAGAATCGCTCGTCATAAGAGTCCAACCGAATATGAGCGCATAAGGAAGCACCTTTGCCTTGATGACATTAACGATCAGGGGGAAGGTGTTTTTTGCTATGTACGGAAAGCTGATCAGCGCCTGCCTGCACGGCGTGGAAGGCAAGCGGGTCGAGGTGGAGGTCGATCTGAGCAACGGATTGCCGCAAATGAATATCGTCGGCCTGCCCGACAGCGCCATCAAGGAATCGATGGAGCGGGTGCGCGCCGCCATCAAAAATTGCGGGTACGCTTTTCCGCTGCAGCGGATTACCGTCAACCTCGCTCCCGCCGATGTGCGGAAGGAAGGAGCCTCCTTCGATCTGGCCATCGCCGCGGGCATTTTACTGACGAGCGGGCAATGGCACTGCGAAGGGCTGGAGAAGATTTTGCTGATCGGCGAGCTGGCGCTGGACGGCTCGGTTCGGCCGGTCGCCGGCGTGCTCTCGATGATGACCGCCGCCCGGTCCATGGGGCTCTCCAAAGTGATCGTCCCCAAGGGCAACGAGGAAGAGGCGCGGCTGCTCAGCGGCTACGAGGTTTGGCCGATCGCACATCTGAGCGAGCTGAAGGCCGGCTTTCCGCAGAAGCCGGACGGCGCCGGAGAGGCCTCGCCCCGAAGCGCCGCGGGAGCGGCTTCCGCCCGCGCCTCGCAGGACGATTATGCCGATGTGTTAGGCCAGCTGCATGCCAAGAGAGCGATGACGATCAGCGCCGCAGGGATGCACAACATTTTGCTGATCGGCCCGCCCGGCACCGGCAAAACAATGCTCGCCAAGCGGCTGCCGACGATCATGCCCCCGCTCGGGGAGAACGAATCGATCGAGGTGACGAAAATCTACAGCGCTTCGGGCAAATTCGCCGATCGCTGTCGGCTCGTGCGGGAAAGACCTTTTCGCTCCCCTCATCACTCCATCTCCGCCGCAGGGCTGATCGGAGGAGGGAGCGTTCCGAAGCCGGGGGAGGTCAGCCTCGCGCATCGCGGCATTTTGTTCCTGGACGAGCTGCCGGAGTTTTCCCGCGTCGCGCTGGAAGCGCTGAGGCAGCCGATGGAGGACCGTGTCGTGACGATCAGCCGGGCGAGGACAACGTATACGTTCCCGGCGCATTTTTTGCTCGCGGCCTCGATGAATCCTTGTCCCTGCGGCTGGCTCGGGGCGCAGACGGAAGGCAGGGAATGCTTGTGCAGCCCGGCCCAGCTCTCCAGATACCGCTCGAAAATGTCCGGCCCGTTGCTCGATCGCATCGACCTGCAGGTCGAAGTGCCGCGCTCCGCTTACCATGAGCTGATGCCTGCCCAAGCCCCCCTGTCGTCCGCCGAAATGCGCGCTGCCGTCGAATCGGCTCACCGCATCCAGCAGCACAGATACCGAACGATCGGCATCTCCTTCAACAGCGAGCTGGCCGGCAAAATGCTGCGGGAGCACGCCGCGCTGTCGCGGGAAGCGGCCGGACTGCTGCAGGATTCGTTTGCCCGCCTGGGCCTGAGCCTGCGGGCCCACGACCGGATCATCAAGATTGCCCGGACCATCGCCGATCTCGCCGGAAGCGAGACGATTCTCCCGGAGCATGTGGCGGAAGCGCTGCAGTACCGGGTACTGGACAGGAGGGGCCGCGCCTGAATGAAACAGCAGATCATGTGTCCAAAGTTATGCGGTTGTTCCGAAGTTGCTCGGAGGTAGCCGGTGATCCGGAGGTGTCCGGTGATCCGGCGCGATCCGCCGACCCCGAGTTATCCGGTGATCCGACGCGATCCGCCGACCCCGAGTTATCCGGTGATCCGGCGCGATCCACCGACCCGAGTTATCCGGTGATCCGACGCGATCCACCGACCCGAGTTATCCGGTGATCCGACGCGATCCGCCGACCCCGAGTTATCCGGTGATCCGACGCGATCCGCCGACCCCGAGTTATCCGGTGATCCGAAGCGATCCGCCGACCCGAGTTATCCGGTGATCCGAGGCGATCCGCCAACCCCGAGTTATCCGGTGATCCGAAGCGATCCGCCGACCGTTAACCAGGGCGATCCGGTTATATGGGATATGCAGGGCTCCTCAGGGCCTCGCTAGGTACAAGATGATCCTGACACTACGCATGCAGGACAGGATATGTTGTATTTTGTACAACAAAACTTGGGAATAAGCCTGCAATTGAGGAGCAATGTTGCATTTTGTGCAAAATTTCGGACGATTTTCAGCGGATTTTTATGCCGATCGTGCCAAAATGTTGTACGAAATGCATGATTTTCTTCTCTCTTGTTCAAATCATAGGCAAAATGTTGTATTTTCTGCAAAATCTATCACCACGTCCGCGACGTCAGCACAGTGCCATCATACTCCCTAACATCGGTGTCAGGCATTCAGTGATGAGCGAGCGCGCTCTTCCTGGCCTGACTTTGGCAACCTTAATCTTTGGCTGAAGGTCTGGCCGGCAGGCTGCTGTTCGTCATGAAAAACTTCTGCAGCATGACAAATAGACGCCTAAAAGGCGCCTTGTATCAGCTCTATATGAATCGGAACGCCCTGCTCGTCCGCCACAACCGCTATGACATCGAAGCGAATTTGCCGGTCGTGAAGCCGGTGCTGATGTACGTATACTCGGGCGGTTTCCAGCACTTTCCTGCGCTTTCGCGGATCGACGGATTCCTGCGGCGTGCCGAAGGAGACCGAGCCGGCTGAACGGGTTCGCACTTCGATAAACACCAGCGTCTCCCCCTCCAGCGCGACCAGATCGAGCTCGCCGGTGCGGCAGCGCCAATTGCGGGCCAAGACGACATACCCCTGCCCGATCACATAATTTTCGGCAGCTTGCTCGCCGGCCGTCCCCAGCTGTCTGCGAGATACGCGGCTACGGGGAAGCTGTCGTTCGTTCATCGCCCGTCCCCCCGCAACCCGGCCCGCTGATCGGACCGGTAGATGAAGCTGAGCACTTCCGCTACCAGCTCATACAGCTCCGGAGGAATCTCCTGATCCAGGTCGAGCTTCGACAGCACTTCGACCAAAGAGGCGTCCTCCTGCAATGGCACGCCGCTCTCCTTCGCTTTATTGATGATGGTCTCGGCAGTGCGCCCGCTTCCTTTGGCGACAACCTTCGGCGCACCGGGCTGGTCCGGCAAATATTTGAGCGCGACCGCTTTTTTCATGGACGCGGCGGCCGGGGACGGGTGACGGTTTCCTTTGTTGTAAGCTTGGTCGTCCTTCATATCCGGTAATCCACGCCCTTATAACGTTTTGGAATGTATCCCGTTTCTGCGGCGGCTTCCGTTCGCGGCGTTTGCAGAACATCCGAGCCTGGGGACGCTTCGGACGTCGGGACCGGGTAGGCGCTGTACTTCATCGAAATAAACTGGTAGCCGATGGAAGTCATTCCGGCCGCGATTTCATCGCGGTGACTGTCCAGCAGCTCCTGCAAAAACGGCAGGTCATTGCGTACGTGCAAGCTGACGATCCGGTCCACGACCTGAACATCGACCATCGTATTGCCCAGCGATTTCATCCGCAAGTCGAATACGAGCCGGCAGTTGTCAGGGTCCAGCGCGCCGTTCCCGCTCTTTCGCGATTGAATATGGATCGAAGCCGTCTGCCCGCCGTCCGGCCCCTGCAGCGGGACGAACAAGGTGATGTGGGAAAACGGCGCCGAGCGGTCGGAGCTGAGCAGCAGCTGTTGACCCGTAATATGCTGCACAGCTTGCTTCGCCGCCTCTTTAAAGCTTTCCGGCACGTCTTCGGCCGCGGCCAGCTGCAGCAGCACGCTTTTGAGCGAATCGGCCAAGTGGGTCTGTTCCGCGCCTTCGGAGTGCACCGCTGACAGGTGGGGCGGCGAACCGACGTCGCTTCGGCCCCAATGCTTAAGCAAGCCGCTCTCATGGTCCAGTCCGAGCGCCTTGAATATTTGCCCGATCCAATGGCCGTCTGCGGGCGCAGGCGACACGATCGCGTTGGAGGCGACAGCAGGCGACGCGCTTGCGGACGAGGCGGGCGCGGCCGGCGCACC